>NZ_CP128170.1:3002420-3604840 GCF_030347395.1 Microbacterium sp. ET2
GTTCGACGAGTCGCTGCCGCTGGTGGTCACCGGCCGAGCACCGTGGCGTGCCGACATCGAGGCGCAGGGGGTCACGGTGTCGTTGCGGACCATCCCGCTCCGCGACCGTGGCACCCGCATCGGGGCGATCGTGCTCTGCCGCGATGTCACCGAGCTGCGCCACCAGGAGCAGGAGCTCATCACCAAGGACGCCACGATCCGCGAGATCCACCACCGGGTGAAGAACAACCTCCAGACGGTGGCCTCGCTGCTGCGGATCCAGGCGCGGCGGTCGCACTCCGACGAGGCTCGTGAGGCCCTCACGCAGGCCATGCGCCGGGTGTCGGCGATCGCGGTCGTGCACGACACGCTGTCGGAGGGTCTCACCCAGAGCGTGGACTTCGACGACGTGTTCGCCCGCGTGCTGAAGCTCGTCGCCGAGGTCGCGGCGGCACCCAACACCCGTGCGCGAACGCGCTCGACCGGCCGATTCGGCACCCTCCCGAGCGCCTACGCGACCCCGCTCGCGCTCGCGCTGACCGAACTCGTCACCAACGCGGTCGAGCACGGACTGGCCGGTCAAGAGGGCGACGTGGAGATCCTCGCCGACCGCAGCGACGAGCGACTCGAGGTGCGGGTCCGTGACAACGGCGTGGGTCTGCCGGAGGGCCTGGTCGGGCGCGGTCTCGGCACACAGATCGTGCGCACGCTCATCCAGGGCGAACTCGGCGGCACGATCGACTGGCACACGCTGGTCGGCAGCGGGACCGAGGTCACGATCGAGATCCCGCTGCGCTACATCGAGCGGATGCAGGGCTGAATCGTCGCGGACATCCCCCGACCCGCCGCGGAACGGGTTTTCCCGAAGCGGCTCGACGCAATTCTTGACGGGTCGCGGGGAAGGGCCCCGCGGACAGGTCGCGGGGGAAGGGCTCCTCGGACGGGTCGCGGGGGAGGGGCTCCTCGGACGGGTCCGAGGGACGGCCGCCGGGTGAACCCGGGGGAGGCGAGGGGCTCAGCTGGCGCGACGGGCGCGCGCGGCGCGACGCTTCAGGGCGCGACGCTCATCCTCGGACAGCCCGCCCCAGACGCCGGAATCCTGGCCGCTCTCGAGGGCGTACTGCAGGCACGTCTCGGTGACGGTGCACCGGGCGCACACGGACTTCGCCTTCTCGATCTGGTCGACGGCAGGCCCGGTGTTCCCGACGGGGAAGAACAGCTCGGGGTCGACGGTGAGGCAGGCGGCCTTGTCGCGCCAATCCATGGTGGTGCTCCTTGATGCAGAATGGTGGGGGAAATGGTATGTCCCGGAATCGGGGCCGATACCCTGTGGGAGTGCGAGCGGATGCCCGCCCCACGTCGCTGTGGGAGCACACGGCTTATCTAATGGTCCCATAGCACATGAAGGGAATCAAGAGTCGACGTCTTGGTTTCGGCCAGGTTTCCTTCCGCCCCCCGGAACGAGAGAGATTCATGCGCGACATCATCGCCCACCGGATCGCCGGTTCGCTGCTGGCTCTCGAGGGCATAGGACTGCTGGTCCTCGTCGGCTGGCAGGTGGTCGCGCTCGCAGGCGGCGACACCGGGATCCTGACGACTGCGCTCGCCCTGCTCGTGCTGACCCTCGCCGGCGCGGCGATCGTGCTCGCGTTCGCGGGTGCCACGTGGCGGCGGGTCTCGTGGGGCCGATCGGGCGGAATCGTCACTCAGCTGTTGATCCTCGCCGTCGCGCTGGGGGCGGCGACGGGCGCCTATGCGCAGCCGTTCTCGGCGCTGCTTCTCGCGGCGCCGGGGGTGGTGGTGCTGGTCGCGCTCATCTGGGCGACTCGGACCTCGGCGCCCCCGGAAGCGTCCGACGGGGATGCGGGCCCCGGGGCGTGACCCCGGTGCGATCTCAGGCGGCGAGGCCCAGGATGCTCCGCACCCGGGCGACGTGGCCGGTGGCCTTGACGTTGTAGAGGGCGTGAGCGACACGGCCGTCCGCGTCGATCACGAAGGTCGAGCGGACGACACCCTGCACCGTCTTGCCGTAGTTGGACTTCTCTCCCCAGGCGCCGTAGGCGTCGTGCACGGCATGGTCGGGATCGCTGAGCAGCGGGTAGGTGAGACCGTCGCGCTCGCGGAACTTCTGCAGGGTCGCCGCGTCGTCGCGCGAGATTCCGAGCACGGCGAACCCTGCGGCCTGCAGCGGGGCGAGCGAGTCGCGGAAGTCGCACGCCTCGGTGGTGCACCCGGGGGTCATCGCGGCGGGGTAGAAGAAGAGCACCACACCGGTGCCGCGGAAGTCGGCGAGCGAGACCGGCGTGGAGTCCTGGTCATCGAGGGTGAAGTCGGGGGCGAGGTCTCCGGGTTCCAGACGCGTCATGGCTCCAGCCTAGGGCGAACCGGATGCCGGGGCGCTGCCCGGTCGCCGCGGTCGGCGAAGGTGGCGAGAAGCCGCTGCAGCGAGTCCAGCCGCGCCGGACCGGTGGGCCCGAGTCGCCCCTCGGCGACCGCCTCGATGAGCGCGCAGTCGGGGGCGTCGGGCAGATGCGTGCATCCTCGCGGGCACTCGTCGGCGACCTCGGCGAGTTCGGTGAAGGCACGCAGGATGTTCGCGGGGTCGACGTGACCCAGACCGAACGAGCGGACACCGGGAGTGTCGATCACCCACCCCGATCCGGACGCTCCGCGGTAGCGCAGCGAGACCGTCGAGCTGGAGGTGTGACGCCCGCGGCCGGTGACCTCGTTCACATGTCCCGTGGCGCGGCCCGCGTCGGGAACCAGGGCGTTGACCAGGGTCGACTTGCCGACACCCGAGTGCCCTACGAAGACCGTCGCGTGCCCTGCCAGCGAGGCGCCGATGCGCTCGACCGGCATCTCGCCGCGCGCACTGGTGAACACCTCGAGGTCGAGCCCTTCGAAGTGGCTCAGGAAGTCCGCGGGGTCGGCGAGGTCGGTCTTCGTCACGACCAGAAGCGGGCGGATCCCGGCGTCCAGCGCGGCGACGAGATAGCGGTCGACCAGGCGTTCCCGCGGCTCAGGATCCGCCGCGGCGACGACGACGAGCATCTGGTCGGCGTTGGCGACGATGACCCGCTCGACCTGATCGGTGTCGTCGGCGCTGCGGCGGAGGAGCGAGGAGCGCTCTTCGATGCCGATGATCCGGGCGAGGGTGCCCTCGTCTCCGGATCTGTCGCCCACCAGCCGCGCCCGGTCGCCCGTGACGATGGGGACCTTGCGCAGCTCACGCGCCCGCATCGCGATGATCTCGTGCTCGTCGTCGCCGTCTTCGTCCACGAGGACCGCGTACCGGCCCCGGTCGACACCGAGCACCCGACCGATCTGGGCGTCGGCATGCGCCGGGCGGCGCTTGGTGCGCGGACGGTTGGCCTTCGGATTCGGCCTGACGCGCACATCGGCCTCGTCGAAGTCGAGGTCATCGTCGTCGGCGTCGTCCAGCCAGCTCACGGGTGGTCATCCCTCCGCAGCTGCGCGGGGGCCGTCGAGCATCCCCTGCCAGAGCTGCGGGAACTGGGGCATCGTCTTCGCCGTCGTGCCGATGTCGTCCACCGACACCCCCTCCACACGCAGTCCGACGAGGGCGCCGGTGGTGGCGAGGCGGTGATCGTGGTGGGCGCGCCAGAGACCGGCACGAAGCGGCCGCGGGACGATGCGGATGCCGTCGGCGAGTTCGTGCGCCTCGCCGCCCAGAGCGCGGAGGTTCGCCACGAGCGCCGCGATGCGGTCGGTCTCGTGTCCGCGGATGTGTCCGATGCCGTACAGGGTCGTCGGTGCGTCGGCGAAGGCGGCGAGGGCGAACAGGGTGGGGGTCAGCTCGCCTGCGGCGGAGAGGTCGAGGTCGACGCCCGCGATGGTCTCCCCGGCGCTCACGGTCAGCGCGCCACCTCTGCGGACCACGCGTGCCCCCATAAGGGACAGGATGTCACTGAGCATGGCCCCGGGCTGGGTGGAGTGCAGCGGCCAGCCGGTCACCGACACCGAGCCGCCCGCGATCATGGCCGCGGCCAGGAACGGTGCGGCGTTGGAGAGGTCGGGTTCGATCGCGACATCCTTCGCCCGGATGGGTCCTGCGGGGACGACCCACTCACCGGGCGCGGGCCGCTCGACATGGACGCCTCTGCGGGCGAGGGCTTCGATCGTCATGTCGATGTGCGGGATGCTCGGGAGCCTGCCCCCGGAATGGATGAGATGCAGGCCCACGTCGAATCGCGGAGCGGCCAGCAGCAGCCCGGAAACGAACTGGCTGGAGGCGCTGGCGTCCATCGTCACCTCGCCACCGCGCACGTGCCCGCGGCCCCGCACGAGGAAGGGGAGCGTCCAGTGGCCGCCATCGTCGATGTCGACACCGACATCGCGGAGCGCGTGGATCATCGCACCCATGGGGCGGTGGAGTGCCGTCTCGTGGGCGGTGACCTCGACGTCGTTGTCGGCGAAGCCGGCGACGGGGCTGATGAACCGCATCACGGTGCCGGCCTGACCGCAGTCCACCGCGCCGCCCCCGTGCAGCGGCCAGATGGGGGTGATGAGCAGGTCATCGCCGAAGTCGCCCTCGCCGGGTTCCGTCTCGACGCAGACGCCGAGCGCCCGCAGCGCATCGATCATCCGGGCGGAGTCGTCGCTGTGCAACGGGGCGATCAGCCGGCTGGGGCCGTCGGCGAGTGCAGCGAGGACGAGTTCGCGGTTGGTCAGCGATTTCGACCCCGGCACCGTGACGACGGCGCGCAAGGGGCCCTCCGCCGTCGGGGCGGCCCACGCGCGGACGTCGGAGTCGGGGGAATACCCGGGCGGTGTCATCGAGTTCTACCCTAACGAACCACCGAGAGGAGCCGGGATGATCGCCACGCTCGAACGGCCTGACGCACAGACTGTCGAGGAGATCGCCGCCGTAGACTGGCGCGTGATGTCTGACCAGCCAGCCTCCGTCGAGGAAACGCGTACGCAGTTCGAGCAGCAGGCGCTGCCGTTCATGGACCAGCTGTACGCCGCGGCGATGCGGATGACGCGCAATCCGGCCGACGCCGCCGACCTCGTCCAGGAGACGTTCGTCAAGGCGTTCGCGTCGTGGAAGAGCTTCACCCAGGGCACGAATCTGAAGGCGTGGCTCTACCGGATCCTCACCAACACCTACATCAACACCTACCGGAAGAAGCAGCGCGAGCCCTTCCAAGGGGCGATCGACGAGCTGGAGGACTGGCAGCTCGGCGGAGCCGAATCGACGACGGCGATCAGTACGCGTTCGGCAGAGGCCGAAGCGATCGATCACATGCCGGCGTCGGTGGTGAAGGACGCTCTGCAGGCGATCCCGGAGGACTTCCGGTTGGCGGTGTACCTCGCCGATGTGGAGGGCTTCGCCTACCAGGAGATCGCCGACATCATGAAAACCCCCATCGGCACGGTCATGAGCCGTCTGCACCGAGGCAGGCGGATGCTGCGTGACCTGCTGGCCGATTACGCGAAAGAGCGCGGTATCGACACCGCCGCCACGGGAGTGAAGAAATGACGGACTGCGGCTGCGAGAAGGCACGGCGCGACCTCGAGGAGTACCTCCGCAACGAGGTCTGCAAGACCGAGCACAAAGACATCACCGAGCACCTGGACAACTGCCCGGGATGCCGCGACGAGGCGTTGGTGGCCCGGACGCTCACCGAGGTCGTGGCCCGGGCGTGCAAGGAGACCGCGCCCGAGGAGCTGCGCGACCAGATCCTCACGCGGCTGCGCACCGCCCAGGCCACGCACTGACCGTGCCTGACCGGCCACCGCCAGAGACGGTAACCGGTCAGCGCAGAGTTACAAGGTGAGGGCCGCCCGCATGATCTCGGCCTGCTCGGCCGCGTGCACCTTCGGCGACCCGGTCGCCGTCGACGCCATCGCGGGGCGCGAGATCAGTTCGATGTCGCGGCCGTCGAGGTGCTTGCTCAGCTCGAGGGCGATGAACGGCCATGCGCCCTGGTTCTCGGGTTCGTCCTGCACCCACACGAGGTCGGCGCCGGGGTAGTTGGCCAGTACGCGGTGCAGCGCTTCGACGGGTGAGGGGTAGAACTGCTCCAGACGCACCAGGGCGATCCGCGGGTCGGGCTTCTTGTCGAGCTCCGCGCGCAGATCCCAGTGCAGCTTGCCGGAGTGCAGCAGCACCCGCTCCACCTTCGACGCCTCGACGCCGCGGTCGTCGTCGAGCACCGGCTCGAAGCGACCCGACAGGAAGTCCTCGACCTTGCTGGTCGCTCCGCGCAGGCGCAGCATCGCCTTGGGCGTGAAGACGACGAGCGGTCGGCGAGGACGTGCGTATGCCTGGCGACGCAGCAGGTGGAAGTACGACGCCGGGGTCGACGGGCGAGCGACGATCATGTTGTCCTGGGCGCACATCTGCAGGTACCGCTCGATCCGCGCCGACGAGTGGTCGGGCCCCTGGCCCTCGTACCCGTGGGGGAGAAGGAGCGTGACGCTGGACTGCTGGCCCCACTTCTGCTCGGCGGAGGAGATGAACTCGTCGATGACGGACTGGGCGCCGTTGGCGAAGTCGCCGAACTGCGCCTCCCAGAGCACCAGCGCGTCGGTGCGCTCGACCGAGTAGCCGTATTCGAAGGCCATCGCGGCGTATTCGCTGAGCAGGGAGTCGTAGACCCAGAAGCGCCCCTGGTTGTCGGCCAGGTTCGTGAGCGGAATCCACTCCTGGCCGTTCTGGCGGTCATGCAGCACCGAGTGGCGCTGGACGAACGTGCCGCGGCGGGAGTCCTGACCGGCCAGCCGCACCGAGGTGCCCTCGACCAGCAGCGAGCCGAAGGCGAGGAGCTCGGCGAAGCCCCAATCGATGTTGCCGTTGCGGCTCATGTCCAGGCGCTTGTCCAGCAGCTGCTGGAGCTTCCCGTGCACGGTGAAGCCATCGGGCTTGTTGACGAATGCGTCGCCGATGAGGTGCACCATGTCGCGGGAGACGCCCGTGGTGTCGAGCTCGCCTGCGGGCGTGGCCCCGGCCTCATTCGCATCCGGACCGACGGTGGGCGAGGATCCGGTCTCGGCCGCGTGCGTTTCTGCGAAGGCGATCTCGAGGCGGTTCTGGAAGTCGCGCTTGGCCTGCTCGTACTCTTCCTCGGTGATGTCGCCGCGGCCGACGAGCGCCTCCGTGTAGAGGCGCCGCACCGAACGCTTGGCCTCGATGAGGTTCGTCATCAGCGGCTGCGTCATCGAGGGGTCGTCGCCCTCGTTGTGGCCTCGGCGTCGGTAGCAGACCAGATCGATCACGACGTCGCGGTGGAACTTCTCGCGGAAGGCGAAGGCCAGCTGCGCCACGCGGACGACGGCCTCGGGGTCGTCGCCGTTGACATGGAAGATCGGCGCCTGGATCGTCTTGGCCACGTCGGTGGCGTACACCGAGGTGCGCGCGTCGCCCGGCATGGTGGTGAAGCCGACCTGGTTGTTGACCACGATGTGGACCGTGCCGCCCGTGCGGTAACCGCGCAGCTGCGACATCTGCAGCGTCTCGACGACCACGCCCTGGCCGGCGAAGGCCGCATCCCCGTGGATGAGGACCGGCAGCCACGAGAACGTGCCCACGGGCTTGCGGTCCTGGCGGGCGCGCACGATGCCCTCCAGCACGCCGTCGACGGTCTCGAGGTGCGAGGGGTTGGCGGCGAGGTAGACCGGGAGCTCACTGCCGTCGTCGGCGACGAAGGTGCCCTCGGTGCCGAGGTGATACTTCACGTCGCCCGAGCCGCGCTTGGCCCCCACGGCGACCGAGCCCTCGAATTCGCGGAACACCTGTCCGTAGGTCTTGCCGCCGATGTTGGTCAGGACGTTCAGGCGGCCGCGGTGGGCCATGCCGATCGCCGCGCCGTCCAGGCCCGCCTGCGCGGCACCCTGCAGCACCTCGTCCAGCAGCGGAATGAGCGACTCGCCGCCCTCGAGACTGAAGCGCTTCTGGCCGACGTACTTCGTCTGGAGGAACGTCTCGAAGGCCTCGGCCTGGTTCAGCTTCGACAGGATGCGAAGCTGCTCATCGTGGCCGGGCTTGGTGTATTTGACCTCGACGTTCTGCTGGAACCACAGCCGCTGCTCGGGGTCTTGAATGTGCATGTACTCCAGGCCGATGGTGCGGCAGTACGAGTCGCGCAGCACACCGAGGATCTCGCGGAGCTTCATGAGGCGTTTGCCGCCGAAGCCGCCGGTGACGAACTCGCGGTCGAGGTCCCAGAACGTCAGCCCGTGCTGCTCGATCTCGAGGTCGGGGTGGGTGCGCTGGACGTACTCGAGCGGGTCGATGTCGGCCATGAGGTGGCCGCGCACGCGGAAGGAGTTGATGAGTTCCTGCACGCGTGCGGTCTTGTCCACCCGCTCGGCGACGTCGACGTTGATGTCGCTGGCCCAGTGGATCGGGGCGTAAGGGATGCGCAGTGCGGCGAAGATGTCGTCGTAGAAGCCGCGCTTGCCGATGAGCAGCTCGTGGATGATCTTCAGGAACTCGCCCGACCCGGCACCCTGGATCACGCGGTGGTCGTAGGTGCTGGTGAGGGTGATCGTCTTGCCGATCGCCATCTCGTTCAGCGTCTTCTCGCTCGCGCCCTGGAACTCGGCCGGGTAGTCCAGCGCGCCCGCGCCGACGATGCATCCCTGACCCTTCATCAGGCGCGGCACCGAGTGGACGGTGCCGATGCCGCCGGGGTTGGTGAGGGAGATCGTGGTGCCCTGGAAGTCGGCCGCGGTGAGCTTGTTGCCCCGGGCACGCGTGACCAGGTCCTCGTAGGAGGCGAGGTACTCGCCGAAGGTGAGACTCTCGGCCCGCTTGATGCTCGGGACCAGGAGCGACCGCGTGCCGTCGGGCTTGGGGAGGTCGATCGCGATGCCGAGGTTGATGTGCGCGGGGGCCACCACCGAGGGCTTGCCGTCCACCTCGGCGTAGAAGACGTTCTGGCTCGGGAACGCCTTCAGCGCCTGGATCATGGCCCAGCCGATGAGGTGGGTGAAGCTCACCTTGCCGCCGCGGGTGCGCGACATGTGGTTGTTGATGACGATGCGGTTGTCGATCATCAGCTTCGCCGGCACGGTGCGCACGCTCGTCGCGGTGGGCACGGTCAGCGACTGGTCCATGTTCGCCGCGAGGGTCTTCGTTATGCCCTTGAGGACCGTGACCGTGTCTTCATCGGCCTGCTCCGGTGCTGCCGACGGGGTGACCTTGGGAGCCTGCGCCGGAATCGGCTGCGGCGCCGCCGGCTTCGCGGTCGTGCGGGCGACGGGCTGGGCGCCGATCACGGGAACCGGTGCGGTGATCGGGTGGGCATCGTTCGCAGGGGACGAAGCCGGAGCGTCGGATGCGGCGGGCGCATCGGATGCACCGGGCGCATCGGATGCCGGGGGCGACGGGTCCTTCGCCGGTGCCGCGTCGCTGGCGGCGGCGCTGTCATCCGCGCCTCCACCGTCGACCTCGACGGGGTGATAGGCCTCGAGGATCGGCCACCACTCCTTGTCCACGGAGTTCTTGTCGACCTTGTACTGCTCGTACAGTTCGTCGACCAGCCATTCGTTGGCCCCGAACTCTCCCTCGCTCGACACCCCGACGCCGGTCACCTGGCTCGACACGCTCGATCGCCTGCTTTCATCGCCGAAATTCATCTGTCGCACAGGTCTCGGTCCGGCCCGCACGCACGATTGTTAAGACTAACCCAGTCTGCCGAGGCCGTTCCCGGGTCCAGCCCCGCTCAGTGGGCCACCAATCGCCTCTCTTCACGCGAGCGCAAAGATCCCTAGGATCGGTGCAATGGAGTTCTACGGCGAGAAACCGCAGGTCGACCTCACGTACTCGGACGTGTTCCTGGTTCCGCGCCATTCGGCGATCACGAGCCGCCTCGACGTCGATCTGTCACCCGCGGACGGCACGCCCGCGACCCTCCCGCTGGTGTCGGCGAACATGAACTCGGTGACGGGCGCACGCCTGGCCGCCACTCTCGCGCGACGCGGCGGGCTCGGCGTCCTGCCGCAGGATCTTCCCCTGCAGGAGCTCGACGCGGCGATCCGGTGGGTCAAGGCGCAGCCGGTGCCGTGGGACACCCCGCTGGTGCTGCCCTCGTCGGCGACCGTCGCCGACGCCGCACGGCTCCTCCCGGCCACTGATGGACACGGCATCGTCGTCAGCGACGCGCCCGCCGGACGCGTGCACATCGACGACGTCCATGGGGTGGTGCCCGCCCGCAGGCTGGGCTCGGCGCTGCCCGATGCGCGCCTGGGCGATCTCGCCCGCGGACATGCGGCGTCGATCGATGCGGACGATGTCGACGACGCCCGGCATGCCTTCGACCTCATCGTGGGCGCCGACGCCGAGACGGTGTGCGTGCTGCACCACGGTTTCGTCGTCGGCACGCTCTCGCGCCGCAGCGCGCTGCGCACCACGCTCTACCGCCCGGCCGTCGACGCCTCGGGGCGCCTCGCGGTCGCCGCCGCCGTCGGGATCAACGGCGACGTGGCGGCCAAGGCTCGCGCACTCGTCGCCGCCGGCGTCGATGTGCTTGTCGTGGACACCGCCCACGGGCACCAGGACGGCATGCTCCGCGCCCTCCGCGCAGTGTCGGCCGAGGGTCTCGGCGTGCCGATCGTCGCGGGGAACATCGTCACCGCGGACGGGGTCGCCGACCTCGTCGACGCCGGCGCGACGATCCTCAAGGTCGGCGTCGGCCCGGGTGCGATGTGCACCACGCGCATGATGACGGCGGTGGGTCGTCCGCAGTTCTCGGCCGTCCTCGAGACCGCCGCGGCCGCACGGGCCCGCGGCGCGCACGTGTGGGCCGACGGCGGGGTGCGCTACCCCCGCGATGTCGCGCTGGCGCTCGCAGCCGGGGCCGCCTCCGTCATGATCGGCTCCTGGTTCGCGGGCACCATCGAGGCTCCGGGGGAGCTTCTGCGGGATGACGCGGGTCGGGCATACAAGGAATCGTGGGGCATGGCATCGACCAAGGCGGTGCAGGAGCGCTTCGGTCGGCTCGATCCCTACGAGCGGGCACGCAAGGAGCTCTTCGCCGAGGGCATCTCGTCGTCGAAGATCTACCTCGACCCGCTCCGACCCGGCCTCGAGGACCTGCTGGACATGATCACCTCGGGCGTGCGGTCGTCCTTCACCTACGCGGGCGCGCACACCGTGTCGCAGTTCCACGAGCGCGCCCGCGTGGGCCTCCAGTCCGCCGCCGGCTATGAGGAGGGCAAGGCGCTCCCCGTCAGCTGGTGATGGTGTCAGCAGGCGTGACCGCTCAGAGCGGGTACTGTCCCGGCTCGCGCCGCATCGTGATCCAGCGGGTCGCGGTGAAGGCGTCGATGTTCGCCTGCGCGCCTCCGTGGCGCGAGCCGGTGCCCGACGCGCCGACGCCGCCGAACGGGGCGTTGGCCTCGTCGTTCACGGTCTGATCGTTCACGTGCACGATCCCCGACGGGATGCGCTGCGCCATCTCCCACCCCGCCATCGCGTCGGCGGTGACGATGCCCAGCGACAGCCCGTACTCGGTGTCGGAGGCGAGGGCGACCGCCTCGTCGTCGGTGGCGAACGACACCACCGATGCGACCGGGCCGAAGACCTCGTCGCAGTAGGCGGCGGCGTCCTTCGGCGGGTTCGCGAGCACCGTCGGGCGGTAGAAGAGGTCCTGGTAGGTGCCGCCCGCGGCTAGCGTCGCCCCCTGGGCGACGGCGTCTTGCACGAGCGTGTGCACGCGGTCGCGCTGGACCTCGTCGATGAGCGGCCCGAGGTGCACCTGACCTGCGGCGGGATCGCCGACGACCATCGATTCGGCCTTCGCGGCGAGCTTGTCCACGTAAGCGTCGAAGAGCGACTCGTGCACGATGTGGCGGCCCACGGTCATGCAGATCTGGCCCTGGTGGAGGAACGACCCCCACGTGGCGAGGTTGACCGCCCTGTCGACATCCGCGTCGTGGCGGATGACGAACGCGGAGTTGCCGCCGAGCTCGAGGTGCGCCCGGGTCAGGTGGCGTCCGGCGAGCTCGCCCACGGCGCGCCCGGCGCGCGTGGAACCCGTGAACGCCACGACCCGCACCCGCGGGTCGGCGACCATCGCCTCACCGACATCGGCGCCGCCGGGCACCAGCTGCAGCAGTCCCTTCGGAAGGCCCGCCTCCTCGAAGATGCGCACCATGCTCACCCCACCGGTGATGACGGTGCGGGGGTCGGGTTTGAGCAGCACGGCGTTGCCGAGGGCGAGCGCGGGGGCGACGGCGCGGATGCCGAGGATCAGCGGCACGTTGAACGGCGAGATGACCCCGACCACACCGACGGGAACCTGCTGTGCCAGGGACAGCCGGGGCTCCTCGCTGGCCAGGATCGAGCCGAGGGGGGCCGAGGGGAGGGCTGCGGCCTCGTAGCACTCCGCGGCCGTCACGTGCAGGGCGAAGCCGGCGAGAGGCGGGATGGCGCCGACCTCGCGGACGTTCCAGCCCATGATCTCCTCGGCGTGCTCCTCCCACAGCTGCGCCGCCTTGCGCAGAACACCGGCGCGTACCGGATGCGGGGTCGCCGCCCACTCCCGCTGGGCGCGTGCTGCTCCCTCGGCTGCTTTCGCGACATCCGCGGGCCCGGCCATGCCGACCATGGTGAGCGTTTCACCGGTCGCGGGTTCGACGGAGGCGGTCTGACCCCCCTCGCCGTGCACCCAGGCTCCGTCGATGTGGATGAGCCCCGCGAACACGTCGGGGTTGATGAGGGTGGAGGTGGCGGTGGGGGAGTCGGTGACGGTCGACATCGTTGTTCCTTCGTCAGATGTGCACGTTCAGCGGATGGATTCGCATGAATGCGTGTGGGAAGCGTACGACGATCTCGGCGGTCGAGGGAGGGTCAATCCCACTCATCGGCACATCGATCCCCCGGGGCGATCGGCGTCGTCCTGCCGTAGACTTCTCGGCGAAATGGACGACCCTCCCAGTTGTAGACCCTCGCCCCACCGCCCCGCCCCCTCCCTGAACGGGGGTGGCACGTGATGGATTACGTCATGTTGGGCGTGGGGCTCCTGCTGACCGTCGGCACAGGCCTGTTCGTCGCGAGCGAGTTCGCGCTGGTCAATCTCGATCGTGCCGACCTCGAGGCCCGCCAGGAGGCGGGGGAATCCCGGCTGTCGCTGACCATCAGCGCGCTGCGCATCACTTCCACGCACCTCTCGAGCGCCCAGTTGGGCATCACTCTGACGACGCTGCTGACCGGCTACACGATGGAACCGGCCATCTCCAACCTGCTGCGTCCGATCCTGATCGGCTGGGGATGGCCGGAGGGCGTGGTCGTGGCGCTGTCGTCGATCATCGGCGTCTCGATCGCGACGGTGTTCTCGATGATCATCGGCGAGCTCGTCCCGAAGAACTTCGCTCTGGCGGTCCCGCGCCAGACCGCCAAGCTCGTGATGCCCTTCCAGGTGGCCTTCACCACCGTCTTCCGCCCCGCCATCCGGCTCCTCAACGGCAGCGCCAACGCGGTGCTGAGGGCCCTCGGCATCGAGCCCAAGGAGGAGCTGTCGGGCGCGCGCACGGCTGAAGAGCTCTCGAGTCTCGTCCGACGGTCCGCCAGCGCCGGCGTCCTGGAGAAGGACACCGCCAGCCTCCTGGACCGCAGCTTGAACTTCGCCCGGCTCACCGCGGCCGACGTCATGACGCCTCGCCCCAGCATCCATGCCCTGTCGTCCTCCGACAGCGCCGACGATGTCATCCAACTCGCCCGCCGGACGGGCCACTCGCGCTTTCCCGTCACGGGGGAGTCGATGGACGACATCACCGGCATCGTGCACCTGAAGGCCGCGATCGGCGTGCCGCGAGAGCGGCGTGCCGACGTGCCGGCGGCGGCCCTGGCGAGCGAGGTCCTGCGCGTGCCCGAGGCGGTGCACCTCGACGCCCTCGTCTCGGAGCTGCGGGCCCGCGGCTATCAGATGGCGGTCGTCGTCGACGAGTACGGCGGGACCGCGGGCGTGGTCACCCTGGAAGACCTCGTGGAGGAGATCGTCGGCGAGGTGCTCGACGAGCACGACCGCCGCCGCGCCGGCATCGTGCGCGGGAGCGGGTACGTGAGCTTCCCCGGCGAGCTCCGCCCCGACGAGGTGCGCGACCGCACCGGCATCCGCATCCCCGAGGGAGACGTGTACGACACCGTGGGCGGATTCATCATGAGCGTCCTCGAGCGCATTCCCGCCGTCGGCGACAGCGTGAGCATCGAGGACGGCGATCTGGAGGTGCAGCGGATGGACGGCCGCCGCGTCGACCGGGTGCGCTTCACGCCGGCGGTCGTCGCCGCCCACACCTCGGCGGGGGGTGAGGACCGATGAGCGATTGGGCGGGAATCGCCTGGCTGGTCGTACTCCTCCTCGGCAACGCCTTCTTCGTCGGCGCCGAGTTCGCCGTGATCTCGGCCAGGCGCTCGCAGATCGAGCCCCTGGCGGAGAGGGGCGTGCGCGCTGCTCGCACCGCGCTGTACGCGATGGAGCACGCGACCCTGATGCTCGCGACCTCGCAGCTGGGCATCACGATCTGTTCGCTGCTGATCCTGAACGTCTCCGAACCCGCCATCCACCACCTGCTCGAAGAGCCGCTGGCGCTCACGGGGCTGCCCGAAGGGCTCGTCGACGCGATCGCCTTCGCCATCGCCCTGGTGCTGGTGTCGTACCTCCACGTCGTCTTCGGAGAGATGGTGCCGAAGAACCTCGCCTTCTCGGTGCCCGACCGTGCGGTGTTGATGCTCGCGGCCCCGCTGGTGTGGGTGTCGAAGGTCTTCCACCCCGTGATCTTCACGCTGAACTGGATCGCCAACCACGTCGTGCGCCTGTTCCGGGTGGAGCCGAAGGACGAGGCCGCCTCGACGTTCACGCTCGAGGAGGTCGCCACGATCGTCAACCAGTCGCGCATCGAAGGCGTGCTGGACGATTCGGCGGGGACGGTCGCGGCGGTGATGGAGTTCACTGACAAGAAGGCGAAGGACATCGCCGTGCCGCTGGCGGACCTGGTCACCCTTCCCGAGACCACGACGCCCGGCGACATCGAGCGGGCCGTGGCCCGGCACGGCTTCTCGCGGTACGTCATCGTCGGCTCCGACGGCGCCCCGGTGGGCTACGTGCACCTCAAGGACATCCTCCGGGTGGCCGAGGGGCCGGATGCCGCGGTGGACACCGCCATCCCGCCCAAGCGCATCCATCACATGGTGCCGGTGCAGGAGACCACCGACCTGGAGGACGCCCTGGCGCTGATGCGACGGGACGGCCGCCACCTCGCGCAGGTGCGGAACGAAGGCGGAACGATCACCGCGGTGCTGTTCCTCGAGGACGTCATCGAGGAACTCGTCGGTGAGGTGCAGGACGCGACCCGCCGCCGCCGCTGAAGGCCGAGGTGAGGCGCCGGACGCCTGAGTAGGGTGACGGGATGAGCACCTGGGATCTGTCCACCACCGCGGCCGAGCTGCATGCCCCGACCGATACCGATGACAAGTACCGGCGGGGCGTCCTCGGCATCCGCACCGGCTCGGAGCAGTATCCCGGCGCCGCGGTGCTCGGCGTCGAAGCGGCGTGGCGGACGGGCGTCGGCATGGTCCGCTACCTCGGCCCCGACCGGCCCACCGCGCTCGTCCTGCACCGCCGCCCCGAGACGGTCACCTCCGGAGGGCGGGTTCAGGCTTGGCTGATCGGGTCGGGAACGGATGCCGCACAGCGACCGCCGGGAGAGGCCGCGGCGTTGCGTGCCATCCTCTCCCGACCCGAACCGGTCGTCGTCGACGCCGGCGCGCTCGACCTCGTCGCCGACGGGGCGCGGGAGGGCGGCGTGAGGATCCTCACCCCGCACGACCGTGAGCACGACCGGCTGCGCGAGGGGCTCGGTCTGGCTCCCCTGGGCCCCGACGCGGGCGACCTGCGGGTCGAGGCGGCGGTGGAGACCGCCCGCCGCTCGGGCGCGATCGTGGTGCTGAAGGGCGCGCGCACGGTCGTCGCCGAACCGGACGGCTGGCACGCTCTCGTCGCCCAGGAGGGGACGGCATGGCTCGCGACCGCCGGCACCGGCGACGTGCTGGCAGGGGTGCTCGGGGCGGTCGTGGCGGGTGCGGCGGCCCGGGAGGAGCGTTCGGAAACCAACGGGGATGCCGCTGACCCAGATCTCGCGCCGTGGGCACGGCGTGCCGCGGCCGGCGTCTGGGTCCATCAGCGCGCCGGTGTCCGTGCGGCCGAGCGCGCGGCGGACGGGGCGGGGCGGGGCGGCGGTCCGGTCACGGCGCTCGATGTGGCCGCGGCTCTTCCCTCCGTCGTCGCTGAAGCGCTCGGCGGCTGACTCGGCCCTCGGGTGGGTGATCCCTCGCCCGCCTAGGATGAGCGCGTGTCGAAACGGGCAGTGCTGTGGATCGCGTTCGTGCTGGTGCACGTCGCGGTGGGGGTGCTCGGCTTCCTCCAGCCCAATCAGCCCATGGGCGATGTCAACCTCGTCTACGAGCCGTGGGCGAACCGTGCCGTCGCGGGTGCCGGTGTCGTCGGGGTCACCGAGAACTGGGTGTACCCCGCCCTCGCTCTCGTGCCCCTCATGCTCGCGCACGTGCTCGCGCCGGTCTTCGGCTCCTACCTCGTGGCCTGGGCCGTGCTGGTGACGGTCGTCGACGCGGCGGCGTTCCGGGTGCTGGTCGGTCGGGGCCGGTCGCAGGGACGTGTGGTTGCGGCGGTCTTCTGGTTGGTGTTCATCGCCGCGCTCGGGCCCGTGGGGATGTACCGCCTGGATGCGATCACCGTGCCTCTCGCCGTCGCCGGGTGTCTGTGGCTGCTGACGAGACCCGCCGTGGCCGCGGCGCTGCTGGCGGCGGCCACTTGGATCAAGGTCTGGCCGGCGGCGCTCCTCCTCGCCGCCGTCGTCACCGTCCGTCGCCGCCTCGCCGTGATCGGGTCCGCCGCCGCGGTGTCGGCGATCGTGGCGGGGATCATCGTCGCGGTGGGCGGGGCGCGACACCTGTTCGGCTTCGTCTTCGACCAGACCGAACGCGGCCTGCAGGTCGAGGCGCCCGTCAGCGCCTATTGGCTGTGGCGCGCCGTCGCCGGCTTCCCCGACTCCCGCGTGTACTACGACGACGACCTGCTCACCTGGCAGGTGTCCGGCCCCGGCGCTCCCGTCGTCGGCGGGGCGATGACGGCCGTCCTCGTCGCGGCGGTCGCTGTGGTGACGGTCATCGGAGTGACGCGGGTGCGCCGCGGCATCCCCTTCCTCCGCGTGTTCCCCGCGCTCGCCTCGAGTCTCGTCCTGCTCCTGATCGTCACCAATAAGGTCGGTTCGCCCCAGTACCTCACGTGGATCATCGCGCCATTCGTGGTCGGGCTGGTGCTCGACCGTGAGCGCTGGTGGTCGCCGGCCTGCCTCGCGCTGGTGTCCGCCGCCCTGACCCAGCTGGTCTACCCGATCTGGTACGGCAGACTGCTCGGGGGTGACCCGCTTGCGGCCGGTGCCCTGACGCTGCGCAACGCCCTGCTCATCGCACTGCTGGTGTGGAGCGTCGTCCTGCTCGTGCGCACGCCGCGCGCCGCGCGCGCGCCGGTGCACGCGCTGATCTGATCCGCCACCGAGAGGAACCCCATGCTCGTCGCTTTCTCCGTCGCTCCGAGCGGCACCGGCCGCTCCGACGGCTCCGTCCACGATGCCGTCGCCGCCGCTGTCCGTGTGGTGCGCAGCTCCGGGCTGCCGCACCGCACCACCTCGATGTTCACCGAGATCGAAGGGGAGTGGGATGAGGTGATGGACGTCGTCAAGCGCGCGACCGAGGCCGTCCTGCCCTTCGGCTCGCGGGTCTCCCTCGTGCTGAAGGCCGACATCCGTCCGGGCCGGACCGGCGAGATCGAGGCGAAGATCGAGCGTCTCGAGCGTGCGCTGCAGGACGACGGGTCATCCGACACGGACGACTGACGGTCGGGTGGACGTCGCAGCGCGGCATCCTCCACGGGGGAGTCGAATCGATTCGACACGTCCTTCAGACGGACGTAGCATGCGAGAGTGACCTCCTCGACTCTCTCGAGGGGGGCGGCGACGTGGGCGCTCCTCTCCCTCGCCGTCGGCAGCTTCGGCATCGGCATGACTGAGTTCGTCGTGATGGGACTGCTTCCCGAGATCGCCGCCGACCTGCTGCCTGCGCTGTCGGTGGCCGATCCCGATGCCGCCATCGCGCAGACCGGGTGGCTGATCTCGCTGTATGCGCTCGGCGTGGTCGTCGGCGCCCCGACGATCGCCGCGGTGGTGGCGAAGTACCCGCGTCACCGGGTGATGCTGGGTCTCGCGCTGGCGCTGACGGCATTCAATGCCCTGACCTTCGTCCTCCCGACCTTCGAGCTCGTGGCGGCCTCGCGGTTCCTCGCGGGCCTGCCGCACGGGGCGTACTTCGGAATCGGCGCGCTCGTCGCCGCCGAGGTGCTCGGCCCCGGCAAGCGTGCGAAGGGCGTGGCGGTCGTGCTCACGGGTCTGACGGTCGCCAACGTCGTCGGGGTGCCCCTCGGCACCTTCCTCGGCCAGCAGGTGGGGTGGCGGGCGGCGTTCGTCGTCGTCGCCGCCGTCTTCGCCCTCGCCGCCTTCTGCATCGCGTCGTTCGTGCCCGCGCACGACGGTGACGCCGCTCGGACGTTCCGTGCCGAGCTGCGGGTCTTCCGCATCCGCCAGGTGTGGCTCACGCTCGCGGTGGGCGCGATCGGATTCGGCGGATTCTTCGCGGTGTACAGCTACATCGCCCCGCTCGTCACCGATGTCGCGGGTTCGCCGGGGTGGGTCGTGCCGATCGTGCTGGTCGTGATGGGCCTCGGAATGACGGTAGGCAACGTCCTCGGGGGCGTCCTGGCCGACATCGATCTGCACCGGACCCTCCTCGGAGGATTCGTGGCCCTCGCGCTCGTGCAGACCCTTCTCGCGCTGTCCGCTCAGACCCTGTGGGCCCTGGCGGTGTTCATCTTCGCCACGGGGCTGGTCTCGGCGTGCGTGAGCCCGGCCATACAGACCCGGCTGATGGATGTCGCAGGCGACAACCAATCGATCGCGGCGGCCCTGAACCACTCCGCCTTGAACATGGGCAACAGCCTCGGCGCTCTCCTGGGCGGGGCGGTCATCGCGGTCGGCTGGGGCTTCGTCGCGCCGGCGTGGGTCGGGGTCGCGCTCGCGCTCGCCGGTCTCGGCCTCGCGATCGTGAGCATCGCGACCGATCGGCAGCGTCACCCGATCTCCGTCTGAGCGGTCCGATTTAGGCTGGGCGGGTGGCTGCCGTCAACCCGCCCGAACATCCTCGGCCGGTCGACCGCGCCCGGCAGGTGCTCGCCGGAGTGCTCGCGGAGGCGCGTGAGCGCCTGCCGCACGACGGTGAGGATCCCTCGGTCCCGGTCGCCGGGACGGTCGTGCTGCTGCGCGACGGCGAGCGAGGACCGGAGGTGCTTCTGCTGGAGCGGCCCGACCGCGGCTCGTTCGCCGGTGCCTGGGTCTTTCCCGGCGGCAAGCGCGAGGACGCGGATGCTGCGGAGGACGGGTCGGAGGAGGGGGCGGCGCGCCGCGCGGCGGTGCGTGAGACGTTCGAGGAGGCCGGGCTCGTCGTCGACCTTGACAGCCTCTGGGCGCTGTCGTGCTGGGATCCACCCCCGGGCCTGCCGCTGCGGATCCGCACGTGGTTCTTCGTCGCCCGTGCGGGGGACGGGTCGCTCGCGCTCTCGGCCGACGAGGCCGTGGACGCGCGCTGGCTGAGACCCGAAGACGTGCTCGAGCGGCACGCCGGGGGCGAGGTCACCCTGTACCCGCCGACGTGGGTCACTCTCCACACCCTGGCCGGAAAGCGCGACGTCGACGCGCTCGTCGCGATGCTGCGACGCAAGGGCTTCCGACGCTACGAGACGATCGCGCGCCAGGGCCCCGCGGGCCCGCTGCTGCTCTGGCAGGAGGATGCGGAGTATCGGCTCGATGGGGGTGAGAGCGACCGCGCCGCCGATCCGGCCCGCCACCGGTTGGAGATCGGCGAGCTCCCCTGGATCTACACCGCCCCCGATCCCGCCTCCGGGTAGCATTCCCGGATGCCAACGACCCTCCCGCGCCACGACCCCTCCGCCGAGGGAGTCGACCCCCGCGGCGTCCTTCCCGGGTGCGGACGGGTTCAGCCTGAAGCTCGAGGGCGCTGGGCCGCCGCTCAGGCCGAGAGGAGCCGCCGGAGGTGGATCCCGACGGCGTCGGTCTCGATGAGGAACCCGTCGTGGCCGAAATCGCTGACGAGCTCGACCGCGCGATCACCGTCGATGTGGTGCCGGAGCCCCCGCGCGATGCGGTGCTGTCCATCCACCGGGAAGAGGCGGTCGCTGTCGATGCCGAGCACCAGGGCCCGGGCGGTGACGCGCTCCAGCGCGCTCTCGACGCCGCCGCGGTCGCGGCCGATGTCGTGCGAGTTCATCGCCTCGACGAGGGTGAGATAGCTGTTGGCGTCGAAGCGGCGCGTGAACTTGTTGCCGTGGAAGTCGAGGTAGCTCTCCACCGCGAAGCGTCCGCCGTGCCCGAGCGGGCTCACGCCGGACTGCCACGACCGCTGGAACCGCTGGTTCAGCTCGGTGGGCGAGCGGTAGTTCAGAAGCGCCATGCGCCGGGCGAGCGCGAGCCCCCGGTGCGGACCGTCTCCGTCCCCGGCGTCGTAGTACTCCCCGCCCTGGAAGCGGGGATCGATCCGTATCGCCTCGAGCTGCACCGAGTTCAGGGCCACCTGGTCGGCGGTCGTCACCGGTGGAGCCGACAGCACCGCCATCCGCTCCACCCGGTCGGGGTGCGAGACGGCCCACTCCAGCGCGTGCATGCCGCCCATCGACCCGCCGATCGCCGCGGCCCAGCTGTCGATGCCGAGGGCATCGGCGAGGCGCACCTGGGCGGCGACCTGATCGCGGACCGTGAGGTACGGGAAACGCGAAGCCCACTCGTAGCCGTCGGGCGCGACGCTTGCGGGGCCGGTCGAGCCCTGACATCCGCCCAGCATGTTCGGCGCGACCACGAACCAGCGGTCGGTGTCGACGGGCTTTCCGGGACCGACGATGTCGTTCCACCACCCGTCGGTCGGGTGTCCGGGGCCCGCCTCACCGGTGACATGGCTGTCGCCGGTGAGGGCGTGGAGGATGAGCACCGCGTTGTCGCGGGCCGGATCGAGCTCGCCCCAGGTCTCGAATGCGATACGGATGCCGGGAAGCTCGCGGCCGCCCTCGGTGCGGAACGCGCCGAAGGCGGCGAACTGGCGCGCCCCCGCGGGGTCGCCGTCACGCCAGGCGCCGGTCACGGGTGGGCGGCCGAGAAGCAGACGGGCATCGGCCTCCGTCACCGGCGCGCTCGGCACCGTGTCCTCGGAGGTCTGCCAGTCCATGCCTGCCATTCTCTCCGCTGGTAGCGCTGACCAGCGCCGTGTTACGGCCCCGGCTATTGTGGGGCCGGGGGGACGGACGTGAACACAGCACAGGACGTGAGGCGCCGCGAGGTGATCGCTCAGTACGGTGTCGTCGGTGAGCCCCCCGAGCCCGACCTCGAGGGTCTGGTGGAGCTGGCCGCAACCATCTCGGGCGTGCCGACCGCGGTGATCAACATCATCGACGACCGGCACCAGCATCAGATCGCCGCCGTGGGGATCTCTCCCGCCGTCTGCGCCCGGGAGGACTCGATGTGCGCGGTCGTCTTCGAGGGCTCTCAGCGGGTGGTCGTCCGCGACGCCCGGCGCGATGAGCGGTTCGCTGCGAATCCCTTCGTCACCGGTGACATCGCACGCATCAGGTTCTACGCCTCGAGCCCGCTGGTGACGCCGGGGGGAGTTCCGATCGGCACGCTGTGCGTCTTCGACGACGACCCGGGCCTGCTCACCGACGAACAGGGTCACGCGCTCGACGTCCTCGCCCATCAGGTGGTCGACGTGCTGGAGCTGCGCAGACTCGCACGTGAGCTCAAGCGATCCAACGAGGCGCTCGAGGGTTTCGCCCGCCAGGTCAGCCACGACCTGCGCAACCCCCTCACCGCGATCAGCGGCTTCCTCGAACTCGCCGTCGACAGCCCCGAGCTCGCCGACGCACCGGTCGCGGCCCGCGCGATCGAGAGGGCGGAGGCCGCGGCGCACCGCATGTCGGGCATGCTGGACGACCTGCTCGCCTTCGCGCGCGTGGGTGGTGTGCCCCCCACGACGGTGGGGGTCGATGTCGCCGATCTCCTCGGGGAGATCCAGGATGATCTGCACTCCGCCCTCAGCCAGAGCGGAGCCCGCATCGATGTCACCGCTTCGACGGACATCGAAGGAGACCGCACGATGCTCCGCGTCCTGGTGGAGAATCTCGTCGCCAACGCCGTGAAGTTCGCAAGCGCAGCCGGCGGGAGGCCCCACGTCGACGTCCGCGTCGAGCAGACGTCGTCCGGCGTCCGGCTGATCGTCGACGACGACGGTCCCGGCATCCCGGTGGAGGAACGGGAACGGGTCTTCGGGCTGATGGAGCGAGGTCGAAACGCCCCGGCGCCCGGCCTGGGGATCGGCCTGGCCACCTGCCGGCGCATCGCCGAGGCGCACGGCGGTCAGATCGGCATCAGCGATTCCCCGCTCGGTGGCGCCCGGGTCTGGGTGACCCTCCCCGGATCTCGCCGATCCGAGCCCGTCCCCGCCTGAGCGCACGATGATGGGAGCATGGCGCGCTTCCTCCTCATCGCCGCATCCAGCGGCATCGGCCAGGCCACCGCGAAGACCCTCCGCGAGAGCGGGCACGAGGTCATCACGACCGCCCGCGGTGATGACTCCATCTCTCCCGACCACGTCGTGGACGCCACCGACTTCGCTGCCGTCGACGAGGTGTTCGCCGCAGCGGGGGAGCTCGACGGAGTCGCCTGCTTCGCCGGGTCGCTGCTGCTCAAGCCGGCGCATCTGACGACGGCCGACGAGTACGACGAGGTCATCGCCGCGTCTCTCACGACCGCGTTCGCGACCGTGCGGGGAGCCGGCAAGCACCTCAAGCGCGGGGGATCGGTCGTGCTCGTGTCATCCGCGGCGGCTCTGCACGGCACGGCCAATCACGAGGCCATCGCCGCCGCGAAGTCGGGGGTGATCGGCCTGGCCCTGTCAGCCGCCGCGACCTACGCGCCGCGCAACCTGCGGGTGAATGCGGTCGCCCCGGGACTGACCGAGACGTCGCTGACCGCATCGCTGACCGAGACCGACGGGGCGCGCAAGGTGTCGGAGGCGATGCACGCCCTCGGGCGCCTGGGGAAGCCCGAGGATGTCGCACGGGCAGTGGCCTTCCTCCTCGACCCCGCGAACGACTGGATCACCGGGCAGGTGCTGGCCGTCGACGGGGGCCTGGCGCGGGTGCGCCCGCGCATGAAGGTCTGACGCCGGCGCCGGTCGCGCGCACACTGCGCGGCCGCCGGCGTGCGGGCCCAATTCGCCCGAGCGGAGATCTGCGCTCGCGCGGGCGCGCGGGCGGATCGGTCCGCGGGAGCGTGGATCTCCGCGGGAGCGAGGAAGGCCGTTCCGAAAGAGGAGACGGATGCCGCGGGGCGGCGTCGTGCCTCGATGGCGCGCCGCGCTCCCCGCGACCCAGACGCGGGGCGCCCCGCGAACCCTGGTCGAGCTCGCGGGGCGCCCCGGGGTCGCGCAGGTCAGGCGCGTGCGGCCTCCGACACCCGGCGGGCGGCGGCGAGCGCCTGCTCGAGGTCGGCCTTGAGGTCGTCGACGTTCTCGATCCCCACCGACAGGCGCACGAGCCCGGGGGTGACCCCCGCGGTGAGCTGCTGCTCGGGCGTGAGCTGCGAGTGGGTGGTCGAGGCGGGGTGGATGACGAGCGAGCGCACGTCGCCGATGTTGGCCAGGTGGCTGAAGAGCGACAGCGAGTTGACGAACTCGCGGCCCGCATCCACACCGCCCTTGAGCTCGAAGGACAGCACCGCGCCCACGCCCTTCGGGGCGTAGCGGTTCGCGGCGGCGTACCAGGGCGAGGTGGGAAGACCCGAGTAGTTCACCGAGGCCACGTCGGGCTGGTTCTCCAGCCACTCCGCGATCTCCTGGGCGTTCTGCACGTGCCGCTCGATCCGCAGCGACAGCGTCTCGATGCCCTGCAGCAGCAGCCACGCGCTGTTCGGGGAGATGGATGCGCCGAGGTCGCGCAGCAGCTGCACGCGGGCCTTGATGATGTAGGCCAGGCCGTCACCCACCGCCGCGGTGTAGCTCGCGCCGTGGTACGACGGGTCGGGCTCGGTGAACCCCGGGAACCGGTCGACGTTCTTGGACCACTCGAACGATCCGCCGTCGACGATCACGCCGCCGATAACGGTGCCGTGACCGCCGAGGAACTTCGTCGCCGAGTGCAGCACGATGTCGGCGCCGTGCTCGAACGGGCGGATGAGGTACGGGGTGGCGATGGTGTTGTCGACGATCAGCGGCACCCCGGCCTCGTGCGCCACGTCGGCGACGGTGCGGATGTCGAGCACGTTGATCTTGGGGTTGCCGATCGTCTCGGCGAAGAACGCCTTGGTGTTCGGCCGCACCGCCCGACGCCACTCCTCGGCGTCATCCTGGTTCTCGACGAAGGTCACCTCGATGCCGAGCTTGGCCAGGGTGTACTTGAACAGGTTGTACGTGCCGCCGTAGATCGAGCTCGACGACACGAAGTGATCACCCGCCTGGGCGAGGTTCAGGATCGCGAAGGTCTCGGCGGCCTGGCCGCTGGAGACCAGCAGGGCGCCGGTGCCGCCCTCGAGCGCCGCGATGCGCTGCTCGACGACATCCTGCGTGGGGTTCTGGATCCGGGTGTAGATGTTGCCGAACTCCGCCAGTGCGAAGAGGTTCGCGGCGTGATCGGTGTTGTCGAACACGTAGGACGTGGTCTGGTAGATGGGCGTCGCGCGGGCCTTCGTCACCGGGTCGGGCTGGGCGCCCGAGTGGATCTGCTTGGTCTCGAAACGCCAGTTCTCGGGTGCGGACATGGGCTGCTCCTACCGGTCGATGGGTGTCGCGGCGGGTTCCGCGACCTCTCCGAGGGTACGGAAGGCCGCTCCCGCCGACAATGCGGGGGAAATGTGACGTAATGCGGGCGCGCGCGGGCCGCGCGCCCGCCGCCGGGTGCGGCTTGTAGCGTGAGGAGTATGACCGATGCCACGACGACGGATGCTGCAGATCGACCGACCGCGAAGCGTGCGGTGGTGACCGGGGCGAGCTCGGGAATCGGGGAGGCGACGGCGCGGAAGCTCCGCGCACTCGGGTGGGACGTCGTCGCCGTGGCGCGGCGCGCGGAGCGGCTCGCGGCACTGGAGAACGAGATCGGCGTGGTCGCCTTCGCCGCCGACCTCACCGCCGAAGCCGATGTCGAGGCGCTCGCCGAGTGGCTGTCGGAGACCGGGCCGGTCGATGCGCTCGTCAACGTCGCCGGGGGGGCACGCGGCACCGACCGCGTCGAGGACGGCGACCCCGACGACTGGCAGTGGATGTTCGAGGTCAATGTGCTCGCCACGCAGCGTCTCACCGCCGCCGTGCTGCCGCTGCTGCGCCGCACGGCGGCGGGCCGGGCGACCCACGCCGACGTGGTCTTCGTCACCTCGACCGCCGCGCAGATCGCCTATGCCGGCGGCGCCGGGTACAACGCCGCGAAGGCGGGGCAGTCGATGATCGCGCACGCGCTGCGCCTGGAGGTCAACGGCGAGCCGCTCCGGGTCATCGAGATCGCGCCGGGCATGGTGCAGACCGAGGAGTTCACGCTCAATCGCCTCGGGGGTGATCGCGCCGCGGCCGACCGCGTCTATGAGGACGTCCAGGCACCGCTCACCGCCGACGACGTCGCCGACGTCATCGGTTACGCGCTGTCCGCGCCCGGGCACGTCAACCTCGACCTCGTCACGATGCGACCGGTCGCGCAGTCGGCGCAGCACCTCCTGGCCCGCGGGCCCCTCCACGTCCGCACCGCCGGATGATGGCGCGTTCGCTCGACGAACTGGCCACCGCGGGTCTCCTGGATGCCGGGTGGGCGGCCGCCCTCGGCCCCGTCGCCCCTGACATCGCCGCCCTCGGCGAGCGGCTGCGGGCCGAGACCGCCGCGGGCCATCACTACCTCCCGGCAGGGGAGCGGGTGCTGCGGGCCTTCTCCCGTCCGATCGACGACGTGAAGGTGCTCATCGTCGGACAGGATCCCTACCCGACGCCCGGTCATCCGATCGGTCTCTCCTTCGCCGTCGATCCTCGCGTGCGACCGCTGCCGCGGAGTCTGGCGAACATCTACAGCGAGCTGAGGGACGACCTCGGCATCGATCCGGTCGCCCACGGCGACCTGTCGGCGTGGAGCGACCAGGGCGTCATGCTGCTGAACCGCGTACTCACCGTCCGCCCCGGCGAGCCCGGCTCCCATCGCGGCTGGGGATGGGAACGCGTCACCGAACACGCCATCCGCGTCCTCGCGGCCCGAGACCGACCCCTGGTGGCGGTCCTCTGGGGACGGGATGCCGCGACCCTCCGTCCACTCCTCGGCGACACCGCCGTCATCTCCTCGGCGCACCCGTCGCCTCTCTCGGCCAGCCGGGGCTTCTTCGGCTCGCGGCCGTTCTCACGCGCGAACGAGATGCTCGGTGCCCAGGGCGCTGCGCCGGTCGACTGGCGCCTCCCCGCCGCCGCGTAGGCTGTCGCCATGCTGGAGGAGGAGTACGAGACGGCGCGGCGCCGGATCCCCCGTCATCTTCGTCGCAGACCCGAGCCGGAGCGCCCGTTCTCCTTCGAGGTACGCCCGGTCGCGGACCGGGACATCCCTGACATCCGTGAGATCTACAACTACTACGTGACCAACTCGGTGGTGACCTTCGACGAGAAGAAGTGGACCCTTGCGCAGTGGCGCGACAAAGTCGCCTACCTGAACAAACTCGGGTTGCCGTTCCTCGTCGCCGAATCACCCTCGGGCCAGGTGCTCGGGTACGCGTACGTGCAGCCGATGTCGAGCAAGACCGCTTACCGATACTCGGTGGAGAACTCCATCTACCTCGGACAGGCCGCTACCGGGAAGGGGCTCGGACGGGCGCTCCTCACGGCGCTCATCGCCGCCTGCGAGCAGGCCGGGATCCGCGAGATGGTGGCCGTGATCAGTGACAAGGGCGCTGAAGCCTCGATCGCCCTCCACGAGAAGCTCGGGTTCGAGGAGGTCGGCCGCATGGGCCGGGTCGGCTTCAAATTCGGCCGGTGGCTCGGGACGGTGTATCTGCAGAAGTCGCTGAAGCCGGCGAAGAAGCGGCGTTCGCTCTTGCGTCGGTGATCAGCCCGGACGACCGTGCTCGCGCACCCGCTCCACGAGGGTCTGCCAGGGGCCTTGCAGATCCGCGTCGCCGAACTCGGCCTCCCGGTCGGCGCCGTGCGAGGTGGCGTGCACGCGCCAGCGGAACCGATCAGCACCCCGCGTCGCGCGTGGCGCCACGTCCCAGGGACAGGCGTCGATGAGCGGAAGCCAGGATGAGGCGTCGTCGCCCTCGACCTCCGCGCGCCATCGACGGGGAATTCCGGTTATACCGCCCGTGCGTTCCACCAGGATCACCACGATCGCCTTCGCACTCCGATCGCCGTCGTCCCTCTGTCCGTCCATCCCCGTCCACGATGCTCTCTCGGGGCCGCAGCGCCTAACCGGCGAGGTCGACCCCGACACCCGCCCAGGCGGCGCGGACGGCCGCTGCTTCTTCGGATGATTCACCGTACTCCGACTGGGCGGTGGACACTGTCGCCGCGGCGAACTCGGAGAAGTCGGCGGTCGGAGAGAGGCTGCCCGACGTCAGGGTCAGGTACCACACCCGCCCCGCGCGTTCCCAGGCGTACCCGCCCAGCGCGGTGGCGACGAGGTGGAATGCCCGGTTGGGGATGCCGGAGTTAATGTGCACGCCGCCGTTGTCGTCGACGGTCACCACGTAGTCGTCCATGTGCCCGGGCTGCGGGTCGCGACCGAGGATGTCGTCGTCGTAGGCGGTGCCCGGCGCCGCCAGCGAGCGCAGAGCGCGTCCCTGCACCGCGGGGGTGAAGATCCCCTCGCCGACCAGCCAGCTCGCCTCTTCGGTGGTCTGGCCGAGGTGGTGCTGCTCCACCAGCACCCCGAAGACGTCGGCGATCGACTCGTTCAGCGCGCCGGACTGGTCCTGGTAGTCCAGACCCCCGGCGGCCTCGATGACGCCGTGCGCGAGTTCGTGGGCGATGACGGTGAGGGAGCCGGTGAACCCGGTGAACACCTCGCCGTCACCGTCGCCGAAGACCATGCGCTCGCCGTTCCAGAAGGCGTTGTCGTAGTCGCGGCCGTAGTGCACGGTCGCCAGCAGCGGGCCGCCCCGCCCATCGATGCCGTTGCGGGTGAAGGCATCCCAGAACGCATCGAAGGTGATGCCGAGCCCGGCGAATGCCTCGTCCACGGCGGCGTCGCCGGTGTCGGGATCGTCTTCGCCGCGTACGCGGCGACCGGGGAGCACCTCGCGCTGCTCGGCATCCGAGATCGTCCGATCGGGCGCGGGTGTGGTCTCGGCGGTGATCGTGCCGTCGTCGTCGATGGAGAGTCGAAGCCTTCTCCGGGTGATGCGGTACGGCGGGGTGGCCTGCAGGGTGGCGCGCGCCGCAGCGGCCGCGTGGGCGAATGTCGCCTCGTTCACGGAGGCGATCCGGGCGAGAAGATACGGAGGGATGATCGCGCGCATGGCGACCACGCTAACGTCCGCCTCCGACACAGGGGCGGGTCGCCGGGGGATCGATCGTGGGCACCGACGCCAGCAGGCGCCGCGTGTAGGCCACCTGTGGTTGCTGGAGCACCTTTTCGGTGGGCCCCTCCTCGACGATGCGGCCGTCCTTCATCACGACCACCTCGTCGCAGATGCTCTGCACGACGCCGATGTCGTGAGAGACCATCACGAGCGTGAGGTCCTCCTGACGGCGGAGATCGGCCAGCAGGGCGAGGATCTGCGCGCGGACGGTGACATCGAGCGCCGAGAGCGGCTCGTCGCCGACGAGCAGGCGCGGGCGGTGCACGAGCGCCCGGGCCAGAGCGATCCGCTGGCGCTGGCCGCCGGAGAACTCGTGCGGGAACCGCTCGGCCATCGCGGCCTCGAGCCCGACCTGCTCCAGCACCTCGCCCACCCGTGCCCGTCGGTCGCCCTCGATCCCGAGGGCCCAGAGGGGTTCTCCGACGATGCGCCCCACGCTCATCCGCGGGTCGAGGGAGGCGTAGGGGTCCTGGAACACCACGCCGGTCAGGCGCCGGAGCCAGTGCAGCGAGCGTGCGGACGCCGTGGCGTCGACGGCGCGCCCGTCGACCTCGACCGTGCCCGAGGTGGGGGCATCGAGCCCGAGGAGGATCCGCACGAGAGTGGACTTCCCCGACCCCGACTCGCCGATGATGCCCAGCGCGCTCCCGGCGCTGACGTCGACGTCGGCGTCCTCGAGAGCGGTCGTGTACGTCCGCCGCTCGAACAGGGTGGTCTTCGGCAGCGCGTGACGGCGGGTGAGGCGCCGGGCGCTCACCAGGATGTCGCTCACGGCGTCCTCCCCTCGGGGCGCCAGAGCGTCGCGGTGGCATCGCGCAGGAGTCCGCGGGTCACGGGCGAGGCGGGGTTGCGCAGGATCGTGGCCACCGGGCCCGCCTCCACGATCCTCCCGTCCTCGAGGACCACGGCGTCGGTGGCGACCTGGGACAGCACGGCGAGGTCGTGGGTGATGAAGATCAGCGACATCCCGTCGTCCGAGACGAGCGTGCGAAGAAGATCGAGGATCTCGGCCTGGATCGTCACGTCCAGCGCCGTGGTGGGTTCGTCCGCGATGAGCAGGCGCGGTCGGCAGGCGAGAGCCATGGCGATCGCTACCCGCTGACGCTGGCCACCGGAGAGCTGGTGCGGGTAACGCGTCACGATGCGCTCTGGCTCGGGGAGGGCGACGCGTGCAACCTCGGCGACGGCTCGTGCCGCGGCATCCCTGCGGGTCGCCCGTTCGTGGATGCGCACCGCCTCGGCGATCTGGCGGCCGACCGTGCGGATCGGGTTCAGCGCCGAGCGCGGCTCCTGGAACACGATGCCGATCTCGTCGCCGCGGAGCTCTGCGAGCTCGCGATCGCGAAGACCGATGAGTTCGCGGCCGTTCCAGCGCACGCTCCCCGACGCGCTCGCGCCGTCGGGGAGGAGCCCGAGGATGGCCAGTGCCGTGAGCGACTTGCCCGACCCCGACTCGCCGATGAGCCCCACGCGCGCACCGTCGGGCACCTGGAACGAGATGCCGTCGACGACGCGTCGGCCGTCGATCTCGACGACGAGGTCCTTCACCGACAGGCTCATGCGACCACCTCGGGCACGTGTGTCCGTGCGCGGCGGGCGGAGCCCCCGCGGCGGGAGAGGGTCGGATCGGTCGCGTCGCGGATGCCGTCGCCCAGCAGGTTCAGCCCGAGCACCGTCAGGGTGATCGCGAGGCCCGGCCAGAGCACAGACAGCGGGTAGACGGTGAGGTACTGCTGAAGCTCAGCCAACAGCAGCCCCCACGACGGCTCCGTCGGGGGCGCCCCGAAGCCCAGATACGACAGCCCCGCCTCGGCGAGGACGGCCACGGCCATGCCCCACGACAGCTGCACGATGAACACCGGCGCGATGTTCGGCAGCAGGTGGCGGACGAGGTTCTGCGCGGCGGTGAGACCCGAGGCGCGGCCCGCGAGCACGAAGTCGCTCTGCAGCACCCGCCGGAGCTCGGGCCGGGTGACCCGGGCGATGTTCACTCCGAAACCGATCCCGACCGCCCAGATCACCACCCACAGCGAGCCGCCCCACACCGCCGAGATCATCATCGCGATGAGGAGCACGGGGAAGGCGATGAGGATGTCGACGGTGACCGCGACCGCTTCGCGCAGCCAGCGGCGGGTGAGCGCGCCGAGCGCGGCCAGGGCGAGACCCATGACGGTGGCGACCAGCCCCGCGCCGACGGCGACGACGACCGTCGTCCGCGAGCCGGCGATGAGGAGGCTGAGGATGTCACGTCCCGTGCCGTCGGTGCCGAGGACGTGGGGCCAGCCGGGCGATGCCCAGCGGTTCGGGATGTCGACCTGCTGGGGGTCGAAGGGCGTCCACACGAGCGAGATCACCGCGGTGACGAGGATCACCGCGACGACGACGAGACCGAAGCGGCCGGTCGACAGCGCCCACAGGCGTCGGAGGGCGCTCATGCGGCCTCCCGCTGACGTGGATCCAGAAGGCGGTGGACGATGTCGACGACGAATCCGATGAGGAGGACGAAACCGGTGAGTATCAGCAGCTCGCCCTGGACCATGGGGAGGTCTCGGCGGTCGACGTCCTCCACCAGCATCCGTCCGATCCCGGGCAGGCTGAACAGCTGCTCGATGATGACCGCCCCGACGACGATGCCGGCGACCTGGAGGCCGAGCACCGAGATCACCGAGAGGCCGACGTTGGGGAGGCCGTGTCGGATGAGCGCTGAGTTCCGGGTGAGACCCTTCGCCGCTGCGGTGCGGACATAGTCCTGTCCGATCGCCTGAAGCGTGGCGCTCCGGACGAAACGCAGCAGCATCGCGCCCTCGATGACGCCGATGGTGAGCGCGGGGAGGATGAGGGCCCGGAGCGCGTCGGCGGGCTGACTCCAGCCGCCCCGGGGGAATCCCTGGGCGGGGAGCCAGCCGAGCCACACCGCGAAGACCACGACGAGCATCATCCCCGCCCACACCACCGGCACGGCGGCGAGGGCCTGGGCTCCGACGCTCAGCGCCGTGCCGTCGGCTCGCCCGCGGCGCAGGGCCGCGAGGACCCCGAGGGGGATGCTGAAGACCAGGGCGAAGAGGAGGGACAGGATGCCGAGCGGCACCGTCACGCGGGCCTTCTCGGCGAGCTCGGTGGTGACGCCGGTGCCGGTGTAGAGCGAGGTGCCGAGGTCGCCGCGGAACACCCCGCCGATCCAGTCGGCGTACTGCGCCCACAGTGGGGCATTCAGCCCGAGGCTCTCCCGGATGGCCGCGACCTGCTCGGGGGTGCCGTTGGTGCCCGCGATCTGCTGCGCGACGTCGCCGGGGAGAACCCGCAGGGTGAGGAAGATCAGCGCGCTGGCCACGAACAGCCCCAGCAGCAGCAGGGCTCCCGGGTCAGCGCGTATCGGATCACTCGCTCTTGGTCAGCTCTGCGAGGTTGAGGCGGGCGTTGACGTTGTCCGCGGGCATCCCGTCGATGCCCGTTGCGACCGCGCTCACCCCGGCCCAGTTGTAGAGCCAGTCAGCAGCGGAGTCCTCGGCGACGATCCGAGCCGCCTCGGCGAGGAGGGCGTCGGCCTCGTCCTCGCTCGTGGCGCGCAGCGACTGGTCGTAGAGGTCCTGCACCTCGGGGTTGTCGTAGGTGAAGTAGTAGTCGGGGTTCGCCCAGTTCTCGAAGTCGCGGGGCTCGGCGTGGTTGACGTAGCTGAGCTCGTAGTCCTTGTTCGTGTACACGTCGTTGACCCAGACGCCGAAGTCGACGGCGTCGACCTCGAGGGTGATGCCGACCTCGTTGAGGTTCGACACCAGGATCTGCGGGATGGTCGTGCCGTAGAACGAGGGGATCGTGAGGGTCAGTTCCAGGTCGTCGACGCCGGCCTCCTCCAGCAGGGCGCGGGCGGCCTCGGGGTCGTACGGTGCGGTGTCGCTGAGGTCTTCGTAGCCGGGGTCGGGCTCGGGAATGGGGCCGTAGAGCGTCTGGCCGGCGCCGACCGCCTCGACGATGGCGTCGTGGTCGATGGCCTGACGGATCGCCTGGCGCACGCGCTGGTCGTCCAGCGGTGCCGCCGTGCTGTTCATCGCCAGCACGCTCTTGTCGGTGGCGGTGCCGAGCACCACGGTCCAGTCGCCGTTCTGCTCGATCTGCTCGGTGAGGTTGGGATCGAACCCGGTGAGCACGTCCACCTCGCCCGCGGCGGCGGCGTTCACGGCCGCCTGGTCCTCGGCGATGTACTGGAACACCACCTCGCCGACGCCGGCGGCCTCGCCCCAGTAGGCGTCGTTGCGCGTGAGCGTGATGCTCGCCCCCTGCTGCCACTCGTCGAGGACGAACGGACCGGTGCCATTGGCAGCGGTCTGGTAGTCGACGGTGTCGCCCTCCTTGAGGATGATCCCGGCGCGACCGGTGAGATTCCACAGCAGGCTCGAATCGGGCTCGGTGAGCGTGAGGGTCACCGTCTGCCCGTCGGCGGCGATCGATGCCACATTCGCCAGGCGAGAGGACTCCGCCCACTCCGGGGTGTCCTTCCGGGTCTGGAGCGACCACACGACATCCTGCGGGGTGAGTTCTTCACCGTCGTGGAAGGTGACGCCCTCTTCGACGGTGAAGGTGTAGGTCAGGCCGTCGTCCGAGACCTCCCAGTCACTCGCGAGCGCCGGCACGACCTCCTGGTCGGTGGTCCTGGATACCAGGCCCTGGTAGACGTTGTCGATGAGGACCTGGTCCAGGGCCGCGCCGGTCGTCTGGCGGATGTCGAGGTTTCCGGGCTCGAGCACCAGTCGGACCGCCACGGACGCGTCGGGATCGGGCTCGCCCGTCGTCGTCGGTGCCGGGTCGGCGGAGGAGGTGCAGCCGGCGAGCACGAGGGCGGATGCAGCGAAGAGGGCGGTGGCGGCCAGTGCCGTACGGCGAAGCATGTGATTCCTTTCGGGACGGCATCCGGGGGACGGGGATGCCGGCAGGCTCGTGCGAGCGAGCCGCGGTGCGGATACAGCCTAGGGAACCGTCGGGAGCCCTGCCGAACCCGCTACACCGAACGCAACAGAAGCGTTAATCCTTCCCAGCGACCCGTCGCACCTCCGAGGCGAGGGCGACGGGCGCGTCCTCCTGAAGATTGTGGCCGCCGGCGAGGGTGAGGACGGAGGCCGCGGGCACGCGCTCGCGGAACACATCGACGTCGGCGTTCGTGACGTAGCCGCGCTCGCCGCGGATCAGCTCCAGCGGGGCGCGCACGGCGGCGAGGTCTTCCCAACCCGCCTCGCCGAGCACCGCGGCCACGGCGTCGCTTCCCGCTGCCGCGCCGCGGTCGTCGGAGGGTCCGTCGCCCGCGGCGGATGCGGCGGCTGCGATGTGGGCGAAGTGGTGCTTCCACTCCACGCGCCCGTCGGCTCGGATGCGCGAGTTGAAGTAGACCCCGCGCGCGGCCTTCTCGCGCGTTCCGCCGCCGAGGCCGAACGCCATGGCCCTGTCGACGAGCTCGTCGCGGTCAGCCCAATCGGTGGGTCCGGAGAAGAACCGGCGGATCTCGGCGGCCCCGGCGTTCGGGTCGAGGCCCGGTGTGATGTCGATCACGACCAGGCGCTCGACGAGCTCGGGGCGGGTGGCGGCGACGGCGGCCGCGGTGAGACCGCCGAGCGACTGTCCGACGAGCACCTGCGGACGAGCGGTCCAGGCGGTCATCGCCGTGGCGACGTCGGGAGCCAGTACCCGTCCGACATAGGCGGCGTCATCCCGCCACGACGAATCGCCATGACCGGGCAGGTCGATCGCGAGGGCAGGAATCCCCAGGGCGATGACGGTGGTGTCCCAGGTGTGGGCGTTCAGGCCCGCGCCGTGGAGGAACGTCACCACGGGGCGGTCGCCGGGGGCATCGAACCACCAGCGCAGTCCGCTGACGACCCGACCGTCGGGAAGGTCGATCCGAAGGCGCTCACCGTGGGGGAGCGGGCCCGGCAGACCGGCGTCGGCGGCCTGGGCGGGGAGGAATGAGAACTCATCGGCGGGTTCGGTCACGCGGCCATTCTGCCTCAGGCCCGCTTACGGCCGCGCGGGTAGGCTGACGCCATGACCGCGGAACAGCGCGTACACCTGGCGAAGTCGGCTCCCCCCGCCTACACCTCGCTCGCGGGCCTGGCGAAGCAGGTCGGGGCGATCGCGGCCGAGGCCGGCATCGATGACCGCCTCAAGGAGATCGTGCAGATCCACGTCTCCCAGCTCAACGGCTGCGCATACTGTGTGCGCGTGCACGTGGAGAAGGGGCTGAAAGCGGGGCTCGATGCCGACGTCGTCGCACAGATCGCGACGTGGCGCGATTCGGGCGTCTTCTCCGAGCGCGAACGGGCAGGGCTGGAGCTGGCCGAGGCCTTCACCTTCATCCACGACGACGGGATCCCCGACGACGTCTACGACCGCGTCGGGGGCGTCCTGAGCGAGGCCGAGTACGTCGCCCTCAGCTGGATCCTCATCTCCATCAACGCCTTCAACCGCCTCGCCATCGCCGGGCGGTATCCGGTCGCGTCGCGGGAGACCAGCGCGGCGACCGCGCGATGACCTCGGGCGACCCGCACGTCCCCGGCAGCGTCAACCTCCGCGACACCGGGGGGCTCCCGGCCGGCCGCGGCAGGACGCGGTTCGGCGTCCTCTTCCGGTCGGGGAATCTCGCTCAGCTGCACGACGACGGGGTCTCAGCGATCGGTCGACTGGGTATCCGCACCATCGTCGACCTCCGCGCCCACGACGAGGTCGCGCACGCCCCGAGCCGAATCGACTCGCTGCCGGTCGCCACGGCCCATGTGCCGCTCTTCCTCGGCTCGGTGACCTCGTTCTTCTCGCAGGACATGAGCCTGTCCGACATGTACCGTTCGCTCGCCGAGGAATCGGGTGAGCAGATCGTGGCCGCGATCCGCGCCGTCCTCGGTGATCCCCCCGCCCTGGTCCACTGCACGGTGGGGAAGGATCGCACCGGGGTCACTGTCGCCATCGCGCTCGCCGCGGCGGGCGTCGACCGCGAGGCGATCATCGCCGACTACGCCCGCACCGAGGGGCTGCTGCCCGAGTGGCGCAACCGCGACATCGTGGCGCGGCTGAAGCAGCGGCATCCCGAAGCCGTTCATCTGGAGGAACTGGCCACCCGGTCTCCGGCGCCGGTGATGCGCGCGTTCCTCGACGACCTGGAGAAGCGGTACGGGTCGGCGGCCGGCTTCCTCCTGGCGCACGGGCTGACCGATCAGGAGGTGCAGCGGCTTCGCGGCGTGTTGGTGGAGGAGGATGGCACCGTCGCCGAGCGCGCCGCCGCCGCCGAGAAAGACCTCGCGTCGAACGATTCAGGTTAGGCAACCCTTCCTCGGCGGTATAGTGGTGGGGTCATGTCGAAGATCATCCCGTCGCTCACCGAGCACAACACCGCCGCGTGCCGTTCCTCGCGGCACACGCGTGTGCAGCATGTGATCGCCGCCGACGAATCGTCGTTGGTCGAGCTCGAGACGCTGCTGGCGACCCTCCCGCTGTGCTCGACCGGACGGGTATTCATCGAGATCCCCGACGACGCCTCCCGCAGCGACATCGCTGTTCCGCCGCGGATGGTGCTCACCTGGCTCGATCGCTCGCGCCGCAGCGGCGCACCCGGCACGGGGCGCGGCTGCGCCTCGGGCGAGGCTCTGTCCCGCGCGGTGATCGCGTGGGCCGACGAGATGCTCTGCGACGACGGCGACGCCACGCGCATTCATCTGCTGGGCGGCTACCTCGGGACCGTCGACATCGTCGAACACCTCACCGGGGTGCGCGGGATCGACCCCTCGCACATCTACACGCCGGCTCGCTACGGCCTCAGCTCCGCGCGCTGACGCGTCCGGGCCGGCGCGGAAGGTAGCGGCCGTCCTCCAGGCCCGCCTGGATCTCGAAGCGGTTGCGCAAAGGATCACGCCCCGCCAGCAGGTAGAGGACGGGCATGAGGAACCCGTACCGGCGCCACTGTCGCTTATGCACCGCCTCGTGCGTGAGGAGCGGGTCGTCGATCGTGCCCGTGCCGGTGAGGAAGCAGTCGCCGACGCACACTCCGCCGCGCGCGAAGGTCCACTTCGGCATGCCGCGGAAGACGAGCAGACCACCCCGGCGCTCGACCCTGCCGGTGCTCCACAGCGCGCCCCACACGCGGCCGAGGGCGCACCCGTAGAGGTACCCGAGGTAGCTGACCGGCGAGTCGAGAAGAACGGAAGGGATGAACCGGTCGGGGTCTGTGCGGTCGTCGCTCACGCCAACGCCCCGACGATGCGCAGGATCGCGCCGAGATCGTCGACGGCGACCTCGGGTTCGCTCGGGGAGAACTCGGTGAGTGTCGCTCCCGCGAGGGGGAGGCGGGCGCGCACGGCGCGGATCGTGCCGACGACCTGCTCCACGGTGGCTCCGAAGGGCACCGGATGACTCACCCCGCTGATCAGCCCTGGGTCGAGCACGTCGAGGTCGACGTGGATGTACACGCGGCTCGCCCCGGTCGCAGCCACCGCCTCGGCGACGGCTTCGGGGTCGGCGAGGGTTTCGGCGCCGAGGAGGGTGATCCCGGATGCCGGGGCGAAGTCCTCCTCCTCGGGGTCGAATTCGCGGGTTCCCGCGAGGATCACGCGATCCGCCGGCAGCGGCGGGTTCAGAGCCAGCCCCACGGGGGCGTCGCCGAGGAGCGCACGCACGACCATGCCGTGGAACGCGCCGCTCGGCGAGGTCGACGGCGTCTGCAGGTCGGCGTGAGCGTCGAGCCACAGGACGGTCACATCGGCGGTGTCGAGGGCAGCGAGGGAGGGGAGGGCGACCCCGCAGTCACCGCCGATCACGACCGCGGGCCCTTCGCCGTCGGCGACAGCGCGGGAGACAAGCTCGGCGATGCGGGTCAGCGAGCTGAATCTGCGCACTCCCGAGCCGAGCTCCTCGCCGGCCTCGGCGGGGACGTCGAGGATCGTCGTGGCGGCGCGCGGGAGGTCGCCGGCGATCGCCAGCGCCCCGTCGACCAGACGCATCGCCCGCGACGACGACGACCCCTGCCACTGCGGGACGACGATGAAGCGTGCCACGTCGACTCCTTTCGTGAGAACGGCGACGGGGGTGGGCGATCGTGCGCCCACCCCCGTCGATGCGATCAGACCGCGTCGGGGCTGGCCGGCAGAGCCTGCGGCGTCGAGCCCCCGGTCTTCAGCGCGGCCAGGCGCGCCTCGACCTCGGTGAGCTCACCGACGTCCTCCAGGGCGGTGAACTGGGCGTCCAGGCTCGAGGCGGCCAGTTCCTGCTTCCCCTGGGCGAGGGCCTCCTGACGGCGGACCTTGTCCTCGAACCGGCCGAGCTCGCTCGTGGGGTCGAGCACGTCGATCGAGCGGACCGCGTCGTGCACCTTCGTCTGGGCCTCGGCGACCTTCGCGCGCGACAGCAGCTCGGAGCGCTTGGACTTCAGCTGGTCCAGCTTCTGCTTCATACCGTTGAGGCCGTCCTTGAGCTTGTCGACGACCTCGGTCTGGGTGGCGATGGTCGGGGCAATCGCCCGAGCCTCGTTCTCCTCGCTGATCTGGCGCTGCAGCGCGATCTTGGCCAGATTGTCGAACTTGTCGGCGTCGACGGTGTTGCCCTGGGTCCGCAGCTCGTCGGCCTTCCGGCTGGCCGCGAGCGCCTTGTTGCCCCACTCGGCCGCCGCCTGCACGTCCTCCTGGTGGTCGCGCTCGAGCAGGCGCAGGTTGCCGATGGTCTCGGCGATCGCCGACTCCGCGTCGGCGATGGAATTGGTGTAGTCGCGCACCAGCTGATCGAGCATCTTCTGCGGATCCTCGGCCTGGTCGATGAGGGCGTTGATGTTCGCTCGCACGAGCGTGGAGATGCGACCGAAGATGGACTGCTTGGCCATCATGTTTCCTTCCTGTCGGTACGTGGGGTGAGCCGGAGCTCGGGGTCGAACGATGTCGGTGCCGGTGGTGGGTCCGGACGTGGGCGGCGGATCAGAAGCGGCCACCTCCGCGGCGCCCGCGGGTGCCGCCCCCTCCGAAGCTACCGGTGCGGAAGCCGCCGCCCGATCGACGTCCGCCGAAGGAGGCGGACCCGCCGGAGCGCCTCGAGGAACCGCCCCCTCCGCTGCGGAGGGAGTTGACGACGATACCGCCGAGGATCGCCCCGAGGATGTCGCTGCCGCCGCCTCCGGCGCGACCGCCGCCGAACATGCCGTCGCTGCCGTATCCGCCCCCGTCGAAGGCGCCGACGTCTCGTTGGGCCGTGGCCAGGGCCTCGTCGGCGAGGGCCTGGGCGCGCTGAGCCTCGGCCAGTGCGGCGCGCGGATCGGAGGTCTGGAGCTGCTCGGCGCGGACGGCGGCGGCGCCGGCCTCGGCGAGCCGGGTGCGTGCGTTCGCGCCCACCGCCCCGCGCCTGGTCATGATGTAGTCCTCGGCGGCGGCGACCCGGGCGCGAGCGCCGGCGAGGGTGCGGGAGAGCGCCTCGGTCAGCCGGTGCTGCTCGGCCTGGGCGTCGCGGATGCCCGCCACGAGTGCGTCCAGCTGCTGATCGGCGGCCTGGAGCCGCTGCAGTGTGGCGAATGGGTCACGGGGGCTCGCCGACAGTTCGTCGCGGGCGAGCCCGGTGACCTGCCGCGTGGCGGCGACGGCAGCAGCGACCTGTCCGTCGGGGTCGGGGAGCACCCCCGACGCGGCCGTCTCTCGCTCGAGCTCGGCGATGAGATCGGATGCCGCGGTCTCGGCGGCACTCAGATCGGTTGCCAGCTTCTCCACCGCGTTCTCGAGCACCTCGGCCTGATCGACCGCCTCCTCGGCGGCGCGGATCCCGACGGCGGCCTCGCCGCCGTCGCCGCCGTCCAGCGCAGTGCGTGCCTCGGCCAGCTGCTGCTCGGCGAACCCCAGACGCTGGCGCGCCTGATCGACGTTGTCGGCGACGGCGCTGAGGGCGGTGTCGCGGTAGGTCGTGCGCAGCTGCGACATCCGCTCCTCGGCATCGCCGAGCCGGGCGACCGCGCGCTCACGCTCACCCGCGACCCGGGTGAGCGCCTCGGGGGCGGTGCGCTCGAGCTCGCGCAGCTCATCGAAGTCTGCGGCCTTCTCGTCGAGCCCGGCGTTGGCGTTCTGGCAGAGCTGGAGGATGCGCTCGTTCCACTCGCGACGCTCGGCGTCGGTGTCGGCGATCTCGTCGTCGAGGCGCTGCTTGAGCGTGAAGGCCTCGGCGAGCCTGCGCCTTGGCGGTGTCGAGGGCGGCGACGAAGTCGGCGGTGGCGTCGTCGCCGAACTGCGCGCGGGCGAAGCCGAGCTCCTGCTCGCTCGTGCGGACGGCGTCGTCGGTGTCGACGAGCGCGGAGGAAGCCTGGCGTTCGAGGTCGGCGAGCGGCACCTGCGGGGCGTCTGCGGCGCCTGACCGCTGGCTGGGGCCGGCGGCGCGGCGGCGGCGCACGACGAGCCAGATGATGACCACGGCGGCGATTCCCACCAGCACGAGGACGAAGATCCATCCCGCTCCGGCGCCGGAGGTGGTGGCGGACTCGAAACCGGCGACCGTCGTCGTCACGGCACCCACCCAGTCTCCGTCGCGGAGGAAGGGTCGGATCTCTCCTTCGATGGCGGTCAGCTCGTCCGCCGACACCGGGCCAGCGCTGTCGGCGGAGATGTAGTACTCCCGCCCGTCGGTCGAGACCGCGAGCACGTACTGGTCGACGCCGAGGCCGTTGCGAGAGGCCACCTCGTCGGCCCACTGCTGGCTGTCCTCGGGGTTGGTGAACTCCGAGACGAACACGGCGTAGAGGTCGATGCCGGTCTGGTCGTACAGCTCGGCGAGCTGATCCTGGACGGCTGATTCCTGAGCCTGGTCGAGCACGTCCGACTCATCGACCACGTACCCGGCGCCCAGCTCCACCGGGTCGGTCGCCGAAGCGGCGGGCCCGACCGCCACGAGGATCATCGTCAGCGCCGCCGTGACCGCCGCCGCCCATCGCGCACGCATGGATCAGCCTCCCACCGTGAGTCTATGCAGGGGTGCTCACCGGACGGTAGGGAAACGTCCAGGCTCAGCCCAGGGGCGGGTCGCTGCAGCGCGCGGCGACGGCGCGCGGGTAAGGTCTTCTCCGCCTCGGAGGGGAGCAGATGGACGATCGATACGGTGGCGACGTGCTGTCGGCAGGCTGGCGCGAGCGCGGCCGTCCGGTGGTGGCGCGCGTGGCCGCGGAGCGCGACCTCGTCGTCGAAGTCGCCGACGACGGGTTCTGCGGAGCCGTGACCGGCGTCACCGGCGGACTGGTCGAACTCGAGGACCGCCTCGGGCGGCGGCGGGTGTTCCCCCTCGGCCCCGGGTTCCTCATCGACGGCGCCGACGTGATCCTCGACCCGCCGCGCCCCGCAGCGGCATCGGCGCCGCGGCGCACCGCATCGGGATCGTTCGCCGTCGCCGACGCGCGGGCCCGGACGGCCCGGGCGAGCCGCATCCTCGTCGAGGGACGACACGATGCCGAACTGGTCGAGAAGGTCTGGGGAGACGATCTGCGAGCCGAGGGCGTGGTGGTCGAGTACCTGGAAGGGGTCGACCACCTCGCCGATGTCCTCGACGCCGATCCGCCCCGTTCCGACCGCCGCTACGGCGTGCTCGTCGACCACCTCGTGCCGGGCTCGAAGGAGTCGCGACTGGCGGCCGCCGTCGTGGCGTCCCGCCACGGGCCCTTCCTGCGGATCGTGGGGCATCCCTTCGTCGACGTGTGGCAGTGCGTCACGCCTCGGGCGATGGGGATCACCGCGTGGCCCGAGGTGCCCCGGGACATCGAGTTCAAGGTCGGTGTCTGCCGGGCGCTCGGCTGGCCCGCGCGGGATCAGGTCGACATCGCCCGCGCCTGGCAGCGGATTCTCAGACGGGTGAGCTCGTACCGTGACCTCGAACCGGCGCTTCTCGGGCGTGTGGAGGAGCTCATCGATTTCGTGACCGAACCCGGCGCCGCATGAGGGGTCGGTAGCCTGGGGGCATGCCCGAAGCCACCGACGTCCGCGTCTTCCGTGAGCGGCCGGTGTCGTTCGTCCGGCGCAGCGGCCGGATGTCCGAGGCCCAGGAACGCGCCTGGGCGGAGCTTTCGGCGCACTACCTGCTGCAGATCGAGCGAGGGGATGCCGCCACGAGCGTACGGCCGGGTGCCGTGATCGATCCCGTGCGCGTGTTCGGCCGCACCGCACCCCTCGTGGTCGAGATCGGGTCGGGCCAGGGGCACGCGATCGTTCACGCCGCGGCATCCCGTCCCGACAGCGACTTCCTCGCCGTCGAGGTCTTCAGGGCGGGCCTTGCCCGCACGATGCTCGATGCCGACCGCGCGGGCGCGCGGAACCTCCGCCTGGCCGAGGCCAACGCGCCCGAGGTGCTGGAGCACCTGCTGCCGGCGGGCTCGGTGGACGAGCTGTGGATCTTCTTCCCCGACCCGTGGCACAAGAAGCGGCATACCAAACGTCGACTCATCGACGCGGATTTCGCCCCCTTGGTCCGGCAGGCGCTCCGCCCCGGCGGCGTCGCGCGACTGGCCACCGACTGGGAGGATTACGCGAGGCAGATGCGCGTCGTGTTCGATGAGGCGCAGGGATTCACGCGCGATTTCGCAGGGGAGTGGGCCGAGCGCCACCCCGGGCGGGTACTCACCGCGTTCGAGCGCAAGGGTGAGCGGGCGGGGCGCGCGATCCGCGACCTCGCCTACCGTGCCGCCGGCGGGCACTGATGCCCGCGCTTCCCGAGGTCGCGACCCTCCACCGCCCGGCGCTGTCGGCGAAACTCGCCCCGGCCATCCTGGTCTGTCTCGCCGCGCCGGCGTTCTTCGTCCTCCTGATGCCCTGGCTCGGGTGGATCCTCCTGGCCGCGGGCCTGGTCGCAGCGTTCCTGGTCGAGCGATCCGACGCCCGCCGTACGATGACCACGGGCACGGCCGCCGAGGGGTTCGAGGGGCGTCGGCCCCCCGGCATCCTTCGCGACCTGTCTCTCATCGCCGCCGGTCTGCTCATCGTCAGTGCCATCCCGCTCAAGGCCGAACTCGACAACATCGCCATGCTGCGGTTCACCGTGGCCCTCGGCGGAGCGGTGCTGGTGCCCTACCTGATCTCGCGATTCGTGTATCGCGATTACGCCATCCGCTTCCCGTGGCGAGGCGGGGGCCGCTGGACCTCGCTGCAGTGGGGCTGGCTCGTGGGCGTGCTGGTGCTCGGCTGGCTGATCCTGCCGTTCTACTTCATCACCTCGGGGGTCTACCAGAACTGGCCGGTCGTGGACACCCCCGACCTCATCGCACGACTGTTCGTCGGCGTCGGCGCGGTGGGCATCTGGGACGAGCTGTTCTTCATCTGCACGTGCTTCGCGCTCCTTCGCCGCCACTTCCCCGACGTGCAGGCCAACGTGCTGCAGTCGATCATCTTCGTGTCGTTCCTGTGGGAACTGGGCTACCGCGCGTGGGGTCCGGTGCTCACCATCCCCTTCGCGCTTCTGCAGGGCTACATCTTCATGCGCACGCGGTCGCTCGCCTACGTCGTCACGGTGCATCTGCTCTTCGACGCGGTGGTGTTCGCCGTGCTCGTGCACGCGCACAATCCGGGCCTGCTCGACGGACTGTTCTTCGTACCCAGCCCCGCCGGCTGAGCCCGGCCGGGGACGGCCCGATCCCCGGGACCTTGGTCCCTGCCTGCGTCGCGCCACCGCCCTAGCGTCAGGACATCGCCCCACTGCGCGGAGGGGCCGAGTCGCCGAGGCTGGAGGAGCGAGATGAGCACTGTCAGAACCACGGGCATGGATACCGCCGAGACCACCGGATGGGCCGGATGGGTCGTCTTCGCCGGCGTGATCCTCCTCGTCAGCGGGGTCTTCAGCGCCGTCCAGGGTCTGGTTGCCCTCATCGGTCCGGACGCGTACTACGTGATGGCCGGCGGATCGCTGTGGCTGATGAATGTCGCCGGCTGGGGCTGGTGGAACCTCATCGTCGGGACTCTTCTCGTCCTCACGGCCATCGCGCTGTTCGCCGGGCAGACCTGGGCGCGTGTCATCGCCGTCGTCCTCGCGGTCCTCAGTGCCGTCGGCCAGCTCATGCTGATCCCGGCTCAACCCTGGTGGTCGCTGATCGTCATCGCGATCGATGTGGTCATCATCTACGCGCTGACGGTCCACGGCCGCGAGCTGCGCACCGACGTCTGAAACGATGCGGCGCACTTCGGCCCGACGGGTCGTCGGCGCGCGGAAGAGGAAATGCCCATGACCACCTTCGACTACGGTCCGATCGAGTTCTGCGATCGCCTTCGACGGCGATCGCCCCGGTCCCGCCGTTCCTCAGGCGATCGACGACCTCGTCGCCTTGGGGACGGTGAACCTCCTCGATCTCGTCTTCGTCCGACGTTCGCCGGAGGGCGAGATCGAGACGCTCGAGTTCAGCGACACCGTCGACGACGGTGCGCCCGCCCTCGACCTGGCGGGTCTGGCCGGCCAGGAAGACATCCGGTACCTGGCGGACAGCCTGGAACCGGGCACCTCGGCGGCGATCCTCGTCGTCGAGCTGTTGTGGGCGAAGGCCTTCGCCGCCGCGCTCTACGACGCGGGCGGCGCGGTCATCGCACGGGAGGCGATCCCCGCTCCCGTCGTCAATGCATTCCTGTCCGAGTACGCGGACTGAGGGGAGAAGGACATGCCTTTGGGACGTCGGGGCCGCCCTGGCCTCATCGGGATGGCCGCCCGAACCGCGGTCGTGGCGGGTACCGCCACCGCTGTGTCGGGTCGCGTCCAGCAACGCCAGCAGCAGAAGTACGCCGAGCAGTCGCAGCAGCAGGCCGATCAGGCCGCGCAGCAGCAGGCGGCCATGGACCAGGCTGCCGCGCAGGCCGTAGCCGACGCTCAGGCAGCTCAGCCGTCGGCCGGCCCGCCGCCCGCGGCAGGCGATGACATGATGGCCAGGCTCACCCATCTCGCGCAGCTGCACGCACAGGGCGTCCTCACCGACGACGAGTTCGCGGCCGCCAAGGCGAAGCTCCTCGGCTGAGTCCTCACGGGCGGGCGCGGGACGCCCCGCGACATCCCTCGCAGATCGAGCAGTGCGCGCGAGTCAGCGATCACGCGATGAAGAAGGGTGCCCCCGACAGGAATCGAACCTGCGACCTTTGGTACCGGAAACCAACGCTCTATCCCCTGAGCTACGGAGGCGTACCGGTCGAGATTACCACCCGGAAGGGGGCGTCCCCGACGGTCAGGGAGCCACGACGTCCTCGTTCAGCGGCGCGTCGGCGACGACATCCGCTCCCTCGCCGAGAGTGCGCACGGCCTGGGCGACGCGGTCGGCGAGGTACGCATGGCCCTCGGTGGAGGGGTGGTCGCGGCCGATCCCGGTGTCGATCACCGCGTCGTAGTTGGTCTCGGTGATCCACTCCTCGTCGATCGGGGAGATGTACCACCAGCCGCGGCCGGCCGCGAGAGCGGCGAGGTCATCGTCGATCTGCGCGGTCGCCGCCTCCACCGGCAGCACCTGCGGTGCGGGGCCGAGGATCACGACGGTGGCCTCGGGATAGGTCGCCGCGACCGCATCCCAGACCGCCGTCACGGCCTCGGAATACCCGGCGGGGTAGAGGCGGCGGTCGTTGATCGAGCCCTGCAGGATCACCAGGTCGGGATCGAGCGACGGGTCCAGCGCTGCCACACGTTCACCGAACGAACCGCCGTCCAGACCGGGCTTGAGGTAGCCGCTCCCGCGGACACCGTCCACCACGACCTCGGCGCCGAAGCGATCGGCCAGAAGGTACGCATATCCGAGGGATGGGTCACTGGCGGCGGAGCCGAAGGTCCACGAATCGCCGAACACCAGGATCCGGGGGTCGTCGGGGAGTGCCAGGGGAGCGGGCTGGATGACCGCATCCTCGGGTGCGGCGACGGCCACGGGTGGGGCCGGCGGCGGCGTCAGCCAGGCGCGGATGCCGGCGACGGCAGCCACCGCGCCGACCGTGACGGCGAGCGCCAGCACGGCCGCGATCAGGCGGGTACGCCACGACAGCCGAGGGGCGAGGGCACGGGTCACACGGGAAGGGTAGATCACTCTCGTCCCGACGCCGAATCCGACGCCCCCGGGGCCGTGCGAGGATACTCCGGTGCCGCGTGTCGTGACCGCTGAAATGGACCTGGAGATGTGGTCTCCCGTCGACCTCATCCTCCAGGTCGCGGCAACCCGCCATACCCCTCTCGCCGAGGAGTCGCTGACCCTGCGCCAGGGCGATCGCGAGTACACGCCCACCGAGATCGTCGACCAGAACGGCAGCCGCCTCCACCGGATCACCGGCGAAGCCGGGGTGCTGCAGGTTCGCTACCGCGCAGTAGTCACCGGCCCGGCCGCCGCGACCGAACCCCGCGACCTCGAGACCATCACCTATCTCCGCCCGAGCCGCTACTGCCAGTCGGACGAGGTCTTCGCCCAGGCGCGCCGCCAGTTCCGGGGGCTCGAGGGCGTCGAGCTGCTGGTCGCCGTCGAGGACTTCGTCGCCTCGAGCACGACCTATGCGCCCGGCCTCAGCCAGGGCACCGACAGCGCGGTCACGACGCTGATGACCGGGCAGGGCGTCTGCCGCGACTACGCGCACGTCGTCATCGCGCTGCTTCGGGCGATGGACGTGCCGGCGCGCTACACCGCCTGCTACGCCCCGGGGCTGGCGCCCATGGACTTCCACGCCGTCGCCGAGGCGTACCTCGACGGGGCCTGGTACGTCATCGATGCCACGCGCCTGACCGACCGGCGCTCGCTCGTGCGCATCGCCACCGGGCGGGACGCCGCCGATTGCGCGTTCCTCAGCTACCACGGTGGTGCGGTGGGGCTGCAGCACTTGCGGGTGGATGCCGAGTGGATGACGGGGGCCGATGGCGACCCGGATCTCCCCGGCGGCGCGGACGACCATCGCGCGCTCGTGCGGATCGGCTGACTCGCGGCATCCGGCGGGCCTTCACGCCACATCTAGACTGGTCGGGCTATGAATCCCGACACGCTCTCCGCCACCCTGCTCGATGTCATCGCCCCGCTGGCCGAGGCCCGACGTCCGGGTGCGAGCGAGGGTCTGACGGCGGCCGACCTGGTTCTCGAGCGGCCGAAGAATCGAGATCACGGCGACTGGGCTTCCAACGCCGCACTGAAACTGTCGAAGACCGTCGGGGCGAACCCGCGCGAGTTCGCCGGTGAGATCGCCGAGCGCCTCCGCGAGGTCGGCGGGATCGCGGGGGTGGAGGTGGCAGGACCCGGCTTCATCAACATCCGACTGGATGCCGCCGCCGCCGGCGCCCTGGCGAAGCAGATCGTCGACGCGGGGGAGGCCTACGGCACCAACGACTCCCAGCACGGCAACACGATCAACCTGGAGTTCGTCAGCGCCAATCCCACCGGTCCGATGCACATCGGGCATACGCGGTGGGCGGCGCTCGGCGACTCGATGGCTCGGCTGCTGCAGGCCAGCGGCGCAACCCTGGCCCGCGAGTTCTACGTCAACGACGCCGGCGCCCAGATGGAGCGGTTCGGTCGCTCGGTGCTGGCCTCGGCCAAGGGCGAGCCGACCCCCGAGGACGGCTATCCCGGCTCGTACATCGACGACCTCGCCCGGCGGGTGCTCGCCGCGGAGCCCGAGCTGCTCTCGCTTCCCGACGACGAGCAGCTCGCCCTCGCGCGCGATAAGGCCTACGAATACCAGCTCGGCGATCTGCAGGCGTCGCTGGAGAAGTTCAACGTGCACTTCGACGTGTTCTTCAGCGAGCGCAGCCTCCACGCCCCCGGCCCCGACGGGGCACCGAGCCTGGTCGACCAGGCTCTGGACCGGTTGCGGGCCCAGGGGCACGTGTTCGACGACGAGGGTGCGGTCTGGGTGCGCACCACCGACTTCGGCGACGACAAAGACCGGGTGATCCGCCGGTCCAACGGCGAGTACACCTACTTCGCCGCCGACGCGGCGTATTACCTGAACAAGGGCGACCGAGGGTTCGCGCACAAGATCTACCTCCTCGGAGCCGATCACCACGGGTACGTGCACCGTCTCAAGGCCCTGGCGGGCGCAGCGGGCGACGACCCCGAGAAGGACATCGAGGTGCTCATCGGTCAGCTCGTCTCGATCAACGGCGCCCGGCTGTCCAAGCGTGCGGGCAACATCATCGAGCTCGACGACCTCCGGGATTGGATCGGCACCGACGCGCTGCGCTACTCGCTGGCGCGCTACCCGGCCGATTCCCCGCTGACGCTCGACCCCGAGATCCTGCGCAAGCGCACGAACGACAACCCCGTCTTCTACGTGCAGTACGCCCACGCCCGCACCCACAACGTCTCGCGCAACGCCGCGGACTCCGGGGTGGACCGGTCGGAGTTCGCCCCGGAGCTGCTGACGCACGAGACCGAGTCGGCGCTGCTCGGCGCCCTTCAGGAATTCCCCCGCGTCGTGGCGTTCGCCGCCGAGGTGCGGGAGCCCCACCGCGTCGCCCGCTACCTCGAGGAGCTCGCCGGGCTCTACCACCGCTGGTACGACAACTGCCGCGTCATCCCGCTGGGCGATCAGCCCGTCGAGTCGGTGCACCGCACCCGCCTGTGGGTGAACGACGCCACCGGCCAGGTGCTCCGCAACGGCCTGACGCTCCTCGGTGTCTCGGCTCCCGAGCGGATGTAGCTCCGTGACTGCCGGCGACACCCAGCCGACCCGGCCACTCCCGGAGTGGGCGGTCGCCACCGAGCCGCCCGCGCGGCGTCGCCGGCGGGTCTGGCCGTGGCTGCTGGCGGTCCTGTTCGTCGCGGGCCTCGCCGTCGCGGCCTGGTTCGTGGGGGAGGCGATCGCGCGCGACCTCGTCAAGAGCACCGTCCGGGAGCAGGTGATCACCGCCCTCGACCTTCCCGCCGACCAGCCGATCGACGTCGAGGTCGACGGCGCCGTCCTTCCTCAGCTCATCCGCGGCAGCCTCGACGACCTCACCATCTCCTCCGACGACGTCACGATCGGTCCTCTGACCGGTGACATCGACGTGCGCACCCAGGGAGTGCCGATCCGCGGTGACGCCGACCTCGAGGCCGGGAGTGGATCGGTCACCCTCGATCGCGCGCAGCTTCAGAGCCTGCTCACCGGACTCGAGGGGTTCCCCGACGGTGCCGAGGTGGACCTGGACGCTCCGGATGTCCGTCTGTCGACGTCCTTCCCCGTGTTCGGGATCGAGGTACCGGTCACGGTCGCGGTCATCCCCTCGGCTGTGGACGGCGACCTCGCCCTCACTCCGTCGGCGGTCGAGGTCGCGGGAGCGGAGCTGACCGCCGATGGGGTGCGGCAGCAGTTCGGCGGCCTCGTCGACGGGCTGCTGCGGGACTGGACCATCTGCATCGCCGGCGATCTGCCCGCGGGCATCACCCTCACCGGCCTCGCCGTCGACGGAGACCGGCTCATCGGGGCTTTCGACATCGACCCGGCCATTGTCCGCGACGCGTCCCTGCAGGAGAACGGCACGTGCGCCTGACGGGCGGAGATCATCGTGGCGCCGTCACGCGACCGGTGGGTAGCGGGGCTCTGCCCTAGACTGCAAGGACTGCCCGACGCGTGAGTCCTCCGGTCGAGGCAGCCCGTCACACCGGCGATCCCGGTCGACGTCGCGCCGAAGCATCCACCGATTGGTCTCCCACCCGTGTCCGCCGCCCCATCGCCCGGCTCGTCTCCCGCTCGAGTCGTGCCCGCCGATCCGAACGCCCTCGCCGCCGGCGTGTGGCCCGGGCGCGCCCACCGCGGCGATGACGGAGAGCTCGTGCTGGGCGGAGTCGCGGCGACCGCGCTGGCGGTGCAATTCGGCACCCCGCTGTACGTGATGGACGAGTCCGAGGTACGTGAGCACGCCCGGCGGGTGCGCGACGCCTTCGAGGGCGCGGCCGCCGCGCACGGCACGACAGTGCGCGTCTACTACGCGGGAAAGGCGTTCCTGTCGACCGAGATCGTGCGGTGGGTCACCGCAGAGGGCCTGGGCGTCGACGTCGCCAGCGGCGGGGAACTCGCCATCGCGATCGCGGGCGGAGCGGATGCCGCGGCTGTGGGTTTCCACGGCAACAACAAGAGCGTCGCCGAGCTCGAGCGAGCGATCGACCTGGGCGTCGGCTCCATCGTCGTGGACAGCCACATCGAGATTGAGCGGCTGGCTTCTCTGACCGCGCGCGCCGACGCGCCGCGCACCGGTCCTCAGACCGTGTTCGTGCGCGTCAACAGCGGAGTGCACGCCGAGACCCACTCGTTCCTCGCCACCGCGCACGAGGACCAGAAGTTCGGCTTCGCCCTGCACGACGCTCCCGCCGCGGTCGCGCGGATCCGGGAGATCCCGGGCTTGCGCTTCGGCGGGTTGCACTCCCACATCGGGTCGCAGATCTTCGGGGTCGCCGGGTTCCGCGAGGCCGCCTCGCGCCTCATCGACCTGCACGCGGCGCTGCTCGATGAGGGCGACGTCCCCGCCCTGAACCTCGGCGGCGGGTTCGGCATCGCCTACACCGAGGCCGACGAGCCGACCGACATCGCGGACCTCGCCGCGGCGATCGTCGGTGCGGTCGCCGAGGAGTGCGCGGCCCGCGGCATCCCCGTTCCCCGCCTCGCTTTCGAGCCCGGACGCTCCATCGTGGGCCAAGCGGGGGTGACCCTGTACGAAGTCGGCACGGTCAAGCCCGTGCATCTCGAGTCGGGCGTCGATCGGCTGTACGTGAGCGTCGACGGCGGAATGAGCGACAACGCCCGCACCGCGCTGTACGGTGCGCAGTACTCCGCCCGTGTCGCCTCGCGCACGAGCACCGCCGACCCTGCGCTCAGCCGGGTCGTGGGCAAGCACTGCGAGGCCGGCGACATCGTGGTCGACGTCGAATACCTTCCGGGCGACGTGGCCCCCGGTGATCTGCTCGCCGTCCCCGCGACCGGCGCCTACTGCTACTCGCTCGCGAGCAACTACAACGCCGTACCCCGGCCCCCGGTCGTCGCCGTGCGCGACGGCCAGGCCCGGCTCATCGTCCGCGGCGAGACCGTGGACGACCTCCTCGCCCGAGACGTCGGCGCCGCGGTGCGGCCGGCCGACGCATCAACGAAGGGACCCCATGCCTGACTACCGTCGCCTGCGCGTGGCGCTCCTGGGAGCCGGCGCCGTCGGCTCGCAGGTCGCCGCGCTGCTGCGTCTGCACAGCGCCGAGCTCGCCGATCGGGCCGGTGCCAGCCTCGAGCTCGCCGGCATTGCGGTGCGCAACCTCGACGCGCCGCGCGAGACCGACCTGCCCAAGGAGCTGTTCACCACCGACGCCGAGAGCCTCATCGTCGGCGCCGACATCGTGATCGAGCTCATGGGCGGGATCGAGCCGGCACGCACCTACCTGCTGCAGGCGATCAACTCCGGCGCCGACGTCGTCACGGCCAACAAGGCGCTCCTCGCCACCCACGGCCCCGAGATCTTCGACGCCGCCGACCAGGTCGGAGCGCAGGTGTACTACGAAGCGGCCGCGGCGGGCGCGATCCCGATCATCCGGCCGCTGCGCGACTCGCTCGCCGGCGACCGCGTGCAGCGCATCATGGGCATCGTCAACGGCACGACCAACTACATCCTCGACCGCATGGACACCGAGGGAGCAGAGTTCGCCGACGTGCTCGCCGACGCGCAGCGTCTCGGGTATGCCGAGGCCGACCCGACGGCGGATGTGGAGGGCTACGACGCCGCACAGAAGGCCGCGATCCTGGCGAGCCTGGCCTTCCACACCTCGGTTCCGCTGGAGTCGGTTCACCGTGAGGGCATCACGGGCATCGATAAGGCGATGATGGATGCCGCGCGGCACGCCGGCCTCGTGATCAAGCTTCTCGCCGTCTGCGAGCGGCTGCGCGATGCCGACGACTCCGAGTCGATCTCGGTGCGGGTGTACCCCGCGCTCATCGACCGCGCCCACCCCCTCGCCAGCGTCCACGGCGCCAACAACGCCGTGTTCGTCCAGGCCGAAGCCGCGGGCAACCTCATGTTCTACGGCGCGGGGGCCGGCGGCGTGCAGACCGCCTCCGCCGTTCTCGGCGATGTGGTCTCCGCCGCTCGGCGTCACATCGCCGGCGGCGTGGGCGTGGGGGAGTCCACCCGTGCCAACCTCGCCGTCGTGCCGATCGGCCGGGTCACCACGCGCTACCAGATCACCCTCGAAGTCGACGATCAGCCGGGGGTGCTCGCCACGGTGGCGGGCATCCTGTCCGAGGGCCGTGTGTCGATCGCGACCGTCGAGCAGACGGTCGCCGGCGAACCCGTCCCCGGCGGCGGCATCGCGCCCCAGACCCCCGAGAACACCGCGCGCCTGGTCATCGGCACGCACAAAGCCAAGGAGCAGGACCTGAGCGAGACCGTGGCACGATTGGCCGGCAGCGGCGTCGTCGAGCGGGTCGTGTCGGTGCTGCGAGTGGAAGGAGAGTGACATGGCGCACGTCTGGCGGGGAGTCCTCCGCGAATACGCCGATCGACTGGGAGTGACCGACGACTCCACCGTGGTCACCCTGGGAGAGGGAGGCACACCCCTTCTGCCGGCCCCGGCGCTGTCCCGGCGCACGGGCGCCGACGTCTGGGTCAAGTACGAGGGGATGAACCCCACCGGATCGTTCAAGGACCGAGGCATGACGGTCGCCCTCTCACGCGCCGTCGAGCACGGCGCGAAGGCGGTCATCTGCGCGTCCACGGGCAACACCTCCGCCTCGGCGGCGGCCTACGCCGCGCACGCCGGCATCACCGCGGCCGTCCTCGTGCCCGAGGGCAAGATCGCCATGGGCAAGCTCAGCCAGGCTGTCGCACACCAGGGCCGGCTCATCCAGATCCGCGGCAATTTCGACGACTGCCTTGAGATCGCGCGCGAGCTCGCCGACAACTACCCCGTGCATCTGGTGAACTCGGTCAACCCCGACCGCATCGAAGGCCAGAAGACCGCGGCGTACGAGGTCGTCGAGGTGCTCGGCGATGCGCCGGACTTCCACTTCATCCCCGTCGGCAACGCCGGCAACTACACCGCCTACTCGCGCGGCTACCGCGAGGAGGTCGAGCGGGGCGTGGCCACGCGGGTGCCCCGGATGTTCGGGTTCCAGGCGGCCGGCAGCGCGCCGCTGGTGACCGGCTCGGTGGTGCGTCATCCCGAGACGATCGCCAGCGCCATCCGGATCGGAAACCCCGCGTCGTGGCAGTTCGCCATCGAAGAGCGCGAGGCCACCGACGGCTACTTCGGGGCCATCGACGACGAGCGCATCCTCGCCGCGCAGAAGCTCCTCTCGGGAGAGGTCGGCATCTTCGTCGAGCCCGCGTCGGCGATCAGCGTCGCCGGGCTGCTCGACCGCGCCGAGGCCGGTGTCATCCCCGCCGGGTCGCGCGTGGTGCTCACCGTCACGGGGCACGGGCTGAAGGACCCGCAGTGGGCGCTGCGCAATGCCGACGGCTCCGAGGTGCAGCCGACGGTCGTCGACGCCGCGACCACCGAGGTCGCCTCGGTCCTCGAGCTCGCCCCCGTCGCGGCGCCGGCGTGAGCGGGGTGCCCGTGGGGCGAGAAGTCGTCGTGCGGGTGCCGGCGACGAGTGCGAACCTCGGCCCCGGATTCGACACTCTCGGCCTCGCGCTCAGCGTCTACGACGAGCTGACCGTCACCGCGCTCGAACCCGGTCGCCTCGAGATCGAGGTCGAGGGGCAGGGTGCGGAGGGTGTCCCGCGGGATGGCTCGCACCTGGTGGTGACCGCCATCCGCTACGCGTTCGACGCGGTCGGGCGCGAGATGCCGGGGCTGAGCCTGCGCGCCGTGAACGTCATCCCGCACGGACGGGGACTCGGGTCCTCGGGCGCGGCGGTCGTCTCAGGCCTCCTCGCGGCCAAAGGGCTCCTCGCCGGTGACGTCGATCTGGATGACGACACCCTCCTCCACCTGGCCACCGAGATGGAGGGCCACCCCGACAACGTCGCGCCGGCGCTCTTCGGCGGACTCACGATCGCCTGGGTCGACAACGGACGCCCGCAGCACAAGAAGCTGCTCGTGCATCGGGGTGTCGCACCGCTGGTGTTCGTCCCGGAGTTCACGATGTCGACGTCGGTCGCGCGGAGTCTGCAGCCTCTTCAGGTGCCGCGCGAAGACGCGGTGTTCAACGTGTCGCGGTCGGCGCTGCTGATCGCCGCGCTGACTCAGAGCCCTGAGCTGCTGCTCGCGGCCACCGAGGACAAGCTGCACCAGAACTACCGCGCGCAGGCGATGCCCGACACCGACAGGCTGGTGCGGGCGCTCCGAGCCGTCGGCTTCGCCGCGGTGGTCTCCGGAGCAGGCCCCAGCGTCCTCGTGCTCGCCGACGGACCGGGTCGGCGCCTCGAAGCGGTAGACGTCGCGCAGCGCGCCACCGACACCCCGTGGGAGGCCCTCATGCTGGCCGTCGACGTCAAGGGTGGTACAGTGAGGGAGTACGCGGAGGGTTCCACGTGACACGTGAATCTGGCCTCCGTCGCAAATCTGCGAAACCACCGCACACCTCTCGTCCTGCCGAAGCGCTCTAGCCACGCCAGGTCGCCGGGCCATGGACGAGATTCTGCTTTGCCGCGCGTGCGGTCATCGTGCACCGTCTGACATTCATCTGCCTGCAATCTGCTGAGAAGGAGGACTCGTGGAGTCCATCTCCGAGGTCCACACCCCTGACGACACCACCGACGAGCGCGCCGACGCGCCCGAGGCGGCCGCCACGGACCCGAACACCACCCCTGACAACCAGGCCGAGGCCGCCGAGTCCGAAGGCGCCGCTCCGGCGGACGCGGAAGAGACGACGGACGCCGCCGCCGAGGCGACGCCGTCCGACGAGCCCGCCGCCCAGCCCGCCGATGCCGCTGCGGAGGCACCGGCCGCCGATGCGGCCCCCGCCGACGAGGCGCCTGCCGACGTCGCCGCCGCGGAGGCGCCTGCCGAGGCACCTGCCGACGACGCGCCCGCCGAGACCGCGCCGCGTAAGCGAGCGCCCCGTCGGGCCAAGACCGAGGGCGCCACGGCGACCACTCGCCCCAAGCGCACCCGCGCCACCAAGGCGGAGAAGGCTGCTGCGGTCGACGCGACCGCCGCTGACCAGCCCGCCGCTGACCAGCCCGCTGCGGATGAGACCGCGACCTCAGCTACCGAGGCGGCGCCTTCTGCCGAGGACACGGCCGACGACGCCGCATCCACGCCGAACGCCGCCGACACCGCTGATGGTCCGGCGGAGGCTCCTTCGGATGACAGCACGACCGAGGATGACGAGGCGGCGCCGACCGCCGAGAAGTCCGACGACGCGTCGTCCTCGTCCGAGGGTGGCGCCGACGCGGGGAGCCGTGACGACAACGCCGACGAGACCCCCTCGCGCGGCCGGAGCCGCAACCGCAATCGCAACCGCAACCGCGGCGGCCAGAACGGCAACGCGCAGGAGACCGGCAACGGCCAGGGCGGCCAGAACCAGGGCGGCCAGAATCAGGGCGGCAGCGGGCGCGGAGCGCAGAACCAGAACGCCGCGGTCGCCGCGAACGCCGGCCCCGACGCGTCCGATGACGACACCTCCTCGACGGGCGGCCGCGGTCGTCAGCGCAACAAGCGCCGCGGGCAGGGTCAGGTCGACGAGTTCGAGACCGAGGTCAACGAGGACGACGTCCTCATCCCGATCGCGGGCATCCTCGACGTGCTCGACAACTACGCCTTCGTCCGCACCACCGGCTACCTCCCCGGTCCGCAGGACGTCTACGTCTCGCTGGGTCAGGTGAAGAAGTACAACCTGCGCAAGGGCGACGCCGTCGTCGGCTCGATCAAGCAGCCGCGCGAGGGCGAGCAGTCCAGTCGGCAGAAGTACAACGCGCTGGTCAAGGTCGACGCGGTCAACGGCCTGTCGGTCGACGACGCCGCGGAGCGCGTCGAGTTCGGCAAGCTCACGCCGCTGTACCCGCAGGAGCGCCTGCGCCTGGAGACGGCGCCCGAGAAGCTTACACAGCGGATCATCGACCTCGTCGCCCCCATCGGCAAGGGTCAGCGCGGTCTCATCGTCGCGCCGCCGAAGGCCGGCAAGACGATCGTGCTGCAGCAGATCGCGAACGCCATCGCGATCAACAACCCCGAGGTGCACCTCATGGTCGTGCTCGTCGACGAGCGGCCCGAAGAGGTCACCGACATGCAGCGCACGGTGAAGGGCGAGGTCATCGCCTCGACCTTCGACCGTCCCGCCGAGGACCACACCACGGTCGCCGAGCTCGCGATCGAACGCGCGAAGCGCCTGGTGGAGCTCGGTCGCGACGTCGTCGTGCTGCTGGACTCGATCACGCGCCTCGGCCGTGCCTACAACATCTCCGCGCCCACCTCGGGTCGCGTGCTCACCGGCGGGGTCGACGCGTCGGCCCTGTACCCGCCCAAGCGGTTCTTCGGCGCCGCGCGCAACATCGAGAACGGCGGGTCGCTCACGATCCTCGCCACCGCGCTGGTGGAGACCGGCTCGAAGATGGACGAGGTGATCTTCGAGGAGTTCAAGGGCACCGGCAACAGCGAGCTGCGTCTGAACCGTCAGCTCGCCGACAAGCGCATCTTCCCCGCCGTCGACGTCAACGCTTCGTCGACGCGTCGCGAAGAGATGCTGATGTCGGCCGACGAGGTCAAGATCACCTGGAAGCTCCGGCGCGCACTCGCGGGCCTGGACCCCCAGCAGGCGCTGGAGGTCGTGCTCGGCAAGCTCAAGGAGACCGGCTCGAACGTCGAGTTCCTCGTGCAGATGCAGAAGTCGATGCCGGCGCCCGCGCAGGGCGGTCACGGCGGCCACGGCAGCAGCCACGGTCACGACAACAGCATCCGCTGAGCGGATCGTCCGTGGCTGAGCCCGCGATGTGGGAGTCCGTCCGCGCGCTGATCGACGAGCACGCGGCGGTGCAGCACGAGCTGTCCGATCCGGCCGTGCACGCCGACGCCGCGCGTGCGAAGCGCGTCAACCGGCGGTACGCCGAGCTGTCGCGCATCGTCGCGGCGCACGAGGCGGTGCTCGCCGCATCCGAGGATCTGGATGCCGCGCGCGACCTCGCCCGGGAGGATGCATCGTTCGCCGAGGAGGTCCCGTCGCTGGAGGCCCGGCTTGCGGACGCTCAGGAGAAGCTGCGGCGGCTGCTAATCCCCCGGGATCCGGATGACGCCCGCGACGTGATCATGGAGATCAAGGCCGGCGAGGGCGGAGCGGAAAGCGCGCTGTTCGCCGCCGACCTCCTGCGGATGTACGTGCAGTACGCCGCCGCGAAGGGCTGGAAGACCGAGCTCCTCGAGCGCACGGAGTCCGACCTCGGCGGCTTCAAGGACGTGCAGGTGGCGATCAAGGGATCCTCGACCGATCCCGCGCAGGGCGTGTGGGCGCACCTGAAGTACGAGGGCGGCGTCCATCGTGTGCAGCGGGTTCCCGCCACGGAGTCGCAGGGGCGGATCCACACCTCGACCACCGGTGTGCTCGTCTTCCCTGAGGTCGACGAGCCCGAAGAGGTCCAGATCGACCCGAACGACCTCAAGGTCGATGTCTTCCGCTCCTCAGGACCGGGCGGTCAGTCGGTGAACACCACCGACTCCGCCGTGCGCATCACCCACCTTCCCACCGGGATCGTCGTGTCGATGCAGAATGAGAAGTCGCAGCTGCAGAACCGCGAGGCCGGTATGCGGGTGCTCAGAGCCCGGCTCCTCGCGCGTCAGCAGGAGGAACGGGATGCCGCGGCATCCGATGCCCGGAAGTCGCAGATCCGCGGGATGGACCGCTCCGAGCGCATCCGCACGTACAACTTCCCCGAGAACCGCATCGCCGACCACCGCACCGGGTACAAGGCGTACAACCTCGACCAGGTGATGGACGGCGCTCTGGAGGCTCTCATCGAGTCGTGCATCGCTGCGGACGAGGAGGAGCGGCTCGCCGCCCTCGGCGGCGACGCCTGACGGCTGTTCGCGGACTTCATCGCCGCGCGGCGGAGGAGACCCGGGCACCGGAGGACGGATGCCGCAGGGAAGCCCTCCCACGTGCGGATCTCCTCCGCTGCGCGCCCACCGAAGCGCCGCCGGAGCGCGACCGGCAGGTCAGGGCGCCGGAGGGTGGGGGAGCGGCCCCCGAAGGCGCTCGAGCTGCGCGGCGACGGCGAGGATCATCCGCTCTCCGCCCGGCCGCCCGATGAGCTGCACGCTCACCGGATGCCCGGCACTCATCGCCACCGGGAGCACGAGAGCGGGAAGGCCCGCGACGTTGACGAAGCTGCTGAAGGGCGCGTACTGCACCTGCTGGGCGAAGCCGCGCTCGGGATCGTCGCGGTCGTACCAGCCGATGGGCCGCGGCGTCTGCGCGAGCGCCGGGGTGAGGATCACGTCGTAGGGAGCGAATGCGCCGATCGTCTCGCGCTCGAAGACGCGCGCATCGGCCAGGGCGCCGAGCAGCCCCCGGGCGTCGAGGGCCCTTCCCTCGCGCACGAGCCACGCGGTGAGCGGCTCGACGATCTGCAGATCATCATCGGTGAGGGGGATGCGGGCGGCGCTCGCGCGCCACAGCACGCGGAAGAGCGGCCCGTACCCGTGCGGCCGCCACGCGGCCTCGGTCACCTCGTGTCCACGGGATGCGAGAATCCTCGCGGCCTCGCCGAGCGCGCCGACCGCCGCGGGATCCACCACGATCTCGAGGTCGTCGTCCCACGGCGACACCGTGGTGACGCCCACGCGGAGGCGCGGCGGATCCGCGGCGGTCGCGGGGAGGAAGGGCGGGCCATCGACCGCACGCACCGAGAAGTCGTAGGGAGCGAGTCCGCACAGCGCGTCGAGGAAGAACGCCGCGTCGGCGACCGTCCGGGCGATCGGACCGGTGACCGCGAGTCCCTCCGGTGCATCCAGGCCCGACCCGAGCGGGAGGCGACCCCGCGACGGCTTCAGTCCCACCACTCCCACGGTGGCCGCAGGGATCCGGATCGATCCGCCGCCGTCCGACGCCGGCGCGATCAAGAGGACGCCGGCGGCCACCGCCACCGCCGCGCCGCCGCTCGACCCGCCCGCGCCGTACCCGGGATTCCACGGGTCGCGCGCCCAGGCTCCGCCCCCGAGGGGCTCGGTGAATCCCGTGAGACCGAACTCCGAGGTGCTCGTCTTGCCGATGCTCACGGCGCCCGCCCGGTCCAGGGCCGCTGCAAGCGGATCCGATGCGGTCGGTATGAAATCGGCGCGGGCACGCGATCCGTACCGGGTGGGGACGCCGGCGCGCGCCACGAGATCCTTGTCGGCGATCGGGATGCCCCAGAGCGGTCCGTCGGGCGTGTCGGCGTCCCGCCGCGCCGCCTGCTCGAGCGCTTGTCCGGCGGTCACCTCGACGAAAGCCCCCAGGTCCCTCGTCGACGCTGCGCGCCCGAGGGCTGCCTGGACGACCTCGACGGTGCGGAGCTCGCGACGCTGCAGCGCGGCAGCGAGATCGACCGCCGACATCCCGAGAAGTTCGCTCACCCTCCGACCCTAGTCAGCCCGGCCCTCCCGCCCCGCGGCGTGGCGAAGCCGGACCGCCCCGCGCACAAGAGGCGCGGGGCGTACCCTGAGCGCGTGATCATCTTCCTCATCCGCGCGCTCATCTTCCTCGTCTCCGCCGCGCTCGGGCTGATCGTGGCAGATCTCCTCCTGCCCGGATTCCGCATCGACTGGGCCAACTGGTGGGGTTTCGCCCTGGCCATCGTCATCTTCGCGGTGCTGCAGAGCATCCTCACCCCGTGGATCGCGAGCGTCGCACGCCGGAACGCGCCCGCCCTCCTCGGCGGGATCGGCATCATCTCCACGCTGGCGGCTCTGATCGTCGTGGTGCTCATTCCCGGGGCAGGCATCACGATCGGGCAGCCGTTCGTGCTCACGTGGATCCTGGCGCCGGTCATCGTGTGGCTGATCACAGCGCTCGCGACGCTGTTCCTGCCGATGATCTTCCTCAAGCGGAGGATCGACGAGCGACGCGACGGAGCCGACAGGGGCGGGAAGCGGGCCTGACCGCTCAGATCACATATTCCGGGGCGGTCAGAACCGCGCGCGTGTCCTCTCCTTCGCGCCGGGGCCGGGGCTTGGCGGGCACTCCCACCAGCACGCTGTCAGCGGGGGCGTCCTTGGTCACCACCGCGTTCGCGCCGACGACGGAGCGGGCACCGATCGTGATCGGTCCGAGGATCTTCGCACCCGCGCCCACCGCGACGCCGTCGAGCAGCGTGGGGTGACGCTTCCCGCCCTCCCGCTGACGGCCGCCGAGGGTCACCCCGTGGTACAGCATCACGTCGTCGCCGACCTCGGCGGTCTCGCCGATGACGACCCCCATGCCGTGGTCGATGAAGAAGCGGCGTCCGATGACCGCACCGGGGTGGATCTCGATGCCGGTGGTCCAGCGGGTGACCTGCGAGCCGAGGCGCGCCACGAAACGCAGCCGTCGCCGCCACAGCGCATGCCACACCCGGTGCGCCCAGATCGCGTGCAGCCCCGGGTAGAGCAGGGCGATCTCCCACGCGCCGCGCGCGGCGGGGTCGCGCAGCTTCGCTGCGGCGAGGTCCTCGCGCACGCGGACGAGGGCTCGGGTGAGGATCATGCCGGTACCGCCTGTTCGTCGCGGAGGTCCGCGTACATCGCGGTCGAGAGGTAGCGCTCGCCCGAGTCCGGCACGATGACGACGATCCGCTTCCCGGATGCTTCGGGTCGGCGCGCGATCTGCAGGGCCGCACTCACCGCGGCGCCCGCCGACATCCCGGCGAGGATCCCCTCGCGTGCGGCCAGATCGCGGGCAACCCTGATCGCGTCGTCGAAGTCGGCGTCGATGATCTCGTCGACGACGTCGCGGTCGAGCACATCGGGGACGAAGTTGGGACCGATCCCCTGGATGCGATGCCCGCCCGGCCGGCCCTCGGTGAGGACGGGGGAGTCCTTCGGCTGCACGAGGACGACCTGAACGTCGGGGTTCCGCTCCTTCAGCACGCGACCCACACCGGTGACGGTGCCGCCGGTGCCGAATCCCGCGACGACGTAGTCCACGCGACCGCCGGTGTCGCGCCAGATCTCCTCCGCGGTCGTCCGGCGGTGGATCTCGGGATTCGCCGGATGCTCGAACTGGCGGGCCAGCACCGCGCCGGGGGTGTCGGCGGCGATCTGCTTCGCCGTGCGGACGGCCTCCGTCATCCCCTTGTGCGGATCGGTGAGGACGAGCTCGGCCCCATAGGCCTTCAGCAGCGTCCGCCGCTCCTTCGACATCGACGCCGGCATGGTCAGGATGACGCGATATCCTCGGGCGGCCCCGACGAGCGCGAGGGCGATGCCGGTGTTCCCACTGGTGGACTCCACGATCGTGCCGCCGGGCTGAAGCTCGCCGGCCGCCTCTGCGGCGTCGACGAGCGCGATGCCGAGGCGGCACTTCACGCTCGCGCCGGGGTTGTAGAACTCCAGCTTGGCGACGACCTCGGCGTCAAGGCCCGCGGTGAGAATGTTCAGCCGCACCAGGGGGGTGTCGCCGAATGCGGTGGTGATATCGGGATGGATGGCGGACACGGGAGCGCTCTTCGCCGCCGGGAGGACCCGGCTCAGTCCTCTCGGAGGTCGGCGTACAGCGGCGTGGAGAGGTAGCGCTCACCGAAGGAAGGGATGATGACGACGATGTTCTTGCCCGCCGCTTCGGGGCGCGCCGCCAGCTGCAGCGCGGCCCATACCGCGGCGCCCGACGAGATGCCGACGAGGATTCCTTCGCGGGCACCGACGTCTCGCGCCGTGGCGACGGCGTCGTCGAACTCGACGTCGAAGACCTCGTCGATGACGTCCCGGTCGAGGATGGCGGGGATGAAGTTCGGACCGATTCCCTGGATCTTGTGCGGCCCCGGGGTGCCCTTGGTCAGCAACGGCGAGTCGGCCGGCTCGACCGCGACGATCTTCACCCCCGGCACACGCTCCTTCAGCACCTGGCCCACACCGGTGATGGTGCCCCCGGTGCCGATGCCGGCGACGAGGTAGTCGACGGCGCCGTCGGTGTCGCGGAGGATCTCCTCGGCGGTGGTCTTGCGGTGGATGGCGGGGTTGGCCTCGTTCTCGAACTGGCGAGCGAGGACGGCGCCCGGGGTCTCGGCCACGATCTCCTGCGCCTTCGCGACGGCGCCCTTCATGCCGCCGGCAGGATCGGTCAGCACGACCTCGGCGCCGTATGCGCGCAGCAGGATGCGGCGCTCCATGGACATGGACGACGGCATCGCCAGGACGACCTTGTACCCGCGGGCGGCTCCGACCATCGCCAGTGCGATGCCGGTGTTGCCGCTCGTCGCCTCCACGATCGTGCCCCCGGGCTTGAGCTCACCGGATGCTTCGGCCGCGTCGACGATCGCGATCCCGAGGCGGTCCTTGACGCTGGACGCGGGGTTGTAGAACTCCAGCTTGGCCACGACCGTGGCGGCGAGACCCTCGGTGACCCGGTTCAGTCGGACGAGCGGCGTGTCGCCGAAGGCGGACGTGATGTCGGGGTGGATGCCGGGCATGGTGACCTTTCGGGCGGTGGGGGTGACCCTGAGAGCCTACGGGAGGCACGGCGACGCGGCCCGAATATGACAGTCTGGACGGCGGTCATGAACACCCTTCCCGCCGAGATCTCCCTCGCCGACGCGCTGCGCGACGCCCGGGCGCGGCTCGAACGCGCCGGCGTCCCCGGTGCTGACGTCGATGCCGAGCTCCTCGCGGGGCACGTGCTGGAACTCGGTCGGGGTGAGGTGCAGGCCGCCGCCATCCGCGGTGCCGGACTGGACACCGTGCAGCGCTCCCGGTTCGACGCGCTCGTCGATCAGCGGGCGACCCGGGTGCCGCTGCAGCACCTCACCGGACGCGCACCGTTCCGTCACCTGGAACTGCGCGTGGGCCCGGGCGTCTTCGTTCCACGGCCCGAGACCGAGATGGTCGCCCAGCTCGCGATCGACGCCCTGCGCGCGGCCGCCTCACCCGAGCCGATCGCCGTCGATCTCGGCACCGGCAGCGGCGCGATCGCCCTCGCCCTGGCGACGGAGGTTCCCCACGCCCAGGTGCACGCCGCCGAGAACGACGTCGAGGCGTTCCTGTGGGCCAAGGAGAACTTCGCCGCTGTGGGCGCTCCGAACGCGCGCGTCGCATTCGTCGACCTCGCCGCGGCGTTCGGCGAGCTGGACGGAACGGTATCCGTGCTGGTCTCCAATCCGCCCTACGTTCCCGACGACGCGATACCCCGCGACCCCGAGGTGCGCCTGTTCGATCCGCCCGCCGCACTGTACGGCGGTCCCGACGGACTCGACGTCGTCCGCGTGCTGAGCAGCGTCGGACGCCGGCTGCTGCATCCGGGCGGGGTCCTCGTCCTCGAGCACGGCGAATGGCAGGGCGCCGACATCCGCGCCCTGCTGACGGCGGACGGATGGCGCGCCGCGGCGACCCATCGTGATCTGACCCTCCGCGATCGAGCGACCACGGCCCTGCGTCCCTGATCCCGGCTGTCGCGCCCGCGATGGAGGGGAGCCGGGGCACGGAGAGGTCGGGGCCGTAGACTCGTGGCGTCATGTCTACCCTCTTCGACTGCCGTGACGACGAGCAGCTCCTCCCCGGCATGCGGCAGGCCCGACAGGCCATCAGCCGTGGCGACCTCGTCGTGATGCCCACCGACACCGTCTACGGCGTGGCCGCCGACGCCTTCAACGCCCGCGCGGTGCAGCGGCTCCTGGACGCCAAGGGTCGGGGACGTCAGTCGCCGCCGCCGGTCCTCGTGGCAGGGCAGGCGACGCTCCGGGCCCTCGTGGCCGAAGTCCCCGAGCCGGTCGAACGCCTGGTGGCGCAGTTCTGGCCGGGCGGTCTCACCATCGTCCTGCCCTCGCAGCCGTCGCTGTCGTGGGACCTCGGCGATACCCACGGCACCGTCGCCGTCCGCATGCCCGCGCAGCGCATCGCGCTGGAGCTGCTGGAGGAGACCGGGCCTCTGGCCGTCTCCAGCGCCAATCTCACCGGCCGCCCGGCCGCGGTGCAGATCAGCGAGGCCCAGGCCATGCTCGGCGACAGCATCGCAGTCTACCTCGACGGTGGACCCGCCGACGTCGGGGTCGCCTCGACGATCGTCGACGCCACGCCGCTGGTGGTGCGCGGTGCCGAGCGGCGGGTGCGCATCCTCCGCGACGGCGCGATCAGTCGCGAACGGCTGCGCGACGTGCTGGGCGAGCTGCTGGAGGATCCGGAGCCGGCGTCGGCGGGCGACGCCGAGTGAGAGCGGACGGCAGAGGGTGAAGCAGTACGTCTTCACGGTCCTGTTCACCGCCACCGTCACCTTCGTGCTGACGTGGGTGGTCTGGCGGCTGAGTCTGCGCTTCAAGCTCTACCCCGGCATCCGCGAGCGCGACGTCCACAAGACCCCGACCCCGCGCCTGGGGGGAGTGGCGATGTTCCTCGGGGTGGTGGCGGCTTTCCTGGTGTCGTCGCAGAACCCGTTCTTCTCCATCGTCTGGCTCGAGCCGCGCACGGTGATCGCCATCCTCATCGCCACCGCGCTGATCGTCGTCGTCGGGGTCGCGGACGACCTGTTCGATCTCGACTGGATGGTCAAGCTCGGTGCCCAGTTCGTCGCGGCCGGGATCATCGCGTGGTTCGGCGGGCTGCAGATCTACACGCTGCCGATCGGCGATCTGATCATCGGCTCGGGCTGGCAGAGCTTCCTGCTCACCGTGCTGTCGATCGTGATCGTCATGAACGCCGTCAACTTCATCGACGGTCTGGACGGTCTGGTCGCCGGCGTCTGCCTCATCGCCAACGTCGTGTTCTTCGCGTACTCGTATCTGCTCGCCCGCGACACAGGACAGAACACGTACTTCAACCTCGCCACCCTCATCGCGGCGGTGCTCATCGGGGCGTGCATCGGATTCCTGCCGCTGAACTGGAGCCCCGCGAAGCTGTTCATGGGCGATTCCGGTGCGCTGATGCTCGGCCTCCTCATGGCCTGCTCGGCGATCTCCATCACCGGGCAGCTCTCGCCCGAGCTGCTCGACCCCGAGCGCTTCGGCCGCTCCCAGCTGCTGGGTGCCTTCATCCCGATCATCCTGCCGATCGTCGTCGTGCTGCTGCCGCTGCTCGATTTCGGCCTCGCGGTCATCCGGCGCATGCGGGCCGGGAAGTCGCCGTTCTCGCCCGACCGCAAGCACCTGCACCATCGCATGCTCGACATGGGGCACAGCGATCGCGACGCCGTGCTCATCTTCTATTCGTGGACCGCGGTGGTCAGTCTCGCCGTGCTGCTGATGTACGTCGGCACCCAGGAGGAATGGCCGGGAGACTATCTCCTGGGTGTCGCCCTCGGCGCCGTCGGGGTCATCGCCTGCCTCGTGGTCACCCTTCTCCCCGCTCGCCAGCGCGGCCGCAGCGCCGCCGACGTCCCCCAGGAAGCCTCATGACCTCCGATGTGTCCAGCAATCCGATCCTTCGCACCACTCTGCTGTGGTCGGGGGTGGTCACCGTGGTTCTCGCCGTCGCCGCGGCGATCGTCGGTGGCCTCGTGGCCGGCACGGACGGGGTGTGGAGCGCGCTGTCGGGCGTCATCCTGGCCGCGGTCTTCCTCGGCATCACCGGCGCCAGCATCCTCATCGCCAATCGCTGGTTCGGCGACCCGCTGTACATCCCGGTCTTTTTCGGGATCGTCATGGGCGGCTGGATCCTCAAGCTCGTCATCTTCATCGTCGCCCTGATCATCCTGCGCGGGCAGCCGTGGCTGGTGGGCCCCGTGTTCTTCGTCGCCGTGGTCGTGAGCGTCCTGGCATCGCTCGCGATCGACGTGGTGGTGCTCACCAGGATGCGCATTCCCCATGTCAGCGACGTGTCGCTCCCTACCACGGACCCCGATGATGACCTGAACCGGCCTCTCGACGACGAGAAGGACCCGGACACCGGGAAAAACGCCGCCCCCTGAGTTTGATAGGGTGGTGTCTGCGCCCGCCCGCCGCTCTGCGCGCGTCTGCGGAACGACTCTCACCGACCATCGTCGCAACGGTCCTCGACCGGTGCCCCGAAGCTGGAGCCCGCGCTGTCTACTCAAGCTGCGACACTGATCGCGAACACCTCGTCGTCCGACGGTGAGTTCCACCCGCCCTCGATCTCGGACTTCTTCCCGCCGAACATCCTCGAAGGCCTCGGGCTTCCGATCGAGTTCACGCGCATCAACCTCGTGCAGGTGCTCGCGACGATCGTCCTCATCCTCGTCTTCGTCATCGGCACGCGCCGCATGCGGATCGTCCCGACCCGCTTCCAGAGCGTGGTGGAGATGGGCCTGGACTTCGTCCGCGTCAACATCGCGCACGACCTGCTCGGGCGCAAGGACGGCGACCGCTTCCTGCCGCTGCTGACGACGATGTTCTTCATGATCCTGTTCATGAACATCACCGGGATCATCCCGTTCCTGAACATCGCGGGAACCAGCGTCATCGCGGTTCCGCTGCTGCTGGCGATCGTGTCGTACGTGACCTTCATCTACGCGGGCCTGCGCAAGAGCCCGAAGAACTTCGTCAAGAACTCCCTCTTCCCCTCCGGAGTCCCGCCGTTCCTCTACATCATCGTCACGCCGCTGGAGTTCCTCTCCACCTTCATCATCCGGCCGGTGACGCTCACCCTGCGACTGCTGATGAACATGATCGTCGGGCACCTCATGCTCGTGCTGTTCTTCTCGGCGACGCAGTTCTTCCTCTTCACCGCCGACGGCCTGTGGAAGGCCTTCGGCGTCGGCACCCTCGCCTTCGGGCTGGCCTTCACTCTCTTCGAGATGCTGGTCGCCTTCCTGCAGGCCTACGTCTTCACGATCCTCACCGCGGTCTACATCCAGCTCGCGGTCGCGGAAGAGCACTGAGCGGGCAGGCTCCGGCCTGCCCACCCAACCGAAAGGAAACACACCCGTGGATGCAACTACGGTTCTCGCCCAGGTCACCGGTTCGATCGCGACCGTCGGCTACGGCCTCGCCGCCATCGGCCCCGCCATCGGCGTGGGCATCGTCGTCGGCAAGACCATCGAGGGCGTTGCTCGTCAGCCCGAACTGGCCGGTCGCCTCCAGGTCCTGATGTGGATCGGTATCGCGTTCACCGAGGCGCTCGCGTTCATCGGCATCGCCACCGGCTTCATCTTCGGCGCCTGATTCCCTTCCTCACGTTTAAGGAGACGAGATGCTGAACGCTCTTGTCACTCTCGCTGCGGAAGAGGGTGAGTCGCAGAACCCGCTGCTGCCGGCGTACTACGACATCATCTGGTCAGCGGTGTGCTTCATCGTCATCCTGGCGGTGTTCTGGCGCATCGTGCTGCCGCGCATGCAGAAGCTGCTCGACGAGCGCGCTGCCGCGATCGAAGGCAACATCGCCAAGGCCGACGAGGCCCAGCGCAAGGCCGAGGCCGCGCTCGAGGAGTACACCGCGCAGCTCGCCGACGCCCGGCGCGAAGCCGGCGAGATCCGCGATGCCGCCCGCGAGGACGGCAAGAAGATCCTCGCCGAGGCGAAGGATTCCGCAGCCTCCGAGGCCGCGCGCATCACCGCCACCGCGCACGCCCAGATCGAGGCGGAGCGGCAGTCGGCGCTGGTGTCGCTGCGCAGCGAGGTGGGCACGCTCGCCCTCGACCTCGCCGGCGGTGTGATCGGTGAGACCCTCTCCGATGACGCGAAGGCCCAGGCGGTCGTCGACCGCTTCCTCGCCGAGCTCGAGGCCGACGAGGCCGCCAAGGCCGCGACAGGCCAGAAGCAGGGCCTCTGATGGGAAGCGCGACCACGCAGGCCCGGGTGTCGGGCATCGCCGCACTGGATGCCGCGGCGATCACCGACCTCGCCGTGGCGCGTGAGCTCTTCGGGGTCGCGCGTGCGGCGGGTCAGACCCCGCAGCTGGCATCGGCCCTCGCCGACGCGTCGGCGCCGGCACCGGCCCGACAGAAGGTCGTCGACGACGTCTTCGGGCGCCAGGTGTCGGCCACCACGCGCACCCTTCTGAGCGCTGCGGTCGCAGAGCGGTGGTCGTCGGCCGCCGATCTCGTCGAGGGCATCGAGGAGCTGGCGGTGCGCGCCGCCGCTGTGGCGGAGCCGCAGGCCGACGTCGAGGCCGACCTGTTCGCCTTCTCCCGCGTCGTCGCCGACAACGGAGAGCTCGAGCTCGCGCTCGGCAGCCGCCTGGGCGATGCGGCGGCCAAGGGTCGGCTCGTGTCCTCCCTGCTCACCGGTCGCGCCAGCGCCTCGGCGATCGTCATCGCCGACGCCCTCGTGCAGCAGCCGCGTGAGCGCCGCGTGCGTCAGCTCCTGACCTGGGCGATGCGCATCGTGGCCGACCAGCGCGGCCGCAAGGTCGCCACGGTCGTCACCGCCGTCGCGCTCAGCGACGCGCAGAGGGAGCGTCTGACGCGGACGCTCTCCGCCCGCTACGGCACCGAGGTCTCCATCAACACCGTGGTCGACCCGACCGTGGTCGGTGGCCTGCGCGTGCAGATCGCCGACGACGTCATCGACGCCAGCGTGTCGTCGCGACTCGCCGACCTCCGCCAGCGGCTGGCCGGATAACAGACTTCCCGTGCGTTTCCCAGGAAGCGCCGGAGCATTCGGGGTCACACTCGCTGGTGAGGCCCCACCGAACGAAGGAAGATCATGACAGACCTCTCTATCAGCCCCGACGTCATCCGTGACGCGCTGAAGGACTTCGTCGCGGCCTACGAACCCACCGGCGCCGCCGCGACCGAGGTCGGCACGGTCATCGACGCCGCCGACGGCATCGCGCACGTCGAGGGACTCCCCGGCGTCATGGCCAATGAGCTGGTGCTGTTCGGCGACGGCACCCAGGGCCTCGCGCTGAACCTCGACGAGCACGAGATCGGTGTCGTCGTCCTCGGCGACTTCTCCGGCATCGAAGCCGGCATGCAGGTCACCCGCACCGGCGAGGTGCTCTCAGTCCCCGTCGGCGACGGGTACCTCGGTCGCGTGGTCGACCCGCTGGGCACCCCGATCGACGGCCTCGGCGAGGTCGCGACCACCGGCCGCCGCGCCCTCGAACTCCAGGCGCCCGGTGTCATGCAGCGCAAGTCCGTGCACGAGCCGATGCAGACCGGCATCAAGGCGATCGACGCGATGATCCCGATCGGCCGCGGTCAGCGCCAGCTGATCATCGGCGACCGTCAGACCGGCAAGACCGCCATCGCGATCGACACGATCATCAACCAGAAGGCCAACTGGGAGTCCGGCGACCCGACCAAGCAGGTGCGCTGCATCTACGTCGCGATCGGCCAGAAGGGCTCGACCATCGCCGCGGTGAAGGGTGCTCTCGAGGACGCCGGTGCGATGGAGTACACCACGATCGTGGCCGCTCCCGCCTCCGACCCGGCCGGCTTCAAGTACCTCGCCCCCTACACCGGTTCGGCGATCGGTCAGCACTGGATGTACGACGGCAAGCACGTCCTCATCGTCTTCGACGACCTCACCAAGCAGGCCGAGGCCTACCGCGCGGTGTCGCTGCTGCTTCGTCGTCCGCCGGGGCGCGAGGCCTACCCCGGCGACGTCTTCTACCTGCACTCGCGTCTGCTCGAGCGTTGCGCGAAGCTCTCCGACGAGCTCGGTGCGGGGTCGATGACGGGTCTGCCTCTCATCGAGACCAAGGCCAATGACGTCTCGGCGTACATCCCCACGAACGTCATCTCGATCACCGACGGCCAGATCTTCCTGCAGTCCGACCTCTTCAACGCCAACCAGCGTCCGGCGGTCGACGTGGGCATCTCGGTCTCCCGGGTGGGTGGTGACGCGCAGGTGAAGTCGATCAAGAAGGTCTCCGGAACCCTGAAGCTCGAGCTCGCGCAGTACCGCTCGCTCGAGGCGTTCGCGATGTTCGCCTCCGACCTCGACGCCGCCTCCCGTCGCCAGCTGGCGCGCGGCGCGCGTCTGACCGAGCTGCTGAAGCAGCCGCAGTACTCGCCGTACCCGGTCGAGGAGCAGGTCGTGTCGATCTGGGCGGGCACGAACGGCAAGCTCGACTCGATCGACGTCGAGGACGTGCTGCCGTTCGAGCGGGAGCTCCTGGACTACCTGCGTCGCAACACCACCATCCTCGATCGCCTGCGCGACTCCAACGTGCTCGATGACGACACCGTCGCCGAGCTGGACAAGAAGGTCGACGAGTTCATCCTGGAGTTCCGCTCCGGGAAGGGCCAGTCGATCAACCGTCCCGGCAGCGACGAGGTCGCCGCGGCAGAGGCCGAGGACGTCAACCAGGAGAAGATCGTCAAGGGCCGTCGCTGAGCGGAACCGGTAAAGGATCATGGGCGCACAACTGAGGGTCTACAAGCAGAAGATCAACTCTGCTCAGACCACCAAGAAGATCACGAAGGCGATGGAGCTCATCGCTGCTTCGCGGATCCAGAAGGCGATGGCGCGGGTCCGCGCATCCTCGCCCTTCGCCCGCGCGGTGACCCGCGCGGTGTCCGCGGTGGCGACGCACTCCAACGTCGATCACCCCCTGACGCAGGAGCGGCCCACCATCCGCCGGTCGGCCGTCGTGATCTTCGCGTCGGACCGGGGTCTGGCGGGCGCGTTCAACTCGCAGATCCTCCGCGAGGGAATGGAACTGGCGGCGCTGCTGCGGTCCGAGGGCCGCGAGCCGGTCTTCTATCTGATCGGACGCAAGGCCGTCGGGTACTTCCAGTTCCGCCGCATCGAGGCCGCTGCGGAGTGGACGGGTGACACGGACACCCCGCAGTTCCACACCGCCGAGGAGATCTCGGCCACCCTGCTCGACGCGTACAACCGCGGCGGCGAGCAGGGCGGGGTGGATGAGATCCACCTGGTGTACAACCGGTTCGTCAGCATGATGACCCAGAGCCCCGAGACCGTGCGTCTCCTGCCGCTGGAGGTCGTCGAGGCCGAGGAGGAGTCGTCGGCCCAGGTCTACCCGCTCTACGAATTCGAGCCGGACGCCGAGACGGTTCTCGACGCGCTCCTGCCCGTCTACATCCAGAGCCGCGTCTTCAACGCCCTCCTGCAGTCCTCTGCGGCCAAGCACGCCGCGACGCAGAAGGCGATGAAGTCTGCCAGCGACAACGCCGACAAGCTCATCACCGACTACACCCGTCTGCGCAACAACGCGCGACAGGCCGAGATCACGCAGCAGATCGCCGAGATCGTCGGCGGCGCCGACGCTCTCGCGTCGGGCAAATAGACCCACACGAAAGAGAAGAAGCCATGAGCCTCACCGCTGAGAAGACGGATGCCACGACGGCCGCAGCGCCCGCCGTCGGCCGAGTCGCCCGCGTCACCGGCCCCGTCGTCGACATCGAGTTCCCCCACGATGCCATCCCCGACATCTACAACGCGCTGAAGACGACGATCGTGATCGGTGACTCGTCGACCGAGATCACCCTCGAGGTCGCCCAGCACCTCGGCGACGACCTCGTCCGCGCCATCGCGCTCAAGCCCACGGACGGCATCGTCCGCGGCCAGGAGGTGCGCGACACCGGCGAGCAGATCACCGTGCCCGTCGGCGACGTCACCAAGGGTCGGGTGTTCAACGTCACCGGTGAGGTGCTGAACGGCGAGCCGGGCGAGACCATCGAGATCACGGAGCGCTGGCCGATCCACCGCCAGGCGCCGAACTTCGACCAGCTGGAGTCGAAGACCCAGATGTTCGAGACCGGCATCAAGGTCATCGATCTGCTCACCCCGTACGTGCTGGGCGGGAAGATCGGCCTCTTCGGCGGCGCGGGTGTCGGCAAGACCGTCCTCATCCAGGAGATGATCCAGCGTGTCGCGCAGGACCACGGTGGTGTGTCGGTGTTCGCCGGCGTGGGTGAGCGCACCCGTGAGGGCAATGACCTCATCGGCGAGATGGAGGAGGCGGGCGTCTTCGACAAGACCGCCCTCGTCTTCGGCCAGATGGACGAGCCGCCGGGCACGCGTCTGCGCGTGGCCCTGTCGGCGCTGACGATGGCGGAGTACTTCCGCGACGTGCAGAAGCAGGACGTGCTGCTGTTCATCGACAACATCTTCCGCTTCACGCAGGCCGGCTCCGAGGTCTCGACGCTCCTGGGTCGCATGCCCTCCGCCGTGGGCTACCAGCCGAACCTCGCCGACGAGATGGGTGTGCTCCAGGAGCGCATCACCTCGACCCGTGGTCACTCGATCACCTCGCTCCAGGCGATCTACGTCCCTGCCGACGACTACACCGACCCGGCGCCGGCGACCACCTTCGCCCACCTCGACGCCACCACGGAGCTCTCGCGTGAGATCGCGTCGAAGGGTCTGTACCCCGCGGTCGACCCGCTGACCTCGACGAGCCGCATCCTCGACCCCCGTTACATCGGCGAGGACCACTACCGCGTCGCGACCGCCGTGAAGCAGATCCTGCAGAAGAACAAGGAGCTGCAGGAGATCATCGCGATCCTCGGTGTCGACGAGCTCTCCGAAGAGGACAAGGTCGTCGTCGCCCGCGCGCGTCGCATCCAGCAGTTCCTCTCGCAGAACACCTACATGGCGAAGAAGTTCACCGGTGTCGAGGGCTCGACGGTTCCGATCAAGGAGACCATCGAGTCGTTCGACGCCATCGTCAAGGGTGACTTCGACCACGTCGCCGAGCAGGCGTTCTTCAACGTCGGCGGCATCTCCGACGTCGAAGAGGCGTGGGCCCGTATCCAGAAGGAGAACGGCTGATCATGCCTCTCAAAGTCAGCCTGGTTTCCGCCGACGCGGAGGTCTGGTCCGGCGAGGCGTCGCTGGTGGTCGCCAAGACCGTCGAGGGAGAGATCGGCTTCATGGCCGGTCACGAGCCGGTGCTGGCGATCCTCGCCGAGGGCCAGGTGCGCATCACCCGCACCGATGGGTCCAAGATCGTCGCCAACGCCCAGGACGGCTTCCTGTCGATGGAGCGCGACGAGGTCACGGTCGTGGCAGGAAACGCCGCACTGATCTCCTGAGCGCCTGATCCTCCTCCCGCCCTCCCGCGAGAGTGCAACTGGCCGCCGAGAGCACGGGTGAACCCCGCGCCCTCGGCGGCCAGTCGCATCCTCGCCGTCCTTCATCGTGGTGCTGCATGCTGATCCTCCTCCCGCCCTCCGAGACGAAGCAGACCGGCGGGCGCCGGCGCGCGCTCGACCTCGACAGTCTCTCGCTGCCATCGCTCGGGCCGCAGCGCGAGGAGGTCCTCGCGGCGCTGACCGCGCTGTCGGATGATGCGGACGAGGCCGCGCGGGTACTGAAGCTCGGACCGCGCCAGCGCGATGAGGTCGCCGTCAACGCGCTGCTGCGCACCGCCCCGACGCTTCCCGCCGTCGACCGCTACACCGGGGTGCTCTTCGACGCGCTGGATGCTCCGAGTCTCGACGCGTCAGCGCGCCGCTGGCTCAGGACGCACGTGTTCATCCACTCCGCACCGTTCGGCCCGGTGGGCGCCCTGGATCCCATCCCCAACTACCGGTTGAAAGCGGGTGTGCGCCTACCCGGGCTCGCGGCGCCCTCCCGGCACTGGGCGGCTCCTGTCGCCACCGCCCTCGCGACCATGGCGCCGCCGTTCATCCTCGACCTGCGCTCTCACGCCTACGTCGCGCTCGGACCGGTGCCCGCCTCCGTCCCCGCCATCTCGCTGCGCGTCGTCACCGACTCCCCGGGTGGGGCGGTGCGGGCCCTCAATCACTTCAACAAGCACGCCAAGGGCGCGCTCGTCCGACGCCTCGCTGTCGAGCGTCCGCGCATCCGCAGCGTCTCCGGATTGCGGCAGTGGGCGGATGCGGCGGGGCTGCGCCTCCTCGGGGGGAGCGACTCCGCGGAGCTCGACCTGATCGTCTGACGCCGGCTATCGCCGCGTGTGGGCCGCGGTGCGCTCGGTGTTCTCCGCGATCGCGATGAGGGCGACGACGGCTTCGATGACGAAGCGGAGGGCGATCACCGCAAGGAACGAGAAGAGCGGCACCAGGATGACGGTGGCCACGATCAGCGAGATGCCCGCGCCGGGGTTGAACCAGAGGGCGCCGATGCCCTCGACGATCCCGGTCACGAGATAGACGACGAACGCGATCCCGATGGCCATGAGACCCACGACGTAGAACACCGCGGCCAAGCGTCGCGTGATGAAGGTGCGGAACGACAGGTCGAACAGGGAACGGAAGAAGCCCCGGCCGACCTCCGCGGCATCCCTGTCACCCCCGTCGGGAACGCCGGTGTCGTCGACGCCCGCGATGCCGCCGGCCGCAGGTTCGGTGGCGCGTGCCGCCTCGGCAGCGGGCTGACGGGGAAGCGGGGGAGGGGTGTCGGTGCTCATGGGTCCTCGTCCTTCGATGGCGTCTTCCCGCCACGTTACCGATCGCGACGCGCCCGACCCCGTGTTTCTGGGAATTTCCTCACAACGGCGGCGCCGCGTCGATAGCATGACCACGCGGGCAGACCATCCCGCCGTGCTTGCACGCTGGGGATAACTCTGGAGGTCTCATGGATTCTACGTACGACGGATACGGCGCAGTACTGGCCTTCTTGCTGATCCTGCTGCCGCTCCTGCTCATCTTCGCGCTTGCGGGGTATCTGATCAGTGCCTTCTTCCTGATGAGGATCTTCGAGAAGGCGGGCGTCGAGGGAAAGTGGCGGGCCTGGGTCCCGGTGTACAACACGCTGGTCCTCGCCAAGCTCGGTGACCTCTCTCCCTGGGTGATGCTGGGTGCCGTCGTCGGCTCGGCGATTCTCAGCCAGGTACCGGTCATCGGCTGGATCCTGTCTCTGGTGGCCATCGCGGTCGGCGTCATGGTCGGCTGGCGCGTCGGACTGAAGCTCGGCAAGGATTGGCCCTACCTGCTCCTCTGGCTCATTCCCGGCGTCGGAACCCTGATCTGGCTCGGCATCCTCGCGTTCTCCTCCGCCCGCTGGAACCCCAACATCCCACCGGCGCCCTGGGCGAATTCGTTCCTCAAGGACACGACGGTGTGGTCCGGCATCCCGCAGCAGCCGAGCGCGGTCGCCGCGCCCGGCTACGGCTACCCGCCGTCGGCACCCGGCGGTCCCGCCGTGCCGCCCGCCGGGTACGAGCCCGCGCCCGGTTACCAGGCGCCCCCGTCGCCGGCAGCCGCACCGCCGGCGACCCCGCCCGCGATGCCGCCGGCACCTGCCGCCGACCCGCCGTCGGCGGACCCCACCCCGCCTCCCGCCGCACCGCCGGCGAACGAGCCGCCCGCGGATCCTAACGCTCCGCGTCGGTAGCCCCTCCTCGACAGCCCCCGGCCCCAGAGCCGGGGGCTGTCGTCGCTCGGGCGCGGGTAGCGTGGAGTCATGAATGCTGTGCCGCTTCGCCGTCTCGGATCATCCGGTCTCCTCGTCTCGGCCGTCGGGCTGGGCTGCAACAACTTCGGCCGGCCGGGCACGCGCACCGAGACCATCGAGGGCACCCGCGCCGTCCTCGACGCCGCGATCGATGCGGGGGTGACGTTCCTCGACACCGCAGACATGTACGGGGGCGATCCCGGACAGTCCGAGACCCTCATGGGCGAGGCTCTCGCCGGTCGCCGAGACCAGGTCGTGCTCGCGACGAAGTTCGGTCACTCCGGTCGCGACATGGGATACGGGCTGAGCGGGGCCAAAGCGTCTCGCGCGTACATCCGGCGTGCGGTCGAAGCCTCCCTCCGCCGGCTGCAGACCGACCGGATCGACCTCTACCAGTTGCACACGCCCGACCCGGGCACCCCTATCGAAGAGACCCTCGATGCCCTCGGGGACCTCGTCCGGGAGGGGAAGGTGCGCTACATCGGGCACTCGAACCTCAGCGGCTGGCAGATCGCCGAAGCGCACTTCATCGCCGAACGCCGTGGAACCGTCCCTTTCGTGTCATCGCAGGACCATTACAGCCTGCTCGCACGCGGCGTCGAGCGGGAGCGTCTGCCCGCGGCGGAGCACTTCGGTCTGGGGTTCCTGCCGTACTTCCCGCTCCACAACGGCCTTCTCACGGGCAAGTTCTCCCGCACCGAGGCACCCTCCGACACCCGCATCATGCGGCAACGTCCTCACCTGTGGGAGGACGCGCCCTGGGACGCGCTCGAGGCATACGCATCGTTCTGCCGCGATCAGGGGATCACGATGCTCGAGGCGACCTTCGGATGGCTGCTGGCGCGATCATCGATCTCCAGCGTGATCGCGGGCGCGACGAGCCCGGAGCAGGTCCAGGCCAACGCCGCGGCGGCGACGGCGTGGACGCCCACTGTCGCAGACGTCGCCGAGATCGACGCCATCTTCCCTCTCCCGGACGACCCCGCGGCCTGAGCCGTGGAGAGCCGGTTCGCTCAGAGCGCACCGACCAAGGTGGTTGACCTGGCGCAACGGCTGTAGCGTTCACGCAGATGCGAGTGCCGCGACGGGCCCGCATCGTGGAAGGGACCCCTGTGCTCGGCAAGCTCCTCGCCCGCTACCTCCGGCCCGGCTGGCCGCTGATCATCGCCGTCGTGGTGTTCCAGCTCGCGCAGTCGATCGCGTCGCTTCTGCTGCCGACGCTCAACGCCGACATCATCGACAACGGCGTCATCACCGGCGACATCCCCTACATCTGGTCGACGGGTGCGGTGATGCTCGGGATCAGCCTCGTCCAGATCGTGTGCGCCATCGTCGCGGTGTACTTCGGCTCCCGCCTGGCGATGGGCGTCGGGCGTCAGATGCGGGCCGATCTGTTCCACCGGGTCGTCGCCTTCTCGCAGCGCGAGGTCGGTCACTTCGGCGCGGCTTCGCTCATCACCCGCAACACCAACGACGTCCAGCAGGTGCAGATGCTCGTTCAGGTGTCGGCGACACTCATGGTGTCGGCGCCGATCCTCGCCGTCGGCGGCGTGATCCTCGCCATCAGTCAGGACGTCGGTCTGTCATGGCTGATGGCGGTGTCGATCCCGGCCCTCCTCGTCATCGTCGGTCTGATCGTGTGGCGCATGGTGCCCGCCTTCACCGTCATGCAGAAGCGCATCGACCGGGTGAATCAGATCCTACGCGAGCAGCTCAGCGGCATCCGCGTCATCCGGGCCTTTGTGCGGGAGCCGCAGGAACGCACGCGCTTCTCGGTCGCGAGCGCGGAGGTGATGGCGACGGGCCTTCGCGCCGGCAACCTCATGGCGTTGATGTTCCCGGCGGTGATGCTGGTGCTGAACGTCTCCAGCGTCGCCGTGATCTGGTTCGGCGCGTTCCAGGTGCAGCAGAACGACGTGCAGATCGGCACGCTCTTCGCCTTTCTGACGTACATCATGCAGATCCTCATGGGCGTGATGATGGCGACGTTCATGTTCGTGATGATCCCCCGGGCCGCGGTCTGCGCCGACCGCATCGGCGAGGTGCTCGCCACCGACCCGTCGGTCGCGCCGCCTGCCGAGCCGGCCACTTCGCCGGCCCCCCGCGGCGCCGTGCGCTTCGACGGGGTGGCCTTCGCCTATCCCGGCGCGGCCGACCCGGTGCTCAGCGACATCTCGTTCGAGGTGGCGCCCGGAACGACGACGGCGGTCATCGGCTCGACAGGGTCGGGCAAGACCACCTTGATCGGGCTGGTCCCTCGACTCTTCGACGCCACAGCGGGTACGGTGCGGGTGGACGGAATGGATGTCCGCGACTTCGACCCCGACGAACTGTGGCGCCGGGTGGGGCTCGTCCCGCAGCGTGCGTTCCTGTTCTCGGGAACGGTCGCCTCGAACCTGCGCTACGGCGATCCGGACGCCGGCGACGCCGAGCTGTGGCGCGCCCTCGAGCTCGCGCAGGCGGCCGACTTCGTCCGGGCCATGCCGGAGCAGCTGAACGCTCCCATCGCGCAGGGCGGCACCAACGTATCCGGCGGTCAGCGGCAGCGGCTCGCCATCGCGCGGGCGCTGGTGAAGAAGCCCGGGATCTATCTCTTCGACGACGCGTTCTCCGCGCTGGATCTCGCCACCGATGCGGCGCTGCGCGACGCGTTGGACACGTACCTGCCTGACGCGACACGGATCGTGGTGGCCCAGCGCGTCTCCACCGTCCAGAGCGCCGATCAGATCATCGTGCTCGACCACGGTCGCGTGGTCGGAATCGGCACTCACGACGAGCTGGTCGAGTCCAGCCAGACCTACCGTGAGATCGTCGAGTCGCAGCTCTCGGTGGAGGCGGCATGAGCGGGCCGGGGCACGGGCGCATGCAGACGGCGCCGGTGGTGAGGGCCAAGAGCTTCGGTCCGAGCGCGCGACGACTGCTGGGCACCCTGAGTTCGGACAGACCTCGGCTGGCGCTCGTGCTCGTGCTCGGGATCCTGAGCGTGGGTCTGTCGGTGCTGGGCCCCAAACTGCTCGGCGACGCCACGAACATCGTCTTCGCCGGCTTCCTCTCCCTTCAGGCGCCGGCTGGGGCGACCAAGCAGGAGGTCGTCGACCAGCTCGTCGCCGCCGGGCAGGAGCAGCAGGCCGACCTCGTCCGCGCCGTCGACTTCACCCCCGGGGCCGGTATCGCATTCGAGGCGCTGGGCGCGGTCATCCTCGCCGTGCTCGCCGTCTACGTGTTCTCGAGCATCTTCGGCTGGCTCCAGGCGCGGCTGCTCAACGGCATCGTGCAACGGGCGATGAACCGCCTGCGGCTGCAGGTGGAGGACAAGATCCACCGCCTGCCGCTGTCGTATTTCGACCGGGTGCAGCGAGGCGAGCTGCTCAGCCGGGTGACCAACGATGTCGACAACATCGGCCAGTCGATGCAGCAGACGCTGTCGCAGGTGATCATCTCGCTGCTGACGGTCATCGGTGTGATGGTCATGATGTTCCTCATCTCGCCCCTCCTCGCGCTGATCGCCCTCGTGACCGTGCCGCTCACGCTCGTCATCACGGCCGTCGTGGCGGGCCGTTCGCAGAAGCTCTTCGCCGCGCAGTGGAAGGCGACGGGGGTTCTCAATGCGCGCGTCGAGGAGACCTTCTCCGGCCACGCGATCGTGAAGGTGTTCGGCCACCAGCGCGAAGTGGAGGCCGACTTCCTGGCCGAGAACGAGGAGGTGTATCGCGCCAGCTTCGGCGCGCAGTTCCTCTCCGGGATCATCCAGCCCGCGATGATGTTCGTCGGAAACCTGGTCTACGTCGCCATCGCCGTCGTGGGCGGCATCCAGGTGGCATCCGGTCTTCTTTCCATCGGCAGCGTGCAGGCCTTCATCCAGTACTCGAGGCAGTTCACCCAGCCACTTGCTCAGCTCGGCTCGATGGCCAATCTGCTGCAGTCGGGCGTCGCCAGCGCAGAGCGCGTGTTCGAGCTGCTCGACCGGGCCGAGCAGACTCCTGACGCGGAGCCCGCCGAGACCGCTCCGGCGTCGGCGAAGCGGCTGGCGTTCGAGGACGTGTCGTTCCGCTACAGCGCCGACACGCCGCTCATCGACGGCCTCGACCTCACCGTCGAACCAGGCAGCACGATCGCCATCGTCGGTCCGACCGGGGCGGGCAAGACCACGCTGGTGAACCTGATCATGCGCTTCTACGACGTCGACTCGGGCCGTATCGCACTCGACGGCGTCGACACCCGTCGGATGACCCGTGACGACCTCCGCTCCCGTACCGGCATGGTCCTCCAGGACACCTGGCTGTTCGCCGGCAGCATCCGTGAGAACATCGCCTACGGGCGCCCCGACGCCGACGACGCCGCGATCCTCGACGCGGCGCGGGCCGCGTACGTCGACCGGTTCGTCCACGCTCTGCCGGACGGCTACGACACCGTGCTCGACGATGAGGCGGGGAACCTGAGCGTGGGTGAGCGCCAGCTCATCACTATCGCCCGCGCGTTCCTCGCCGATCCGCGCATCCTCATCCTCGATGAGGCGACCTCGTCGGTCGACACCCGCACCGAGCTCCTGATCCAGCGGGCGATGTCGCAGCTGCGGCAGGACCGCACGGCGTTCGTCATCGCCCACCGGCTCTCCACCATCCGCGACGCCGACCTCATCCTCGTGATGGAGGACGGCCGGATCGTCGAGCAGGGGACGCACGAGGAGCTTCTCGCGGCCGGCGGTGCCTACCGGCGTCTGTCCGATGCGCAGTTCCGCGCAGCCGTGACCGATGCCGAGGACGACGAATCGGATGCCGCGGACGCGGCGGGGGAGTCCGCGGGGCCTTCCCGCGTGTCCACTAGGATGTGAAGACGCCACCGCCGGCGATCGTGCCGATCCGGTGGCGAATGCGAGCCGATGTGGGGAGAGGAGAGCAGGTGCCTGAGATCTCCTCCGGAGACCGCGTGATCGAACTCCCGGATGCCACGCTGTCGTTGCGCTGGGCCGCCACCACGCACACCGGACGGCGACGCGAGGTGAATCAGGACGCCGTGCTCGCCTCGTTCCCCCTCTTCGCCGTCGCCGACGGCATGGGCGGTCACATCGGGGGCGAGATCGCCAGCGCCAGCACCGTCGATCGGCTGCGCGCGGTTGTGGAGACCGGACCGGTGAGCGCGAAGACGATCGAGAAGGCGCTGGGTCGTGCCGTGAAGGACATCGCCTCGCACCCCGAGACGACCGACGACGGCACCGGCACGACTCTCACAGGCGTCTATCTGGATCCGACGACCGAACCGGCCACGTGGGTCACGCTCAACATCGGCGACTCCCGGGTCTACGTGCTCCGCGACGACGACGTCGTACAGGTCACCACCGATCACTCGGTCGTGCAGGAGCTCATTTCCTCGGGGCGTCTCAGCCCCGAAGAGGCCGAGAACCACCCCTACGGCAACGTCATCACCCGCGCGGTCGGACCGAGCGAGAGTGTGACACCCGACTACGTGCGCCTCGACATCGTCGACGGCGACAGATTCGTGGTGTGCTCCGACGGGCTCACCAAGGAGCTGACTGATTTCGGCATCCGTCATTTCCTCGCAGAGCACGACGATCCCGCCGGTGCCGTGGGAGCGATGCTCGACGCGGCGCTCGAGAACGGCGGTCGCGACAACATCACGATCATCGTCGTCAACGTCTCCCTGCGCGAGAAGACCGCGGGCGCGGCAGCCGGCGTCGATTCCTCCACAGCCTCGGCCTGAGAGGGAGTTCTCCACCGATCGACCGTGACGTGGGTCGTCATGTGTGCTCGGTGTCCAGGGTGGGTGGGTGTCGTCGTTCACTCCACGTCCTCCGGCTCTCCCGCCGACATCGTCACCGAAGGCGCGATCGTCACGCCGCCTCGAGGCGGCCGACGGCGAGGATCCCTTCGCATCCACCCTCCCCGACGACCCGGCACCCGACGACCTGCTCCACCTCGAGGACGGGTGGGAGCCTCCGCCCCGGCCTCCGCTGCCCATCGTCGCCTCGACGGTCCCGATCCTCGGGGCCGGTGCGCTGTGGCTCGTGACCGGATCCGTCCTCGCGCTGTGGCTCGCAGCCCTCGGGCCCCTCATCGCCATCGCGTCGATCGCCGACGCCGCCCGCACCGCCCGTCGGGACCGGCGTGAGGCCGAGCGGGTGGCCGCGCGGACGCGGGCGGACGTGACGCGTGCGGTGACGTCCCGTCACCGGAGGGAGCGCGAGCGGTGGTGGGGTGTGCACCCCGATGTCGCACGGCTCGTGGGATCCGACGTCGAGGTCTGGCGAACACATCGTGCCCGCGGCGACACCGTCGTCGTCGGCCGCGGACGCATCCCGAGCGCCGTTCGGGTCACCGGCGGACGGGGTGACCCGCGTGCCGGCGAGCTGCGCCGCCGCGCCGCGGTCCTCGAGGATGCTCCCATCGCGGTGCCGCTGGACGCCGGAATCGCCGTCATCGGACCGCCGCTGGTCAGTGCGGCCGTCGCTCGGGCTCTGGCGCTGCAGGCCTGTCTGCTGCATCCGCCCGGGTCGTTCTCTGTGCTGCCGTCGGCATCCGACGACGAGGATTGGCTCGCGAGGCTGCCGCATCGCCGGATCGCCGCCGGGCGCACTCTCGCGCTCCGAGCCGGGGGAGCGGATGCCTCCGACACGGCCGATATCCGCATCGTCCGCGTCGGTCCGGGGGAACCACCGCCGCCCGGGTGCGCGGTCGTGCTCCGTGTCGACGATCCCGACCAGGCGCAGGCCGACATCGGGGGCCAGACGTATGAGATCAGGCCTGAAGCGGTCGGGCGCGCGCAGGCGGCGTCGATCGCAGATGATCTGGCCCAGCGTGCCGCGCGCTCGTTCGGAGACCTGGGCGGGGACGACCGCACTGTCCGGCTGGCCGACCTCCTCGCCGATGACGGCTGGTCGCCCGTCGCCGACGGTGGACTGGCGGCCACGATCGGACGCGATCGCGGCCCGGTGTCGGTGGACCTCGTGGAAGACGGTCCTCACGCCGTCGTCACCGGCATGACGGGGTCGGGCAAGAGCGAGCTCCTCGTCACCTGGGTGCTGGCCCTGTGCGCCCGCTACTCCACCCGCCAGGTCACCTTTCTCCTCGCCGATTTCAAAGGCGGCACCGCGTTCCAGCGCCTCGCGGACCTCCCGCACGTCACCGGCGTCCTCACCGACTTGGACCCCGGAGGTGCCCGCCGGGCGATCGAGAGCCTCCGGGCCGAGATACGGTGGCGGGAATCCGAGCTCGCTCGCACCGGCGCCCGTGACATCCGGGATGACCGCGCCGAGCTGCCGCGGCTCGTCGTGGTCGTCGACGAATTCGCTGCGCTCCTCGCCGAACATCCCGAACTGCAGGCGCTGTTCACCGACCTCGCCGCCCGCGGAAGGGCGCTGGGGATGCACCTCATCCTCGGCACCCAGCGCACGACGGGCGTGATCCGCGAGGGCCTGTGGGCGAACCTGCCGCTGCGATTGAGCCTGCGGGTCGCCGACGCCGCCGACAGCCGAGCCGTGCTGGGGACGGATGACGCGGCGGGTCCGGTGTCGTCGGGAACCGAGCGCGGCACCGCGTGGCTTCGCCGGAGCGTCGATGCCGCGCCCCGGCGATTCCGGGTGGCACTCGCCGGAGCCGACGAGGTCGCCTCCGTCCGCCACGCCGCCCAGGGACCGGCACCGCGACGCTCCTGGCTGCCGGCACTGCCGGTGCGTGTCGACCTGGCCGATCTGCGGGTGCCGGCCGCGGAGGACGGGTCGGCGGCGCCCCTGATCCTCGGGCTGCTCGATGAACCCGAACAGCAGCGGCAGCGGCCGGCGTTGCTCGAGCGCCGCACCGCAGGAGTGGTGTTCCTCGGACGAAGCGGCAGCGGCCGGTCGACCGCGTTGCAGACCCTCGGCGCTCAGCGCGCGGATTCCGCGACGTGGGTGCCGGCCGATCCGGAAGCGGCGTGGGATCTCGTGGCCGACCTCGTCCGCGCTCCGCGTTCGGTGCCACGCTCTCCGCGGCTCATCCTGGTCGACGACGTCGATGCGCTGGTCGGACGCTATCCGATGGACTACGCCGGCCAGTTCGTACAGCGGCTCGAGGATCTTCTCCGCGGCGCCGGGGGTGAGGGCGCCGTCGTGGCACTCACCGCGCAGCGGCTGACCGGCGGGGTGGCGCGCCTGGTCGATCTGGTCCCGCGGCGCGTCCTGCTCGCCACCGCCTCACGTGCCGATCATGTCGCACTCGGCGGCGACCCGGCCGGGTGGGAGGCCCATGCGGTACCGGGGCGCGGCACGATGGACGGCATCGCCGTGCAGGTGGCCACGGCGTGGGACGCCGCGGTCCCGCGCCCGGCCGATCCGCCCGCGATCTGGCGCCCTCGAGAGCTCACCGGGTTCGTGACGCGGCGCTCGCCGCAGGCGCGCGCGGCGCTTCGCACCTGGGAGGAGGCGGGGGCCGCACTGATCGACCTCGACGCCTTCGACGCCGGAGTGGAGCGCGGCAGTCGGACCGGGCGCGTCGTGGTCGTCGGCGAACCTGATGAGTGGCAGCGGCACTGGCGGACCCTCGGGCTGATCCGGTCTGACCACGACCTGGTCGTCGACGCCGCCTGCGGGCCGGAGTATCGGATGCTGACGGCCGACCGCGACCTTCCTCCGTACTGCCTGACCGGACGCGGCCGAGCCTGGCTGCGCCACGCGGGTGGCGAGCCCCGCCGCATCCTTCTTCCCGACGTACCCGCGCATGCTTGACCGCCGTCAGCCGCTGGCCATAACGTCAGCGCATGGCAACCTCCCCTGTGACCCTGGGCCGACCCGAAGGCAAGGGCCTCGCAGCGGGGACGCTGGGGCTCTGGGGCTCGACCGTGATCGGTCTGGCATCGACGGCACCGGTGTACTCGCTGGTCGCAACCCTCGGATTCGTGGTCCTCGCCGTCGGCGCCCAGGCGCCGATCGCGTTCATCATCGCCTTCGTGCCGATGCTGTTCATCGCCTTCGCCTACCGCGAGCTCAACAATGCCGTGCCCGACTGCGGCACGACATTCACCTGGAGCACGAAGGCCTTCGGCCCCTGGGTCGGGTGGCTCGGCGGGTGGGGAGTGGCCGTGGCGGGCACGATCGTTCTCGCCAATCTCGCCCAGATCGCCGGCATCTACTTCTGGGCACTCTTCGGAGACGGCTCGTTGGCCGAGAACGTGCCGCTGGTCACCGCCACCGGTGTTCTCTTCATCGCCCTGATGACCTGGGTGAGCTGGCGGGGGGTGGAGATCGGCGAACGGATCCAGAACGTCCTCCTCGCCATCCAGTACCTCCTCCTGGCGGTCTTCATCGTCGCCGCGCTCTGGCATTTCTTCACCGGCACCGCCCCGAACCCCACGCCGTTCGACCTGGCCTGGTTCAACCCGCTCGGCTTCACCGATTGGAGCGCGTTCACCGAGGCCATCCTCCTGGCGATCTTCATCTACTGGGGGTGGGACACCTGCCTCGCGCTGAACGAGGAGACCAAGGACCCCAAGCGCATCCCGGGTCGGGCGGCGCTCCTGACCACCCTCATCCTCGTCTTCACCTACGTCGGCGTCACCGTCGCGGCGATGATGTACGCCGGTCTGGGCTCCACGGGCGTGGGCCTGGGCAACGAGGCCAACGCCGACGACATCTTCCTGGCGCTCAAGGACGACCTGCTCGGTCCTCTCGCCCCGCTGCTCCTGATCGCGGTGCTCATCTCCGCCGTGTCGTCGACGCAGACGACGATCCTCCCCACCGCGCGTGGCACCCTGTCGATGGCGGTGTACAAGGCACTGCCGCAGCGGTTTCGCACGGTGCACCCCGTATACAAGACCCCTTCGTTCTCCACGATCGTCATGGGCATCGTCGCGAGCCTGTACTACATCGGGATGACGCTCATCAGCGACAACATCCTGCAGGACTCGATCCTGTCGCTCGGCCTCGCGATCGCCTTCTACTACGCGTTGACCGGATATGCCTGCGTCTGGTATTTCCGACGCGACCTGTTCACCTCGGCGCGGAACCTCGTCTACCGCGGCATCCTGCCGTTGCTCGGCGCGCTGATGCTGAGCTACGCGTTCATCCAGTCCGCGATCGACATGTACGACGTCGACTACGGATACACCGTCCTGCTGGGTGTGGGCGGCACCTTCGTCGTCGGCGTCGGTTCGTTGGCGATCGGCGTCGTGCTGATGTTCATCTGGTACGCGTTCCCCGCGTCCAAGCCCTTCTTCCGCGGTGAGCGACTCAACCGTGACACTCCGGTGCTCGTGCCCGATGAGGGGGCCTATCAGCGGTCGGTGGACGGCGGGCTCAGCTGATCGTGCTCCCTGCGACCTCGGTGCTCAGCCGAGGACATCGACGGGGCGGATCACGCCGACGTCTCGGCCGCCGCCGGTGACCGACAGCGGAAGCTCGGCGAGTGTCGCGGCGACGTCGGCCGCAGGCAGCGCGCCATGACGCTCGAGGAGGCGCAGGGCGACCGCGGTGGCCGCACGCGACGACCCGTCGAGGATCTTCAGCGCGACGGTCGCGCCGCCCGGGGCTGTCATCACCAGCACGCCCTCGGCGCCGGTCTTGGCGAAGACGCCGAGGCGCTCGATGGCGACCGTGTCGGGGCGACCGGGCCCTTCGATGGTCCAGGGGTGCTCGCGCACCGTGCGGACGAGGGTTCCGGCCTGGCGGTGCAGCGCGAACGGCGACCGCTCCGATGACACCCCGATGCGGTGGACGGCCCGGGCGAGACCCAGCAGGGTGACGGCATGGACCGGAGCCCCGCAGCCGTCGACGGCGGTCGCGGCGACGCGCTCGCCGGTGAGACGTTCGATCACCTCGCGGATGCGGGCCTGCAGCGGATGCTCGGGCTGGAGGTAGGTCTCCGTGTCCCAGCCGTTCGCGGCGGCGGTCAGGAGCATGGCGGCGTGCTTTCCCGAGCAGTTCATCCGCTCGCGCGTGGGCTCGCCGCCGGCGCGGACGACAGCGTCACGCGTGGGCTGGTCCGACGGCCAGGCCGGAGGGCAGCCGAGCGCGCGTTCGTCCAGACCGGCACGATCCAGGATGCCGCGGACGACGGACACATGCCGGTCGGTGCCGGTGTGGCTCGCGGTCGAAAGGCCCAGCTCCTCGCCGGCGAGGTCGGCACCCGCCGTGAGGAGAGCGAGCGCCTGCAGCGGCTTGAGGCTCGAGCGGGGGAGGATGAGCGCCTCGACGTCGCCGAGCCGTTCGGAGACCACGCCGTCAGCATCCAGAACCACGGCGACGCCGCTGTGACGGGACTCCACGAATCCGCTGCGTTCGACGACGGCGAGCTCGACGGCCTCTGCGGCGGCGATGGTCTGCGGCACGCACGTCAGCCTACCCTCGACCTCTCAGGCGGCTGGATCCCGCATGGGAGACTGAGGTCATGTGGGGTGAGCATCGATACGCGCTGCGCGCGACGTGGACGGGTAACCGGGGGAACGGCACGAGCGGGTACCGGGACTACGACCGCTCGGTCACCATCGAGATCGACGGCAAGCCCACACTGCTCGCCTCGGCTGACAAGCCGTTCCGGGGAGACCCGGCGCGATGGAACCCCGAAGACCTCCTCCTCGCGGCGCTCAGCGAGTGCCACCTGCTGTCGTACCTCCACGCGTGCGTCATGACCGGAGTCGTCGTGGTCGGCTACGACGACGAGGCGACCGGTCTCATGGTCGAGGACGGCGCGGGGAGCGGCGCATTCCGCGAGGTGGTGCTGCACCCGCGTGTCGCGGTCGCTTCAGAGGAGATGAGGGATGCCGCCATCGCCGCGCATGATAAGGCCCATGCCCTGTGCTTCATCGCCAACTCGGTCAACTTTCCGGTGCGCCATGAGCCGACCATCCTGGTGGCTGACGCGTCGGAGTGACGGTCGCGGCGTCGCTCTCACGCTCGGGTGGCGCGAGTGGTCGGGTTGCGGCGCCGGATGCGACCATCTGCGCCACCTCCGCCCCGCGCGACGATCTACAGGCGCTCGTGCGGAAGCACCTGTTTGATGCGCTCGATGGGGTTCTGCGCGGGAACCTCGTTGTACACACCGGCGAGCTCCTGCTCGCTGAGGGCGTGGATCCCCGCCATGATCTCGTCGGTCGCCCCTCGGCGCGCGCGCCCCGAGGAGGCCGCGCCGTGGTGCGAGAGGTCCAGCGGCGTTCCGAACCGGACGGTGATGCGCTCGGAGAACGACGGGCGTTTCGCCCCCACCGGCATCACGCGGTCGGTCCCGATGAGTCCCACCGGCACCACGGGGGCGCCGGTCTCCAGCGCGAGGAAGGCGACGCCGGTGCGGCCCTTGTAGAGCCGTCCGTCCAGCGAGCGCGTGCCCTCGGGATAAAGCGCCACCGCGCGCCCCTCCGCCAGCAGCCGGCGCTGCTGCTCGAGGGCGTCGAGCGCTGCCTGACCCGCCCCGCGCTGAACGGGGATGGCGCCGATCGCGCGGAAGAACTCCCGCGACATCCAGCCCTTCATCCCCGTGCCCTCGAAGTAGCTGGACTTGGCGAGGAAGTGCACCGGGCGGGGCGCGGCGACCGGGATGGCGATGGAGTCGATGAACGACAGGTGGTTGCTGGCGAAGATCACAGGGCCCTGGCGTGGAACGTTGCCCTTGCCCTCGACCCTCGGACGGTAGATGAGTCGCCCCAGCGGCGCGATCACCATCCGCCCCAGCGCATAAGTGATGCCGATCGATTGCGAGGACGCGTCGGTGGCCCCCGGGGGGAGATCGCTGGCTGCCTCGGACGTCACCAGACGAGGGTACTCTCGCTCCTATTCCGTCGTCGGCATCCCCGCCATCCGACCCCACGCGCGCCGGCCTTCGCGGCCTCTCAGCCCAGACAGAGGAAAGGTAGGCCAGGATGGGGAGGTCCTCCCGTCCCTCGACCCTGAGGTTTTTGTGCGTATTCGACCGCTCGCCGCTCTGTCCGTCGCCGCCGTATCGGTCTTGATGTTGACGTCGTGCTCCGGCGCCGCGCCCGACGCGACCGAGTCGCCGTCGGCCCAGGTCGCCGATCTGTGCGATTCGGTCGCCCCGTCGGGCGACGCGTCCGAAGCGGTCACGGTCGAGGGCGAGCCCGGCGCCGCATCTCAGGCGGTCTTCACCGCGCCGCTGGAGATCTCCGAGCTGCAGAGCACCGTCGTCACCGAGGGGGAGGGCGACGCGGTCGAGGCCGGTGAGCTCGTCAACATCGCCTTCACCGCCTTCAGCGCCGAGACCGGCGAAGAGCTGGGATCGCTCAACTACGAGCCCGGCCAGTTCCTGCCGCAGCAGATCTCCGCAGACAACCCCATCGGCCAGGTCCTGGGGTGCGCGACGCCCGGCACGCGCGTCGTCGCCACCTTCCCCGCGACCGAGACCAACGGCGGCGAGGTCTACGTCTTCGACTTCCTCGAGACCGTCCCCGATGCGGCGTGGGGCACTGAGCAGCCCGCGCCCGAGGGGCTTCCCGAGGTGGACCTGGCGGATGACGGCGAGCCGACCATCACGGTTCCCGACACCGACGCTCCCACCGAGGTGGAGCTTGCGACGCTGAAGCAGGGCGATGGCGAGACCGTCGCGCCCGGTGACACCGTGCTGGTGCAGTACACCGGCGTGAAGTGGTCGGACAACGAGATTTTCGACTCCAGCTGGGAGGCCGGGACCCCCACGTCGTTCCAGACCACCGGTGTGGTCGACGGATTCCGTCAGGCACTGGAGGGTCAGACCGTCGGTTCGCAGGTGCTCGTGGTGATCCCGCCGGAGTTCGGCTACGGCGCCGTGGAGGGCAACGAGCTGCAGGAGGAGACCCTGGTCTTCGTCGTCGACATCCTCGGCGTCCAGCACGCCGTACCCACGACCGCACCCTGACGCCGCCGGCGCGCTGGGAGCGCGGATAGGCTGACCGGATGCGGCGCATCCTCGTCCTCGGCTCCACCGGCTCCATCGGCACGCAGGCCCTCGAGGTCATCGCAGCCAATCCCGATCGCTTCGAGGTGGCCGGTCTCGCGACGGGACGTCGGCATGATCTGATGACCGTGCAGGCCGAGCAGTTCGGAGTCGCCGAGAGCGCGTGCGCGCTCGGCGCGGTCGAGGCGGAGCAGCTCGTCCGCGACGTCGAGGCCGATGTCGTGCTCAACGGAATCACCGGTTCCGTGGGGCTCGGCCCCACCCTCGCCGCACTCGAGACCGGCCGCACATTGGCGTTGGCGAACAAGGAGTCGCTGATCGTGGGCGGGGAGCTGGTGACCGCCCTCGCCGCGCCGGGGCAGATCGTCCCCGTCGACTCCGAGCACTCCGCGATCGCCCAGGCGCTGCGCGCCGGTACGCACGACGAGGTGCGTCGCCTGGTGCTCACCGCGTCGGGCGGACCTTTCCGCGGGCGCTCACGGTCAGAGCTCGCCGAGGTCACTCCTGCACAGGCACTGGCCCACCCGACGTGGGACATGGGCCGGGTCGTGACGACGAACTCCGCCACGTTGGTGAACAAAGGCCTCGAGGTCATCGAGGCGCACCTGCTGTTCGGCGTGCCCTATGACGCGATCGACGTCGTCGTGCACCCGCAGTCGGTCGTGCATTCCATGGTGGAGTTCGTCGACGGGTCGACGATCGCGCAGGCGTCACCGCCCGACATGCGACTTCCCATCTCCCTGGGCCTGGACTGGCCGCAGCGCGTGGCCGGTGTCGGCGTGCCGATCGACTGGACCGGTGCGACGCGGTGGGACTTCGAGCCGCTCGATGAGGACGCCTTCCCCGCGGTGCGCCTGGCCAAACACGTCGGAGAAGCCGGCGCGACCTACCCAGCCGTGTTCAACGCGGCGAACGAGCAGGCGGTCGACGCGTTCCACGAGGGGCGTCTGCGGTTCCTCGACATCGTCGACCTGGTCGCCGACGTGGTCGACCGACACGAGGCCCCCGCCGCTCTCACCCGCGCATCGCTCGCGGACGCCGAGAGCTGGGCGAGACGCGTCGCCGACGAGCTGATCGACGCTCGCTGAGGTCGCTCTCCTGTGCCGGCTCTCAGGCCGGGCGAAGGGGATCGGATGACGGTGTGCCGTCGTCCGGGTAGGGCACCGGCCAGCGCGGCTCGGGCACCGGCCATCCGCGGGCGGCGAGAGCCCGCCGGGCGAGCTCACGCGCGGAATAGGGGGTGCGCACACCCCGGATGTCGCGGTAATCCTGGTGCCCCGGGCCGGCCCACAGGATGGCGTCACCCTCTCCGACCAGCGCGACGGCCTCGCGGATGGCCCGCTCAGGAGGAGAGTACTCGTGTATCTCGGCATCGGGCTTCGCGCGTCGCGCCCCCGCGATGAGGGTGGCCCGGATCGAATCGGGGTCCTCGTACCGCGGGTGGTGGTCGGTGATGACGAGGATGTCACTGCCTTCGGCGGCAGTGCGTCCCATGTCCAGCCGCTTCGTGGCGTCGCGATCGCCGTCCGCGCCGACGAGCATCAGGACGCGACCGGGCGTGACATGCCGCACTGCGGCGAGGGTCTTCTCGAAGGCGTCGGGGGAGTGGCCGAAGTCCACGAAGACCGCCGGCCCGCGCTCGCCCGAGACGAGTTCCGTGCGTCCGGGCAGATATGCCCGTATCCCGCCGTCGCGGGTGAATGCCGAGACCAGGTCGTCCCATGCGTAGCCGCCCTCGAGGAGCATGACGATGGCAAGACCGGCGTTGGCGGCCATGTGCTGGCCGATGACCGGGACGACGGTCTCCAGCATCCGTCCGTCTTTCGACGCCAGCCGGAACCGGGTGCCCTGCTGGCGATCCTCGACGATCTCGACGACCCAGTCGGCCCGCGCCGCGGCCTCGGGGTCGACGGCGATCGCGGGGGTCCCGATCGTCAGTGTCGGCACCTCCGATCGCGCGACGGCGTCCGCACCGGCGGCGGAATCGAGGGAGATCACGGCGCGCCGCGCGCGCTCGGCGGTGAAGAGCGGCAGCTTCGCCTCGAGGTACTCGGCCATGTCGGCGTAGTCGTCGAGGTGGTCGTGGCTGAGGTTGGTGAACCCTGCGACATCGAAGACGATGCCGTCGACGCGGCGGCGGCTGAGCGCCTGCGCGCTCACCTCGACCGCCACGGCCTGCACGCCCCGTTCGCGCATGAGCGCCAGCAGCGCGTGCATCTCGTAGGCCTCGGGGGTGGTCAGGCGTGAGACCACCACCTGCCCGGCGATGTGCCGCTCGGCCGTCGAGGACAACCCCGTGACGACGCCGAGCTGATCGAGCATCCCTTCCAGGAGGTGGGACACGCTCGTCTTGCCGTTCGTGCCGGTGGTGCCGAACAGCAACGGCAGGTGGTCGTCGCGCCCGGTGCCGTAGACCCACGCCGAGATGGCGCCGAGATGGGCGCGTGGGTCGTCGACGACGAGGACGGGGAGACCGGATGCCGCAGCGAGAGCTTCACCGGATTCATCGGTGATCACGGCCACGGCACCGCGTTCTGCGGCATCACCGGCGAATTCTGCGCCGTGGCGATTCACCCCGCGGACGGCGACGAAGACATCGCCCGGTCGCAGGTCCGCGGTGGCCAGGGTCACTCCCGTGAGGGTCAGCTCACCGGGGTCGCCGCTGACACGTCGGGCGAAGCGATCGGCGAGATCACCCACGCGGTGCACGGGCGGGTGGTCCGGCCGAAGCACGGGGGGCAGGTGGGGAGCGTCATCCGTCGGCATGGCGCCTCCATCCTCTCACCCGGCTTCGGCCGAACTGCGACCTGCGGCTCAGGCCCGTGCGCGTCGGCGCCAGATCGCCACGACGAGGGTCGCGACGCCGGTCGCGAGGCTTGCGGCGGCGAGGCCACGAGCGACGGGATCATCCACGCCGGCGGACTCCGCCGCCGTGGTGGACGACGGGGTGTCCGACTCGGAGTCGCTGTGCGCGTCGCCGTGCCCGTCACTCGCCGTCGCCGCATCGCTCTCGTCGGCGGCGGAGACCAGGACGAGGGGAGCGGGATGCGCGGGCTCCTCGTCGCCTGCGTCGGCCACCTCGCTCCATGCGGTCGACCCGGTGACGCATCGCTGCTCGACGGGGAAGGCGACGGAGGTGCCCGCAGAGCCTTCGGCGAAGGTCACATCGAGAGCGACCGTGGCGCGCAGCCCGCTTTCAACGGGCTCATCGGCGGTGAACGTCACGCGGGTCGGAACGCCGTCCGCACCCAGGTCCCGGGCGATCGTCCACTCACCGGTCGACACCGGTGTCACCGTCGTGACCTCATCGGGGATGTCGACGGCGAGGGCCATGGTGGGAGAGTCCTCACAGCCGTGTGAGAACGAGAACTGCAGCGTCGTTCGGGTGCCGGCCGGGGCCGTATCGGGGGATACCCCGACGTGCGCCGACGCAGCGAGGGGCATCGCGACAGCGAGCGCGAGGCCGACGAGGGAGCCGGCTGCCGCGAGGTGCGTGCGGCGGGAAACGGGAGTGGTCATGCGGATTTCTTCCTTCACAGATGGGGTCGACGGCGTGCCGCCGGAACCGGCGGGCACGCTCGGATCACCGACGCTCCAACCGGGCGCCGGTGTGCAGGGTCGCTGCGGCCTCAGACGGCCGCGACGAGTGCCGGGGGACCCCGGGAGGAACAGCCCGACGCCGGTCGGGGGCGTACCGTCCATGCCGACCGGTCGATGCCGAGGTGAGGCATCGCGGCGCGAAGCGGGGGCAGCACCGGATGCGTCCTGCTGAGAAGCCGACGCACTCCGCGGCCGAGGGCGTGCAGCATCTGCTCGCCACGGTGGAGCAGGAGGGCGGTGATGATGGCGGCGAGGGCGTGCGCGCCGAGCATCGGGGTGTCCGGAACGGTCGAGACGGCGCCTTCCGCGAGGGGGAGCGGCAGGTGATGGAGGTGCCTTGGAGCAGAGGCGGAGCTCGAGGCGGCGCCCGGCGCGACGAGCGCGAAGGCGACATGGTAGATCGCCTGCGCTGCCGCGACGGTGACAAGTGTCCGCCCGAAGCTCAGCCGGCGGCCGATCAGGAGCAGGGCGACCGGCGTTGCGAGCACGGTCGCCGCCAGAAGCAGGATGATCGGTGGCGGTCCCTCCGCGGCGAGGGTGTGCGAGGTGCCCGCGATCACCGTCGCCGTTGTGGCGGCCGCGACGGCTCGGCCGGCGCGAAGGTGTCGGGGGCTCACAGGCGTCCTTCGGAGGAGCAGGATCATGGAGGTCATCTCAGGCTACGTCGTGCGACAAGAGAATTCGTGTCATCGGTCCGCTGTCGACTGCGGCATGGGAACAAAGATTCGCTTGCGGGGCGCATGAAGTCGTTATGAATGTCGGAACCCTCTGCGATGATGGGGGTAGGTCATCAGGACGGGGATGTCAGTGGACGCGGACGAGAAGCGGCGGCGGGCGGAGGACAAGCGCGCCGGGGTGTTCGCGGATGAGCTGGCGAAGCTGCGGCGGCGTCGGGCGGCGCTGGAGGCGAAGGAGACCCGGCTGCTGGCGGACGCGTACGCGCTGACTCTGGAGCAGCGGTCACGGATCGGGTCGGCGTCGTCGCGGGAGCGGGACATGCCGCTGCGGTCCATGGCGCTGGAGCTGGGGATGGCGGTGCGGGTCAACGACCGGTCGATGCAATCGCAGATGCATGACGCGCACGAACTGATCGAGCTGTTCCCGCAGACGATGGAAGCCCTGGTAGAGGGGCGGATCACGCGGGCGCATGCGCAGGTGATACAGGACGCCAGCCGGGTCATCGACGACCCGGCCGATCGAGCGGACTACGAACGGATCGTGTTGGTGGAGGCGGAGCGGCAGACGGTGCCGCGGACGAAGAAGTACGCCATCCAACGCGCCGCGGTCCTGGACCCGCGGCCACTGCAGGAACGACACGACACCGCGATGCGGGAACGCCGGGTGTGGGTCACCGACCTGGACGATGCCATGTCGACGCTGACGATCCTCGGCAAGAACGTCTACATCCACGGGGCCTACCACCGACTGACGGGCCAGGGCACCGAGATCAAAGCCGTGGACCGGGACAAGCGGCGCGCACACGCGGCCGCGCAGGCCCGGGCCGAAGCCGACGCCGAAAAGAGCGGTGGAAATGCCGACACCGACACGGCCGCTGAGGCTGACGCGGCTGAGCCCTGGTTCGACGACCGGCTCCTGGACGAGATCCGCTGCGACCTCGCGCTGGACATGCTCCTCGCCGGGTCCCCGGTGATCGATCCCACCGACCCGACCACCGGCGGACTCGGAAAGATCACCGCCGAGGTGCAGATCACGATCCCGATCACCACCCTGACCGGGGTCACGTGCTCGGGCGCGGAACTCAATGGAGTCACCCCCGTCGATCCGGACACCGCGAGGCGGATGGCGGGGACGACCCGGGTGTGGGATCGGGTGATGACCGACCCGATCAGCGGAGTCGTGACCGCCGTCGACAGATACCAGCTCCATCCCTCCCAAACCCGGTACCTCAACGCCAGGGATGTGACCTGCCGGACCCCGGGCTGTCGAAGGCCGGCGAAGCTGTGCCATATCGATCATTCGAAGGACTTCGCCCTCGGCGGACCCAGCTGCAACGACAACCTCTGCAACGAATGCGCCCGACACCACACGTTGAAGCACGCCACGAACTGGCATGTCGAACAGCTGCCCGGCGGCATCCTGACCTTCACCAGCCCCGGCGGGAAGACCTACGACAGCCACCCACCCTCACGCGTCACCTTCGTCCCCACCGACGACGGCCAACTCACCGTCGCGCCCTTCTGAGCGGCATCTGACGATGGTTGCCCACCCGGCACACCCACGGCGGACTCAAAGAACCCGGGTATAGCGTGAGTGGCGTGGAGGTCCTTGCATTCGTCATCGGCATCGCCCTGATGGTCGTCGGGCTGGCGGTTTCCATCGCCCTCCATGAGCTCGGGCACCTGTGGCCCGCCAAGCGCTTCGGTGTACGCGTCGGTCAGTACATGATCGGCTTCGGACCGACGCTGTGGTCGCGCCGCATCGGCGAGACCGAATACGGCGTCAAGGCGATCCCGCTCGGCGGATACATCTCCATGGCGGGCATGTACCCGCCCTCGCCCAAGAGCGGCGAGCGCGGCGGTCGGGCCGGCGGCGGGTTCTTCGCCACCATGGTGCAGGACGCGCGCGCGGCCAACGACGAGACCCTCGACGGCGACGACGACCGTCGCGTGTTCTACAAGCTGCCGGTGTGGAAGCGGATCGTCGTCATGCTGGGGGGACCGATCATGAACTTCCTGTTCGCGATCGTGCTCTTCGCCATCCTGCTCTCGGGGATCGGCGTGCAGACATCGACGACGACGGTCCAGACGGTCAACGAGTGCGTGATCCCGGCGTCATCGGAACGTGCGGCCTGCGAACCATCCGACCCGGCCGCGCCCGCAGCGGCGGCCGGTTTCGAGCCGGGCGATGAGATCGTCTCGATCGACGGTACGACGATCTCGACCTTCGCCGAAGCCTCGGAGATCATCCGTTCGTCCCCGGGCGACACCCTCTCGGTGGTGGTGCAGCGCGACGGCGAGGAGCGCACTCTCCAGCTCGTGCCCACGACGGCCGAGCGGAGGGTCTACGACGAAGCCGGGATGCCGGTGACCGATGCCTCGGGCGGGGCCATCACCGAGGAGGTGGGTTTCGCCGGCATCGCCCCGTCCACGACCTACGTCCAGCAGCCGATCTGGGCCGGCCCGCAGTTCGCCTTCGAGAATGTCGGCGCCGTCGCCGGGGTGATCTGGCAGCTTCCGGTGCGCATCTACGACACCGCCACGACGCTGTTCACCGGCGAGGAGCGCGACCCCAACGGACCCCTCAGCGTCGTCGGCGTCGGGGTGCTCGCCGGCGAGGTCGCTGCCGCCGAGGCGCCGATCCTCAACCGGGTCGCGGGCTTCCTCTCCCTGCTGGCATCGCTGAACGTCGCCCTGTTCGCCTTCAACCTGCTGCCCCTGCTCCCTCTCGACGGCGGCCACGTCGTCGTGGCGCTCTGGGACGGCATCAAACGGGCATGGGCGAAGCTGTTCCGTCGCCCACCCCCGAAGCCGGTCGACGCCACCAAGCTCGTTCCGGTCACCTTCGTGGTGTTCGTAGCGCTCCTGGTGATGGGCGGCACGCTGATCCTCGCCGACATCCTGAACCCGATCTCGCTCTTCGGTTGACCTCACGCGAGCGCGGGCGAGCGACGCTCAGGCGGTGACGGGCGACAGCGCGGCGGCCACCAGGCGCTCGAGCGTCAGCATCCCGTCCCTGGACAGGATCGATTCGAGGTGCCCCTGGATGGAGGCGAAGCCGGGCCCGCGGAGGGCGAAGACGTCGCCCGTGGCGGGGTCGGTGGCCACCGCGACATCGACAGCCCCGTCCGCACCGATCCGGGTGGTTCCGGCGGGGACCCGCGCGGTGAAGGTGTTGTAGAAGCCGATCGATGCGGGTTCGCCGAACACGTCCACCGTCTTCTGCAGGCCCTGGTGGGGCTGATCGAGCGGGACGAGGCCGATGCCCAGCCCGTCGGCGAGGATCTGGTGACTCAGGCACACCGCGACGAGAGGGCGGCCCTGCGCACGGCGACGGGCGACGACCTCGCGCATGCGCCGCATCCGCGGTGTGGACGGGTCCCGCGGATCACCTGGTCCCGGGCCGGATACGACCAGCTCCGCGGCATCGATCTGTTCGTCCGAGACCTGGTCCCACGCCACGATCTCGACGTCGAGACCGAGGTGGCGCAGCTGATGGGCGAGCATCGTGGTGAACCGATCCTCGGCGTCGACGACGATCGCCGAGCGACCGGCGAAAGGGCCCCCGCCCTCGGGGGCCTCCTGCGGGTTCAGCCAGAAGGCGGCCAGGCGGGCGTTGCGCGAGGACAGGAGCGAGGCGATCTCAGGGTCGGATCCGAGGGGTCGCACCTCGGCGGCAGGAGCATCTTCGTCGATCGCGTCGTCCCCCGCGGCCGGGACCGGCAGGACGGCCGGCGCCGGGCGATCGCGCGGAATCGCGCCGATGGCGCCCAGCACCCCGGCGGCCTTGCCGTGCGTCTCGCCGACTTCGCCGTACGGATCGGAATGGCGCACCAGTGTCGCGCCGACGGGAACGCGAAGCCGACCGTCGACGAGATACGCCGTGCGGATGAGGATCGGCGCATCGAGGTCGTGCGTCGACTCGCCTTCGGGGATCGCATCGGTGCGCGGAGTGAAGAGGGCGGCGACACCGGAGTAGTAGCCCCGGGGCGAGGTCTCGTGACGTGTGATGACCGTGCAGGCGTTCTGCATGGGGGATCCGGTCACGGTCGGGGCGAACATCGTTTCGCGGAGGATCTCCCGAGGGTCCAGACGGCTGCGTCCGCGCAGCACGTACTCGGTGTGGGTGAGGCGCGACATCTCCTTCAGGTGCGGCCCGGTGATGCGCCCGCCATCGGAGCAGACGGCGCTCATCATCTTCAGCTCCTCGTCCACGACCATGAAGAGCTCCTCGGTCTCCTTGGTCGATCTGAGGAACTCCGTGAGCGTCTCGACGGTCGCGCCGCCTTCGGGATGGCGGAACGTCCCGGAGATCGGGTTCATCGTCACCACGCCGTCGCGGGCGCTGACATGGGCCTCGGGGCTCGCGCCGACGGCGATGTGGCCGGGTGTCACCACGGCGAAGGTCCAATACGCGCCGCGCTCGTGTTCGAGGAGCGCCCGGAACCACGTCAGCGCGGCGGTGACCGGGTCGGCGTCGACGGCGGCGGTGAAATCGCGCCGGATGACGAAGTTCGCTCCCTCGCCGCGGCCGATCTCGTCGGCGATGACGCGCCGGACGATGTCGGCGTACGCCTCGTCGTCGATGTCGAAGCCGGCGTCCTGCAGCGCGACCGGTGCGCTCGGCAGCTCGGCGAGCGCTTCCGCCCGCGAGATCACGGTGCGACCGGTGACGATGAGGCAACGCAACGGGGCCCCGTCGTCGTGGCACGCGAAGCCGCGTTCGCGGACCTGTCGGAAGGGCACGAGGGCGAGAACCTCGCGCGGCGTACCCGAGGTATCGGTCAGCGGGATATCGGCGAGGAGGTCGACGTCCACGACGTCGCCGGTCAGCAGCTCCACGGTCTCGGCGTCGCGGGCGATGAGGGCGAAGGGCAGGGCGCCCTGGGCGAGCTCGGCGAACAGGTCGTGGGGGAAGCCGGTCATCTCGGTCTTTCGTCAGGGGGCGGTCACCCTACGAAGAAGACCGCCCGGAGGCGGTCGGATGTCGCGCGAACATCACCGCCTACGCGGTGAGCCACCAGTGCGCCAACATGCGGCGAACCTACCACACCGGCATCGCAACCCCGCGGGCGAGCCGGTTTTCCCGCCCGGGCGCACGCGCGCGGCGTAGGCTGAAAGGGTGCCTGCTGTGAACATCGGTATGCCTCGCGTGCCCGAGGTCCTCGCCCCCCGCCGCAAGACCCGGCAGATCCGCGTCGGAAAGGTCCTGGTCGGCGGTGATGCCCCCGTGAGCGTCCAGTCCATGACCACCACGCCGACGACCAACATCAATGCCACCCTCCAGCAGATCGCCGAACTGACGGCATCCGGCTGCGAGATCGTGCGCGTGGCGGTGCCGTCCCAGGACGACGCCGATGTGCTCCACATCATCGCCAAGAAGAGTCAGATCCCGGTCATCGCCGACATCCACTTCCAGCCGAAGTACGTCTTCCAGGCGATCGACGCGGGCTGCGGCGCGGTGCGGGTGAACCCCGGCAACATCCGCAAGTTCGACGATCAGGTGGGCGCGATCGCCAAGGCCGCGAAGGATGCGGGCGTCTCGCTGCGCATCGGGGTGAACGCCGGCTCACTCGATCCGCGACTTCTGGAGAAGTACGGCAAGGCGACGCCCGAGGCGCTGATGGAGAGCGCCGTGTGGGAGGCGTCGCTGTTCGAGGAGCACGACTTCCACGACTTCAAGATCTCGGTCAAGCACAACGACCCGGTCGTCATGGTCAAGGCCTACCGCCTGCTCGCCGAGCGCGGCGACTGGCCGCTGCACCTCGGTGTGACCGAGGCGGGCCCCGCCTTCCAGGGCACCATCAAGAGCGCGACGGCGTTCGGCATTTTGCTGGGAGAGGGGATCGGCGACACGATCCGCGTCTCGCTCTCGGCGCCCCCGGCGGAAGAGGTCAAGGTCGGGCACCAGATCCTCCAGTCGCTGAATCTGCGCGAGCGCAAGCTCGAGATCGTCTCCTGCCCGTCGTGCGGACGCGCGCAGGTGGACGTGTACTCCCTCGCCGACAACGTCACCGAGGGCCTGAAGGACATGACCGTCCCGCTGCGCGTCGCCGTCATGGGCTGCGTCGTGAACGGTCCCGGCGAAGCCCGCGAGGCCGACCTCGGCGTCGCATCCGGCAACGGAAAGGGGCAGATCTTCGTCAAGGGTCAGGTCATCAAGACCGTGCCCGAGTCCGAGATCGTCGCCACCCTCATCGAGGAGGCCAACCGCATCGCCGACGAGATGGGCCCCGACGCACCCCTCGGGACCGCGCAGGTCGTCACGACCTGACGCGCGGGCGTGCTCCGAATTCCGCGAGCGGAAGCAGCCCGGCGGGCTCAGCTCCAGAGTGCGTGGTAGGCGTTGATCGCCGGCTGGCCGCCGAGGTGGGCGTACAGAACAGTGGATGACCTGGGGATGTCGCCGCCCTTCACGAGATCGATGAGCCCTGCGAGAGATTTCCCTTCGTAGACCGGATCGGTGATCATCGCTTCGAGCTGGGCCCCGAGAGACATGGCCTCCATGGTCGAGTCGACCGGGATGCCGTACAGGTCGCCGGCCCAGCCCTCGAGCACCTGCATCTCGTCGTCGCGGAGGTCGCGGCCGACTTCGATCAGTTCTGCGGTGCTCCGGGCGATCCGCGTCACCTGGTCGCGCGTCTTCACGATCGTCGCGGAGGCGTCGATGCCGAGGACCCGTCGGCGGACGCCGGTCAGCTCTTCCAGAGCCGCGAACCCGGCGATCATCCCCGCGTGGGTGGACCCCGTGACCGTGCAGACGATGATCGTGTCGAAGAACACCCCGAGCGCCTTCTCCTGCTCGGCGACCTCGAAGGCCCAGTTCGCGAAACCGAGCCCGCCGAGCCGATGCTCGGACGCGCCCGCCGGGATCGGGTAGGGGGTGCCGCCGCCGGCCTCCACCTCGGCCAGCGCCTGCTTCCACGAGTCGCGGATGCCGATGTCGAACCCCGCGTCGTCCAGGCGCGAGTCGGCGCCCATCATGCGGGAGAGCAGGATGTTGCCGACCTTGTCGTTCACCGGGTCATCCCAGGGGACCCACTTCTCCTGGACCAGCCGCGCCTTCAGCCCGAGGTGCGCTGCGACCGCGGCGACCTGCCGGGTGTGGTTGGACTGGTACCCGCCGATCGAGACGAGGGTGTCGGCGCCCGAGGCAAGCACGTCGGGGACGATGTACTCGAGCTTCCGGATCTTGTTGCCCCCGAAGGCCAGGCCGCTGGAGACGTCCTCTCGTTTGGCCCAGATCTCCGCCCCGCCGAGGTGCTGCGTCAGCCGATTCAACCGCTGAAGGGGGCTCGGTCCGAAGGTGAGCGGATGCCGGGGGAAGTCGTGCAGCTTCACGGTGCGCCTTTCATGCGTGCGTGGAGGAAGTCCGTTGTAATATATTGCATTCTCACATGGCCGAGGTGGTGACTCCTTCCTGCGGGAACGGGTGGGAGCGCCGTGGCGGCGCCTGCAGCCCGAACCGTGAGACTGACGTCCCGCCCTAGACTTGTCGCTCGTGGTCACCCGTCTCTCGCACTTCTTCCTCCGCACGCTCCGCGAAGACCCCGCCGACGCCGAGGTCACCAGTCACCGTCTCCTCGTCCGCGCCGGGTACATCCGTCGCCAGGCGCCGGGAATCTTCGCCTGGCTGCCCCTGGGCCTGCGCGTGAAGGCGCGCATCGAGAACATCATCCGCGAGGAGATGTCGGCGATCGGGGCGTACGAGGTGCACTTCCCCGCCCTGGTGCCCGCCGACCCGTACCGGGAATCCGGTCGATGGGAGGCCTACGGTGACGGCATCTTCCGGCTGAAGGACCGCAAGGACGCCGACTACCTGCTGGCGCCCACGCACGAGGAGCTGTTCACGCTTCTGGTGAAGGACCTCTACTCCTCGTACAAGGACCTGCCGCTGTCGATCTACCAGATCCAGGACAAGTACCGCGACGAGGCCCGGCCGCGTGCGGGGCTCCTGCGCGGGCGGGAGTTCACCATGAAGGACGCCTACTCCTTCGACTACACCGACGAGGGCCTCGACGCCTCCTACCAGGCGCAGCGCGACGCGTACGAGCGGATCTTCCAGCGGTTGGGCATGGAGTACGTCATCGTGCAGGCCGACAACGGCCTGATGGGCGGTGCCCGCAGCGAGGAGTTCCTGCACCCCACCTCCGTCGGCGAGGACACCTTCGTCCGCTCGCAGGGCGGGTACGCCGCCAACGTCGAGGCGTTCGAGACGATCGCGCCTGCGCCGCTGCCGGCCGAGGGGCTCCCCGCCCCGGCGATCTTCGACTCGCCCGACACGCCGACGATCCAGACCCTCGTCGACCACGCCAACGCCCATCTCGCCGCGCCCTCCGCGGGCATTGCGGGGCCGGCGACCGACGACGCCACGCAGTGGACGGCGGCGCACACGCTGAAGAACGTGGTGCTCGCCCTGGCCCACCTGGACGGCACGCGCGAACTGGTCGTCGTGGGGATTCCCGGCGACCGCGACATCGACGACAAGCGCGTCGAGGTCGCCTTCGCTCCCGCAGAGGTCGAGGCCGCCACCGACGCAGACTTCGAGAGGAACCCGCAGCTCGTCCGCGGATACATCGGTCCGTGGTCCGAGACCGGGCCGATCCTGGGCGAGGAGTCTGCCAGCGGCATCCGCTACCTGTTGGATCCCCGTGTCGTGGACGGCACCAGCTGGATCACCGGGGCCAACATCCACGAGAAGCACGTCCACTCCCTCGTCGCGGGCCGCGATTTCGTCGGGGACGGCGTCGTGGATGTCGCCTCGGTGCACGCCGGCGACCCTGCCCCCGACGGGTCGGGCCCGGTGTCGCTGGCACGGGGAATGGAGATCGGCCACGTCTTCCAGCTCGGCCGGTTCTTCGCCGAGACGCTCGGGCTGAAAGTCCTCGATGAGAACGGCAAGCTCGTCACGGTCACGATGGGCTCGTACGGCATCGGCGTCACGCGGATCCTTGCGATCCTCGCCGAGCTGAACAACGACGACAGGGGCCTGATCTGGCCCGCGTCGGTCTCGCCGTTCGACGTGCACGTGGTGGCGACGGGGAAGGATGCCGCGGCGTACGCTCTGGCCGAGGACATCGCCGCTCGTCTGGAGGCCACGGGTCGCGACGTGCTCTACGACGACCGGCCCAAGGTCTCTCCCGGGGTGAAATTCGCCGACGCCGAGCTCGTCGGCGTGCCCCGCATCGTCATCGCGGGGCGCGACGCCGCTTCCGGCAACGTCGAGCTGTGGGATCGTGCGACCGGCGAGCGTGAGGTCATGGACGTCGAGGCCGCGATCGCGCGGCTCACCGCCAGGTGAGTCGCGCGTACCGCGCCCGGAACATGCTGAACACGCCGTAGCAGAGCAGCCCGACACCGACCGCGGTCACCAGGGACGGACCGAGGGCGAGGCGGAAGAGCGCCTGCACGGCGCCGTCGAGACCTCCTGCGACATCGGCGTCTGCGGTCACGGTCGCGACGAGCAGCAGGACCCCGACGGTCGCGAGAGCGACGCCCTTGGCGACGAACCCGACGACCCCGAGCACCCGGACGGTCGTGCCGAGCAGGCCGTCCGGCAGCGTCATCCGGTTCTCGAAGGTCCGTCGCACGCCCATCACGACGAACGCGATGCCGCCGACTCCCACCCCGAGGCCGGTGAGTCCGAGCACCACGGGCCCGCCCCAGATGCCAAGGAGCACGGAGCTGAGGTCTTCCGTGGTCCTCTCGGCGTCGGGGCGGGCGCCGAGCGCGACAGCAGCGGCGATGAGTCCCAGAGCGAGGAAGATCACAGCCTGTCCCCACGCGCCGAGGCGGCGGCCCCACACGGCCAGGGGCATCTCATCGCCCCGACGGCGCATCAGAATGCTCTGCACGAGCTGCCAGAGGCCCAGTGCGGACAGTCCCACCGTCAGCGCCCACAGCGCCGCGAAGCCCAGCGGTGCCGCGGCGACGGCCTTGAAGACCACGGTCTGGTCGCTGGCGCCATCCGAGCCCACGGCGATCGCCAGCGTGAGCACCCCCAGGATGAGGTGCACGACCCCGTTCGCGACGTAGCCCGAGCGCGCGAGAACCCGGAACCACTCGGCATCCTCGACGGCGCGCGCTGCGTTCCGGGCTTCTGTCGCCGCCCCCATCACGCCAGCGTAACCAGGAGGGATGCCTGGACGTGACCCGCGCCCCGTCCCGTCATGGTCGTTCTGCGGTGGCGTGGAGGTGGTCGCGGTGCTTGCGGCTCTGCCGCGTGCGGGTGGGGAGGTCGATGGGGCCGGTGACGGTGAGTTCGTCCTCCCACACCGAGATGCCGGTGATCTCGGGGAGGCGGTCGCGGGTGAAGACAGGATCGCGGCCCTCTCGGCGCTGCTGGGTGTAATCCTTCAGCAGCTTGAAGGCGATGCCCGACAGCAGGCCGATGGCGACGAGGTTGGTCAGCGCCATGAGGCCCATGACGCCGTCGGCGAAGTTCCACACGAGATCCGCTCCGACGACCGATCCGACGAGGACGGCGACGACGACGAGGGTGCGGTAGCCGGTGAGCAGCCACGGTGCCGGGTTGATGAACTCGATGTTCGATTCGCCGTAGTAGTAGTTGCCGAGGATCGACGAGAACGCCAGGAGGAAGATGACGACGCTCAACACCACGCTCGCCCATGAGCCCAGTGTGGACTCGAGCGCGCCCTGCGTGAGATCGATGCCGCGCTGGGCGCCGGCGAGATCGGGGACGGAGACGAGGATGATGAACGCCGTGATCGTGCACACCAGGAAGGTGTCGAAGTAGACGCCGAGGGTCTGCACGAGACCCTGCTTGACGGGATGCGTCACCGCGGCGCTCGCGCCGGCATTGGGGGCCGACCCGAGGCCTGCTTCGTTGGAGAACATGCCGCGCTTGACCCCGGTCAGCACGATGTAGCCGAAGGCGGCGCCGACGACCTCGTTGAACCCGAAGGCCTGGGTGAAGATCTGCGCGAACACCTCCGGCACCCGCTCGATGTTCACTGCCACGACGATCAGCCCGAGCAGCAGGTAGGTCAGCGCCATGACGGGCACCAGCAGCTGGGTCACCGACGCGATGCGGCGGATGCCGCCGAACACCACCAGTCCCGTCAGCACCGCGACCGCGCCGCCGATGAGCCAGGGGAGCCACCCGGGGGAGCCCTCGCCGATCGTGGCGACGACGGTGGCGGAGATGGTGTTCGCCTGCAGTGAGCTGAAGGCGAACGGGAAGCACACGATGAGGATGACCGCGAACCACACGCCCAGCCACCGCGCCTTGAGCCCGCGCTCCATGTAGTAGGCGGGCCCGCCGCGGAACCCGTCCTTGTCACGGATCTTGAACAGCTGCGCGAGCGAGGACTCGATGAAGCTCGAGGCGCCACCCACGAACGCCATGAGCCACATCCAGAAGACCGCGCCCGGACCGCCGACCGCGATCGCGGTGCCGACGCCGGCGATGTTGCCCACTCCCACGCGCGAGGCGGCCGAGATCGTGAACGCCTGGAACGCCGACACCGACTGCGGCTCGCCGCTCTCGGTGCGCGGCGTGCGATCGGTGAGGGTGCGGAACATCTCGGGGATGAGACGGAACTGCACGACCCCAGACCGGAGCGTGAAGTACAGCCCGAGCAGCACCACCACCGGCAGCACGACCCAGGTCCACAGGTTGTCGCCCCAGGTGAGGAGCCAGGCGTTGACGTCATCCATCCGCAAAGTATGGCGGGCGACGTCGTCCTCGCGCGAGCATTGTCGCGCCGCCGTCGCGGTCCGAGGTTCCTCCCACCGAAGGCGAATAGGCTGGCGCGGGTGAGCGCCCACCCGAACCCGCGCCGCGTCCGGTGGCGAACGCTCGCGCATCTCGCCACCCACGCGCCGCCGTGGGTGTCGGTGGTGATCGGGGCGGGCGCCCTTCTGCTGGGCCTCCTCGTCGTCACGCGGCCGCTCACCTCCCTCGTGCTCCTGGCGGTCTACGTCGCCCTGAGCGCCCTGGCCACCGGGATCGCCGAGATCGTCCGCCCGAGGGAGCCGCGCGGGCTCTCGCGCGTGCTGGCGATCGTCTGGGTGGCGCTCGGTCTCGGCATCCTCCTGGGCCTGCGTGGCGCTCTGCAGATCCTTCCCGCCGCGATCGCCGTGCTGCTCTTCGTGGGTGGTCTGACCTCCCTCGCCGACGCCCTGATGCGCGGCCGTGCGAGCGAGCGCGTGCTTTCGGCGACCTGGGGTGCGAGTCAGATCGTCTTCGCCATCCTCTCCGTGACGTGGCCCGACGTCACCGTCCTCGTCGTCGCGGTGGTCTTCGGCGTCCGTACCATCGTCTTCGGGGCGACCCAGCTGGTGCGCGTCGTCCGTCAGGCGGCGCTGTCCTCCCGTGAGCGCGCGTCCGCGGACGGCGCGGCGCCGGAGTCCCCACGGCTGCGCGGGTGGCAGGCGGTGGGACGGTACGCCCTCTCGCTGCTCCTGGTGGCGGTCAGCGCCGGCGGCTGGTCGGTGAACGAGTGGTTGCAGGACGGCGCCCCGGTCGTGGATGCGTTCTACACCCCACCCGAGGTGGTGCCCTATGAGCACGGGCGGCTGATCCGCGCCGACGACTACTCCGGTCGTCTCCCGGCGGGAGGGGAGGTCACGCGGATCCTGTACACCACGAGGGATGCCGCGGGGCAGCCGGCCGTCGCGAGCGGTCTGGTCATCTCGCCGGTGGATCCGCCGCGGGGTGCGCGGCCGGTCGTGATGTGGCATCACGGCACGACGGGTGTCGCCCGCGGGTGCGCGCCGAGCCTCCGCGACGACGCCGCCACGCGGTGGGCGATCCCGGCACTGGAGGACGCCCTGGAGAAGGGGTGGGTGGTCGTCTCGACCGACTACTCGGGGCAGGGTGCCCCCGGTGTCTTCCCGTACCTCATCGGCACCGGCGAGGCGAGGTCGTCCTTGGACGCGGTTCTTGCCGCGCGCGAGGCTCGACGGGCTGATCCTGTCGAAGCGGACGATGGCCTGGGGGCATTCCCAGGGCGGGCATGCGGCCCTCTGGGCCGCTCAGATCGCGGACGACTACGCTCCCGACGTGGACGTCCTGGGAGTGGCGGCTCTCGCCCCGGCGGCGGAGCCGGCCGAACTGGCCGAAGAGCTCATCTCCGGCGAACCGAACGCGCTCCTGGCGATCCTCATCTCCTGGGTCCTCGTGCCGTACTCCGACACCTACGATGACGTCGAGCTCTCCCGGTATCTCGCCCCGGGCGCCGCCCCCATCGTCCGCGAGATGACGCAGCGCTGCCCGAGCGAACCGGGGGTGGTCGTCTCGGTCGCGACCGCGCTTGGCGTCTCCGCCGACAATCCGCTGTACGCCAGCGACCTCACGACGGGTCCCCTCGGGGAGCGTCTGGAGGCCAACGCCGCTTCCGGCCCGTGGGAGGTGCCGGTCCTCTTGGCGTGGGGGAGCGCCGACGAAGTGATCCCTCCCTCCCTCCAGGAGGACTTCCTCGCACGTTCCTGCGCTGCCGACAACCGCATGCGGACGCTGGTGTACGACGATTACGAGCACCTCCAGATCCTGCTGCCCGGATCGCGGTTCCTGCCCGTCCTCGTGCGCTGGAGCGATGAGCGGTTCCAGCTGCGCGAACTCGATCGCGACGATTGCGCGCGGTGACCGACCGACACCCGCGGGTGCCCCATCGGGTACCGTAGGAAGGATTCCGGAGCGGCTGGATGCCGGAGAGAGCTGAATAGAGGAGAGGGCATCGTGGATATCGATCTCGGATTGCTGCGCACCATCGAGCGGGAGAAGGAGATCCCCTTCGACGAGCTGCTGCGCATCATCGAGCAGGCGATCCTGACCGCCTATGCCAAGCACTCCTCGGCCACCGGTGAACTGCCTCAGGGCGCCCGCGCGCAGATCGACCGCAAGACCGGTCACGTGGCGATCTACCTGCCTCTCACCGACGAAGAGGGCGCGATCATCGGCGAGGAGGAGACCACTCCCGACGACTTCGGCCGCATCGCCGCCTTCGCCGCGAAGCAGGTCATCAGTCAGCGCCTGCGCGACATCGCCGACGACGCGGTGCTGGGGGAGTTCCGCGGCAAAGAGGGCGACATCGTCGCGGGCATCGTGCAGCAGGGGCCGAATCCCCGCATGGTGCACGTCGACCTCGGCACCGTCGAGGCGATCCTTCCTCCCGAGGAGCAGGTTCCCGGTGAGGACTACGCCCACGGGGCGCGCCTGCGCGTCTACGTCACCTCGGTGTCGAAGGGCACCAAGGGCCCCTCGATCACGGTGTCGCGCACGCACCCGGGTCTGGTCCGCAAGCTGTTCGCCCTCGAGGTGCCCGAGATCGCCGAGGGGCTGGTCGAGATCGTCTCGCTCGCGCGCGAGGCGGGCCACCGCACGAAGATCGCGGTCAAGGCCATCGATCCGACGGTCAATGCCAAGGGCGCCTGCATCGGCGAACTCGGTCGACGTGTGCGGGCGGTCACCGAAGAGCTCGGCGGGGAGAAGATCGACATCGTCGATTGGGACGGCGAGCTTGCGAAGTTCGTCGCGAACGCCCTCTCTCCCGCGAAGGTGACCTCCAGCTTCATCCTCGATTCGAACAGCAAGGCCGTCCGCGCGCTCGTCCCCGACTACCAGCTGTCGCTGGCCATCGGCAAGGAAGGGCAGAACGCACGTCTCGCGGCGAAGCTGACGGGCGCGAAGATCGACATCCAGCCCGACTCGATCCTGGAAGAGGGCTGATCCCGCACCGGGCCGGGGCCCGGCGAGGTGTACCATGGAACCCGTACGAATGTGCGTCGGATGCCGCGCGCGTGCTCCCCGGGCCACTCTTCTGAGGGTGGTGGCGGTCGATTCGGTTCTCATCCTCGATGAGCGCGCGTCGATGCCGGGGCGGGGCGCGTGGGTACACGACACACAGGAGTGCGTGGAGGCCGCGGTGCGGCGCCGCGCATTCATTCGCGCATTGCGGGTGTCAGGTGCGCTTGACACGAAAGCCCTCGAGAAACGGCTGAACGGCTATGGAAAAAAAGTGAACGGCTCGAAATGAGACCCGTCCGCGACTAACGGCCTGCCCTGTCTGGGTGGGCCCAGACAGGAGAATTTGTGGCTGCCAAACCACGCGTGCACGAGATCGCTTCCGAACTCGGCGTCGACAGCAAGGTCGCTCTGGCCAAGCTGAAGGAACTCGGCGAGTTCGTCAAGAGCCCCTCGTCGACCATCGAGCCCCCCGTGGCTCGCAAGCTCCGCGCTGCTCTGCAGGCGGACGGTGCCCCGACCCCCGCGGCGGGCGACACCAAGACCGCACCCGCCCGCCCCGCGGGTCGACCCGGTCCCTCACGTCCCGCGCCCTCGGCCAAGCCGTCGGCACCCGCGCCCGCTGCTCCGGCGGCGACGGCGGCCCCGGCTGCTCCGCAGTCGTCGCCGCGCCCTGCGGCGCCCGGCGCGCCGGCCCCTGCGGCCGAGCGTCCTGCCGCCGCGGCACCGGAGGCCCCGGCCTCCTCCGCACCCGCGCCTTCCCCGGCGGCACCGACCCCGCCCGCACCCCGGCCGGGTGGCGGCGCTCCGCGTCCGGGTGCACCGCGTCCGGGCAACAATCCCTTCTCCTCGCAGCAGGGGATGGGGCAGCGCCCCGCCGGCCCGCGTCCGGGCAACAATCCCTTCTCCTCGCAGCAGGGGATGGGGCAGCGCCCGACCCCCGGTAACATCCCGCGGCCGCAGGCTCCGCGTCCAGGTGCGCCGCGCCCCGGCGCGCCGCGTCCCGGTGGCGGCGGTCGTCCGGGTGGCGGCGGTCGTCCCGGCGCGCCCTTCCAGCAGCGTCCCGGTGGCGCCGGTCGTCCCGGCGGTGCCGGTGGCGGCGGGTTCCGCCCCGGTGCTCCCGCCGGCGGCGGCTTCGCCGGTCGCCCAGGTGGCGGCGGTGGCCGCGGTCGCGGCCCCGGTGGCGGTACCGCCGGTGCCTTCGGCAAGGGCGGCGGAAAGTCCAAGCAGCGCAAGTCGCGTCGGGCGAAGCGGCAGGAATTCGAGATGCGGTCGGCGCCGGTCGTCGGCGGCATCAACGTCCAGAAGGGCAACGGCGAGATCATCCGCCTGCGCCGCGGCGCGTCGATCTCGGACTTCGCGGACAAGCTCGAGGCGCTGCGCGGCTACACCGTCCAGCCCGGAACGCTCGTGACCATCCTGTTCAACCTCGGTGAGATGGCGACGGCGACCGAGTCTCTCGACGAAGCCACCTTCGAGGTGCTCGGCGAGGAGCTGGGCTACAAGATCCAGATGGTCTCGCCCGAGGACGAGGACAAGGAGCTCCTCGAGGGCTTCGGTCTCGACCTCGATGCAGAACTCGAGGCCGAGAGCGAAGAGGACCTGGAGATCCGTCCCCCGGTCGTGACCGTCATGGGTCACGTCGACCACGGTAAGACGCGACTGCTCGACGCCATCCGTCAGACCAACGTGGTCGCCGGTGAGGCCGGTGGCATCACCCAGCACATCGGCGCCTACCAGGTGTGGACCGAGCACGACAGCATCGAGCGCGCGATCACCTTCATCGACACGCCGGGTCACGAGGCCTTCACCGCTATGCGTGCCCGTGGTGCGCAGGTGACCGACCTTGCGATCCTCGTGGTCGCCGCCGACGACGGCATCATGCCGCAGACGGTGGAGGCGCTGAACCACGCCCAGGCGGCGAACGTGCCGATCGTGGTCGCGGTGAACAAGATCGACAAGCCCGAGGCGAACCCGGCCAAGGTCCGCCAGCAGCTGACCGAGTACGGTCTGGTGGCCGAGGAGTACGGCGGCGACGTGATGTTCGTCGACGTGTCGGCGCGCAACAACATCGGCATTCAGGACCTCCTGGATGCGGTGCTGCTGACCGCCGATGCGGGACTGGACCTCACCGCCAACCCGAACAAGGCCGCCCGCGGTGTCGCCATCGAAGCCAAGCTCGACAAGGGCCGCGGTTCGGTCGCGACGGTGCTCATCCAGTCCGGAACCCTCCGGGTGGGCGACGCGATCGTGGCGGGCACCGCCTACGGCCGCGTCCGCGCGATGATCGACGAGAACGGCGAGCCGGTCGAGGAGGCCTACCCCTCGCGACCCGTTCAGGTTCAGGGGCTCAACTCCGTCCCCCGTGCCGGCGACGTCTTCATCGTCACCGAGGAAGACCGCACGGCCCGGCAGATCGCTGAGAAGCGTGAAGCCGCAGAGCGAAACGCCGCCCTGGCGAAGGCGCGCAAGCGCATCTCGCTCGAGGACTTCACCCGTGCGCTGGAAGAGGGCAAGGTCGAGTCGCTCAACCTCATCATCAAGGGTGACGTCTCCGGTGCCGTCGAGGCGCTGGAGGAGTCGCTGCTGAAGATCGAGGTCGACGACAGCGTCCAGTTGCGCATCATCCACCGCGGCGTCGGCGCAATCACCGAGTCGGACATCAACCTGGCCACGATCGACAACGCGATCGTGATCGGCTTCAACGTCCGTCCCGACACCAAGGCGCGCGAGCGCGCCGCGCGCGAGGGTGTGGACGTGCGGTTCTACTCGGTCATCTACAACGCGATCGACGACGTCGAGCAGTCGCTGACGGGCATGCTCAAGCCGGAGTTCGAAGAGGTCCAGTCGGGTGTGGCCGAGATCCGCGAGGTGTTCCGCTCCTCGAAGTTCGGCAACATCGCCGGTGTGATCGTCCGCTCCGGCACGATCACGCGCAACGCCAAGGCGCGGGTCATCCGCGACGGCGTCGTGATCGCCGATGGGCTCGCCATCGAGTCGCTGCGCCGGTTCAAGGATGACGTCACCGAGGTCCGCACGGACTTCGAGGCCGGTATCGGACTGGGCAAGTACAACGACATCCAGATCGGCGACGAGATCGAGACAACCGAGATGGTGGAGAAGCCGCGCGGCTGATCCGCCACGCTGCGGCGAGGGATGCCTCATCGACAACGGGAACCCGCAAGACCCCGACCGTCGACGAGGCATCCCTCGCCTCCGCTCCCACCGATCATCACCGGGGGAGTGGGGAGAGAAAGAGGAATGAAATGGCTGGGGAACGACAGGCTCGACTGGCGGACCGCATCAAGGTGCTGATCGCCGAGCGACTCGAGAAGGGTCTGCGCGACCCCCGGTTGGGGTTCGTCACGATCACCGATGTAAAGGTGACCGGCGACCTGCAGCACGCCTCGGTGTTCTACACCGTGCTCGGCGACGAGGAAGCTCGCCTGGCCTCCGGTGAGGCCCTGCGCCGGGCCACGGGCATGCTCCGCAGCGAAGTCGGCCGGGGCCTGGGCGTCCGGCTCACCCCGACCCTGGAGTTCATCCCCGACGCGCTCCCCGAGAACGCGGGCCACATCGAAGACCTCCTCCGTCAGGCGCGCGAGCGCGACCAGGCGGTGGCGGGACTTGCGTCCTCCGCGAGCTACGCCGGCGAAGCCGACCCCTACGTCAAGCCGCGCGACGACGAGGACTGACCCCGCACGGGAAGACGCAGCATCCCCGCGGATGCCTCCACGAGGCCATCCGACACGAGCGAGTCGATCGCGCGGTCGCGCTGCAGGGCGTCCGGCCAGTCCGCGAGCACCGATTCCTGGGGCACGTCGTGCGCGGCGTCCCTCAGCGTCTTCAGCACCGCTCCGCGCGCCTGCCGGTCGCTGCCCTCGTAACGCGCCTGGCGCCGGCGCACGTCTCCGGTGTCGGGGTGCCCCGCCGTCCGCCACGCGCACATCGCCGACAGCGGACAGTCCGCGCACCGTGGTGCCCGTGCGGTGCAGACCATCGCACCGAGCTCCATCGCGGCCGCGTTGACGGTCGCGGCCGCGTCGTCATCGGGCGGCAGGATCGCCTCCATCGCCGACAGGTCACGACGCGCAGGGGGCCCCGGCTGCGAACGACCCGCCACGGCGCGGGCGAGCACCCGACGTGTGTTGGTGTCCACCACGGGGTGACGCCTGCCGTACGCGAAGACCGCCACAGCCCGCGCGGTGTAGTCGCCGATCCCGGTCAGCGAAAGGAGCGCATCGACATCCTGCGGCACGACTCCGCCGTGTCGGTCGCGGATCTCGGTGGCGGCGCGGTGCAGCCAGAGCGCACGCCGCGGGTACCCGAGGTTCGCCCACTGCCGCACCGCCTCTGCCGGAGGATCGGCGGCGAGGTCTGCCGGGGCGGGCCAGCGCGCGAGCCACGCCTCCAGATGGGGGATGACGCGGGTCACCGGCGTCTGCTGCAGCATGAACTCCGACACCAGCGTGCCCCAGGCGGGAAAGCCGGGGCGCCGCCACGGCAGGTCGCGCGCGTTGTCGCGGTACCACGCGATGAGCGGCGTGGCGAGGTCGGGCATGGCGATCAGCCTAGACAGACCCGCGCGGTGCGCGGGTCGCGCGGTCGTAGGCTGAGTGCCATGCAGTTGCCCGTCACACCGGCCACCACACTGTGGCGGTCGCTTCGCGATGAGGTGCGCCAGCACTACCGCGCGGGGCGCATCATCCTCGCCGTCGACGGCATAGACGGTGCCGGCAAGACCACGTTCGCCGACCACCTCGCCACCGTCTTCGCCGAGGACGGCTCCGCCGTCTTCCGTGCATCGATCGACGGCTTCCACCGTCCTCGCACCGAGCGCTACGCCCGGGGGCGCACGTCGCCCGAAGGCTTCTATCGTGACTCCTTCGACTACGCCACCTTCCGGCGGGTGCTCATCGAGCCGTTCCGCGACGGCGCGCAGACCAGCGGCGCCACGGGCTTCCAACTCGCGGCGTTCGACCACCGTCGCGACGCCCCGGTCGAGGCCGAGTGGGTCACGGCGCCGCGCGACGCCGTGCTCATCGTCGACGGGGTGTTCCTCCTGCGCCCCGAGCTCCGAGGCATCTGGCACTGGTCGGTCTGGCTCGACGTGCCGATCGACGTCGCCGCCGCACGCGTTGCCGCCCGCGACGGCAGCGATCCGGATCCGTGGTCGCCCTGGAACGCCCGCTACCGCGAGGGGCAGGAGCTCTACCTGCAGGACGCCGATCCGCGCGCCGAGGCCTCGGCGATCGTCGACAACACCGATCCCGAGCGTCTCCGCCGCGCCTGGGCGGACTCCTGCTGATGGCGGGCATCCTCCTCGTGGACAAGCCCCCCGGCATCACCAGCCACGACGTCGTCGCCCGCGCTCGACGCGCACGGGGGACGCGCAAGATCGGCCATGCCGGGACCCTCGACCCGATGGCCACGGGGCTCCTGGTGCTGGGGGTGGATGCCGCCACGCGCCTGCTCACCTTCGTCGTCGGGCTCGACAAGACCTACGAGGCCACCATCCGCCTCGGCGAGACGACCACCACAGACGACGCCGACGGGGAGACCACGGCGGTGACGGATTCCTCGGGGGTGAGCGCCGACGAGATCGAGACGCACCTGTCGCCACTCCGCGGCACCATCTCGCAGGTTCCGAGCACCTACTCCGCCATCAAGGTCGACGGGCGGCGGGCCTACGACCTGGCGCGCTCCGGGCAGGAGGTCCAGCTGGCGGCACGCGAGGTGACGGTGACCCGTCTCGAGGTCACCGACGAGCGCCGCACCGGCACCGTGGTCGATCTCGACGTGACAGTGGACTGCTCAAGCGGAACGTACATCCGCTCCCTTGCGCGCGACCTCGGCGTCGCCCTCGGCGTGGGCGGCCATCTCACAGCCCTGCGTCGCACACGCATCGGTCCCTTCCACATCGGCGACGCGGTCGGCGTCGAGGACCTGGTCGAGGCATCACCCTGGCCCCCGGCAGAGGCCGCCGCAGCGGTGCTCGGCGCTCTCGGCGTCACCGCCGCGCAAGCCCGAGACCTTCGCCACGGCAAACGGCTGGCCGGGATCGCCTCGGCTCTCCCCGGTCCCCGTGCCGCGGCGATCGACCCCGACGGGGCGTTGGTTGGAATCGTCGAACGCCGAGGAGACGACATCAAGAGCGTCGTCAACATGCCCGAGGAGGTCGCGGGATGATCCTGTGGTTCACCCTGATCCAGGTCGCGGTCGCCGTCGCGGCGGGGCTGCTCGGCGTCATCCTCGGTCTTGCCGGACGCCGACCGAGCGACGTCACCGTCGGGGCGATGGCGCTGGTCGAAGTGCTGCTGATCGTGCAGATCGTCGTCGCGATCATCGCGCCCTTCGCCGGCAACCAACCCAGCGGCAGCCTGCTGGAGTTCTGGGTCTACCTCGTCTCGGCGGCCCTCCTTCCGCCCGCGGGTGTCGCCTGGGCCCTCGTGGAACGCAGCCGGTGGAGCACGGTGATCATGGGCGTCGCAGCACTCGCCGTGGCGGTCATGGTCTGGCGGATGCAGGTGATCTGGACCATCCAGCTCGCCTGAGCGTCCGGGGGACGACGAACGTAGGATGGAGGACGCCATGATCTCGACCCCCCGCACCCGCATGACCGGCGTCGGCCGCGTCCTCGTCATCGTCTACGGCATCATGGCGCTCGCCGCCACCGGGCGGTCCTTCGTCCAGATCGTCCGCGAGTTCGACGAGGCGCCGCTGGCCTACTCCCTCTCGGCGCTCGCGGCGGTGGTCTACATCCTCGCCACGCTGGCACTGATCTTCTCCGGGTCGCGCACCTGGTACCGCGTCGCCTGGGTCGCGATCTGCTTCGAGCTCGCGGGGGTGCTCATCATCGGCACGCTCAGCTTCGTCCTCCCCGCCCTGTTCGCCCACCCCACCGTCTGGTCGTGGTTCGGAGCGGGGTATCTGCTGATCCCCCTGGTGCTGCCCTTCCTCGGACTCTGGTGGCTGATCCTGCACCGGCCCGCCGTTCGCCCGGCTGCGGCGGCCCGCGCCGACGCGGTGGCGCGATGATCGTCTTCCGCAGCCCGGAGGACATCCCCACCGGCTACGGGCCCTCCGTCGTCGCCATCGGCAAGTTCGACGGCGTGCACGCCGGTCACCGCGCACTCATCGAGCGGGCCAGGGTCAACGCCGCCACCATGGGCACGCCGGTCGTCGCGGTGACCTTCGATCGCAATCCGCTCGCGCTCCTGCGTCCCGACCTGTGCCCGGTGAGCCTCGTCGGACCCGACCAGAAGCTCAGGCTGCTGGCGGAGGCGGGGGTCGATGCCACGCTGATGTTGACGTTCGACCGCGAGCTCGCCGACCTCGAGCCGCGCCGGTTCGTCCAGACGCTCCTGGTCGACGCCCTCGGGGTTGCGATGCTGCTGGTCGGTCGTGACTTCCGGTTCGGCCGGGGCGGTGCGGGAGACGTGACGCTCCTGGAGGAGGCTCGCGGCCGAGCACGGCTTCTCCCTCCAGGTCGTCGACGACGTCCGCGCCATCGAGGGTGAGCGTCGTGTGTCGTCGACGTGGATCCGCGAACTCCTCGAAGTCGGCGACGTCGAGACGGCGGCGAAGCTCCTCGGGCGAGCCCCGTCGGTGCGGGGGGAGGTCGTGCACGGACTCAAGCGGGGGAGGGAGCTCGGCTACCCCACCGCCAACCTGTCCGCGGATCGCGAAGGATACGTCCCCGCCGACGGGGTCTACGCCGGCTGGCTCGTGGATGAGGGGGCGATCGCGGCGGGTGCTCCCGAAGGTCCACGCAGCAGCATCCGCTATCCCGCCGCCATCAGCATCGGAACCAACCCCACCTTCGACGACGTCACCGGTCGGCAGGTGGAGGCGTACGTCCTCGACGAGACCGATCTCGACCTTTACGGTCACCGGGTCGAGGTGCAGTTCAGTCATCGGATCCGGGCCATGGGCGCCTTCGAGGGAATCCCGCAGCTCATCGCGCAGATGGCCGACGACGTCGACCGTGTGCGTGCGGCGCTGACGGTCTAGGCTTGAGGTTTGCCCGACCGCAGGCAAACCGGGAAAGGGAAAGGCCATGAGCCGCACCGAACTTCAGACGCTCGCCGAGCGCGCCGTCGATCTCCTCGGCGGAGAACCGGACGACACCACCCTCCGGCGCTACCTCCACGGGCTCCCCGGCGTCGACGCCGTCGGGCTCGAGCAGCGCGCTGCGGCCCTCGCGACGCGCTCGATCAAGACGACCTCCAAGGCCTGGGCGCTGGACCGCATCATCGAACTGATCGACCTCACGACCCTCGAGGGTGCCGACACTCCGGGCAAGGTCCGCTCCCTCGTCGCCAAGGCGCTCACCCCGGATCCGACCGACCCCACCTGTCCTCGTGTGGCAGCCGTCTGCGTCTACGGCGACATGGTTCAAGGCGCCGTCGCCGCCCTCGGCGCCGCGCACGGCGACCCCGACGACGGCCTGATCAGCGTCGCGGCCGTGGCCACCGCGTTCCCGAGCGGCCGCTCGTCGCTGGCCATCAAGCTCGCCGACACCGCCGAGGCGGTGTCGGCAGGCGCAGACGAGATCGACATGGTGATCGACCGCGGTGCGTTCCTCTCCGGCCGTTACGGTCTGGTCTTCGACCAGATCGTGCAGGTCAAGCAGGCGTGCCGTCGCGCTGACGGCAGCTCCGCATCGCTGAAGGTCATCCTCGAGACCGGGGAGTTGAACACCTACGACAACATCAAGCGCGCCTCGTGGCTGGCGGTCCTCGCCGGAGCGGACTTCATCAAGACCTCCACCGGCAAGGTGCAGCCCGCCGCCACGCGCCCGACGACCCTCCTCATGCTCGAGGTGGTGCGCGACTGGTATCGCGCCACCGGGCAGCGGGTGGGGGTCAAACCCGCCGGCGGCATCCGCACCGCCAAGGACGCCATCGCCTATCTGGTGCTCGTCGCCGAGACGGTGGGGGAGGAGTGGCTTCAGCCGCACCTGTTCCGCTACGGAGCGTCGTCGCTGCTGAACGATGTCCTCCGCCAGCGGCAGAAGCTGCGCACCGGGCACTACACCGGCGCCGACTACGTCACGATCGACTGAGGAGACACGGATGACCCGCGAGGCTCGACACCACGAAAGAATCCACGTCCTTCCTCGACTACGCCCCGGCGCCCGAGTCCCGGTCGATCCTCACCCTGCAGGACGAGTACGGGCTCTTCGTCGACGGCGAGTTCCGCCCAGGATCAGGGCCGGCGTTCGACACCGTGTCACCGGCCGACGAGAAGCGCATCGCCACGGTGGCACACGCGGACGACGCCGACGTCGACGCCGCCGTCACCGCCGCGCGCCGCGCCTTCGACAAGACCTGGTCGGCCATGTCGGGGCGCGACCGCGGGAAGTATCTCTTCCGCATCGCCCGCCTCATCCAGGAGCGCGCCCGCGAGCTCGCTGTCGCCGAGAGCCTCGACAACGGCAAGCCCATCAAGGAGAGCCGTGACGTCGACATCCCGCAGGTCGCCGCGTGGTTCTTCTACTACGCGGGATGGGCGGACAAGCTCGACTACGCCGGCGCCGGCGCGAACCCCCGCCCGCTCGGGGTCGCCGCCCAGGTGATCCCGTGGAACTTCCCGCTGCTCATGCTCGCGTGGAAGGTCGCCCCGGCCCTGGCCGCCGGAAACACCGTCGTGCTCAAGCCCGCCGAGACCACCCCGCTGTCGGCGCTGCTCTTCGCGGAGATCCTGCAGCAGGCCGACCTTCCGCCGGGCGTGGTCAACATCATCACCGGCGCGGGGGCGACGGGGGCGGCGCTCGTGCGTCATCCCGATGTCGACAAGGTGGCCTTCACCGGTTCGACCGCCGTCGGACGCGAGATCGCCCGCGCTGTGGCCGGCACCCCCAAGAAGCTCACCCTCGAGCTCGGCGGCAAGGCGGCGAACATCGTCTTCGAGGACGCGCCGATCGATCAGGCCATCGAGGGGATCGTCAACGGGATCTTCTTCAATCAGGGTCACGTCTGCTGCGCAGGCAGTCGACTGCTCGTGCAGGAGTCCATCCACGACGAGGTCGTCGACCGGCTGAAGGCGCGCCTGTCGACCCTGCGTCTCGGCGACCCGCTGGACAAGAACACCGACATCGGCGCGATCAACTCCCGGGAGCAGCTGGACCGCATCCGCGAGGCTCAGCCGCATCGGCGAGGAGGAGGGCGCCGAGCGCTGGAGCGCGGACTGCGTCATCCCCGACAACGGCTTCTGGTTCCCGCCGACGATCTTCACCGGCGTCCAGACCAGCCACCGCATCGCGCGTGACGAGATCTTCGGGCCGGTGCTGTCGGTGCTGACCTTCCGCACCCCTGCGGAGGCCATCGAGAAGGCCAACAACACCCCTTACGGTCTCTCGGCCGGCATCTGGAGCGACAAGGGGTCGCGCATCCTCGCCGTCGCGGATCGCCTGCGCGCGGGTGTCGTGTGGACCAATACCTTCAACCGCTTCGACCCGTCGAGCCCGTTCGGCGGCTACAAGGAATCCGGTTACGGACGCGAAGGCGGCCGCCACGGGCTGCTGGCGTATCTGAAGAGCACCGCGAACAGCTGAGGACCGAGGACATGACACAGCGTTTGACCGTTCCCAAGACCTACAAGCTCTTCATCGGCGGTGCGTTCCCCCGCAGCGAATCCGGGCGTACCTACGAGGTCCGCTCACCCGGCGGCGCCTTCCTCGCCAATGCGGCGCAGGCCTCGCGGAAGGATGCCCGCGACGCGGTGGGTGCCGCCGTCGGTGCCGCGAAGACCTGGTCGGGCGCCACCGCGTACAACCGCGGTCAGGTGCTGTACCGCGTCGCCGAGGTGCTCGAGGGCCGTCGCGGCCAGTTCGTCGACGAGATCATCGCGCAGACCGGACTGTCGCAGTCCACGGCGGCTGCCGAGGTCGACGAAGCCATCGACCGGTGGGTCTGGTACGCCGGCTGGTGCGACAAGTTCGCCCAGGTCACGGGCAACGCCAACCCGGTGGCAGGGCCCTACTTCAACCTGTCGGTGCCCGAGCCGACGGGAGTGGTGGGTGTCATCGCGCCGCAGGACACCGCCCTGGTCGGACTCGTCTCGGCGATCGCGCCGGCCCTCGTCGCCGGCAACAGCGTGGTCGTCGTCGCCTCGGAGTCGTTCCCGCTCTCGGCCGTCAGCCTCGCCGAGGTGCTGGCCACCTCGGATGTGCCCGGCGGTGTCGTCAACGTCCTGACCGGGTCGCCTGCCGAGATCGCGCCGTGGCTGGCGGGTCACCCCGACGTGCACGCGCTCGACCTGGTCGGCGCGGGAGAGATCGACTGGGTCGACCTGCAGGTGAAGGCGGCAGAGACGCTCACGCGCGTGCTTCCGCCCGAGCAGGGACCGGATGCCGCGGCGCCGAGCCTCGAGCGGATCAGCGCCTTCACCGAGGTGAAGACGGTCTGGCACACCAAGAGCCTCGTCTGACGTCCGCCCGCCTCACCTGACCTCCGCCGGGCTGTCATTCGCTGCCGGATTGCGGATCCCGAGCCACGACACCGCCCCGCCGATGGCGAGGAACACCGCGGTCACGATCGCGGCGCGGTGGAAGCCGTCGAGATCGAGCGAGCCACCCACGATGGTGCCGAGGGCGGCGATCACCAGCAGACCCGCGACGCGGGCGACGGCGTTGTTCACCGCCGAGGCGATCCCGGAGCGTGAGCTGTCGATCGCGCCGAGGATGGCGGAGGTGAGGGGGGAGACGGTCGCGGCGAGCCCCACACCGAAGATCACGACGCTGGGAAGCACCTGCCACCAGTAGTCGAAGTCCTCCGAGACGGTCAGGAGCAGAAGGGCGCCCACGGCCATCAGCAGTGGTCCGACCGTCATGAACAGGCGCGGGCCGATCCTGCCGGCGAGCGCACCGATGCGCGAGCTCAGCACGATGAGCAGCACGGTGCTCGGGAGCATCGCCAACCCCGCAAGGGTCGCGGGGAGCCCGGCGCCCTGCTGCAGATACACCCCGACCACGAAGCCGTTCAACGACAGCGCGCCGTAGATGAAGGCGGTGGCGATGTTGCCGGTCCAGAAGTTGCGGACGCGGAAGAGCCCGAGCGGCATCATGGGACTTCGCGCCACGCGCTGTCGCACGAGGAACCCGGCGAAGGAGAGGATGCCGACGACCAGCGTCGTCCAGATGAGGGGTGAGGACCACCCGAGGTTCGGCTGCTCGATGAGGGCGAACACCACCCCGCCGAGCCCGACGGCGCACATCACCGCGCCCGCCCAGTCGACGCTGCGAGTGGGGTCGCGCTTCTCGGCCAGGCCCATCTGCGGAAGGAGGAAGAGCGTGACCGCGATGGGGAGGACGTTGATCAGGAAGGCCAGGCGCCAGGACAGCAGATCGACGAAGACACCGCCCAGGAGAGGGCCGACGAGCATCGCCGCCGTCGTCGCGCCTGTCCACGTTCCGATGGCACGCGCCTGCGCGGGACCGCGGAAGGTCGCAGTGATGAGGGCGAGCGAGCTGGGCACGAGCAGGGCACCGGCGACCCCCTGGAGCCCGCGCGCGACGATGAGGAACTCCGCCGTGGGAGCCGCGGCGATCGCGACGGAGGTCACTCCGAACCCGATGAGTCCCCACACCAGCACCACGACCCGGCCGAACACGTCGCTGAGGGAACCCGCGACGAGGATGAGCGCACCGAGCGTGATGAGGTACGCATCCACCACCCACTGCTGGGTGGCGAGTCCTCCGCCGAGCTCTTCGGCGATGGCGGGAAGGGCGACCGTGACCACGGTGCTGTCGAGGAAGGCCACGAACGACGCGAGGATGGCGACGAGGAGAACGACACGCTCGCGTGTCGCCGGCTGATCGGTCACGCGCTCACCCTACTCCCGCGGGTATCGTCGAGATCCGACGGGGAAGGGGCACCCATGATGAACATCCGACGCGCAGTCGTCACCGCCGCGGGCGCGGCGATGGTGCTCGCCGCGATATCCGGGTGCGTTCCCGAGCCCGGTTCGACGCCGTCGCCGTCCGCGTCGATCTCGAGCCCGACCCCGTCGGGTGCCGCCACGCCGGTGTCGCCGGCGCCCACCCCGTCGCCGATCGAGACCATGCTGCCCGACACGCTGCAGCTGCCCGAGCGGTGCGAGGACATCTACTCGGCGGGGATGCTCGAGTCCCTCAACCAGCAGAATCCACCCTTGAACGACCCCGGCGTGACGATGTACTCCACCGAGAACGCCGTCGGGCTGGAGATCCTCGCCGCAGGACCTGCGTCGATCCGCTGCTCATGGGGCACTCCGAGCGAGTCGGGGCTCGCGACCACCGTCACGGTGATCGACGCGACGCAGGCGGCGGCGCTGCGCACCGGCCTGCTGGAGTCGGGCTTCGGCTGCGAGGACGGGCTGGGCGGGACCGTCTGCCGGATCGAGCAGCGCGGTGTCTCGCTCGACGACGTACCCTACCTTCGGGGCGAGACCCACGTCGTGCGCGACAACGGCTGGGTGGCCACCGCCTACATCAATTTCACCCCCGAGGGGTACAGCGAGGACATCGTCCAGACGCTCTGGGGGTGACCCGACGCGCCGCACGGCGTGCCCGGAGTGGGCGCGCGGCCCGCCGGCGCGCTAGAATCGGTGTCGGAGATCTCACCGGCGTCGCCGCAGCTCGCTGAAGCGAGAGCCCGCAGCCGCCCGGCCGAGGACTCCGACCCGCGTCGTGACGGATCGCCGCCCGCGGACCCCGTCGCTCTCACCGTCCCGCCGGACACCCGCCGGTCTTCACCGGCACTCACGCTCAGGAGGAGCATGCCGACCACGGCACCCGCCCAGGATTCGCGCTCACGCTCGGCGTCGGGCCGCAGAAGGTCGTCGTCGCGCCGTGACGACGACGCTCCCGTCATCCCGATCCTCGCCCGTAAGGTGCGCGAGGTCGAAGCCAAAGCCCAGCGCGGCAAGCTCGGACCCACCAATCGCGTCAAGTTCCAGGTGATCGCATTCCTCGTCCGCGAGGAGCGGGCCCGGGTCAAGGCCGACACCGAGATCACCGACGCCACCCGCTCGGAGCTGCTGAAGCGACTCGACGGTGTCGCGACGATCCTCGCCAAGACGGCCGCACGCGACACCTCGCTGATCCAGCTGCTCGAAGTCGATCAGGCCACCTCTCCGGTCGCCCGCCGCATGCGTCGCGACTGGCTGCTGGAGTCCGGTGCCGAGCTGCCGCCGGACGAGCTGATCATCACCGACAGCGCTCCCGCACCCGCGCAGGTCGTGCCCGCGGCGCTCGCCGAGCGCCAGGTAGTGCCTGCGACCGTCGAAGCCCGCCAGATGGCGAACCCGTTCCTCGCGCCGGATCTGTCGCGCCTGGCACCCAAGGAGAACATCCGCCGCCGCCTCGACGGCTGGGGGCTCATGGGTCCGCTGTACAAGGCCTTCGAGACAGGGGCCGGCGGCGGAGCGGCATCCATGGATCTTCCCCCCGTCCCCGAGTTCGACCGTCTCTCGCCCAAGGGGCTGGACGTCATGCCGCACCAGTCGCGCTTCCTCGAGGCGGTGCGTCAGGGGCACCGGTCGTTCCTCCTGGCCGACGAGCCGGGCCTCGGCAAGACCGCCGAGTCGGTGCTCGCCGCCTCGGTCGCCGACGCCTATCCGCTGCTCGCGGTCGTCCCGAACGTGGTGAAGATGAACTGGGCACGCGAGGTCGCGCGCTGGACACCGCAGCGCCGAGCGACCGTCATCCACGGCGACGGCGAGGCGATGGACGCCTTCGCCGATGTGTTCATCGTCAACTACGAGATCCTCGACCGGCACCTGTCGTGGCTCAGCTCGATCGGGCTGAAAGGCATGGTCGTCGACGAGGCCCACTTCATCAAGAACCTCACCTCGCTCCGCTCGCAGAACGTCCTCGCGCTGGCGGGCCGCATCCGCGAGCAGGTGCGCGATCCCCTCATGCTGGCCCTCACCGGAACGCCGCTGATCAACGACGTCGAGGACTTCGACGCCATCTGGCGCTTCCTCGGCTGGACCAACGGCGAGAAGCCGGGGCCGGAGCTGATGGAGAAGCTCGACGAGTCGGGGCTCACACCGGCCGACAAGGCGTTCTACCCCGCCGCCCGCGAAGCGGTCATCTCGATGGGGATCGTCCGGCGCCTGAAGACGGATGTCGCGGCCGACCTCCCCGACAAGCTCATCGCCGACCTTCCCGTCGAGCTCGATGACGAATTCGGTCGATCGATCCGCCAGGCCGAGCGCGAGCTCGGCGAGCGCCTCGCCGCGCGCTATCGCCGGATCATCGAGGCCCGCGGCACCGCCCGCCAGGGTCAGGCGAACCTGCACCTGCCCGGAGAGCTCGACGACGACATCGTGCGCCTGGTCGCCCAGAACGAGCTCGATGAGTCCAAGGCGCAGGGGACCGGGGCCGAGAACGTCTTCACCATGGTGCGTCGCATCGGTCAGGCAAAGGCCCATCTCGCCGCCGATTATGCGGTGCAGCTGCAACGGTCGGTGGGCAAGGTGGTGTTCTTCGCCAAGCACATCGACGTCATGGACGCCGCCGAGGCGCACTTCCGTGCGTCGGGGCTGCGGTCGGTGTCGCTGCGCGGAGACCAGACCTCCACCGCACGCCAGGAGGCCATCGACGCGTTCAACAACGACCCGGAGGTCGGGGTCGCGGTGTGTTCGCTGACGGCCGCAGGAGTCGGTGTCAACATGCAGGCGGCCTCCAACGTCGTGCTGGCGGAGCTGTCGTGGACGGCCGCCGAGCAGACGCAGGCCATCGACCGGGTGCACCGCATCGGTCAGGCGGAGCCCGTGACCGCGTGGCGCATCATCGCCGCCCACACGATCGACACCAAGATCGCCGAGCTGATCGACTCCAAGCAGGGGCTCGCCCAGCGTGCCCTCGACGGCATCGCGGTGGACCCCGAGTCCAGCGACTCGGTGCAGCTGTCCGCGCTCATGCACCTCACCCGGCGAGCGCTGGGCGAGGTCTGATCCGCGCGGGGCGCACCGGGTTGGTGTGCCCCCGGCATCCGGCAGTACTCTCGGGGTGAGGCAGCGTCGCCGATAGCCCCACCCCGAGAGCACCGAGGACACACATGAAGATCGGCATCCTGACCAGCGGCGGCGACTGCCCCGGCCTGAACGCCGTCATCCGCGGCGTCGTGCTGAAGGGCACGACGAACTACAACCTCGAGTTCGTCGGCATCCGAGACGGCTGGCGCGGCGTGGTGGATGCGGACTTCTTCCCCCTCACCCGCCACGAAGTGAAGGGCCTGTCGAAGGTCGGCGGAACGATCCTCGGCACCAGCCGCACCAACCCGTACGAGGGGTCGCGCGGGGGAGCGGACAACATCGCCAAAACCCTCTACGGTCATCGCATCGACGGGATCATCGCGATCGGCGGGGAGGGGACCCTCGCCGCCGCCGACCGCCTGTCGAAGGACGGCATCAACGTCATCGGGGTCCCGAAGACCATCGACAACGACCTGCGCGCCACGGACTACTCGTTCGGCTTCGACACCGCCGTCAACATCGCCTCGGAGGCGATGGACCGCCTCCGCACCACGGGCGATTCCCATCAGCGCTGCATGGTCGCCGAGGTCATGGGGCGCCACGTCGGGTGGATCGCGCTGCACGCCGGGATCGCCGCAGGGGCGCACGCGATTCTCATCCCCGAGGTGCCGCTGACGATCGACGACATCTGCGAGCTGGTGACCAAGGCGCACGACCGTGGCCGCGCGCCGCTGGTCGTCGTCTCGGAGGGCTTCAAGCTCAAGGGCATGGACGAGGCGTTCAGCGACAAGGGTCTGGACGCCTTCAACCGTCCGCGCCTGGGCGGGATCAGCGAGGTGCTCGCCCCCGAGATCGAGCGCATCACGGGGATCGAGACTCGCGCCACGGTGCTCGGGCACATCCAACGGGGCGGCTCGCCCTCGGGCTTCGACCGGGTGCTCGCCACGCGCCTGGGGCTCCACACCGCCGACGCGGTGGTGGACGCGGAGTGGGGCAAGATGGTGGCGCTTCGCGGCACCGACATCGTGCGGGTGCCGTTCGCCGAGGCGCTGGGAGAGCTCAACACCGTCCCCCGCTACCGCTACGACGAGGCCGCCGCGCTCTTCGGCTGAGCAGGCCGGGACGGGCAGTCGTGCCCCCCGGGTCAGTCCGCGACGCCGAGCACGTCCAACAGCCACGCGAGCTCGAAGGCCCGCTCCCGCCACGCGTTGTACCGGCCCGAGACGCCGCCGTGACCGGCGACCATCTCGCACTTCAGCAACGCGTCGGCGCCGACCTCTCGCAGCCGCGCGACCCACTTCGCCGGCTCGACGTAGAGCACCCGGGTGTCGTTGAGCGAGGTCACCGCGAGAACACGGGGATAGCGCACGCCCTCCCGCACGTTCTCGTAGGGGGTGTACGACTTCATGTAGGCGTAGACGTCGGCATCGTGAAGCGGGTCTCCCCATTCGTCCCACTCGATGACGGTCAACGGCAGCGACGGATCGAGGATCGTCGTCAGCGCATCGACGAACGGCACGTCCGCGAGGATCCCGGCGAAGCTCTCGGGTGCGAGATTCGCCACCGCGCCCATGAGTAGTCCGCCGGCGCTTCCGCCCTCGGCCACGATCCGGTCGGGGGTGGTGTAGCCGTTCTCGATGAGATGGTGTGCTGCGGCGACGAAGTCGGTGAAGGTGTTGCGCTTGGCCAGGAGCTTCCCGTCCTCGTACCACTGCCGACCCATCTCCCCGCCCCCGCGCACGTGGGCGACGGCGAAGACCACGCCGCGATCGAGCTCCGACAGGCGCGGCACCGAGAATCCGGGCTCGATGGAGTGCTCGTACGAGCCGTAGCCGTAAAGGTGCACAGGGCGCGGCGCCGCGCCGGGCTCGCCGAATGACTTCTTCCACACCAGCGACACCGGCACCTCCGTGCCGTCGCCGGCGCGGGCCCAGACGCGCGCCTGCCCGTACTCGGCCGGATCGTAGCCGCCGAGGACCGGCTGGCGCTTGCGCAGGATGAGGGCGCCGGTGGCGATCTCGTAGTCGAACACGGTGCCGGGGGTGACGAACGAGCCGTACGACAGCCGCAGCATCGGCGGAGCCCACTCGGGGTTCCCGCCGGTGCCCACCGAGTACAGAGGCTCGTCGAATTCGATCTCCGTCACCGCCGACGTGGCGTAGTCGAGCATCCCGAGTCGTGCCAGGCCCTCCCGGCGGTAGCCGATCACACCCCAGTCGCGGAAGGTGGAAAGACCGAGCAGGCGGATGCCGGCGCGATGGGGGATGACGCTGCGGCGGGGGCCCTGCGGGTCGGCCGCGGATACGCGGACGAGCCTCGAAGTCGAGCGCGCCGTCGTTGTGGAGGATGTACAGCGTGTCTTCGCCGTCGACGACGGCGTGCGAGACGTCGTATTCCACGCCCTCGTGGCGGGGCCAGATCACCCGCGGCTCGGATCTCAGATCGGTGGCGTCGACGAGCCACTCCTCGGAGGTGATCGACGAGCCCAGGCTGATGACGAGGTAGCGGTCGCTGCGCGTGAATCCGGCGCCCACCCAATACCGCTCATCGGGCTCGTGGAAGAGCTTGGCGTCGTCGGCGACCGGTGTGCCGAGCTCGTGGAGCCATACGGTGTCGGGGCGCCAGGCGTCATCGACCGTGGTGTAGACGATGAACCGGCCGTCGGGGGAGAAGCTCGCCCCGGCGAAGGTGCCGGGGATCTCGTCCGGGAGCTGACGGCCGGTCACGAGGTCCCGGACGCGGATCGTGTACCGCTCGTCGCCGGCGACATCGACGCCGAACAGCATGCGCGAGCCGTCGGTCGAGACGTCGAAGCTGCCGAGGGAGAAGAAATCCTGGCCGTCGGCCTCGACGTTGCTGTCGAGCAGTACCTGCTCACCGGGTACCTCGGCATCCGGCGAGAGCAGCGGCGGGGTCCAATCGTCGGGCGACGCCAGGGGAGCGCGGCACTGGATGCCGTACTGCTTCCCCGCGACGGTCCGGCCGTAGTACCACCACTCGCCGTGGCGGCTGGGGACGGAGAGGTCGGTCTCCAGGGTGCGGGACCTGATCTCCTCGAACACCCGCTCCCGCAGGGCCACCAGGTGTGCGGTGCGCGCCGCGGTATAGGCGTTCTCGGCCTCCAGATGTGCGATGACCGCCGGATCCTCCTTGGCCCGGAGCCACTCGTAGGCGTCTTCGACGTCGTCGCCATGATGGCTCCGCACGATCGGCGTGCGTGCGGCGACGGGGGGTGTGGGGGATGCGGCGGCGGTGGTCACCGTCCCACGCTAGTCGACTCCTCGGGCCGCGCTCCGGCGCTCGCTACGAGCTCGCGTCCCGCGCCGTGATGCGCTTCCGCCGCGGCGGCGGGACCTCGTCCGGGATGCCGCGTGAGAGCAGGAGCGATGCCAGTGCGAGCAGGATGAGACCGAACAGAGCCGTGCGCAGCGACGTCAGCTGCGACTGGACATAGACCGCCTGCAGCTCGGTCGCCTCCTGGTCGCTGAGGCCCGCGTCGGTCGCGATCTGCGGCACGCTGTCGGCCGGCACGATCTGCACGCCGCCTGCCGTGCGCTCGGTGACGACCGTCTGCGTCTGGGCGGGCAGCGTGCTCTGCGCGACGCCGCTCGTGAAGGATGTGGCGAGGGTGCTGATCAGGATCGAACCGATCAACGCGGTGCCGAGAGAGGAGCCGAGGTTCTGGAAGACGCCTTGCAGGCCCCCGACCTCGCTCGTCTCCTTCTCCGTGACCGACGACATGTTCACGTTTCCCAGTTGTGAGGCAAGCAGTCCGAGGCCGGCGCCCGCACAGAACATCCCCAGCCCGAACGCGGGGCTGGACAGCTCGGGGTCGACGGCGGTGAGCAGCACGAGGCAGCTCGCCGCCAGGGTCCACTGGCCGACGCGCACGATGCGTTTCGGTGACCAGCGCGTGGACAGACGGGTGCCGAAGATCGAAAACAGGATCAGCGACACCGACAGGGGGAAGATGCGGACGCCCGTCTCGAGGGCGTCGAAACCGAGCGTCATCTGCAGGTAGACCGGGACCATGAAGAACAGCCCTGCCGTGATCGCGTACTGACCGCCCAGCACGCTCAAGCCGCTGCGCAGCCGGCGGATGGACAGCAGCTCGGCGTGCAGCAGAGGGTCGCCTCCCCGAGCGACCAGGCGGCGCTGACGGGCGAAGAAGAGCGTCAGCAGGACGCTGCCGACGACGATGAGCCATGCAGTGAGCGAGATACCCAACGGTGCGATCGCCACGCCGCCGATCTCGGGGGAGTGCAGCGGGATGATCCATCCCCAGACCTTGCTCTGCAGCATCCCGTACACGACCGCGACGAGGCCGACCGCCGACAGCAGCACGCTCAGCGCATCGAGCCCGACGCGCTGGCGCGCCGCCCTCTCACCGATGCGCCGGGCGAGGAGCACGACCACTGCCATGATGGCGACTTCGCCCGCGAACACGTACCGCCAGCTGAGGTAGGTGGTCATGAATCCGCCGATGAGGGGGCCCGCGGCCACGGCGGCACCGGAGACGGCGCCGATGGCCGCGAAGGCCGTCACCCGATCGGACCCGTCGTAGTTGTCGGCGATCAGCGCTGCGATGGCGGGGATGACGAGCACTGCGCCGAGGCCCTCGATGACCGACCAACCGAGGAAGAGCGTCAGCATGTTCGGGCTGAGGGCCGTCAGGAGCGAGCCCGCCGCGTACACGATCGACCCGATGACCAGCGCGCGGCGCCGGCCCCAGATGTCGCCGAGCTTCGCACCGAGCAGCATCGTGGCGGCCATCGTGAGGGTGTAGAACGTGATCGCGGTCTGCATCGCTGTCACGCTGCTGTCGAGGTCGGCCACCACGGTCGAGATCGAGACGTTCATGACGGTGCTGTCGAGCACCATCACGAACTGTGCCGCGCCCAGGATCAGCACGACGGACCACTTCTTCATCCGGCCACCTGCCTTCGCCCCCAGGCCGATCCGGGGCTTGCGGCATCATCCAACACCCTCGGCCCCGACTTCGCATCACCCCATGTGGAGGACGCCGGACGCGCCGAAGGTCACCCTGGAGTCGCGGCTCCCTGAGTTGACCAGGATCAAGGCCGGTGAAAGGATTCTGTCTGGCCGGTTGCCGGTTCCTTAACTCCCGGTGAACTCTTCGTTCGCACACGCCGATCCCGTCGGCATCCTCCCTTTTGGCACTCTCGGAAAGCGAACGGTGGAGACCGCAGCCCTCATCATCGTGCTCGTCATCGTGCTGGCATTGTTCTTCGACTTCACGAACGGGTTCCACGACACGGCCAACGCCATGGCGACGCCGATCGCGACCGGTGCGCTCAAGCCCAAGGTCGCCGTCCTGCTCGCGGCCGTGCTGAATCTTGTCGGAGCGTTCCTGTCCACCGAGGTCGCCAAGACGATCTCGGGAGGGATGATCCGGGAGGATGAGCTCTCCGCAGCGATCTTCCCCGCGATCATCTTCGCGGGGTTGATCGGCGCCATCTCCTGGAACATGCTCACCTGGCTGCTGGGTCTTCCCTCCAGCTCCTCGCACGCCCTGTTCGGCGGACTGATCGGCGCCACGATCGTGGGGGCAGGCTTCGCGGCGATCGACCTCGGCGTGGTGATGTCGAAGGTGATCCTGCCCGCGTTGATCGCCCCGCTCACCGCGGGTGTGATCGCCTTCGCGACCACCAAGATCGCCTACGCCGTCACGCGGCGACACGACGGCAGACCCGACGGCCGTGACGGGTTCCGGTGGGGACAGATCTTCACCTCTTCCCTCGTCGCACTCGCGCACGGCACGAATGACGCCCAGAAGACGATGGGCGTCATCACGCTGGCGCTCATCACGGTGGGATGGCAGTCGAGTGCGACTCCTGACCCGCAGCTCTGGGTGATCATCGCCTGCGCCGTCACCATCGCGCTCGGGACCTACATGGGCGGATGGCGCATCATCCGCACGCTCGGCAAGGGGCTCACCGACGTCAAGCCCGCTCAGGGATTCGCCGCGGAGTCGTCCACGGCCTCCACCATCCTGGCGTCCAGCGCCCTCGGATTCGCCCTGTCCACGACCCAGGTCGCGTCGGGTTCGGTGATCGGCTCCGGTCTCGGCCGCCGGGGCTCGATCGTGCGCTGGCGGACGGTGGGCCGCATCATGGTCGGCTGGCTCCTCACCCTCCCGGCTGCCGGTGCCGTAGGCGCCCTCGCGGCGTTCGTGGTCGTTCTGCTGGGAACCTGGGGGATCTTGATCGACGCGGTCGCCGCCGGCGTGGTGGTGCTGGCGATCTATCTGCGTTCGCGTCGCAACGCGGTCAACGCGGCCAATGCGATGAGCGAGGTCGCCGATTCGGGTGCGGCGATCAAGGTCCCGCGCAACCCGCCGCCCACGCGTCGCGAGCGGACGCGTCGCTCCGAGCAGATCGACCAGGGCTCAGCGGCCGCCCCGCGTGAGCGCACCGGGACCAAGGGGGAGCGCTCATGATCTCGATCGACTGGTTGGCGTTCGTCGAGGTCTTCCTCGCCGCGTTGATCGCGGCGACGACGGTCGTGCTGTTCTACGCCCTCGGGCTCCGCCTCCTCGTCCGCAGCGGGCGTGCTCCTGTCGTGACGCCGGCGGAGTTCACCGACGCCATCACCGTGATCTCCGCGAAGCAAGCGCGCCGCGCGGCGAAGGCGGCAGAGAAGGCCGCGAGGAAGAGTCCTCTGACGGACCGCCAGAAGCAGGTGTCCTACATCGGCGCATACGGATGCTTCACGGTCTGCGCGCTCGCGGTGATCGGCGGCATTGTGCTCATCGTCGTCAACCACTAGTGCTCATCCCGCACATTCCGGGTCGGACGCGGCGGGACCGCGGGGGTGGGGCTGGTTAGGCTCGGGGAATGGACGCGGCATCCCTCCGATTCGGACAGTACCCCCCGCCCGAACGCACGCTCCTGCACCTGAGCGACACCCATCTGCTGGCGGGCGGAGCTCTGCACGGGCCGGGGATCGACACCGAGGAGCATCTCGCGGTGACGCTCCGACTGATCGAGCGGATGCGCCCGCGACCGGACGCCCTCGTCGTCACCGGCGACCTGACCGACCTTGGAGAGCCTGATGCGTACCGGCGTCTGCGCGAGCTGGTCGAGCCGGTGGCCGCGGCACTGGGCGCCCCCGTCGTCTGGGTGGCGGGGAACCACGACGAACGCCCGGCGATGCGCCGACACCTGCTCGACGAAGAGCCGAGCGAGGCGCCTCTCGACCGGGTGTGGGACCTCGACGGCCTCCGTATCGTCGGCATCGACACCACGGTGCCCGGCTGGCACCACGGCGATCTGGACGACGCTCAGCTGGCGTGGTTGTCCGACGTGCTGACGGCGCCGGCGCCCCTCGGCACCATCCTCGCCATGCATCACCCCCCGATCCCCTCGCCGCTCCCGCTGTTCGACATCCTCGAATTGCGCGACCAGAGCCGCCTCGCCCGCGTGCTCGAGGGGACGGATGTCCGCGCGATCCTCGCCGGCCACCTGCACTACTCCACCAGCGCGACGTTCGCGGGAATCCCCGTCTCGGTCGCGTCGTCGACGTGCTACGGAATGAACCTCGGCCTCCCGGCGCTGGAGGTCAACGGCTTCGACGCCGGGCAGTCGTTCCACGTCGTCCGCGTGTACCCGACGACGATCACGCACGACGTCGTCCCCGTCGTGGACGCTCCGACGGGGGACTACTTCACACCGGAGTGGGCAGAGCGGATGGCGCGTCTGAGCCCGGAGGCCAGACTCGAGGCCTTCTCGCGCAAGCGGCGCTGACACCCTGGAGGGGACGCTGCGGACAGTGCTCCTGCCCCACCTGTACACCAGGGCCACCGAGGAGCCGGTGACTCGTGACTAGGCTCGGGGGATCACCGACCGCCGCGACCCAAAAGGACTATCGATGGCTCCGGACGCAACGACGCGCACCCGCACCGAATCGGATTCGCTGGGATCCCTGGAGATTCCCGCAGACGCCTACTGGGGCATCCACACCGCGCGGGCGCTGGAGAACTTCCCGGTCAGCAAGCGCCCCATCTCGGTGTACCGAGACCTGGTGCGGGCCCTCGCGATGGTCAAGCAGGCCTCGGCGCGGGCGAACCGAGACATCGGCGTCCTCGACGCGATGAAGGCCGACCTCATCGATCGCGCCGCGCAGCTGGTCATCGACGGTCAGTACCACGATCAATTCGTCGTCGGCGTGGTGCAGGGCGGTGCCGGCACCTCGACGAACATGAACGCCAACGAGGTCATCACCAACATCGCCCTCGAACTCGCCGGAAGGCAGAAGGGCGATTACGCGTTCCTGTCGCCGATCGACGACACCAACCGCAGCCAGTCCACGAACGACGTCTATCCCACGGCGGTCAAGGTGGGTCTGAGCCTGGATCTGAAGACGCTCCTGGACGAGCTCGACCTGCTCCGGCACTCGTTCCTGGCGAAGGCGCGAGAATTCCACGACGTCCTCAAGGTCGGTCGCACGCAGCTGCAGGACGCCGTGCCGATGACACTGGGACAGGAGTTCCACGGCTTCGCCACCACACTCGGCGAGGACTACAACCGGCTCACCGAGAACGCCTACCTCCTCTACGAGATCAACATGGGTGCGACGGCCATCGGCACCGGCATCACCGCCTCGCCCGGTTACAGCACCGCGGTGCTCGCTCACCTGCGGTCGATCACGGGTCTGGACCTGGAGCTGGCCACCGACCTGGTCGAGTCCACCAGCGACACCGGCGCGTTCATGTCGTTCTCCGCCTCGCTGAAGCGCAACGCGATCAAACTCTCCAAGATCTGCAACGATCTGCGCCTTCTCTCCTCCGGCCCGCAGGCAGGATTCGGTGAGATCAACCTCCCGCCCCGCCAGGCGGGCTCCAGCATCATGCCGGGGAAGGTGAACCCCGTGATCCCCGAAGTGGTCAACCAGGTGGCCTTCGCGGTGGCGGGAGCCGACCTCACCGTGACGATGGCGGTCGAGGCAGGTCAGCTGCAGCTGAACGCCTTCGAGCCGATCATCGCGCACTCGATCTTCCAGTCGATCACCTGGATGCGTCGCGGAATGCACACGCTGCGCGTGAACTGCATCGACGGCATCACCGCCAATCGAGAGCGACTGGGTGCCATGGTCGGCACCTCCGTCGGAGTCGTCACGGCCCTCACGCCCTTCATCGGCTATGCCGCCGCCGCCGCGCTGGCGAAGACCGCGCTGCTGACGGGCCACAACATCGCCGACCTCGTCGTGGAGGCGGGGCTGATGTCGCGCGAGGAGGTCGCCAAGCAGCTCTCGCCCGCACGACTGTCGGGACTGGAGGCGACCACGGCCGCGATCCCGCTCATCCTGCCGGCTGAGAACCTCGTCGCGGAGTCCGCAGATTGACCCACTCGTGACGCGGCGCGTCAGGCTGGCGCTCCCGCGCACGGACCGATAGCGTTCGTTCGCAACCCTGAACCGCTTCCCTGCACCAAGGAGCCAACGTGACCGATCCGCAGAATCCGAGCGCCGTTCCGCCGAGCGCTCCGCAGAACCCGCCCGCCTACAGTTCCGCGCCTCCGCCCGCGTACAACTCCCAGCCCGCGCCGGGCGCGCCCGTTCCCGGCAAGACCCTGGGCATCGTGGCGTTCGTGCTGTCGTTCTTCGCACAGCTGATCGCCCTGATCCTCGGCATCGTCGCTCTCGTGCAGAGCCGCAAGGCCGGGGTCAAGAACGGATGGGCGCTGGCGGCCATCATCATCAGCGCGGTGCTGATGGTGATCGGCATCATCGTCGGCATCCTCGTCGTCACCGCAATCGTCGGTGGCCTCGCCGCCGCGTGTGCCGAACTCGGCCCGGGCGTCCACACCCTGGAGGGTGGCGGCACCATCACCTGCAACTGATCCCTGTCGAGCGCTTCCTCGTCAGTCCAGGATGCGGCAGTGCGTGGTGAGCTCGCCGATGCCGTCGATCCCGACGGTCACCGTCGAGTGGTCGCGGAGGAAGACCTGAGGGTCTCGGGAGTACCCCGCCCCGCCCGGGCTGCCGGTGGAGATCAGGGTGCCGGGCAGGAGGGTGGCCGACTGCGACAGCGAGGTGATGAGAGTGGCGACCGACCGCACCATCTGCCCGGTCGACGCGTCCTGCAGGGTGCGACCGTCCAGCACGGTCCAGATGTGCAGGTCCTGCGGGTCGGGCACCTCATCGGCGGTCACCACGAACGGACCGGTCGGGGTGAAGCCGTCGAACGACTTGCACCGTGACCACTGCGCTTCGGAGAACTGGATGTCGCGAGCGGTGATGTCGTTGACGACGGTGTACCCCCACACGTGATCGAGCGCGGCCTCGACGGAGACGTCCTTGGCGGGACGTCCGATGATCACTCCGAGCTCGGCCTCGTAGTCGACCGATTCGCTGAGGCGGCGGGGCCACGATGTCGTGCCTTCGTGACCGGTGAGAGAGTTCGGCCACAGTACGAACACCGTCGGCGTCGCATCCGTCTTCAGCCCGAGCTCGCCCGAGTGGGCGGCGTAGTTCAGGCCCACCGCGAGGATGGCCGGGGGACTCAGGACGGCCGAGGCGAACCCGAAGGGGGAGAGAGGGTGCCGCGGCGCGTCGTCCGCGGCCTCCGCGACGGCCTCGAGCAGTTTTTCGCCGCCCTCGACCAGCGCCTGCAGTGTGGCGGGCGCTCCGGGGAAGAGCTCATCGACGAAGACGGCCTCATCGTCGCCGGGGACGAGAACGAGGCGGGGCCGCGCATGGTCCGACGAGGTCACGTGGGCGAAGCGCATCCTTCCACGGTATACGCAAACGGTCGGGCCCCCTCGGCGCGGAGCGCGCCCGCATAGGCTGTTCGCCATGACGAACTCGGCCGGCCCCGGGGGCGCACGTCCCTCGCTTCTTCCCCCGGCATTTCCCACGGTCTTCGCCCAGCCGCAGGTCGCCCACGGGGCGTCGATCCCCCAGGCGCGGGTCTCACCCGAACCGGTGCCCCTTCCCACCTCCGCTGCGGCCCTGCCCCGCGCCGGGCGCACGGCACCGCTGTGGATCGCTGCGCTGCTCGTGCTGATCCTCATCGCGCTCTTCGGCTACTTCCTCAACGCACTCGGCCCGGCGGCATCCCTCATCGGCGGGGTCGCAGCCCTGATCCCCCTCGTCGGCGTCCTCTTCGCCATCCGGCTGATCGACCGGTGGGAGCCCGAGCCCCGGGGCCTCCTGGTGCTCGCGGTCGCCTGGGGGGCGATCGCATCGGTCGGAATCGCCCTGGGCGTCGACCTGATGCTGGGCTTCCTGTTCGGATTCGACTCCACGCCGCTCGGCGACGCGCTGTCGGCGGTCGTTCAGGCGCCCGTCGTGGAGGAGGTCGCCAAGGGTCTCGGGGTGCTGCTGATCTTCCTCACCGCCCGCCGGGCCTTCGATGGCCCGGTCGACGGCATCGTCTACGGCGCGCTCGTCGGTGCCGGCTTCGCCTTCACCGAGAACATCCAGTACTTCGGCATCGGATTCATCGAGGGGGGCGTCGCCGACGTCTCGCAGATCTTCTTCCTCCGCGGCATCCTCTCCCCGTTCGCGCACGTGATGTTCACCAGCGTCATCGGGTTCGCTCTGGGCTTGGCCGCGCGGCGGAGCGGCAGGGTGCGCGATGCCGTGGGTCCTTTCCTCATCGGGCTCGCCGGCGCGATCCTGCTCCATGCGTTCTGGAACGGCTCGGCCGTCTTCGGGGACTTCTTCGGCCTCTACCTGACCCTTCAGGTGCCGCTGTTCATCCTCTTCATCCTGGGGATCTTGGGGCTGCGCAGGGAGGAGGCGCGCCTCACCCGGGAACGACTGTCTGATTACGCCACGGCGGGATGGTTCACCTCCCAGGAGGTCGACATGCTCGCCACCGGTTCGGGTCGCCGCGCCGCGCTGGCGTGGGCGGCGGGGCTGCGCGGCGATCGCACGGCGACGATGAAGGGCTTCATCCACGACGCCACGGCGCTCGCGGCCACCCGTCAGCGGTCGATCACCGGCCGCGACCCTCGTGCCGCCGAGGACGAGCACGTCCTCCTCGCTCGGGTCACCGCGGCCCGCGCCGCACTGTTCGCCCCCTGATCGCGGGCGGGCGGAGGGCCGGAAAGAACTCAGCGCCCGGTGCCGCGGCGATGCCTGCGTGTCTACCGGGCGCTGAGTTTGCCTGACCTCAGGATGCCGAGCCGTGCCTGCGGCTGTCAAGACCCCCTCCGCCACGCCGGTCGCGTTGACCGGGAGCGACGCCTCGGCTTGGATGGAGCCATGACCGATGACCGCACCAAGCCCGAGATCGACGCCCCCGCCGGACCCGCCCCCAGTGAGCTGGAGATTCGCGACCTGATCGTCGGGGAGGGCGCGGAGGCTCGCCCCGGCGACCAGGTGACCGTCCACTACGTCGGTGTCGAGTTCGACTCCGGTGAGGAGTTCGACTCGTCGTGGAACCGGGGTGAGAGCATCCAGTTCCCGCTTCGCGGTCTCATCCAGGGATGGCAGGACGGCATCCCCGGCATGCGGGTCGGGGGACGTCGCGAACTCGTCATCCCTCCGCGCCTGGCCTACGGCGAGGGCGGCGGACACTTCCTGGGCGGCAAGACCCTGATCTTCGTGATCGACCTCATCGCCGTCGGCTGACGCCGATCCCGCTGGTCACCCCGACACGGACACCGTGCGCCCGACGCTTGCGCCGGTTTCCACCAACTCGGCGTGCACGCGTGCGACCGCCGCGCGACTGACGCGGCGACCGCGCACCGTCCCGTCCTCGGACACGTGGTGTTCGATGTCGTCGGTGTCGGTCAGGTACACCGGCTGCACGATGGTCCAGTCCAGGTCGGAGCCGCGCAGCACGCCCTCCTGGATCTCGGAGTCCACGATCTGGGGTCGGATGAGCAGCGCGAAGAGAACGCGATCCGCGAGGGTCAGCCGGTCGCGCGTTTCACCGACGCCGTAGGAGGATTGCACGACGATTCGGCGGATTCCGGCCCGGCGGGCGGCATCGACGACGGCGGCGGTTCCCCTCGACCGGATGTCGCCGAGTGTTGCACGGGGCCCTCGCAGGCGCACTCGCACGGCGGGCTCGGAGATGCCGAGGGTCACGACCACCGCGTCATGGCCGGGAAGCGCGCGATCGAGCGCGCGGACGTCGGACGCGTCGAGGTCGAGGCGACGGAGCCGCTCGTGCGCCGGCAGGTGCGACGCGTGCCGCGACACCGCCGTCACGCTGTGCCCGCGATCCAGGAGGGCCTCGCATGCCGCTCGGCCCGAGCCGCCGGTCGCTCCGATCACGATGACGTTCATGACTGATCCTTTCGTAGACGTGTACCCACCCTGGAGGTCCGTGCCTGAATGATCTATCGTCCGTGATACGGATTACTTGATCGCTCGTTCAAGGACGCACATATGGTGACCGCCATGACGATGCCGTGGGACACGGCCGACGAGCTGACCACCGCGCTCTTCCACGTGCGCATGCGCGGGGCGTTCTACTGCTGGACGGAGGCGGCGGGCACCGCCGCCGTCGAGATGCCGCAGATCGACCACACCCTGAGCTTCCACATCGTCGACACCGGGACCGCCTACCTGGAGGTGGACGGCGCCGAGCCCCTCCGGCTCGATCCGGGAATGCTCGCCCTTGTGCCGCGAGGGCTGGGTCACCGCATCTCGTGTCGCCCCGGCGGCGCTGTGCTCGGCCGGGCCGACGAGCTTCCGCAGACCATGATCGGCGACAGCTTCTCCGTGCTGCGCATCGGTTCACCCGACGTCGATCCCGACCTCCGCCTGCTGTGCGGCGTCGTCGCGTTCGAGTCCCCCGCCGTCGAGGGGATGCTGGAGGTGTTGCCGCCCGTTGTCACCGCGGCTTCCGAGGAGTACCCCGTCGCCCGCGCTCTTCTTCCTCTGCTGCGCGAGGAGATGGTCTCCCCGCGCCCCGGGGGGAGTGCCATGGCGACCAGACTGGCGGACCTCCTCGTCATCGAGACCGTCCGCGCATGGATCGCCCGTGACGGATCGGCCACGGGCGGATGGCTGGCCGCCGCGCGTGATCCGCAGCTGGGCCGCGTCGTCGCGGCGGTGCAGCGCGCACCGGGTCACCCCTGGTCGTTGGGCGCCCTCGCCTCGACGGCACGGATGTCTCGAACCTCGTTCGCGGTGCGTTTCACCGAGGTCGTGGGCGTCGCGCCGATGACGTTCGTCAGCCAGTGGCGGATGAGGGTCGGACGCGGACTGCTCCTGCGCGGCGACACGGTCGGTGCGGTCGCATCCGAGCTCGGCTACGGGTCGGAGGCGGCATTCAGCCGGGCGTTCCAGCGGATCACGGGCGAGACCCCGGGGAGCATCCGCCGCTCAGGACGCTGATGACCCCGTGGAACGCGACGAGCGGCCCACGCGGACGCGGTCCTGGGCGAGGAGGATGCCGGCGAACACGACGAGCGCTCCCACCGGCTCGTTCCAGCTCAGCCGCTCCCCGAGGATCAGGATGCCGAGGGCGACGCCGATGACGGGGGTGATGTAGGTCACCGTCGACGCGCGCGTCGGTCCCCATGCCCGCACGACGTTCTGGTTCCAGATGTACGCCAGGCCCGTCCCGAGGGCGCCGAGGAGGGTCAGGCTCACGACGACCGCTGGGGTCAACTGCACCGGAGCCCACGCGACCACCGGTGTCAGCACGATCATGATCGCCGCGGCGATCCCGATGTTGAGGAAGGAGAACGTCAGCGCCGACATCCCGGTGTGGGCGACGAATCGCCGCATGTAGGCCAGGCTGAACCCGTAGCACGCGGTCGCTCCGAGGATCGCGAGCTGCGCCACGACGCTCTGCGAGAGGTCCAGACCCTGCCAGGGCCCGATGATGACGACCACCCCGCTGATGCCCACCGCGATCCCGGTGATCTGGTTCCGGCTGAGCCGCTCGACGCGCAGGAGCAGGCCCGCCATGATCGCCGTCATGATGGGTGTCGTGGCGTTGTAGATGCTGGCCAGGCCCGACGTGACGTGCTGCTGCGCCCACGAGAACAGCAGGAACGGGATGACGCAGAACGTCGACGCGAGGACGGTCATGTGTCCCCAGATGCGAAGCGAGCGAGGCAGCCGCTCGCGTCGGATGGCGACGAGAATCCCGAGCGCGAGGGCGCCGAGGACCAGACGTGCCCACGCGACCTGACCGGGCCCGACACCCTCGAGGGCGACCTTCATGAAGAGGAAGCTCGAGCCCCAGACGACCCCGGCGAGAGTGAACTGCAGCACGATCATCCCCGGAAGCCGCGAGATCTTCGGGGATTCGGTCGCGAGCTCATCCGTGGTCATGTCGCGACCCTATGGCGCAGGCGGGCGCCGGGACAGCGCAGGCCGGCGCATCGTCCGTTTTCCGCCGGTAGCCGACCGTCCACCGACGCGTCGTCATCGCGGGGGAGGACTGGTAGACTCGTGCAGTTGCCGTTGGATCGGCCGCGGATAAAGAGAGCTCGCGCATCAGGCGTCGGGCACCGCGCAATGAGGAGAAAGGGGATCCCATCTATGGCACTCGAAGCAGACGTCAAGAAGGCGATCATCGAAGAGTACGCGACGCACCCCGGTGACACCGGATCCCCCGAGGTGCAGGTCGCGATGCTGACGCAGCGCATCAAGGACCTCACCGAGCACCTCAAGGAGCACAAGCACGACCACCACTCGCGTCGTGGGCTGTTCCTGCTCGTCGGTCAGCGCCGCCGTCTGCTCGGCTACCTCCAGGACATCGACATCGCGCGCTACCGCTCGCTGATCGAGCGCCTGGGGCTGCGCCGCTAATCGCGTCCAGCGTTCAATCGCGCAAACGTTCTTGTGAGAGCCGCCCGAGGTGTCGGGCGGCTCTCTCCTTTTCGCGACGAGTCGGTCAGGACGAGGCGCGGGCTGCCAGCAGGTCGGCGTGCCACCGCTCGGCGACATCGGGATGCGCCCGCAGCCGCGACTTCAGCGCATTCTCGCCGAACAGCGAGTGGATGGGGTTCGACGGGTCCTCAGTGACGCCCCTCGCCCGCGCGGCCAGCTCTGCCGGCAGCTCGACGAGCGGCAGCGCTGCGTCGAGAGCGGGGTTGAAGAAGAAGGGCACCGAGATGCGGTCGTCGGGGAAGCGCGGCGAGATCACCCGGTGATTGGTGGCGACGAGATAGCCCTGGGTCGCGTACTCCATCATCTCGCCGATGTTCACCACGAAGGCGCCCGGCACGGCCGGGGCATCGACCCACTGGCCCTCGCGCTCGACCTGCAGGCCGCCCTTGCCGGGCTCGACCCACAGCAGCGTCAGCACGCCGGAGTCCTTATGCGCGCCCACACCCTGCTGCGGCTCCGGCTCGGTGGTGCCGGGGTAGCGCACGATCTTTATCAGGCTCGCCGGCTCTCCGAAGTGCCGTTCGAAGTGATCGGCCTCGGCGGCCAGGGCCAGTGCCCACTGCTGGAGCAGAACGCGGGAGATCCGGGTGAGCTTGTCGTGCCACTCGGTGACGACCTCGCGCAGCTCCGGCTGCGCCGCCGGCCAGAGGTTGGGTCCGGTCAGACGGTGGAAGTCCGCCGCATCCGGATCAGTGACGGGTTCGCGCTCGGGCCCGATGTCGATCTGCTCGCGCCAGTCGACCTCGCCCTGAGTGCGCTCGCCGCCGATACGGGTGTAGCCGCGGAAGTGCGGGCTGTTGAGGTTCTCGATCGCCAGCTTGTCGGCCTCGGGGAGGTCGAAGAACGCCCGCGCCGCGGTGTGCAGGCGATTCTCGAGCTCCGGGCCGACCCCCGTGCCGGTGAGGTAGAAGAATCCGACCCGGTGCGTGGCCTCGCGCAGCTCGTCGCGGAAAGCGGCGGCTTCAGCGGGTCCGGAGTCGAGGCGGGAGAGGTCGAGGATCGGCAGCGACAGGTCGGTCATGGCCACAGGCTACGTCGGCGACACGGGTGCCTGGCGCCGTGTTACGCGGCGGCTGTCACAGTGTTACGCCCACGCTCCGGCGGGACCGTCACAGGGGCCCGCGCGCCTCGTGCGGCGGGGCGGCGGGGCGCGTCCTGGGCGGCTCGGGCGGTCGGCGTGAACCGGTCGGGTCGGATCGCCGACCCTCCGACCCTGCGAGCGAGGGATCAGCGAAGAGCCAGCGCGGTCGAGGTTCGATCAGCGGGCGGAAGATGCGCCGCACCGGCTTCGTGGCAAGACCCAGCGCGATGCCGACCGACAGCAGGCACACCAGCGGCAGCCACAGCCAGGTCGGCTCGAGGCCGCGGAGCACCCCCGACTCGCGGAACGGGTAGAGCACGAAGGAGTGGAGCAGGTAGACGTACATGGTGTACTGCCCGAAGTGGGTCCACCACTTCTGTCCGCGCGGAATGAGGATGAAGAAAGCGGTGGAGAGGACCAGGGCGATCATCATCAGAGCGATGCGCACGCCTCCCGCCCACCACTGGGTTCCGCCGAGGTCGGCGTAGGAGTCGTCGTAGAAGAACCAGGTCGCGAGGTTCATCTGCTTCCACTCGTCGACGAAGAACCACGCGGCCCAGCCGGCCAGGACGAAGGTCGCGATGGCGGCCGGGAAGGTCCACCAGGGTCGACGGTCCAGCAGCTGCAGCCGTTCGATGACCCGGTGCTCACGGAGCCACCATCCGAGGGTGAAGAACGGCAGGAGTCCGAGCGTGCGGGACAGGGAGAAGGTCGAGTCGATGTTCGGCAGATAGCCCGCGCCGATGGAGATCACGATGGTCCACGCCAGCGGCCATTTCAGCAGTGCGAGGTAGGGGAGCACGACGCGGAAGATGCCGAGGGCGAGGAGGAACCACAGCGTCCACGACGGGCGGGTGAGGTTCGGGTCGGCCTGGCCCTCGACGATCCACTTCGTGAGCACCCACAGCCCCTCGAAGATCACGTAGGGCACGACGATATCGGTGAGCACGCGCGCCATCTGGCGCTTGCCCGGCGCATCCGACTTGGAGAAGTACCCCGAGATCAGCGCGAACGCCGGCATGTGGAAGGCGTAGATGAGCAGGTACATCGACAGGGCGATGTCGGAGTCGTAGGTGAGGCGCTGGATCGCATGGCCGAGGACGACCAGGACGATGCATCCGAATCGCGCATTGTCGAAGAACGGCGTGCGGCGCTTCGTGCGCGTCGTGCCGGTTGTGGGGGTGGCTGCCGTGGGTGGCGCGCTGTTGCCGGACATGGTCACCTCCCCGGGTTGAGATCAGACTATCCGTCACCGCGCCCGTCGGCCCGGGAACCCGGGCACCGCCCGCGCGGCTCGGTCGCCGCCCCCGTGCCGGGAATAGCCTGGAGCGACAGGCGTTGTCTCAGATACATTCATTTGCATGTACTCGTTCGAGGCGGATGGCACCGCGCGGCGAGAGAGCGGAGAGAAGACGTGAACACCCCCACCTGGCCGGGAATGCAGTTCGGCATCTTCACGGTGAGCGACATCACCGAAGACCCCACGACGGGGCGCACCCCGAGCGAATCGGAGCGTATCCAGGCGACGATAACGATCGCGCGCCACGCCGAAGAGGTCGGGCTGGACGTGTTCGCCCTCGGCGAGCACCACAATACGCCGTTCTGGTCGTCGTCGCCGACCACGACGCTCGCCTACATCGCCGCCCAGACCGAACGGCTCATCCTCTCCACCGCGACCACGCTGATCACCACGAACGACCCGGTGAAGATCGCCGAGGACTATGCGATGCTGCAGCACCTCGCCCAGGGACGGGTCGACCTGACCCTCGGCCGGGGGAACACCGGCCCGGTCTACCCGTGGTTCGGCAAGGACATCCGTCAGGGCCTGCCCCTGGCGATCGAGAACTACGCCCTGCTGCACAAGCTCTGGCGCGAGGACGTCGTGGACTGGGAGGGGCGCTTCCGGACGCCGCTGCAGGGTTTCACCTCGACCCCGCGGCCGCTGGACGGCGTGGCCCCCTTCGTCTGGCACGGGTCGATCCGCACCCCCGAGATCGCCGAACAGGCGGCCTACTACGGGGACGGATTCTTCGCCAACAACATCTTCTGGCCCAAGGAGCACTACCAGCGCCTCATCGCGCTGTACCGTCAGCGCTTCGCCCACTACGGCCACGGTGCCCCCGAGCAGGCGATCGTGGGTCTGGGCGGTCAGGTGTTCATGGCCAAGAACTCCCAGGATGCGGTGAAGGAGTTCCGCCCGTACTTCGACAACGCCCCGGTGTACGGTCACGGACCGAGCCTGGAGGACTTCAGCGAGATGACGCCCCTCACCGTCGGCTCGCCGCAGCAGATCATCGACCGCTACGCGGGGATGCGCGAGCACTACGGCGACTACCAGCGTCAGCTCTTCCTCATCGACCACGCCGGGCTGCCGCTGAAGACGGTGCTCGAGCAGCTCGACATCCTCGGCGGTGAGGTGGTTCCGGCGCTCCGGCGCGAGCTGGCCGCCGGCCGTCCCGCGAACGTCCCCGACGCGCCCACTCACGCCGCCCGTGTCGCCGCTGCATACGCCGGAGCATCCGCTCCGCAGGCGATCCCCAACGCGAACCGCGGCGACAACCTCTCCGGCGGACCGAGCCCCTATCGCCAGCCCGCCGCCACCGGCGCCTCCTTCAGGAAGGCGGAGTGAGATGACCGCGCGCCGCATCGCCGTGATCTCCGCCGGCCTGTCCAGCCCCTCCTCCACACGCCTCCTGGCCGATCGCCTGGCGACGGCCGCGGTGCGCGAACTCGGCGGCCAGGGCGACGAGGCGGTCACCGACGTCTTCGAACTCCGTGACCACGCCCACGCCATCACCGACAATCTCCTCACCGGCTTCGCGCCCCCGAGTCTGGAGACGATGATCAACGCCGTCGTCTCGGCGGATGGTCTGATCGCGGTGACGCCGATCTTCTCCACCAGCTACTCGGGCCTGTTCAAGTCGTTCATCGATGTGCTCGACCCCGACGCGCTGACCGGCATGCCGGTGCTCCTCGCGGCGAACGCCGGCACCGCGCGGCACTCGCTCGCGATCGACTACGCCATCCGGCCGCTGTTCACCTACCTCCACGCCTCACCCGTTCCGACCGGGGTCTTCGCCGCGTCGAGCGACTGGGGCGGTGCCGGCGATCAGGTCTCGCCGCTCGGGGAGCGCATCGACCGTGCCGCACGGGAATTCGCCTCCGCGGTCGCCGGCCGGCCCGCGGCATCCGCTTCTGATCCCTTCGATCCCGCGAATTTCCTCGGGGAGGGCCGCTCCTTCGGGCACCTGCTCGGCGGGCTCTCGGGAGAATGAGCCCGGACCGGCGGTCGACCTTCCGCAAGGATCGCCCAGGCGCTCCGGACGGCTTCTTCGCCGCCGAGGCGGCGGGCCTGGCGTGGCTCGCCGAGGCGGGCGGCGTGCGCACCGCGACCGTCGTGAACGTGGACGCGGAGGCCATCGAACTCGAGCGCCTCGAGTCCGTGGCTCCCGATCGTGCCGTTGCGAGAGCCTTCGGCGCTGCACTCGCCGTCACACACGACGCCGGAGCCCCCGCCTTCGGCTCGCCACCGCCCGGGATCACCGCGCTCTTCATCGGAAGACGGTCGCAGCCCGCGGCCGCCGAGCCGTCGTGGGGAGCCTTCTACGCGCGCGACCGCGTTCTCCCGTTCCTGCCGGCGGCACGGGCCGCGGGCTTTCTCACCGAGGACGAGGACGACGTCGTGCGACAGGCGTGCGCGGCGATCGCCGCTGGAGCGTTCGACGACGGCGAGGGGCCGGCGCGGCTGCACGGCGACCTGTGGCATGGCAACGTGCTGTGGAGTCCGGGCGAGGTGGTCCTCATCGACCCGGCCGCCCACGGCGGCCACCGCGAGACCGACCTGGCGATGCTCGCGCTCTTCGGCTGCCCGTTCCTCGACGAGATCATCGCCGGTTACGAAGAACGTCGCCGCCTCGCCCCCGGGTGGCGCGACCGCCTTCCACTCCATCAGCTGCATCCCCTGGCGGTGCACGCCGCCGGGCACGGTCGCCACTACGGCAGGGCATTGACGGATGCCGCGCGGCAGACACTCGCGCTCGCGTGATGCCGCCGGCTCATCGATCCGTCGGTAGGGTCCGACGGGCGAAGAGCCGGTCGATGAGGAGCCCGAGCACAAGCGCGACCACCACCGACACCACCACCGCCGCCACCGGCCCACCGGGCACGACCGCTGCCACGATGGCCCCGACGAGCGACTGGTAGACGGCCCACCCGAGCGCGGCGAGCCCCGCCACCAGCAGGTAGCGGGGCGCGGGCACACGGGATGCGCCGGCGGTGAGATTGACCGCGAGGCGGGCGAACGGCACGAAGCGGGCCGTGAACAGCACCACCGCCGTGCGCCGCTGGAGGCGATCGCCGACGGCGCGCAGTGCCGCGCGGACGCGCCGCCCGCGCATCCACCGCCAACGATCCAGGCCGATGGTGCGCCCGATGAGATAGCAGAGCGTGTCGCCGGCGAGGGCGGCGATCGCCGCCACCGCGATGACCGCGAGAAGTGGCGGAGCGCCATGGACCACCGCCAGGGCCCCGAGGGCCGTCACGGCCACCTCGCCGGGGATGACGACGAGGAAGGCGTCGCCGAGGACGAGTGCCGCCATCACCACGAGCGACCACGGGTTCCCCGAGATGCCGGCCAGCAGATCGTCGATCACACCTTCGTGGGTACCAGCGGGCGGTGAACGGCGACCGAACGGAGGACGACCGGTGACGCACCGCCGTGCGGACGGTGAATTCTCGACGACGAGGTGCGCCGCGGCAACCTTTCGGACACCCGCCGCCGCGATGGTGGATGCGTGAGAGTCGCGGTCATCGCCGAGTCCTTCCTTCCCCACATGAACGGGGTCACGGGTTCCGTGCTGCAGATCCTGCGCCATCTGTCGGCGGCGGGGCACGAGATCCTCGTCATCGCCCCGCGGGCCGGTGATTCTCCCGAGGAAGGGGTGGTCGCGGGTCTCCACGGCGCCGATGCGAGGCTGCTGCGCTCGGTGCCGCTTCCCTCCTACCCCGAGGTGCGGGTCGTCTTCGCCCGTGCCGCCCGCCTCGCCGGCATCCTTCGGGCCTTCCGCCCCGATGTGGTGCACCTCGCCTCGCCCTTCGTGCTCGGGTGGCAGGCCGTGGTCGCCGCCGACACGCTGCGCGTGCCGACCGTCGCGGTCTATCAGACCGATGTGGTCGCCTACGCCGAGAAATACGGGATGCCGCGGGCCACTGCCCTGGTGCGTTCCCACGTCGCCCGGATGCACCGGCGTGCGACGTTGACCCTCGCTCCGTCGTCGACGTCGATGGCCCAGCTCGACGCCCTCGGGGTGGATCGGGTGCGTCGGTGGGGGCGCGGAGTCGACACCGATCTGTTCCACCCGGCGCGGCGGAGCGACCACTGGCGGGCTGAGATCGCTCCGGGTCGGCGCATCGTCGGCTACGTCGGCAGGCTCGCTCCCGAGAAGCAGGTGGCCGATCTCCGCGCGCTGGACGGGTTGGAGGACACCACCCTCGTCATCGTCGGCGACGGGCCGTCCCGCCCGGCACTGGAGGGGATGCTCCCCGGTGCGATCTTCACCGGACACCTGCGGGGGGACGCCCTCGCGAGGGCGCTGGCGAGTTTCGACGTGTTCGTCCATCCCGGCGAGAGCGAGACATTCGGCCAGACGATCCAGGAGGCTCTCGCCAGCGGCGTCCCCGTCGTCGCCACCGGCACCGGGGGGCCCGTCGACCTCGTGCGCTCGAGTGTGGACGGCTGGCTGTACCGGCCCGGCGACCTTGCGGACCTCCGCGCCCGCGTGGCCGACCTCCTCGGTGATGAGGCCAAACGGCACGCTTTCGCCGCCGCCGCGGCCGACGCTGTTCGTGCACGTAGCTGGGCGGCGGTGTGCGACCAGCTGCTCGAGCACTACCAGGAGGCTCGCCGGCTGCGTCCGATCGATGATGCGCAGTTCGTCCGGGGTCTCGGTCGCCCCGCCGCCGCTCCCGCGCCGGTGATCTCCGCACCGCGCTGGCGTCGGTTCATCGCCCTGGGAGACTCGTTGACCGAGGGCCTCTGCGACTCCTCGCGCATGCCGTCCGGCGAGTATCGGGGGTGGGCTGACCGCCTCGCCGAACTGCTGGCGCGTCCCCGGGGGACGGGGGAGACGCCGCCCCTGCAGTATGCGAACCTGGCCGTCCGCAGCCGCCGGGTGCGCGACGTGGTCGCGGTGCAGGTGCCTCACGCGCTGGCGATGAAGCCCGATCTGGTGTCGATCCTCATCGGGGCGAACGACCTGGTGGGCTCGCGCGCCGATCCGGTCGCTCTCGCCGACGAGGTCGCCGGCGCGGTGCGCCGCCTGCGTGACGGGGGCATAGACGTCCTCCTGGTGACCCCGTTCCTCCCGCGCCGTCGCGAAGCCCGGGTGTTCTCCCGACGGTTCGCCCGGTACGCCGATCAGCTGCGGCGCGTCGCGTCGGAGACCGGGGCGATGCTCCTCGACCTCGATGCCCATCCCGCCATTGGAGACGTCGGCTTCTGGGCAGACGACAGAGTGCACCTGCGCTCCCGCGGACACCGCTTCCTGGCCTATCGCGCAGCCGAGACGCTCGGGGTCCCCGACGCCGAGGCCCTCGGCCGGCTCGACGCGGCGCTCCACGCCGACGACGATCCGCCCGCCGTCGGCAGCTGGCTCCGCCGCGATGCGCTGCCGTGGGTCTGGCGGCGGCTGCGGGGGAGGACCGCCGGCGACGGTCTCGACGCCAAGCACGCCGACTACGTGCCGGTGGGAGGTGGCGGAACCGCGCCGGCACGGCTCATCGAACGATCCTGATCAGCGACGCCAACGGCATTCAGGGCTCGAGGTGACCGCTTTCGATCGCGGCATCGCGCTCCTCGGCGACGAGCTCGTCGCCGTCGTCCTCGATGCGCTCGAGAGGATCGATGGTGGGCGGCGGAAGCTCGAGCTCGGCGTCGTCGTCGAGGGGTACGGGACGCTCGTCGTCGGAGCGGATCTCGCGGAAGTCGCCGATGCCGTGGGTCTCCATGCCCGCATCGTAGGCACGATCAGTCGGGCCGCGCCAGGGGTGTGCCCCGCCCGACGCTGATAGGCTGAGGAGGGTTGCCCCCGGGCATCCGCTCAATTCCATACGAGCACCGTGCTGCACAGCACACCGGAGCAGGCCGGCAGGAAGCTGGTCCCCTGAGGTGGAATCCCCGTCGTGGCGATGATGATCATCGCGCCGGGTGCTCTTCTTCTGGTGACCAGCGCTGGCGAGAACCGCGGCCGCGCCGCACGCTGAGATCTGCCTGTTCCTGCTCCTTCGCACATCCTCGCGCTCGATACGCGTGCGCGAGCATAAAAAAAGAAGGAGAGACCTCTTGGAAGGTCCTGAAATCACCGCCGCTGAAGCCGTTCTCGACAACGGCCGCTTCGGCACCCGTACCGTCCGGTTCGAGACCGGTCGACTCGCGCAGCAGGCGCAGGGCGCCGTCGCCGCGTACCTCGATGAGGAGACGATGCTCCTCTCGGCCACCAGCGCCGGAAAGCACCCCCGGGAAGGGTTCGACTTCTTCCCCCTGACCGTCGACGTCGAGGAGCGCTCCTACGCCGCGGGCAAGATCCCCGGCTCGTTCTTCCGCCGCGAAGGTCGGCCCTCCACCGAGGCGATCCTCGTGTGCCGTCTCATCGACCGGCCCCTGCGTCCCTCGTTCGTCGAGGGGCTGCGCAACGAGGTCCAGATCGTCGTCACCGTGCTCTCCATCGCGCCCGGCGAGTTCTACGACGCCCTCGCGATCAACGCCGCATCGGCGTCGACGCAGATCTCGGGTCTGCCGTTCTCGGGCCCGATCGCCGGTGTGCGCCTCGCTCTGGTCCCCGGCCAGGGCGAGCACCCCGACCAGTGGGTGGCGTTCCCCAACACCAGCGTGCTCGAGCAGGCCGTCTTCGACCTCGTGGTCGCCGGTCGCGTGCTCGATGACGGCGACGTCGCGATCATGATGGTCGAGGCCGAGGCCACCGAGCACTCCTGGAACCTCATCCAGGGTGGCGCCACCAAGCCCAGCGAGGAGATCGTCGCGCAGGGTCTGGAGGCTTCGAAGCCCTTCATCAAGGAGCTCGTCGCCGCACAGACGAAGCTGGCCAGCACCGCCGCCAAGGAGATCCAGCCCTACCCGGTGTTCCTGCCCTACTCGCGGGAGACCTACGACTTCGTCGCCGCCCGCGCGTACGACGAGCTCAAGGGCATCTACCAGGTCGCCGACAAGCAGGAGCGCCAGAGCGCCGACGACGCGCTGAAGGAGCGTGTCCGTGGCGAGCTCATCGCCGCCGTCGAGGCGGGCGAGCTTCCGGCCGTCGCGACGATCGAGTTCTCGGCCGCTTACAAGTCGGTGACGAAGCTCATCGTCCGCAGCCGCATCCTCACCGACGGTGTCCGCATCGACGGACGCGGCCTCGCCGACATCCGTCCGCTGGACGCCGAGGTGCAGGTCATCCCTCGTGTGCACGGCTCGGCGGTGTTCCAGCGCGGTGAGACCCAGATCCTGGGTGTCACGACGCTGAACATGCTGAAGATGGAGCAGCAGATCGACTCGCTGTCGCCCGTCACCCACAAGCGGTACATGCACCACTACAACTTCCCGCCCTACTCGACCGGCGAGACCGGTCGCGTCGGATCGCCCAAGCGTCGCGAGATCGGGCACGGCTTCCTCGCCGAGCGCGCGCTCGTGCCGGTGCTGCCGGCCCGCGAGGAGTTCCCGTACGCCATCCGCCAGGTCTCCGAGGCGCTGAGCTCCAACGGATCGACCTCGATGGGCTCGGTCTGCGCATCGACCCTGTCGCTGCTGAACGCCGGTGTGCCCCTGCGCGCGCCGGTCGCGGGCATCGCCATGGGCCTGGTCTCGGACGTGGTCGACGGCCAGACGCGCTACGCGGCGCTGACCGACATCCTCGGCGCCGAAGACGCTCTCGGCGACATGGACTTCAAGGTCGCCGGCACCCGTGAGTTCGTCACCGCGATCCAGCTCGACACCAAGCTCGACGGCATTCCGTCGTCGGTGCTGTCGGCTGCGCTGCAGCAGGCGCGCGATGCGCGTCTGACGATCCTCGACGTGCTGAACCAGGCGATCGACGCGCCCGACGAGATGGCGCCCACCGCGCCGCGCGTCATCAGCGTGCAGATCCCCGTCGACAAGATCGGTGAGCTGATCGGCCCCAAGGGCAAGACGATCAACGCCATCCAGGACGAGACCGGCGCCGACATCTCCATCGAGGAGGACGGCACCGTCTACATCGGCGCCGTCGACGGGCCGTCCGCCGAGGCTGCCCGCGCGCAGGTCAACGCGATCGCGAACCCGACCAATCCCGAGATCGGTGACCAGTTCCTGGGCACCGTGGTGAAGATCGCGACCTTCGGCGCGTTCATCTCGCTGCTCCCGGGCAAGGACGGACTGCTCCACGTCAGCGAGGTCCGCAAGCTCGCCGGCGGCAAGCGCGTCGAGAACGTCGAGGACGTGCTCGGTGTCGGTCAGAAGCTCCTGGTACGCATCACCAAGGTCGATGACCGCGGGAAGCTCTCGCTCGAGCCGGTGCTCGAGGAGACCGAGGCGGCCGAGGCCGCGCCGGTCGCCGCTGACGCCTGAGCGACACACCCCTGACGGATGCCCGTCCCTCGCCATGAGGGGCGGGCATCCGTGTCATCCGGATCTTTCGTGATGAAACCGTTACGCGAAGTTCACCGACAGGGCGCCGCAATGTCAGGCGGGGTCGGAGGCACCCCCTACCCTCGAAGTACGCGTCGGGGGGCGCGTCACGCGACAGGACGTCGTGAGGGGGTGCGTATGTCGAACCGGGGCACTGAGCTCGTCTCGACACGACGACAACGCCGGAAAGAGCTGCCGACGTCCGCGCTGCACCCGTCCGCACCGATCCCGGTGCAGGGTCCCGGCGTAGGAGTCGGCGTCCGCGTCCCGCTCGGCGACGCCGGCGCACAGATCTTCCCTCTCATCCTCGGTGCGGCCGAATTCGGCTGGAACGTCGATCTCGAATCCAGTCACGCGATCCTCGACACCTACGCCGAGCTCGGCGGAAACGCCGTGCACACCGCCGACACGTACTCCAGCGGTCGCAGTGAGCACATCGTCGGCCAGTGGGTGCATTCGCGGGGGCTGCGCGACGAGGTCGCACTCATGGTGCGGGTCGGCGGACATCCTGACAATCCCGGCCTCGGACCCGTCGACCTCGTCCGCAGCGTCGAGGCGTCGCTCAGTCGACTTCGCACCGATCGGATCGACGTGCTGACGCTCGATGCCGCCGCCGACAGCGTGACTGCCCTGGAAGACACGTTGGCCACGGCCGAGTGGCTCGTGGAGGCCGGCAAGATCCGGGCCCTCGGTGCCGTCGGCTACAGCGCGGCGCAGCTGGTCGAGGCTCGCATCCTCTCCTCCGCGGGCTACCCGCGCATCACCGTGCTCGACGTCCCCTTCAACATCCTGCGACGGCACGAGTTCGACGCCGACCTCCGACTGGTCGCCAGCGCGCAGGGGATGTCGGTCACCGCCTCGCACGCGCTGGAGCACGGCTTCCTCGCCGGGCGATACCGCAGCCGCTCCCGCGGCGGGCTGTCGGCCCGGGGCGCACAGCTCGCGGCGAGCCTCAATCGGCGCGGCACGCGGGTGCTCCGGGCACTCGACGAGGTGGGCGCAGACCTCGGCCTCCCCGATGCCGCGGTGGCGGTGGCATGGCTGCTCGCGCAGCGGCTGGTGACCGCGCCCATCGTGAATGCCTACGCGCCGGAGCACGTCGAGGAGCTGGTGCAGGGTGTCGGCGTGCATCTCAGTCGCGCGCAGCTCTCCGAGATCGCCCGCGCGGCGGAGTGATCCCGTGACGCGCGGCCGCGGTCGACCCCGGAGAGGCCCGCTGACGTAGGCTGGAAGAGCGCCGTCCGGCGCCCAGCCCCGACGAAGTGAGCGAGCGTGACGCACTACCTCTACCTCGTGCGCCACGGCGAGCATCTGGATGCCGAGCACGGCCTCGTCGATGGGCCGCTCTCGCCTCGCGGTCGGCGTCAGGCCGCTCACCTCGCAGACCGGCTCTCGGGTGTGCCCTTCGACGCGGTCTGGCACTCACCGCTCGAGCGTGCCGCACAGACCGCCCGTGCAGTCTCGGAGCGGATGCCGTCGCTGTCTCCCGAACCGTCGGCGCTGCTGTTCGACTGCGTCCCCACGGGCCTCTGCGACGACACCCCGGCGGTGTACGAGCCCTTCTTCGGGGGAGTGACCGAGGCCGAGGTCGAAGCGGGACGCGCCCAGATGGCCGACGCGGTCAGTGAATACCTCGCCCGCAAGAGCGGTGAGGTGCACGAGCTCCTCATCACCCACAACGCTGTCATCGCCTGGTTCGTCCGGGAGGTGCTCCAGACGCCGGAGTGGCGATGGATGACGCTCAATCAGGCTCACTGCGGGCTCACGGTGCTCGCCCAGAAACAGGGTCGACCGTGGACCGTGCTGTCGCACAATGACATGGCCCACCTGCCCTTCGAGCTGCGCACCGGCCTTCCCGAGGTGTACCCGGTCTGAGCCGGGACAGATCGCCGGGCGCCTCAGGCGAGTCGCTTGCCCAGCCACACCGTCGCGTTCGGATTGCCGTTGTAGGCCTCGATCGGGGTGTATCCCGCGGCGGCGTACAGACGTGCCGCCGGTTCGAGGGTGTGGTGGGTGTCGAGAACGACCTCGGCTGCGCCGAAGGCGGCCGCGCGGCGCTCGAGATCGGCCAGCAGCATCCGCCCCCACCCTCGCCCGCGGGTCTCCGGCGCGAGGTACAGGTGCTTGACCTCGAAGCGCGGGCCGAGGGGCCCGGGGTCGATCGCTCGCACGCCGCCGCAGCCCACGGGCGTGCCGCCGTCGTCCACGACGATCACGAACACGCCGCGGGGCGGCTCGAACACCTCCGGAGACGGAAACACCGTGGTGTAGGTGTTGCCGGGGAAGGTATCGGCGCGGGTGCGGAAATAGTCGGTCAGGAGGGACCGGGCGACGGGGTCGTCGACGGATGTCGCGGTGAGCTCGACCATCCTCCGAGCCTACGACCGGCGCACCTAGGCTTGAGGCATGACAACGCGCGTGGCCATCGTGGGGCACACCGGCAAGCTCGGCTCCATCATCGAAGCGGTCGTCGAGGCCGAGCCCGACGTAGAGATCGTCGGCCGACTGACCTCTCGCTCCGACCTCGCCGAGCTCGATGGCGCCGACCTGGTCGTCGACGCCTCGACTCCTGCGGTGTCGATCGACGTGGTGCGTGCCGCCATCGAGCGCGGCATGAATGTGCTGGTGGGTACGTCAGGGTGGTCGGCGGAGCGCATCGCCCTCATCCGTCCGCTGGTCGATCAGGCGGGCACCGGCGCGGTGTTCATCCCCAACTTCTCGCTCGGCTCGGTCTTGGGCTCGGCCCTCGCCGCCGCGGCGGCGCCCTTCTTCCCCTCGATCGAGATCGTCGAGTCGCACCGCGAGACGAAGGTGGATTCGCCCAGCGGCACAGCCGTGCGCACGGCCGAGCTCATCGCGGCGGCACGCACGGAGGTGGGGCCGGTGGAATCGCCGCACGTCGACCAGCGGGCCCGGGGCCAGCAGGTTGCGAGCGTCCCCATCCACTCGCTGCGCCGTCCGGGCGTGATCGCGCGGCAGGAGGTGATTCTCTCCGGCCCTGGCGAGTCGGTGACGGTCAGCCATGACACCGTAGACCCGGCCGCGGCCTACGCCCCCGGCATCCGCTTGGCTCTTCAGGCCGCTCGCGACGCACGGGGCGTTCTCGTCGGGCTCGACAGCTTCGTCGACATCGGCGTCCGGGTGCCGCGACCGCACGCCGCGCGCGACGTGGAGGAACGCGGCGTGCCCGGTCAGGTCGCGCGGGTCACCGGCGCATGACGACGCGGATCGGCGTCGCCGTGATGGCGGTGCTCCTCGCGCTCTACATCGCGCTGGTCGCCCAGCGGGCCTGGTTGCTGCTGACGAGCGCCGACCCCGCAGGCATAGCGCTCGGCGTGGGCCTGATCATCCTGCCGGTCATCGCCGCGTGGGCGCTCTGGCGGGAGCTCGCATTCGGCATCGGCGCCGAAAGACTCGGCCGGCGTCTGGAGGCCGAGGGAGGCCTGCCGTCGGAATCCGTCACGGTCAGGCCGAGCGGTCGCCCCATCCGTGAGGATGGCGAGGCGGTTTTCCCGACCTACCGCGACGCGGTAGCGGAGGATCCGACCGACTGGCAGGCGTGGTACCGCCTGGGCCTCGCCTACGACGCCGCCGGGGATCGACGCCGGGCGCGTCAGGCCGTGCGGGAGGCCATCCGGCGGGAGCGGAACGCGCGCGCGAACGGCTGACTCGGCGATCCTCTCGCCCGCGTCGCAGTGGACTGGTCAGTCCGCCGTGGCGACCGCGGCGTCGATCGCCTGCTCGACGGTGGGATGACGGAAGGTGTACCCGGCCCGCTGCAGGACCTCGGGGACGATGTCCTGGTCGTTGGTCAGGAGGGCCTCGGTGGCGTCCTTCCCGAGGAGCAGCTTCAGACCCCACTCCGGCGCCCGTAGGACGAAGGGCCGGTTGAGGCGCCGTGCGAGGGCGAATCCGATGTCGTTGGCGGTCGCTCGCGTCGGGCCGGCGAGGTTCACGGGGCCGTCGATGTCGGCGGTGAGGAGGAAGCGGATCGCCTCGATCTCGTCCTCCAACGAGATCCACGGCCACACCTGGGTGCCTCGTCCGATCGGACCGCTCAGGCCGAGCCTGGTCAGGGGGATGAGGGGCTTCAGGAACGCCCCGCGGTCGACGATGGCGGTGGTGCGCAGCAGCACCAGCCGCGTGTCCTCGCCGGCGGAGCGCGCCGCGCCCTCCCATTCGCCGCAGATGTCCGCGAGGAAGCTCTCGCCGCGGCCGGTGGCCTCGGTGATGCGCTCGCCGGGACGGCTGCCGTAGTAGCCGGATGCCGAGGCCGAGAGGAACGCCGGTGCGTCGTCGCCGAGCTCCCGCAGGGCGCGGGCCAGCGCGCGAGTGGGCGTGACCCGAGACCACAGCAGGGTGCTGCGATACGACGAGGTCCAGGGGAAGCGCGCGATGCTCGCTCCGTTCAGGCCCACCACCGCGTCGGCGCCCTCGAGCACGCGCGGGTCGAGGGCAGCGGGAGAGGTGAGCCACTCCACCTCGTCGGGGCCCGTCGGGGCGCGCCGGACCAGATGGGTCACCCGGACGCCCTCGGCGCGCAGACGCTCGGTGAGCGCGCGTCCGATGAGACCCGACGCGCCGGAGATGACGACGTGGCGCGGGGCGGCGGCGTTCGCACCGCCGCCCGCGCCGGCGTCACCGGTGTCAGGCAAGCGTGGCCTCGAGGGTGATCTCGATGCCGGCGAGTGCCTGCGAGACCGGGCAGCCGACCTTGGCCTCCTGGGCGATGCGCTCGAAGTCCTCGGCCGAGATGCCCGGCACCACCGCGTTGACGTTGAGGTGACTGCCGCTGATGCCCGTGCCGGGCTTGAAGGTGACCGACGCGGTCGTCTCGATCGACCCCGGCGGGGTGCCGTTCTCGCCCAGGGCGTGCGAGAGCGCCATGCTGAAGCACGACGAATGAGCGGCGGCGATGAGCTCCTCAGGCGTCGTGGTCGACGTGGAGCCTTCGCTGCGGGCGCGCCAGTTGACATCGAACGTGCCGGTGTTCGACGACACCAGGGTCACCGCCCCCGATCCGTCGGCGAGTCCGCCCTTCCAGGCGGTGCTGGCTTCGCTCGTGATGGTCATGGGAACCTCCTCGGTCGACGATAGGGACCCCTGGTCCCGCGGTCAGCCTAACGGCGACGCGCAGGGTGGGCGACCGGTTGCGCGAGGTTTGTCAGGCGGGGCGTCGGCGCCCGATCAGGCCGCCGCGCTGAAGCAGCAGGTACAGCTGGCACCCGAGGCACAGCCCGAACACGGCATTGAGGAATGCGGCGACGAAGGCCATCGCGACGGCGATCGGAAGGGCCCACGGTACGCCGGCCACGTGCAGCAGAAGGCCGGCGCCTGTGACGAAGAAGCCCACGCCCTGAGCGAATCGAGGCGGCCGCGGGTCTTCACGCTCCCGAACCGGAGAGATGCGCGGAGCGACCAGTCGACGGAAGACGACGCCCCACGGTGCGGTCGCGGGGGAGAGGACCCCCCACAGGAACAGCAGCGCGATGATCGCGGTGAGGAGGAACCCGGGGTCGAAGAACCGCGCAGGCGAACCCACCGCGTCGGCACCCAGGAGGGCGAGGACGAAGGCCACAGCCAGCAGCCCGGCGGTGATGCCGGCGACGAACCGCGGGGCGCGGACGTCGATCCCGCCGGGACCGCCGGCCTCAGACATCTGCCGTCTCCTCGGTGCGTGCCCGGCCACCGGCATCCTCTGCCAGGCGAGCCAGCTCGAGGTCGAGTACATCCCGGTTCGGGACTCCGCCGATGCGGGACTGGATGGCGCCGTTCCGGTCGAGGATCAGGGTGGTCGGGGTCTGCAGCACGTGGAAGTGCTGCGCGATGTCGGGACGGTGGGTCAGATCCACGTCCAGGTGCCGGACGCCGTCGTGGCGATCGGCGACCTCGGCCAGCAGTCGGTGCACATTCGGGCACCGTGCGCACATCTCGGTGCTGAACTGCAGCAGTGTCGCCTGCTCGCCCAAGCCGTCCGCGCCCAGTCGCAGCGGGTCGACGATCTCGTGGGCGACGTGGTGCCGAGGACGACCTTCTCGCCAGCGCAGGAGGAGGCCGACGCCGATCGTCAGGGCGAGGAGAGCCGTGAGGGTGAGCACCGCGGGAAGAAGATCCACAGCAGTCCAGGCTAATCGACCGCGGGGCGGTGGGCGTTTCCGCGCCGACATATGACGCGGCGATAGGGTTTCCCCGTGACCGATGCCGAAGCCAGCCCCGAGATCGAGTTCCGAAGCGACGTGACGGTCGAGCTCGTCCGATCCAGCGCCTCCGACGCCGACGTGCTCTTCGCCGCGCGCGTGTCGACGCAGGGTGAGCAGACCCTGGAGGACGCCGCCGCCGGAACCGAAGCGACCGCGAGAGACCGGGGCCTCATCAACTACCTGATGCGCGATCGTCACGGGTCGCCCTTCGAGCACAACTCGATGACCTTCTACGTGCAGGCGCCGATCTTCGTCTTCCGCGAATTCATGCGGCACCGGATCGCCTCCTACAACGAGGAATCGGGGCGCTACCGGGAGCTGCGGCCCGTCTTCTACGTGCCCGCGGCGGACCGCAACCTCGTGCAGGTCGGAAAGCCGGGAGCATACGAGTTCCTCCCCGGGACGCCCGAGCAGCACGGGGTCGTCGACGAGGGGGTGCGCCGGGTCGCCACCGACGCTTTCGAGACGTACCAGCGGATGCTGTCGGCCGGCGTTGCGCGAGAGGTGGCCCGTATCGTGCTGCCGCTGAACATCTACTCCTCGATGTACGTCACGATGAACGCCCGGTCGCTGATGAACTTCCTGTCGCTGCGCACCAAGGCCGAAGGCAGCCACTTCCCTTCTTTCCCGCAGCGGGAGATCGAGATGTGCGCGGAGAAGATGGAAGCCTTCTGGGCCGAGCTGATGCCGCTCACCCACGCGGCTTTCACCGCGGGTGGCCGGGTGGCTCCCTGAGATGGCGCGGACCGCTCTGATCACGGGCGCGAGCTCCGGACTCGGGGCCGAGTACGCCCGGCAGCTGGCCTCCCGGGGGATGGACCTGGTCCTCGTCGCCCGAGACGCGGCGGCGCTGGAGCGGATCGCGGTCGAGGCGCGATCCTCCGGTGCGGACGTGGAGGTGGTCGCCGCAGACCTCCTCGACGCCGACGACCGGAAACGCGTCGAGGCGCGGGCGGCCGACCCGCGGCATCCCATCGACCTCCTCGTCAACAACGCCGGCTTCGGTCTGCCTCTCGCCTTCGAGCGGAACGACGCCGACGACGAGGCCCGCCATCTGACCCTGCACGTCGAGGTGGCGATGCGCCTCGTGCGCGCCGTCCTCCCCGGCATGCTCGAGCGGGGGAGCGGGCGGATCGTGAACATCGCATCGGTGGCGGGATTCGTGCCGCGCGGCACCTACGGCGCGGCGAAGGGGTGGCTGATCAGCTTCAGCCGCTGGGCGAACGTGGCCTACCGCGGCCGCGGCGTCACCGTCACGGCGGTCTGCCCGGGCTTCGTGCACACCAACTTCCACGAGCGGATGGGGCTGCCGCCGGGCCAGGAGGGCGTACCCGGCCCGCTGTGGCTGCACGCGCCCGACGTCGTGCGGGAGTCGCTGCGCGACGTCGCGCGGGGGCGGGCGGTCTCGGTCCCGTCGCTGCGGTACAAGGCGCTCGTCGCGCTGTCGCGGGCGTTGCCCGACGGGCTCGTGGCCGCGGCCGCGTCGCGCGGCCGCTGATTTCCCTCGAACTCAACCGCGCGGGCGGCCGTTGCGCGACGGATGTAGGGCGCGCCGCCGCTGCGACGTCTCAGCCTGCACACGAGATGTGTTCCGGCCCACCGATCTTGCATCCGTCGCCTCCCATCCCTCCTGCACATCAGGGGGCGCGCGAAGACTCTCCACGATTCGGGCCGTGGCGATCCCAGCCTTGGAAACGCAGCGCCACGCTGGCTGGATGGACCCACACGCCATTGCAGCGGTGATCCGATCGCACGGGGGCATCGTACGCGGGCGACAGCTCCTCTCATACGGCGCCACCCGGTCCCTGCTCGCACGGGCCGTCGACCGCGGGGTCATCGCGCGCGTGCGGTCCGGGGTCTTCGCCACGACCGAGGCTGAGCCTCTCGTGCTCGCCGCGGCCGCGCACGGCGGTGAGCTGTGCTGCGCGTCCGCGCTCCGGCATCTCGGCGTCTGGGTGCTCGATGACCGCGCCCGCCTGCACGTATGGCTGGGTTCCGGCGGTCGGCGGCATCCCCACCCGGAGTGCCGCTGCATAGATCACCGCGACGCCGGCGGCTCGGCCTTCGGTGTCGTCTCCCTCGTTCAGGCGCTCGTGCAGGTCGCGCGGTGCCTGGGCGGCGAGGCCTTCTTCTGTGCGTTGGAGTCCGCGCTGCGTCAAGGTCTTCTCACCCGCGCCGATCGTGCCGAGGTGCGGGCGCGGGTCTCGGCTCGCTTCCGGTGGCTGGTCGACCTGGCGAGGGCCGATGCCGACAGCGGCCTCGAGTCTCTCGTCCGCCTGCGGCTGCATCGCCTCGGCATCACGGTGCGCTCGCAGGTCTTCATTTCCGCGGTGGGCGTGGTCGATTTCCTGATCGGCGACAGGTTGATCTTGGAGATCGACGGCCGTCAGAATCACGAGGGGCCCTCGCTTCGGCACAAAGACCTGGTCCGCGATGCGGAGGCCGCTGCTCTGGGGTACGAGACGCTCCGCTTCGACTACGCACTCGTGATCCACAACTGGCCGCGGGTAGAGCGGGCGATTCTCGCCCGGCTCGCACGCGGCGTGCGGACGGTCGCATGACCGAGTGGCTGATGGTTGCATCATTGGCCACAAGAGCTGTCATGTGTCCCGCCGATCATGCATCCGTCGCGTGCCCTGACACGCGCGGCCGCTGATTCCGCACAGCCGCGAGCGATAGCCTGGGGGTATGACGCACACCGGCAATCCTTTCGGACAGGTGCTCGTCGCGCTGGTCACGCCGATGACCGCCGACGGCGAGGTCGACTGGCCCGCCGTGGAGAAGCACATCGACTCGTGCATCACCGCCGGAGCCGACGGCATCGTCGTCACGGGCACCACGGGCGAGACGAGCACCCTCACCGACGCCGAGAAGATCCGGCTGGTGGAGGTGGGGAAGGATGTCGCGGCGGGCCGCGCCCGCATCATCACCGGCGGCGGTTCCAACGAGACGGCGCACGCGATCGAGCTGTACAAGGCCAGCGAGCGCGCCGGGGCGGACGGGATCATGATCGTGACGCCCTACTACAACAAGCCGACCCAGGCGGGGATCCTGACGCACTTCCGGCTCGTCGCCGATGCCACCGACCTCCCGGTCATCCTCTACGACATCCCCGGTCGCACGGGCGTGCCGATCCGCTACGAGACCATCCTGCGTCTGGCGAAGCACCCGAACATCCTGGCGATCAAGGATGCCAAGGGGGACTTCAGCGAAGTCAGCCGCGTGCTGAACCAGACCGACCTGATGTACTTCTCCGGAGACGACGCCAATGTGCTCCCGCACCTGTCGATCGGCGCCACCGGGCTCATCGGGGTCACCGCGAACGTCGCCGCTCAGCCCTACCGGGTGATCGTCGATGCGGTCAACAGCGGTGACCTGGGTGCGGCGACAGCGGCCCACAAGAAGCTCGAGCCCCTCGTCCGCGCCGTGATGACGCACGTGCCGGGCACGGTCGCGGCGAAGTACATCCTCCACGGGCTGGGACGCATCTCCAGCCCCCGCGTCCGCCTGCCGCTCGTCGGTCCCGAAGAATGGGAGGCCGCGCGCATCGAAGACGAACTGGCTCTGGTCTCCGAGGTTCCCGGCGCCGACTTCTCCAACTTCCGACCCGACCGCAACGCCGCCGCCGGCGGCGCGCTGCCCAAGGTGTCGGGTACCACGCGATAACCCCCCGCGGCTCTCGACGAGCCCGCGACCGCCGCGCACCGCGCGGCAGGAAGGCGAGAGATGCCCACCACCCCCTTCGATCCCCCCGCCCTTTCCGCAGGAACCCTCCGCGTCACGCCCCTCGGCGGTCTCGGCGAGGTCGGCCGGAACATGACCGTCTTCGAGTTCGACGGCAAGCTCCTCGTCGTCGACTGCGGCGTGCTCTTCCCCGAGGAGCACCAGCCGGGCGTCGACCTGATCCTCCCCGACTTCGAGCCGATCCGTCAGCGCCTCGACGACATCGTCGGCGTCGTCCTCACCCACGGACACGAGGACCACATCGGCGCCGTTCCCTACCTGCTGCGGCTGAAGAGCGACATCCCCCTCATCGGATCGTCGCTGACTCTCGCCCTCGTCGAGGCGAAGCTCAAGGAGCACCGCATCAAGCCCTACAGTCTCACGGTGGCCGAGGGGCGTCGGGAGAAGGTGGGTCCGTTCGACCTCGAGTTCGTCGCGGTCAACCACTCGATCCCCGACGCGCTCGCCGTGGCTATCCGCACGCCGGCCGGAACGGTGCTCGCCACCGGCGACTTCAAGATGGACCAGCTGCCGCTGGACGGACGCCTCACCGACCTGCGCGCCTTCGCGCGCCTGGGGGAGGAGGGCGTCGACCTCTTCCTGGTCGACTCCACCAACGCGGATGTCCCGGGGTTCACGCCGCTGGAGCGCTCGATCGGTCCCGTGCTCGACCAGGTCATCGCCCGGGCGCCGCGCCGCGTGATCGTGGCGAGCTTCTCCAGCCACGTCCACCGCGTGCAGCAGGTCCTCGACGCCGCTGCGGCCCACGGCCGGCGGGTGGCCCTGCTCGGACGCAGCATGCTGCGCAATATGACCATCGCGTCCGACCTCGGCTACCTCCACGTGCCCGAAGGTGTGCTGATCGACTACAAGAAGGCCCGCGACCTCCCCGACGACAAGATCGTCTACATGTCGACCGGGTCGCAGGGCGAGCCCATGGCGGTCCTCAGCCGCATGGCGAATCTCGACCACGAGATCGAGCCGGGGGAGGGCGACACCGTGATCCTCGCCTCCAGCCTCATCCCGGGCAATGAGAACGCCGTCTACCGTGTGATCGACGGGCTCACCAAGCTCGGTGCGAACGTGGTGCATAAGGGCAACGCCCAGGTGCACGTCTCCGGTCACGCCGCGGCCGGCGAACTGCTGTACTGCTACAACATCCTCAAGCCCCGCAACGTCCTGCCCGTGCACGGCGAGTACCGCCACCTTATGGCGAACGCCCGGCTCGCCCAGGACACCGGCATCGCGCCCGAGCGGACGATCATCGGCGAGAACGGCACCGTCGTCGACCTCCGAGGCGGCATCGCCGACGTCGTCGGGCAGCTCGACCTCGGTTTCGTGTACGTCGACGGTTCGACCGTCGGCGAGATCACCGAGGCCGACCTCAAGGACCGCCGGATCCTCGGCGAGGAGGGGTTCATCTCGGTCATCATCGTCGTCGACGCCGCGACCGGCAAGATCATCAGCGGGCCCGAGATCCATGCGCGCGGATTCGCCGAGGACGACAAGGTCTTCGATGGGGTCAAGCCGAAGATCGCCGCGGCCCTGACCGAAGCGGCGCAATCGGGCGTCCGCGACACCCACGCGCTCTCCCAGGTCGTGCGCCGCACCATCGGGCGCTGGGTCAACCAGTCGCTTCGTCGGCGGCCGATGATCGTCCCGCTGGTCATCGAGGCCTGACGCGAGCGCGCCGCCGCACCCTCGTCTTACAATCGCCGCATGCCCGCCGCCTACCGCCTCCGTCCGGCCATCCAGGCAGACGGCGGGTTCCTGGCCGACATGGTCGTGGAGGCGGCGAACTGGCGGCAGGGAGGTGCCCGTCCGCGGCACCAGATCCTGGCCAGTGACGAGTACAGCAGGTACGTGGCCGGATGGATGCGGCCGGGCGACGGAGGCTTCGTGGCGCTCACCGCTCACGACGAGGCCATCGGCGCCGCCTGGTACCGCGTGTTCCCGCGCAGCGATCCGGGTTTCGGCTACGTCGGCACCGGCGTGCCCGAATTGATCATCGGTGTGAAGCCGATGTGGCGAGCTCAGGGCGTCGGACGCGAACTGTTGCGTCGGCTCGCCGATCAGGCGCGCCGCAGCGGTTCGTCGAGACTCAGCCTGAGCGTGGAGCGGGGGAACCACGCCACGACGCTGTACCGCTCGGAAGGATTCGCTGTGACCCAGTCGGGGATGGGGCGCGACACGATGGTCAAGCGCCTGCGCTGAGCTGCTTCCCCTCCCGAACGTCTCCCTTCGGGGGGTCGCTCCGGGTGAAGGCGGGTGGTGGCGCCTACGCTCGAACCATGGCCAGGAGTACCAGCCCGACCAAGAGCGGTCGAGCGCCCGCGAAGGGCGCCCCGACGCGCGCTCGCAAAGCCGCGCCCGCTCCCAAGGCCTACGTCGATGACGCCGAACGTCCCCCCGTGGTCGTGCGTGCCTGGCTGGGTCTGGCCCACGGCGTCGGCGGCCTCTTCCGCGCCTTCGGGCTCGAGTCGCTCGAGAAGGATCAGCGCCGTGATGGCTTCCCGTTCCTGCTGGTGCTGCTTGCGGTGGCCGGCGCGGTCGTGGAGTGGTTCTTCATCGGGTCCGAGGTCGCCCGGACGATCAGCGCCTACACGGCCGGCGGGCTGATCGGCCGCGAGGCGTTCGTCCTGCCGGTCTTCCTGATCCTGCTGGCGGGGTGGCTCTTCCGGCATCCGCCGTCCGTTCACGACAACGGGCGCATCGGGATCGGCTTCGCCCTGTTCGTCCTGACGGTCGCGGGGTTCTGTCACGTCCTGGGCGGCCGCCCCGAACCCCGGCAGGGGCTTCCGGCGCTCAGCGAGGCCGGTGGGGTACTCGGCTGGATGGTGGGCGAGCCGCTTGCGCTGCTGCTGACGGAGGTGGGGGGCTGCATCGCGCTCGGGCTGCTGGTGGTCCTCAGCATCCTCATCCTCACCAAGACTCCGCCGAATCGGATCGGGCGGCGGCTGGGGGAGCTCTACGCCTGGATGTTCGGCGCCGAGCCTGCGCCGGAGCGCGCACCGGGGGCATCCGGTACCGAACCCGACGGCGACGGGGACGATGAGCGCACGGGTTCCCTGCCGTGGTGGCGCCGCAACCGCACCGGCCGAGAGAAGGACGTCGACAGCGACCTGTCCTCGGACGACCTGACCGCGCTTCTGACGCCGGGTGCCGCCGAGGGCGGGTTCGAGCAGGCCATCACGCCCGTCGCACCCGCCGCGGACGCGGTCACCGAGATCATCCCCGCCCGTCCGCCGCTTCCCGCCCCGCCCAGCGGTGGCGAGTCCACGGCCCTGCGCGACGACGCCGCGCCGGATGACGCCGGTGACGAACTCCCCGGACTTTCCGGCCTCGGGACCGAGGGTGGGCTCACATCCTCCGATGCCCCCTACCGCCTCCCGTCGGTCGCGGCGCTCGCCGCCGGGACGCCGCACCGCGAACGCTCCGCCGCCAACGACGCCGTCGTCGCCGCGATCACCGGGGTCCTCGATCAGTTCCAGGTCGACGCGCGCGTCACAGGCTTCTCGCGCGGACCGACTGTCACGCAGTACGAGATCTCGCTGGGCCCCGGGGTCAAGGTCGAGCGCATCACCGCGCTCACCAACAACATCGCCTACGCCGTGGCCTCCAATGAGGTGCGAATCCTCGCGCCGATTCCGGGGAAGAGCGCGATCGGCGTGGAGATCCCCAACACCGACCGCGAGATCGTCACTCTCGGCGACGTCCTCCGCTCGGGAGCCGCCACCCAGTCGACCCACCCCATGACCATCGGCGTCGGGAAGGACGTCGGCGGCGGGTACGTCGTGGCGAACCTCGCGAAGATGCCCCATCTGCTGGTGGCCGGCTCCACCGGGTCGGGCAAGTCGAGCTTCGTGAACTCGATGATCACGAGCCTGCTCATGCGCGCGAAGCCTGCCGATGTCCGGATGGTCCTGATCGACCCCAAGCGCGTGGAACTGACCTCGTACGCGGGAGTCCCGCATCTGATCACCCCGATCATCACCAACCCCAAGAAGGCGGCGGAAGCGCTGCAGTGGGTGGTGAAGGAGATGGACATGCGGTACGACGACCTGGCGTCGTTCGGGTTCCGTCACATCGATGATTTCAACCGCGCCGTCCGCGCCGGCGAGGTGCAGCTGCCGGCGGGCAGCGAGCGCGTCCTCAAGCCGTACCCCTACCTCCTCGTCGTCGTCGACGAGCTCGCCGACCTCATGATGGTCGCGCCTCGTGACGTCGAGGATTCGATCGTGCGCATCACCCAGCTGGCGCGCGCGAGCGGTATCCATCTGGTGCTGGCGACCCAGCGACCCTCCGTGGATGTCGTGACGGGTCTGATCAAGGCCAACGTGCCCTCGCGGCTCGCCTTCGCCGTGACGAGTGTCACCGACTCCCGCGTCATCCTCGACCAGCCCGGTGCCGACCGTCTGATCGGTCAGGGTGACGGCCTGTTCCTGCCGATGGGCACCTCGAAGGCGATCCGCGTGCAGGGCGCGTGGGTCAGCGAGCCCGAGATAGAGAAGGTCGTCGCGCACGTCACCCAGCAGGCGCGTCCGGAGTACCGGCCGGACGTCGCTGTGGCCGCGGAGAAGAAGGAGATCGACGCCGACATCGGCGACGACCTCGAACTACTGCTGGCCGCCGCGGAGCTCGTGGTCTCGACACAGTTCGGCTCGACCTCGATGCTGCAGCGGAAGCTGCGCGTCGGTTTCGCCAAAGCCGGGCGGCTGATGGATCTGCTCGAGTCGCGTGAGATCGTCGGCCCGTCCGAGGGATCCAAGGCCCGCGATGTGCTCGTCACCGCCGAGCAGCTGCCCGGTGTGCTCGCGCGGATGCGCGGCGAGGACGTGCCCGAGGACGAGGGCGATCCTGTCGACGCCCAGTTCGAAGGTCTTCCCGTGGTCGACGCCGATGCCGGCGAAGACGCGTGGGATCTGACGGGGCGCGACTGATGGCCGTGCCGAGGCAGCTGCCGAACATCATCACCGTGGTGCGGATCCTCGTCGCACCCGTGTTCCTGGCGATGCTCCTCATCGACGACGGCGCGGACGGGGCGCTGCGGTGGTGGGCGGCGGCGCTGTTCATCGTCGCGATCGCCACCGACGGCATCGACGGGTGGATCGCTCGGCGCCATGACATCGTCACCGACCTCGGCAAGCTCCTGGATCCGATCGCGGACAAGGTGCTCACCGGGTTCGCCTTCATCGGCCTGTCGATCCTCGGCGAGCTGCCGTGGTGGATCACCATCGTGGTGCTGATCCGCGAGATCGGGATCACGGTCTACCGGTTCATGGTCGTCAGCGACCACGTGCTCGCCGCGGCGTGGATGGGCAAGCTCAAGACCGTCGCGCAGTCGGTCGCACTGTCCCTGGCGCTGCTGCCACTGGCCCCGCTCATCGGCGAATGGGTCTGGTGGGTGAACGGCGTGACGATGGCGATCGCCGTCATCCTCACCATCGCCAGCGGCATCGACTACGTCATCAGCGAGGTGCGCGGCGCGCGCCGCGCACGGGGCGGCTCGTGACGGGCCGGCACGCCGACCTCCAGGGCCGCCGAGACGGCGGAGAGGGGGATGCTGCGGCATCCGCTCTCCTGCACGCACTCGCGCACCGCGGGTGGACCATCGCCGTCGCCGAGTCCCTCACCGGGGGACTGCTCGTCGCCGCGCTGATCTCGGTACCCGGGGCGTCTTCGCTCGTTCGCGGGGGTGTGACCGCGTATGCCACGGATCTGAAGCATCATCTGCTGGGCGTCGACGACTCCCTGCTCGACGCCCGCGGCGCGGTGGATCCCGAAGTCGCGCTTCAGATGGCGGGCGGGGTGCGAGATCGGCTGGGGGCGGACGTCGGCGTCTCGACGACCGGCGTCGCCGGGCCCGACCCGCAGGACGGCCAGCCGGTGGGTACCGTCTTCGTCGGGATCCGCACCCCGGAGGCGTCCGCGGTGGTTCCCCTGGAACTGCAGGGGACACGAGCGGAGATACGCGCGGAGACGGTTCGCCGGGCTCTCGACGAGGTGCGGGCGCGGACGTGATCGGCGGATCGGGAACAAGTCGTGTTTCCGCTCGGTTACATTCGGTGATTCCCACCCATCACCCAGCGCACGGGATTAGTGTGACTGCATCGGTGTTGTACCGTTGTTCACCCGGACAGCGGCGGAATCAACGGTAAGGAGGGGACCCACATGATCCTGGTACGTCACGAGATCGGCGAAGTCCTGCGTGACCTCCGCCAGCAGAAGGGGCGCACCCTCCGTCAGGTCGCCAGCCGTGCAAGCGTCGCCCTCGGATACCTGAGCGAGGTCGAGCGCGGGCAGAAGGAGGCCTCGAGCGAGATTCTCGCGTCGGTCGCCGAAGCGCTGGATGTTCCGATCTCCACCATCATGCGCGAAGTGGGCGATCGCATCGCCGTCCTCGAGGGCCTGCAGACTTTCCCCGACGTCGTGCCCGACGACCTGGTCGCGTCCGTGGACGCCGAGCTCTCCCTGCGCTGACGCGCGGCCACTCATGCGTCGCAGTGAGTTCCAGCGCGCCGTCGAAGCAGAGTTCGGACCTCGAGGCCCCTCGCTGACCGCCGACCTGGTGCTGTCCGAGCTCGGTGACCGCACGGCCGCCGAGGCTCTCGACGCAGGCACGGCCCCGCGCGACGTGTGGCGCGCCCTGTGCGCGGCGGCCGACGTGCCGCCCGAGCGCTGGTACGGCGTAGGACGACTGGAACCGCGGCGCGGCTGATTCGCCCGGCGTGTCGTCGAAGATGCGTTCGAGGTCGGCGTAGGCTCCTGCACAGCAGGTGTCGCACGGTGGTTATCCACGGAACGGCCCGGGCCGACGGTCGATGTCGGAGGCCCCTCGTACCGTGAATCGCGTCGAACGACACCTCCGCCTTGCCGCAGCATCCGCGCCATCCGGTGCAGAGCGCGGCAGCCTACAGGCGACGGAACGCGAGCAGAAGGAGCACGCCATGCCATCACCCGCCGACCGCGAGAAAGCCCTCGAAACGGCTCTCGCTCAGATCGACCGGCAGTTCGGAAAGGGCTCGGTGATGCGCCTCGGCGGTGACGAGCGCGCTCCGGTCGAGGTCATCTCCACCGGCTCGATCGCGTTGGACGTGGCCCTCGGCGTCGGCGGGATCCCCCGCGGCCGGATCATCGAGATCTATGGGCCGGAGTCCTCCGGTAAGACCACGCTCACCCTGCATGCGATCGCGAACGTGCAGCGCTCCGGCGGCATCGCCGCGTTCATCGACGCCGAGCACGCCCTCGACCCCGACTACGCCAAGAAGCTCGGGGTCGACATCGATTCGCTGCTGGTGTCGCAGCCCGATACCGGTGAGCAGGCGCTCGAGATCGCCGACATGCTCGTCCGCTCGGGAGCGATCGACCTCGTCGTCATCGACTCCGTCGCGGCGCTCGTGCCCAAGGCCGAGATCGAGGGTGAGATGGGTGATTCCCACGTCGGTCTGCAAGCGCGACTGATGTCGCAGGCGCTTCGCAAGCTGACCGGTGGCCTCAATCAGACGAACACCACGATGATCTTCATCAACCAGCTGCGCGAGAAGATCGGGGTGTTCTTCGGATCACCCGAGACCACCGCCGGTGGAAAGGCTCTGAAGTTCTACGCGTCGGTGCGCCTGGACATCCGTCGTATCGAGACGCTCAAGGACGGTACCGAAGCCGTCGGCAACCGCACGCGCGTCAAGGTGGTCAAGAACAAGATGGCGCCGCCGTTCAAGCAGGCCGAGTTCGACATCCTCTACGGCGTCGGCATCTCGCGAGAGGGAAGCCTCATCGATTTCGGTGTCGAGCACGGGATCGTGAAGAAGTCGGGCGCCTGGTACACCTACGACGGAGAGCAGCTCGGTCAGGGCAAGGAGAACGCCCGGAACTTCCTCCTCAAGAACGACGACATCGCCGCTGACATCGAGACGAAGATCAAGGACAAGCTCGGCATCGGCCAGCCCCGCGGGGGCGCGGTCGCCGACGAGCTCGCGGCGCGTCGCCCGGCCTGATGGTCCGCTTCGTCGAGAGCGGGGGCGAGGGAGACCTCGCCCCCGTCATCCCGCTCTTCACCGGATCGACGCCTGACGCCTCTCCTGCGCACCCGTCGGGTGGGCGGGCGGCCCGCGGTCGTTCAGCCGAGGCGCAGGCGAGGTCGGATCGCGCCGGGCACCCTTCGTCGAGGAGACGGGGCGGGAGCACGGCACACGTCCAGAAGGAGGCCGGTACCGACACCGAGGAGCTCGCCGTCGACCCGGCGACGGTCGAGCGAGCGCTGCTCCGGAGGCTGGGCGCGCGGGGCCTCTCGGTCCGCGAGGCGGAAGCCTTCGTCGTCGCACGGGGGCTGAGTCGCGAGGCGGCGGCCGAGCTCGTCGCGACCTTCTGCGAGCGCGGGTACCTCGACGACGGCCGCCTCGCCGAGCAGGTCGTCTGGAGCGGTGTGGCCCGCAAGAGCGAAGGTCGCCGAGCCATCGCCCGGCGTCTGGCACAGCGCGGGGTCGAACGAGATGTCGCCGACGCGGCGCTGGCAGAGCTGCCCGATGATGACGACGAACGGGCACTCGAGTTCGCCCGGGGCAAGGCGCGCAGTCTTGCCAGGCTCGATCACGACGTGGCGCTCCGACGGCTCGCCGGCCAGCTCGCCCGCCGGGGGTTCGGTGGATCGTCGGCGCTCGCCGCGGCGCGGACGGCACTCCAGGAGGCGCACGAAGGCGATTGACCGTCGGCGTGCGGAAGACCACCGACGGATACCGGCTGGGACAACGCGGGCTTCTACAATTACAGGCACCATGTCTACTCCCTCCTCCGCGCCCACCCTGGTCGCCCCCTCGCCCGCCGCCGTGGCCCGAGACGGCAGCGCCCGCACCTACGAGGTGCGCACTTTCGGCTGCCAGATGAACGTGCATGACTCCGAGCGCCTGTCGGGTTCGCTCGAGAGCGCGGGGTACCGGCCTGCGGGGCCTGGCGAGGAGGCCGACGTCGTGGTGATCAACACCTGCGCCGTCCGCGACAACGCCGCGGGCAAGCTCTACGGCACGCTCGGGCATCTGAAGTCGCGCAAAGACGTCCGCGAGGGGATGCAGATCGCCGTCGGTGGGTGCATGGCCCAGATGGACAAGCAGAGCGTCCTCGATAAAGCGCCGTGGGTGGACGTCGTCTTCGGCACCCACAACATGGGTTCGCTTCCGCGTCTTCTCGAGCGTGCACGCCACAATGAGGCGGCGGAGCTCGAGATCCTCGAGGCGCTCGAGGTGTTCCCGTCGACACTTCCCACCAAGCGCGACCACATCCACAGCGGATGGGTCTCGATCTCCGTCGGGTGCAACAACACGTGCACGTTCTGCATCGTTCCTCACCTCCGCGGCAAGGAGAAGGATCGACGTCCCGGCGACATCCTCAGTGAGATCCGGATGCTGGTCGACGACGGCGCGATCGAGGTCACCCTCCTCGGGCAGAACGTCAACAGCTACGGCGTCGAATTCGGTGACCGGCAGGCCTTCGGCAAGCTCCTCCGGGCCGCCGGCGGCATCGACGGTCTCGAGCGGATCCGCTTCACCAGCCCGCATCCCGCAGCGTTCACAGACGATGTGATCGACGCGATGGCCGAGACCCGCGCGGTCATGCCGCAGCTGCATATGCCGCTGCAGTCGGGCAGCGACCGGATCCTCAGGGCGATGCGACGGTCCTACCGCAGCGAGCGATTCCTCGGCATTCTCGATCGGGTGCGCGCCCGCATCCCGCACGCGGCGATCACCACCGACATCATCGTCGGCTTCCCCGGCGAGACCGATGAGGATTTCGAAGACACCCTCCGCGTCGTCGAGCAGTCGCGCTTCGCCAGTGCCTTCACTTTCCAGTACTCCATCCGCGAGGGCACGCCGGCCGCGACGATGCCCGATCAGGTGCCGAAGGCCGTCGTGCAGGAGCGGTACGAGCGCCTCGTCGCCCTCCAGGAGCGCATCAGTCTCGAGGAGAATCAGAGGCAGCTCGGGCGCGAGGTCGAGGTGCTGGTTTCCAGCGGGGAGGGCAAGAAGGACGCGGCGACCCACCGGCTGACCGGCCGTGCACAGGACAACCGACTGGTCCACTTCGAGGTACCCGGCGATTCTCCGCTTCCCCGCCCCGGCGACATCGTGACCGCGACCATCACCCACGCCGCGCCCTTCCACCTGCTCGCTGACGCCCCCGCGGGCGATCGGCTCCGCCTCCGTCGCACGCGCGCGGGTGACGCGTGGGACAGGGCCCAGGCGGAGTCGTGCGCCGTGCCGACGCCGGGCGCCGGTGCGGGAGCACCCCGCGCCGTGTCGCTGGGGCTGCCCACCCTCCGAATCGGCGAGTGAAGACCGCGACCGACGCCTCCCCGCCCGACCGGGCGAGTGCCGAAGGCCCTCGGCTGTGGAGTGTCATCGGTGCGACGGGCACCGGCAAGTCGGCATTCGCGCTCGACCTGGTGGAGGCGCTGCGCGCTGCAGGTCGTGACGCGGAGGTCGTCGGAGCGGACGCGATGCAGCTGTACCGCGGCATGGACATCGGAACCGCCAAGATCCCCGCGGGGGAGCGGCGCGGCATCCCGCATCACCTGCTCGACGTGCTCGACGTCACCGACGACGCAGCCGTTGCCTGGTACCAGTCCGCGGCACGTGAGGTCATCGTTTCCCTCCACGCGCGGGGCGCGGATGCAGTCCTGGTCGGCGGATCGGGGCTCTACGTCTCGGCGGTCCTGTTCGACTTCCGTTTCCCGCCACGCGATGAGGCGCTACGGGAGCACCTCGAGGCCGAGCTCGACCGGGCCGGACCGGTCGCGCTGTACGACCGACTGCGGAGCGCAGACCCGGCAGCCGCCGCCCGGATAGACCCGCGCAACACGCGGCGGATCGTCCGAGCCCTCGAGGTGATTGGCCAGGGGAACAGCACGCACGGCGGCGCGCTTCCTGCGACGCAGACCCTCTGGCATCCCCGCACCAGGCTCCTCGGTCTCCAGCGCGACCGTAGCGAACTCGTCGGCACCCTCGACCGCCGGGTCGAGCGGATGTGGGATGAGGGCCTGCTGGACGAGGTGGCGGATCTCCGTCGCGCGGGTCTCGAGCAGGGCACCACGGCGCCGCGGGCCATCGGCTACGCACAGGCCCTGGCAGAGGTACGCGGTGAGATCGACCGCCGCGAGGCGATCTCACAGACGCAGGTGCTCACGCGTCGCTACGCCCGGCGCCAGGTGTCGTGGTTCCGACGATACGAGGGGGTCACGTGGATGGACGGCGCGACGGCGGGGGAGAGTCTGGCAGGCTCGGTGGTATGAGCCTGCAGATCCGGTCCTTCGCTCCTGGCGACACCGACGCGGTCGTCCTCCTGTGGCAGTCCACCGGTCTCACCCGGCCGTGGAACAACCCGTACCAGGACATCAGCCGGAAGCTGAGGGTTCAGCCCGAGCTCTTCCTCGTCGCGGTCGACGACGACGATCGCGTCGTCGGAACGGTCATGGCCGGCTACGACGGTCATCGCGGCTGGCTCTACTACCTCGCGAGCGACCCGCACCGCCGCGGCGAGGGCATCGCCCGAGGCCTGGTCGAGCGGGCCGAGGAGCTTCTCCTGGACATGGGATGCCCGAAGGTGCAGCTGATGGTGAGGCCCGAGAACGGGGTCGCCCAGGGCTTCTACGAGGCCCTCGGTTTCGAGCACTTCGACACCTGGGCGACGGGGAAGCGTCTGATCGAAGACTGAGTCCCCGGGCGAGTTCTCACACGGTGGGCGCCTAGGCTGGAGTCATGCCTCATGCGGTGCCGTTCACGAAGGGCCACGGCACGGGAAACGACTTCGTCATCGTCGAAGATCCCGACGGCCGGCTCGATCTCTCGGATGACCAGGTGGCGGTCCTGTGCGACCGCCGCTTCGGCATCGGTGCGGACGGCATCCTGCGCGTCGTCCGCAGCGCATCCCTTCCCGAGGGGGCTGCGACCGCCGATGCGGAGTGGTTCATGGACTATCGCAACGCCGATGGCTCGGCGGCGGAGATGTGCGGCAACGGCATTCGCGTGTTCGCGCGCTATCTCGAAGACGCCGGTCTCGCGCACTTCGACGGCCCCCTGGCCATCGGGACGAGAGCAGGGGTGAGGACGCTCACGCGCAGCGAGCTGGGCTACGAGGTAGACCTCGGGGAGTGGTCGGTGGACCCCGAGGAGACCCTCGTGCGCGCACGGGGACTGGACATTCCGCGGCCGGGGCTCGGCATCGACGTCGGTAATCCGCACGTCGTGGTGGCGCTGCAGTCCGAGAGCGAGCTCGAGAAACTGGATCTCGGCGTTCGCCCGATGCTTCACCCCGACCCACCTGCGGGCGCGAACATCGAGTTCGTCGTCCCTGCAGACCCGCTCGTGCGCGACGGGATGGGGATCGTCCGGATGCGGGTGTTCGAACGGGGAGTGGGAGAGACGCTCAGCTGCGGCACCGGGGTCGCCGCGACCGCGCTCGCCGTGCGGCATTGGGCCGGCCGGGGTGCACCTGATCGCTGGAGCGTCCAGGTGCCCGGTGGCACGCTGGCCGTGCGGGTCGTGGAGGGGCGGGTTCTGCTGTCGGGTCCTGCCGCGCTGGTCTTCACCGGCGAGATCACCCTCGCCTGATAGCGACGACTCAGGGGAGCGCGATCGGTCCGGTCGGCGGTGTGCCGTGGCGGCGCACCCGGATGACGCGGAACCCCCGCCCGGTGGCGGCCCGATGCACGGAGAACCCCGGGTCGAGCGTCGCTGCCAGCCATCGCTGCAGTGAATCCGAGCCGAGATTGCGCTGGACGACGAGCCAGGCATCGGACCGTTCGTCGAGCCGGGGAATCCACCGCTCCAACAGACCGTGGAGCTCGGATTTCCCGACCCGGATCGGGGGGTTGGAGCGGATGGTGCGGAAGCCGATGTCATCGGGAACACCGTCGGGCGTCGCGGCGTTGACATTGTCGAGCCCCAGGGAATGGGCGTTGCGGCGCACCAGGTCCAGGGCCCGTTCGTTGACATCGACCGCCCATACGGTCGCGTGAGGCGAGGTCATCGCGAGAGACAACGCGATCGGCCCCCACCCGCACCCGAGATCGAGCAGATTGCCGCCCGGCGGTGAGGGCGGCGTGTTGGCCAGCAGAACCGAGGTTCCACCGTCCAGGCGGTCGGGGCTGAACACACCTCCCGCGGTGGTGACCTCCACCTCCTGGCCGGCGAGCACCACGCGTATCCGACGCAGATTCTCGGGGCTTGCGGGCGACGCGCTGAAGTAGTGGTCGCTCCCCATGGCTGTCGAGCGTAGCGGAGGTGGTCTCCGGCGCGGGAGGCTAGAGTCGACGAATCCCTTTCCGCAGACGGATGTCCCGCCCGACGCCTGCATCACATTCGCGGATCATCCGGAAGGACCCCATGACAGAACAGACCCCCACCGGCGACGCCGTCGACCCGGTCGACCGCGTGCTGGCGCGCGCGGAGACCCGCAGCGGCGCTCGAGCCACCACCTTCCCCGACGCAGGATCCCGCACCCTGGCTCCTGCCCAGGCGCTTCAGGACGCCTCGACGGTCGTCTCCGACGATTCTGACGGCGACCAGTGGGATCGCGAGGAGCGGGCGGCGCTGCGCCGCGTACCCGGGCTCTCGACCGAGCTCGAGGACGTCACCGAGGTCGAATACCGTCAGCTGAGACTGGAGAACGTCGTGCTGGTGGGCGTGCACCCCCAGGGCGAACAGGAGGAGGCGGAGAATTCGCTGCGCGAACTGGCCGCCCTCGCCGAGACGGCGGGCGCCGTCGTGCTCGACGGTGTGCTCCAGCGTCGTCCGAACCCCGACCCGGCGACCTATGTCGGACGCGGCAAGGCTGAAGAGCTGCGCGACATCGTCGCCGCCGCCGGGGCGGACACCGTCGTCGCCGACGCCGAGCTGGCCCCCAGTCAGCGGCGTGCGCTCGAAGACGTCGTGAAGGTGAAGGTGATCGATCGCACCGCCGTCATCCTCGACATCTTCAGCCAGCACGCCAAGAGCCGCGAAGGCAAGGCCCAGGTCGAACTCGCCCAACTCGAATACCTCCTCCCGCGCCTGCGCGGGTGGGGTGAGTCGATGAGCCGCCAGGCGGGCGGCCAGGTGGGTGCTGCGGGTGCCGGGATGGGGTCGCGTGGCCCGGGTGAGACGAAGATCGAACTGGACCGACGCCGTATCCGCACGCGGATGGCGCACCTCCGGCGCCAGATCCGTCAGTTCGCCCCTGCGCGCGATGCCAAGCGCGCCGAGCGCAAACGGAACACCATCCCGTCGGTGGCGATCGCGGGATACACCAACGCCGGGAAGTCCAGTCTGCTCAACAGGCTCACACGCGCCGGCGTTCTCGTCGAGAACGCGCTGTTCGCGACGCTGGATGCCACGGTGCGCCGCTCCGAGACATCCGACAGCCGGGTCTACACGATCTCCGACACCGTCGGGTTCGTCCGGAACCTCCCGCACCAGCTCGTCGAGGCTTTCCGCTCGACGCTGGAAGAGGTCGGAGGCGCCGATGTGATCGTGCACGTCGTCGACGGTGCGCACCCCGATCCCGGGGCGCAGCTGCAGACCGTGCGGGATGTGATCGGCGATGTCGGTGCGCGCGATACGCGCGAGATCGTGGTGTTCAACAAGGCCGACCTCGTCGACGACGACACCCGACTGGTGCTTCGGGGCCTCGCGCCCGACGCCCACTTCGTGTCCTCGCGCACCGGCGAGGGGATCGACGACCTGCGGATGGCGATCGAAGACGCCCTCCCGCTTCCCGCCGTGGAGATGCAGGCTGTGGTTCCGTATGACCGCGGTGACCTGGTGTCAGCCGCACACGACTCCGGTCTCATCCTCGCCGAGGAGCACCGCGCGGAGGGAACGTACCTCCACGCGCACGTCGGTGAACGACTCGCCGCCGAACTCGCGCCGTTCCGCATCTGACGGGCCCCGCCTGCGGATCCGAGCGGTCAGCCGTTCGGATCGAGGTCGAGTGGCGGGACATCGTCCGGCGGGAAACCGAAGGCGGCGCCCAGGAAGGCCAGCTCCGAGCGGACCATGTCGACGACGGTCTCGCTCCGCCGGAAGCCGTGCCCTTCACCCGGGTAGAGGACGTAGGCGTGCGGCACGCCTCCGGCTCGCAGTGCGTCGCGGATGGCCTCTGATTGCGAGGGTGGGACGACGGCGTCATCCGCCCCCTGGAGGAGCAGGACGGGGACCTGGATGCGGTGGGCGTGGGTCAGTGGTGACCGCTCCAGGTAGACCGCCTCGCTGTCGGGCAGTGGCCCGATGAGGCCGTCGAGGTAGCGCGCTTCGAAGTCGTGGGTCTCGGCCGCGAGCAGCCGGGCATCGGCGACGCCGTATCGCGAGATGCCGGCGCTGAACGCGTCGGAGGCGACGAGCGCTCCGAGCACCGTCCAGCCGCCTGCCGATCCACCGGCGATCGCGATCCGGGCGGGGTCTGCGGTGCCGTCGGCGGCGAGGGATCGGGCGATGTCGACGACGTCGTCGACATCGACGACGCCCCACTGGCCGCGCAGTCGTTCGCGATAGTCGCGGCCGAACCCACTGGAGCCTCCGTAGTTGACCTCGATGACGCCGATCCCACGCGACGTCAGGAAGAGCGTCTTGGGGCTCACCACTCCGGGTGCGTGGGCGGTCGGGCCGCCGTGGACGAGCACGACGTACGGCGGAAGGGCGTCGGGCGGTCCCTGCACCTGAGGGTGGGTCGGGGGGAAATCGACCGCGTGGACGACCCCGTGGCGTCCATCGATGGCGAACTGTCTAGGGCGGGGCACCCAAGGGGAGACGTCGTCGTCCTTCCAGCGTCCGCCGGTGAGGAGGTGGACGCCCGGGCGGGACGGCTCGCTCAGATCGACGCGCCAGAGCCCGGGTGGAGCGTCCTCCGGGCTTCCGGACACCAGGACGTCCGTGCCGTCGGCATCCTCCACCAGGAGGCCACCGACCGCAGGAATCGGGATGGCGGTGACCACGCCGCCCGAGGAGATGTGGACGAGCTCGTCCCGGCCGCGTGTGCGCACCGCCACGACGGCGTCGCCGAGCGGCGCGAACCACCGTGATCCGAGCACCCACAGCGGACCTCCGGTGTCGCGCTCATCCGGGGCGATCGCGTGCGGTCGGTCGCCCGGGGAAGCGAGACGGTGAAGGTTCCAGTACCCGTTCGCGTCGTCGACGTACAGCAGGGCGCCGTCGGCCGTCCATTCGGGCTGGAGAGCGGCGGAGGTGCCTCCGGCGACGCGACGCCCCGCCGGGTCTGCGTCGTCGAGCCGGCGTACTCTCACCTCGGCTCGGTCCCAGGGCATGTGGGGGTGGTTCCACGCCAGCCACGCGAGTGCGGATCCGTCGGGGGAGAGCGTGGGCTGCGCAACGAAGTCGCTCCCCGCCGTCAACGAGGTCACGCGGTCGATGTCGTCTGCGGCGGACCCGTCCAGAGGGATCTCGACGATGTCGTGGCTCACCGACGCGCCGAGGACCTCTCGGACTGCGAGCAGCCGCCCCTCGGACACACGGAGACCTCCGAGTGCCTGTTCCGGCACGGTGGGGGTCAGCGGCGTGGGCGTCGATCCGGGAGTGAGGAGCCACACCCGCTGATCCGACTTCTCCACGAAGACCAGCCCGCCGTCCGGTGTGACGCTCCACGCTCCGCCGCCATACTCGTGCACACGCGAGCGGACGTTCCAGGGAGCGGGAAGCAGCGTGTCGATCCGGGAGCCCGTCCCGGACGCCCGGGGTGAACGCCGGACGGTCGTCCGCCCCTGCTCTTCCGGGACCGTCTCGGCCCACCAGACCTCATCTCCGACGAACCGAGCGCCGTCCAGCCGCGGCGACGCGGCTGCCACGGCATCCGCTGTGATACGGGAGGGCCAGGTGCCGAACGGGAGCGTGCGGGCCGGGGCGGACGCGGAGTCGGGGGGGAGAGGCTCGACCATGCTCCTACGCTACGGGCCCTGCTCCCAAGACGGTCGAACGAGGTCAGACCGCGCGGAGGATCGCCACGACCTTGCCCAGGATGATCGCCTCGTCACCCAGGATGGGCTCGAAGGCGGTGTTGCGGGGGAGCAGCCAGGTGTGGCCGTCGCGCTGACGGAAGGTCTTGACGGTCGCTTCGCCGTCGAGCATGGCGGCGACGATCTCCCCGTTCTCGGCCGTGCCCTGCGCACGCACGACGACCCAGTCGCCGTCGCAGATGGCCGCGTCGATCATCGAGTCACCCGCGACCTTCAGCATGAACAGCTCGCCCTTGCCGACGAGCTGGCGGGGGAGGGGGAAGACCTCCTCGACCTGCTGATCCGCCGTGATCGGCACGCCGGCGGCGATGCGCCCCACCAGCGGGACGAGGGCGGCGTCGCCCACGGCGGGGGTCCGATCGGCGGGGTTCTCCGCAGCGGTACCGGGGAGGTCGATGAGCACCTCCATGGCCCGGGTCTTGCCCGGGTCGCGCCGGAGGTATCCGCTCAACTCGAGCTGGTTGAGCTGATGGGTGACGCTGGACAGCGACTTCAGGCCGACGGCGTCGCCGATCTCGCGCATGCTCGGCGGATAGCCGTGGCGGGCGATCGAGCGCTGGATCACCTCGAGGATGGCCATCTGCTTGTCGCTCAGGCTCTTGCGACGCCGCGTCTGCGGCTTGGTGTTCGGCTCGCTCATGTCTGCTCCTGTCTCCCCGGAATCCTCCCGGGCCCCCTGCGGCGTGATCGTCGCGTCTTCGAATGTCGGAGGTCGGTGGTGAGGTGTCCTTATCGAAACCGTATCCGGTTCCGATCGGTGTCCACCGGACCTCGCTCGCGTGTCGCGTTCGATCGTTCGACGGATTCCGACCCGCTTGACAGCATTTCACATCGAAGATAGGTTCGGAAGAGAGGTTCGCATCCGCCGGTCCCGGCCGACGGGCGGATGCGAACCCAGGCCCGAAACGACACCGGCTCAGCCGGGAACGGGAGTACACGATGAGCGCGATCACGATTTCGACGGGCACCATGCCTGGGGCGATGACGGGCACGGCGGCCGGCGCCGGCACAGCCGCAACGCGGCTGCGGCTGACCGCGCGCGGACGCCGTGTCCTTCTGTCTCTCGCCGCGCTCCCTGCCGTCGTCGCGCTGAGCGCCGCGATGATCAGCGGTGGGTCGGCGCTCGCCACTCGCGCCGACGGTGCGCCGGCGGGGTCCTTCGACACCGTCACGGTGCAGGCGGGTGACTCTCTCTGGGCGATCGCCGAGCGAGTGGCCCCGGCGGCAGATCCGCGGGACGTGGTGGCGGCCTTCAGCCGTCTCAACGGCCTCGAGGCCGGTCTCGTGTCGGCCGGGCAGCAACTGGCGATCCCCGCGGAGTACGCCGACTGACCTGGATGCCCGGCCCGCCGGGCGCCGTACGATGGGAAGGGTGAGTGCGACGCTCGATGACCTCCCGATCCGCGACGACCTGAGGGGACTGATCCCCTACGGAGCGCCGCAGGCCCAGCTGCCGGTGGCGCTGAATGTCAACGAGAACACCCACCCCGTCCCCGCGGAGGTGGCCGACGACATCCTCGACGCCGTGGCCATCGCGCTGCGGGAGGTGAACCGCTATCCCGATCGCGAGTTCACCCGCCTGCGGGAGCACCTGGCCGACTATCTCGGCCACGGGCTCGTCCGGGAGCAGATCTGGGCGGCCAACGGATCGAACGAGGTCCTCCAGCATCTCCTGCAGGCGTTCGCCGGGCCGGGGCGTACCGCGTTCGGATTCGCCCCGACGTATTCGATGTATCCCCTGCTGACGCGGGGGACCGGTGCGACATGGCGGGCGGGGAGCCGCGCGCATGACTTCACGGTGTCAGCCGAGTCCGCTGCCGCCCAGGTGGCCGAGGCCGAACCCGATGTGGTGTTCCTGTGCGCACCGAACAATCCCACCGGGACGCCGCTGTCGCTCGAGGTCATCGAAGCGGTCTACGACGCGACCCGCGGCATCGTCATCGTCGACGAGGCCTACGTCGAGTTCGCCCCCCACGACGCCCCGTCCGCAGTGACGCTTCTGCCGGGCCGGCCGCGACTGGTCGTCTCGCGCACGATGAGCAAGGCGTTCGCCTTCGCCGGTGCGCGGGTGGGCTACCTCGCCGCCGATCCGGCCGTCATCGATGCTCTTCGCCTGGTGCGCCTGCCGTACCACCTGAGCGCGCTGACGCAGGCTGCGGCGACCGCCGCGCTGCAGCACGCCCCCACGATGCTGCGGATGGTGGATGAGATCGTCACGCAGCGCGACCGCATCTCGGCGACGGTGTCAGCTCTCGGCTACGAACCGTACGAGTCATGGACCAACTTCGTCCTCTTCGGGGGCGTATCCGACCCCGCGGCGACATGGCAGGCGCTCTACGACCGGGGCGTGCTCATCCGCGACGTCGGCATCCCGAATCACCTCCGTGTGACGGCCGGCACCGACCGGGAGACCACCGCCTTCTTGGAGGCGCTGGCGTCGATAGACTCGGGCGCATGACCCGTCCTGCGCGTACCGCGTCGCTTCGCCGTGCGACCAGCGAGTCCACCGTCGAGATCGAGCTCGATCTCGACGGCACCGGTCGAAGCAGCATCCAGACCACGGTTCCGTTCTTCGACCACATGCTCACAGCCTTCGCGAAGCACTCCTTGACCGATCTCACCGTCCGCGCCCACGGCGACACCGACATCGACGCGCACCACACTGTCGAGGACACCGCGATCGTGCTCGGCCAGGCCATCCGTCAGGCCCTCGGCGACAAGGCCGGGATCTCCCGATACGGCGATGCCCTGGTGCCGCTGGACGAGGCGCTCGCGCGTGCGGTCGTCGACATCAGCGGACGGCCCTACCTCGTGCACGGGGGCGAGCCTGCAGGGTTCGAGCTCCACCTCATCGGCGGCCACTTCACCGGCTCGCTGGTCCGGCACACCTTCGAGGCCCTCGCCGTCCACGGCGGACTCACCCTCCACCTCGAGGTGCTGAGTGGGCGCGATCCCCACCACATCGCCGAGGCCGAGTACAAGGCGTTCGCTCGCGCGTTCCGAGCGGCCAAGGCGTGGGACGCCCTGGTCGACGGCATTCCCAGCACCAAGGGAGCTCTGTGAGCGATCGTCCGGTCGTCGCCGTCCTCGATTACGGGTCGGGCAACATCCACAGCGCCGTCAAGGCGCTCGTCGAAGCAGGCGCCGATGCCCGTCTGACCGCCGACCCCGGGCTGGTGCGCGACGCCGATGGACTCGTGGTACCGGGTGTCGGTGCTTATCGGGCTGTGATGGAAGCTCTTCGCGCCCGGCGGGGCGATGAGCTCATCGAACGTCGACTCGCCGGCGGGCTTCCCGTCCTCGGCATCTGCGTGGGCATGCAGGTCCTGTTCGAATGGGGCCGCGAGCGCGGCGTCGACACCGCGGGGCTCGGCGAGTGGCCGGGCGAGGTCACACAGCTCGACGCGCCCGTGCTCCCGCACATCGGGTGGAACACCGTCACTCCCGATCCGCAGAGTCGGTTGTTCGCCGGGCTCGCCGATGAGCGCTTCTACTTCGTGCATTCGTTCGCGGCGAAGAACTGGGAGCTCGAGGTTCACGACCCCTTCCCTCAGCCGGCGCTGACGTGGACGACCTACGGCGAACCGTTCCTTGCCGCCGTCGAGAACGGGCCGCTCTCGGCCACGCAGTTCCACCCCGAGAAATCGGGAGCGGCCGGCATCCGGCTGCTCGCCAATTGGATCACGGGCCTTCGCAGGGCTACCCTCTGAAACCGTGCCTTCGCGCGGCGGTCCGCTGCGCCCCACGACCCCTCAGGGAGCCATGAACGATTTCGCGTCCACGCCCGCTTTGACCCTCCTCCCCGCCGTCGATGTGGCGGGCGGCAAGGCGGTGCGACTGACTCAGGGCGAGGCCGGCAGCGAGACCAACTACGGCGACCCCGTCGACGCAGCGCTGGACTGGGCGCGTCAGGGGGCTCACTGGATCCATCTCGTCGACCTCGACGCCGCCTTCGGCCGGGGGAGCAATGCCGCGGTGCTGCGGAAGGTCATCAAACAGGTCCGTGGTGTCCAGGTGGAAGTCTCCGGTGGCATCCGAGATGATGCCTCGCTCGACGCCGCGCTCGAGTCCGGCGCCGCCCGGGTGAACCTCGGTACGGCAGCGCTGGAGAACCCCGAGTGGGCGGCGGACGTGATCGGACGTTACGGCGAGCTCGTGGCGGTGGGCCTCGACGTCCGCGGCACGACCCTCGCCGCGCGCGGATGGACGCGCGACGGCGGCGACCTGTGGACGGTGCTGACGCGCCTCGAGAGCGCGGGGTGCAGCCGCTACGTCGTCACCGACGTCACCAAGGACGGAACGCTCCGCGGCCCGAACCTCGAACTGCTGCGCGAGATGACCACGCGCACCCCGAAGCCGGTCGTGGCGTCGGGAGGGGTGTCGAGCCTCGATGACATCGCCGCCCTTCGCGAGCTGGTCCCCCTCGGCGTCGAAGGTGCGATCGTCGGCAAGGCGCTGTATGCCGGTGCCTTCACCCTGCGTGAGGCGCTGGATGTCGCCGGACACTGACCCGTCGCGCGATCACACCGGCCCCGCCGACTCGGCGGGCGTGCCGTGGGAGGGGCGTGCCTTCCAGCCCAACCCGCATGCCGGCGACGACGGCCGTGCCGACCCGCAGCTACTCGCAGCCCTCGAGGCTTTCGGACGGGGCGACGGCGACGAGCGCGCCGTGGTCGACGCCTACCGCTCCGCGCGGCTCCTCATCCCCCTCATCGCCGAGAAGGGCGACGAGGGGGTGGGTGCGCACGGTCTGGCCGTGGACAAGACCCAGGAGCTGTCGATCGTGTCGGTGGCCGCTCCGGACGGTCGACGCGTCCTCCCCGTCTTCACCTCCGTCGAGACCATGACGCGGTGGGACGCCGCCGCGCGCCCGGTTCCGGCGGACGGGGTGCGCACCGCCCTCGCCGTGGCCGCCGAGGACACCGAGCTCATCGTGATCGATCCCGGTTCGCCGACCGAGTTCGTGCTGCGCCGACCCGCCGTCTGGGCGATCGCGCAGAGCCAGCCCTGGGAACCCAGCTACATCTCGCCCGAGGTGTACGCCGGGCTTCGCGAGAGCGTGGGAAGCGAATTGGCCGTCATCGATTTCTCCCTCACCCCCGGGGATCCCACGGCACGGCTGCGGGGACCGGAGCTCATCGTCGAGCTCCAGCTCGTGCAGGGATTGGATCGCGGCGAGCTCGACGCCGTCCTGGCCCGCCTCGCAAAGCGGTGGGCAGCAGATGACCGCGTCGCCGTGCTCGTGGACTCGCTGACGATCAAGCTTGGTCGCGGCGCCTGACACCCGGCTGGACCGGATCAGGTCACAGGGCCCGTCCACTTCTCGCCGGGTCCCTTGCCGATGGGGTCGGGAATGACGGATGCCTCGCGGAACGCCAGCTGCAGCGAGCGAAGGCCGTCGCGAAGCGACCGGGCGTGCATGTCGCTGATCTCGGGAGCTCCGGCGGTGATGAGTCCGGCGAGGGCATTGATGAGCTTGCGGGCCTCGTCGAGGTCCACCTGCCTGGCAGGGTCGTCCGCGAGGCCCACCTTCACGGCCGCGGCGCTCATCAAGTGCACCGCCGTGGTGGTGATCACCTCGACCGCCGGAACGTCGGCGATGTCTCGCGTGGCCGCCGACGCCGCGGCATCCTGCTCCTCCCACCGGGCGGGTCGGGAATCGCCTGCGGGTGCGGAATGGTCTCGGGAATCCATGTCGATGCTGGCCGCTCGCACTCTCTGGTAGACTTCAGCGGGCTCGGAGCGTTCTGCTCCGATCCGAAAGAGGATCACATCCCACCCGCGCTTGCCGCTCCAGGCTACCGGGTCAAGCACTCCGCCTCGTCCGCACTGCGGTCGGGGTAGCCGGAAACGGATCGGGTGCGGAAAGTCGGCGCTTGCGCGCCGTCGCTGGTGGGTGGTTCTTCGATCGCCCTGCGTCGCACCGCGTCGCGGGATGCCAACCGCCACCGAAGAGGAGTTCCGCATCAGCGATCCCCGCACCAATGAGCGCATCCGCGTTCCCGAGGTCCGACTCGTCGGCCCCAACGGCGAACAGGTCGGCGTCGTCCGCATCGAGGTTGCACAGCGTCTGGCTCAGGAGGCCGATCTCGATCTGGTCGAGGTCGCCCCCAACTCCAAGCCCCCCGTGGTCAAGATCATGGACTACGGGAAGTTCAAGTACGAGAACGCGCAGAAGGCCAAAGAGGCCCGCCGCAATCAGGCCAACACCGTCCTCAAAGAGGTGCGGTTCCGGCTGAAGATCGAGGCTCACGACTACCAGACCAAGCTCAAGCGCGCCGAAGGCTTCCTGAAGGCGGGCGACAAGGTCAAGGCCATGATCCTGTTCCGCGGCCGGGAGCAGTCCCGACCCGAGCAGGGCGTGCGCCTCCTTCGCAAGTTCGCCGAGGATGTCGCGGAGTTCGGGACCGTCGAGTCCAACCCCACGATCGACGGACGCAACATGACCATGGTGGTCGCACCGCACAAGAACAAGTCCGAGGCCAAGGCCGAGCAGAACGCGCAGCGCGCCGCCAACAAGGAAGCCGCGCGCGCTCCGCGCAGCGACGCCGAGGCACCGGCCGAATAACCCGACTTCCCGCACGCCGTGCGGGATCAGACTCCCGCCCCGGCGGGATCCCACCCCGCCCCCGGGCGAGACCAGAAGGAACGAGAAGATGCCGAAGCAGAAGACCCACTCGGGTGCCAAGAAGCGCTTCAAGATCACCGGCACCGGCAAGCTCATGAAGCAGCAGGCGAACCTCCGCCACAACTTCGAGGGGAAGCCCACCAAGCGCACCCGTCGCCTCTCGCAGGACCAGGTCCTCGCCCCGGGCGACGCCAAGGTCGCCAAGAAGCTGCTCGGTCGCTGAGCACCCGGACTCGAAGGTTAGGAACGAAACGAAATGGCCAGAGTAAAGCGGGCTGTCAACGCCCAGAAGAAGCGTCGCGTCATCCTCGAGCGCGCGTCCGGCTACCGCGGACAGCGTTCACGGCTGTACCGCAAGGCGAAGGAGCAGGTCACCCACTCGCTCGTCTACGCCTACCGCGACCGCCGCAAGCGCAAGGGCGACTTCCGCCGCCTGTGGATCCAGCGCATCAACGCCGCTGCCCGTCAGAACGGCATCACCTACAACCGGTTCATCCAGGGCCTCGGCCTCGCCGGGGTCCAGGTGGACCGTCGCATGCTCGCCGAGCTCGCGGTCAACGAGCCGGCGGTGTTCGCCTCGCTCGTCGCGACGGCCAAGCAGGCGCTGCCCGAGAACGTCAACGCTCCCAAGAGCGCCTGAGTCCCGGCATCCGTCGAAAGGGCACCTCTCCGCAGGGAGAAGTGCCCTTTCGCATGCCCCCGGCGCCCGTATGCTGGGGCTGTGCTGGAGAATCCGCGGTCGCCGCGCGTGCGCGCCGTGGCGAAGCTCACCAAGCGCAGCGCTCGTCAGGAGACGGGGCTCTTCCTGCTCGAGGGGCCGCAGGCCGCCCGCGAGGTGCTGGCGTATCGGCCGGCCACGGTGGTCGATCTGTACGCCACGCCGACCGCGCTGGACAAGCACACCGAGATCAGGGATGCCGCGCGTGACGCCGGTATCGAGGTGTCTTTCGCCAGCGAGGCCGTCCTCGACGCGATGGCCGACACAGTCACTCCGCAGGGGATCGTCGCCGTCGCCCGGCAGACCCCCACCTCGGTGCGCGATGTGTTCGCCTCCGGGCCCCGGCTCCTCGCCATCTGCGAGGAGGTCCGCGATCCGGGCAACCTCGGCACGATCATCCGCGCCGCCGACGCGGTCGGCGCCGACGCGGTCATCCTGACCGGTCGCACCGTCGACCCTTACAACCCAAAGGTGGTCCGGGCGAGCACCGGTTCGCTCTTCCACCTCCCCGTGGCCGTCGGCGTCGACCTCGTCTCCGCCGTCGAGCGCGCGCGTGCGGCGGGGGTTCGCGTGGTTGCGGCGGATGTCGGGGGAGAGGACTTCCTCGCCCATCGCCCGTTGCTGGCAGAGCCCACGGCATGGCTGTTCGGCAACGAGGCGAGAGGGCTCGAACCCGACGCCGTGGGCCTCGCGGACCTGTCGCTGCGTCTGCCGATCTACGGTGCCGCGGAGTCGCTGAACCTCGCCACGGCTGCGAGCGTGTGCCTGTACGAGACCGCGTTCGCGCAGCGCGCGGTGCTCGCTCAGGGCTGAGGCACCGCAGCCGCGGGCGTCCCTCGGCCGATCACCGGCTGTTACAACTCGGTTAAGGTCTGCTCACCTTCCCTGTGGCCGAGGGGGCCGCGCTCTAGGGTGGCAACCATGGCATCTGATGCACCCACGGCGGCGCCGCGGACGTCCAACATCGCGGTTCGTCGCGGCGAGCCCCTCGTCGTGATCGAGCACGTCGACAAGCACTTCGGTGACCTCCACGTGCTGAAGGACATCGACACCGTCGTGAACCGCGGCGAGGTGGTCGTCGTGATCGGCCCCTCGGGATCGGGGAAGTCGACGCTGTGCCGCGCCATCAATCGCTTGGAGACGATCGACTCGGGGCGCATCGTGATCGACGGCGAGCCCCTCCCCGAGGAGGGCAAAGAGCTGGCGCGCCTGCGAGCGGACGTCGGCATGGTCTTCCAGTCGTTCAATCTGTTCGCACACAAGACCGTGCTCGAGAACGTCACCCTCGGCCCCATGCGGGTGCGAGGGATGAAGCGGAAAGAGGCCGACGATCGAGCGATGCAGCTGCTCGATCGGGTGGGCGTGGCCAATCAGGCCAAGAAGATGCCGAATCAGCTTTCCGGCGGCCAGCAGCAGCGGGTGGCGATCGCCCGCTCTCTGGCGATGAACCCGAAGCTCATCCTGATGGACGAGCCGACGAGCGCGCTCGACCCGGAGATGATCAACGAGGTGCTCGACGTGATGGTCGGGCTCGCCGGTGACGGGATGACGATGATCGTCGTGACGCACGAGATGGGGTTCGCCCGCAAGGCCGCCGATCGCGTTCTCTTCATGGATGGTGGCGCCATCGTCGAGGAGGCGACGCCCGAGCAGTTCTTCACCAACCCGCAGAGCGAGAGGGCCAAGGACTTCCTCTCCAAGATCCTCGAACACTGACTCCAGACCCGGCCGCTACGAGTGGCTCGGAAACCAGAGGAAAGTCGCCACGCGCGACGGTACACAGCAAAGGACGAAGACATGAAGCGAACGAGAATTCCCCTGATCGCACTGGCGGCGGCGGGCGCCCTCGCGCTGTCGGCATGTGCCGGCGGAACCGACACGGAGGCCGACCCTGGCGGCGAGGCGAGCGCCCCCGCCGAGGAGGTCAGCTTCGAAGAGGGCACGACGATGGCCGAACTCGCCGAAGCGGGAAGCATCACGATCGGCACGAAGTTCGATCAGCCCCTCTTCGGTCTGGTGGGGCCGTCGGGAGTGCCGGAAGGCTTCGACGTCGAGATCGGAAAGATCATCGCGTCCGAATTGGGCATCTCCGAGGACAACATCGATTGGATCGAGACGGTCTCGGCGAACCGCGAGCCGTTCATCGAGAACGGACAGGTCGATCTCGTCATCGCGACCTACACGATCAACGACACCCGCAAGGAGGTCGTCTCCTTCGCTGGGCCGTACTACATGGCCGGCCAGTCGATTCTCGTGCTCGCGGACAACGAGGACATCCAGAGCGAAGAGGATCTGGTCGGGCAGCCTGTGTGCTCGGTGACGGGATCCACACCCGCGGAGAACCTTGCGGAGCTGGGCGCCGAGCCTGTCCTGACCGACACCTATTCGAACTGCCTCGAGCCGCTGCGCACCGGGGCTGTGGTCGCTGTGTCGACCGACAACGTCATCCTGGCCGGGCTCGCTGCACAGAACGAGGGTGAGTTCAAGGTCGTCGGTGAGCCATTCACCGATGAGCCCTACGGCATCGGCCTCGCGCTCGATGACACCGAGTTCCGCATGTGGATCAACGATGTCCTGGAGGCCGCGTACGAGGATGGTCGCTACGAGGAGGCGTGGAACAGCACGGCGGGAACGATCCTGCCGTACGTCGAGCCGCCGACACCCGACCGCTACTGATCGAACGGATGCCTCGGTCCGGCGTGACGCGTCGGTCCGAGGCATCCGTCGACGTCGTCGAACTACGAGAAAGGAGGCGGAGTGGAACAGTACCTGAATCTGTGGCCCACATTCTGGGAAGGGTTCCGGGTGACGCTGCTGCTCCTCGCGGTCTCTGGTGTGCTGTCGCTCATCCTCGGCACGCTGATCGCCGCGATGCGCATCTCGCCCATCGGCTCACTGCGCGTCTTCGCCGCCTTCTGGGTCGAGATCGCGCGGAACACGCCGCTCACCCTCGTCTTCTTCTTCTTCGCCGTCGTGATTCCGTTCCTCGGCGTGCGACTGCCGTTCATCCCCCTGGCGATCGCCGCCCTGGCGTATTACACGTCCCCCTTCGTGGCCGAGGCGCTGCGGTCGGGCATAAACGGTGTGCCTGTCGGGCAGGCCGAGGCGGCGCGAAGCATCGGCCTGGGGTTCGGGCAGACGGTGTCACTCGTCGTTCTGCCGCAGGCGTTCCGCATGACGATCCCGCCCCTCATCAATGTCTTCATCGCCCTGACCAAGAACACCTCGGTGGCGGGCGGCTTCTTCGTCGTGGAGCTCTTCGCGGCCACGCGCGCGCTCGCCAATGCGAACGGCAACATGGTCATCGCCATCCTGCTCACCGCGGCCGCGCTCTACCTCGTGATCACCGTCCCGCTCGGCCTGCTCGCCGGACAGATCGAAAGGCGTGTGGTGGTTCAGCGATGAGTGCTCCCAGTGTCCTCTTCGACGCCCCCGGACCCCGGGCGCGTCGGCTGTCGCTCATCGCCTCCGTCATCGGGGCGGTCATCATCCTGGGCGTCCTCGCGTGGCTCATCTGGATTCTCGCGACGCCGCGCGTCTCGGGGGGCGTGCCCGTCCCGGCGATCCTCGATCCCGTGCGCTGGGACATCTACCTCGATCCCGAGGTCTGGGGCGCGATCGGGCGCGGCGTCATCGCCACGCTGCAGGCGGCCGCCGTCGCCGCAGCCGGGGCGATCCTGCTCGGCATCGCGTTCTCCCTCATGCGCAGCTCCGCCATCGCCTGGGTGAGGATTCCCACGGCGTGGCTCATCGAGTTCCTGCGCGGGATGCCTCTGCTGCTGATGATGCTCTTCATCCTTCTCGTCGCGTCGACGGGAGCGTTCTGGGCCGTGGTGATCGCGCTCATCCTCTACAACGGCACCCTGATCGGCGAAGCGCTGCGGGCGGGCCTCGCCTCTCTGCCGCGCGGCCAGCGGGAGGCTGCGCTCAGCGTAGGGATGCGAGAGTTCCAGTCCAAGATGCTGGTGGAATTCCCCCAGGCCTTCCGGCAGATGCTGCCGATCATCGTCGCCCAGCTCGTCGTTTTGCTGAAGGACACGTCGCTCGGGTTCATCGTCGGATACAACGAGATCATCCGAACGATGATGAACAACCTGGCGAGCTTCTACGGCAACCGCTACCTCTTCTCGCTGTTCTTCGTCTGCCTGGCGATCTACCTCGTCATCAACCTGTCCCTGTCATGGTTTGCGCGATGGCTCGCCCGGCGCACGGCCAGCGGCGGGCGGCGCGCCAAGCCCGGAGCGGGGACCCCCGGGCTGGCCGATCCCACCTCGGCGATCAGGCTGGCCGACGCGAATGCCGCGGCGAAGGCGTCCGAGTACCGCGGTCCGCGGTGATCGCGGCAGGGGCGCGACTGCACGCTCGGTAGACTCGTTGCTCGTGTCCGACAACGAGCAGATCACTCCCGAGGTGGTGGAGGCGGCCGTCCAAGCTGCCCTCTCCGCCATCGCCGCGGCATCCGACAGCACGTCTCTCAAGACTGCCCGTTCAGCTCACTCGGCGGAGGGATCGCCGCTGGCCCGCCTCAACGCGCGGCTGCGCGATGTGCCATCGGAGAAGAAGGCCGAATTCGGCAAGCTCATCGGACAGGCCCGCGGCCGCGTCGCCCAGGCACTCGCCGCCCGCGAGGCGGAGGTGGCGGCAGCCGAGACCGCCGCACGCCTGGAGGCGGAGCGCATCGATGTCACGGCCCTCCCCGCCCGTGCCCGGGTGGGGGCGCGGCATCCGATCTCCCTTCTTCAGGAGCAGGTCGCCGACATCTTCGTCGGCATGGGCTGGGAGATCGCCGAGGGTCCCGAGCTCGAGCACGAGTGGTTTAACTTCGACGCCCTGAACTTCGACGCCGACCACCCGGCCCGCCAGATGCAGGACACGTTCTTCATCGACCCGGTCGATCGTCACCTGGTGATGCGCACGCACACGAGCCCTGTGCAGGTGCGCTCGATGCTCGAGCGCGACCTGCCGATCTACGTCCTGTGCCCCGGGCGGGTCTACCGCACCGACGAGTTCGACGCCACGCACCTGCCGGTCTTCACGCAGTTCGAGGGCCTCGTCATCGACAGGGGCATCACGATGGCTCACCTGAAGGGCACGCTCGATCACGCGGCCCGCGTGCTGTTCGGTCCCGAGGCGAAGACCCGGTTCCGCGCCAACTACTTCCCCTTCACCGAGCCGTCGGCGGAGCTCGATCTTTGGCACCCGACCTTCAAGGGCGGTGCGCGCTGGATCGAGTGGGGCGGATGCGGGATGGTGAACCCCAATGTGCTGCGCGCGGCGGGAATCGACCCCGAAGAGTACTCGGGCTTCGCGTTCGGGATGGGGATCGAGCGGACACTGATGTTCCGCAGCGATGTGCAGGACATGCGCGACATGGCCGAGGGCGATGTGCGCTTCAGTGAGCAGTTCGGGATGGTGGTGTGATGCGCGTCCCGCTTTCGTGGCTGCGTGAGTACGTCGATGTGCCGGCGGATGCCGCCCCTGAGGATGTGCTCGCCGCTCTCGTGCGCGTCGGGTTCGAAGAGGAGGACGTGCACCGCTTCGAGCTGCAGGGCCCGATCGTCGTCGGCGAGGTGCTCGAGTTCGTCGAGGAGCCGCAGACCAACGGCAAGACCATTCGCTGGTGCCAGGTGCAGGTCGCGCCCGACGGGGAGCCGGCCGCCGACGGCGGACCCGCCGTGCACGGCATCGTGTGCGGCGCACACAACTTCTTCGTCGGCGACAAGGTGCCGGTGACCCTTCCCGGCGCCGTCCTTCCGGGCCCGTTCCCGATCGCTGCGCGCAAGACCTATGGCCACGTGTCGGACGGCATGATCGCGTCTGCGAAGGAACTCGGTCTGGGCGACGAGCACGACGGCATCCTGCGCCTGGTCGAGCTCGGCATCGACGCTCCGGTCGGGTCGGACGCGATCGCGCTGCTCGGTCTCGACGATGCCGCCATCGACATCAACGTCACCCCCGACCGCGGGTACGCGCTGTCGGTCCGCGGAGTCGCGCGTGAATACTCCCACGCCACGGGCGCGGCCTTCCGGGACCCGGGTGCACGTGAGTGGGGGGAGGTGAACCTCCACGACGACACGGCGTTCGCGGTCGCCGTCGACGACACGGCTCCCATCCGCGGCCGCGTCGGAGCATCGGAGTTCGTCGCCCGCATCGTCCGCGATGTTGATCCGACCAAGCCCACCCCGGCGTGGATGATCGCGCGGCTCTCGCTCGCCGGCATCCGCTCGCTCGGCATCCTCATCGACATCACCAACTACGTCATGCTCGAGCTGGGGCAGCCGATCCACGGCTACGACCTCGACACCCTGCGCGGGGGCATCACCGTGCGCCGCGCCGTCGCGGGGGAGAAGCTCGAGACCCTCGACGGCAAGGTGAGGGAGCTCAGCCCCGAGGACCTGCTCATCACCGACGAGTCGGGGCCGATCGGTCTCGCCGGCGTCATGGGCGGCGGAACGACGGAGATGACCTCGTCGACCCGGAACGTCCTCATCGAGGCCGCGACCTTCGACCCCGTCTCGATCGCCCGCACGGCCCGTCGTCACAAGCTGCCCTCCGAGGCGTCGCGCCGCTTCGAGCGCGGCGTCGACCCGGCGATCGCCTTCGTCGCCGCCGCGCGCGTCGCCGAGTCTCATGGTGCACTACGCCGGCGGCACCGACACCCGCGCCGGCGGCGCTCTTCACGCCACGATCGAGACGCCCGGCGTCGAGCTGCCGCGCCCGTTCGTGCCCGCGCTGATCGGCGTCGACTACAGCGAGGCCGAGATCGTCGGCGCCCTCGAGCTCATCGGGTGCGAGGTGCGTGAGAACGATCGCACCTGGATCGTCTTCCCCCCGTCGTGGCGTCCTGACCTCACCGACAAGTGGACCCTGGCGGAGGAGGTCGCCCGCATCGAGGGCTACGACCGCATCCCGTCGGTACTGCCGACCCCGCCGTCCGGTCGGGGTCTGACATCGGCGCAGCAGGGCCGGCGTCGCGTGGCGAACGCGCTCGCCGCCGCGGGCCACGTCGAGACGCCGTCCTTCCCGTTCACGACCGAAGAGCAGAACGATCTCCACGGGTCGGCGTCGGGCGCCCACCTGCCGAGCGTCAAGCTCGCCAACCCCCTCGACGGGCAGGCGCCGTTCCTTCGCCGCAGCCTCGTCCCGGGGCTGCTGCGGGTGGCGCATCGGAACGTCGCCCGCGGTCTGACCGACCTGGCTCTGTTCGAGACCGGTGTCGTGTTCCTTCCGGAGCCCGGTGTCGCCTACGGCACCGAGAGCGTTCCGCCGCTGGCGGTGCGTCCGGATGCCGCGACGCTGACGGCCCTCGACGCATCGATCCCGCCGCAGCACCGCCACGTCGCGGTGCTGCTCACAGGTGCGATCACCCCGAAGCAGCCCGGCTTCCCGGCGGAGCACGCCGGACTCGCCAATGCCCTCGATGCCGTCCGCACGATCGCGGCGGCGGCGGGGGTGGAAATCGAGGTCGCACAGGGCGAGCGCGCGGCGCTGCATCCCGGACGCACCGGCGTCCTCTCCGTCGGGGCGACCACGGTCGGCTATGTCGGAGAGCTCCTTCCGTCCGTCGCCGAGGACGCCGACCTCCCCGGGCGGGTCATCGTCGCCGAACTCGATCTCGACCTCGTGCTCTCCCTGGCGGGCGAGAAGGTGGTCGCGGCCTCGCTGTCGGGCTACCCGGCGGCGACCCAGGACGTCTCTCTCGTCGTGGATGCCACGGTGCCGGCGGCCGATGTCCGTGCGGCGCTCGTCGACGGTTCGGGCGCGCTGCTCGAGTCGCTGCGGCTCGTGGACGACTACCGCGGGGCGGGGGTTCCGGCGGGCTCGAAAAGCCTGACGTTCGCCCTCCGCTTCCGTGCGCCGGACCGCACGCTCACCGCGGCCGAGGCGACGGAGGCGAAGCTCGCCGGTGTCGCCGTCGCCGCGGAGCGCTTCGGAGCGAGCCTGCGCGAGTAGCCGCTGCGCTCTGCCCGGAGCGGAACGCGGTGTCGTCCCGCCCGATGCTCTGATGAGATGGCGGCATGACGAACGTGCTCATCCTCGGCGGCACCGGCTGGCTGAGCGGTCGGGTCGCCCGCGCCTGGGTGGATGCCGGCGCGCGAGTCACGTGCCTCGCACGTGGCGGTCGGCCTGCACCGGAGGGCGCCGAGCTCGTCATCGCCGATCGGAGCAACCCGGGTGCCTACGATGCCGTGGCCCGGCGCGAGTGGGACGAGGTGGTCGAGATCTCGTCGGCACCCGAGCACGTCTCTTCCGCCGTAGCCGCGCTGGCGGCGGTCTCCCATCACCTGACCTACGTGTCGTCGCTGTCGGTGTACGCGGCGAACGACGTCGTCGGCGCCGATGAGGCCGCCGACGTCAGCGCGCCGCTTCGGCCGGGGGAGGAGTACGACTACTCGCGTGCGAAGGCCGCCGCCGAAGCATCCGTTCGTGACGTCTTCGGCGATCGTGCCGCCATCGTGCGACCGGGGCTCATCGTCGGTCCGGACGATCCCACCGATCGTTTCGGATACTGGGTCGCGCGCGTCGCGCTCGCCGGGGTCGAACCCGTCCTCACACCGACTCTCGCGGGCCGCATGTCTCAGGTGATCGATGTCGACGACCTTGCGGCTTTCCTCGTGGCGTGCGGGGCGGCGCGGCTGCCGATCGTGGCGAACGCGGTCGGTGATCCGATGCCGTTCCGCACGCTCGTCGACACCGCCCGAGAGGTGGCAAGCCACCGCGGCGATCTCGTGGAGGCCGACGACGAGTGGCTGGTCGCACACGACGTGCAGTTCTGGATGGGTCCGCGCTCGCTCCCGCTGTGGCTGCCGAGTGACATGCCGGGATTCGCGACGCGTTCCAATACCGCGTATCGCGCGGCCGGTGGCCCCCTCCGCGATCTCGGCGACACGCTGCGGCGCACTTTCGCCGACGAAACCGCGCGCGGGCTCGACCGCGAGCGGCGCAGCGGGCTGACGCGGGCGGAGGAAGAGGAGCTCATCAGCGCACGGCGCCGCGCGGAGTGAGCCGAGCGGCCCTGTCGCGTCGGATTGCGTCAACGGTATCGGCGACCCTCATCGCGCCGATAGGCGATGACGGCGACCAGGGAGAGCGCCAGCGTCCAGGCTGCGATACCGATGACCGCCCAGAGGGGGACTTCGGTGCCCAGGGCGACGTTCACCACGATCTCGCGCGCCTGGCGGACGGGAAGGAATGCCGAGGCGACGTCGAGCCACCCCGGGAACAGCTGCGGGGGGAGGAACAGCCCACCGCCGAAGGCGAGGAGGAACATCGCCACCTGCGTCACCGCGATCGCGGCCTTCGGGCCGGTCAGGGTGCCGATGAGGATGCCGATGAGTCCGGACGGGGCCGCGGTCACGACCGCAAGAGCGATCGCTCCGAGCGCATTCAGAGGTTCGGGGCGAGCCTGGGTGAAGAGACCACCGATCACCAGGAGCGGCACCATCGCCATCACGGAGATCACCAGGGTCGCCGACAGCAACCCGAGGATGCGGGCGCTCGCCGCTCCGGGAAGGGTCCGCAGGTACGGCGCCCACGGTTTCGCCCGCTGCTCGGCCAGCTCGATGCCGAGAGAGAACAGACCCGCCGACATGAAGGCGAAGACCACCATCGAGCACAGCGCGGCGGTGGCGAACTCCGCCGATCCGCGCACCGCGGGCTGGGGGAGCACGAACAGGCAGAAGGCGAGACTCGGGAAGACCAGCGACCCGAGGACGGCGATGGGCACCCGGGAGGTCTCCACCAGGTTGTAGCGGGCATGGGTCGCGGCCAGGGCGAGCGTGGACATCGGTCTCCGATCGTCAGCGGGCGGAAGGGGAGGTGAGGGAGAGGAAGGCCTCTTCGAGGGTGGCGCCGCGCACCTGCAGGTCGAAGAAGGGGAGGTCGTGCGCAACGAGCTTCCGCACGAAGTCATCGGCGTCGGAGACGACCGCGCTGACCAGAGCACGAGGGTCCGGGGATGCCCCGTCGATGGAGGTGATGGCGGCGTCGGGCTCGAGGGCCTGGAGTAGCGACGGCTCGACCCCGCGCAGAGTGACCCGTCGACGGCCGACGCCGGCCATGATCGCCGACAGGGTGTCATCCGCTCGGATGCGCCCGCGGTCGATGACGACGACGCGCTCGGCGAGCTGCTCGATCTCCTCCAGGTGGTGGCTGGTCACGATGACCGTGCACCCCGCCGCATGGCGGGCGCGCACCGCCTCCCACAGTGCACGCCTCCCTTCGACGTCGAGCCCGGTGGTCGGTTCGTCCAGGAGCACCAGGCGAGGGTCTCCGACGAAGGCCATCGCGACGGCGACGCGACGCTGCTGACCACCCGACAGCCCGCCGCACAGTTTGTCGACGAGATCGTCCAGACCGAACTCCGACACGATCTGATCTCGTGGCGCGGGTACGGGATAGTGCGCGGCGACGAGCTCGAGCACCTCTCTGACCCGCAGCGACTCGGGGAGCGCCGTCGCCTGCGGGGTGCTTCCCAGCGTTCGCCGGGCCGCGGGGTCACGAGGATCGGCGCCGAAGAGGCGGACGGTTCCGGATGACGGCTGACGGACGCCGGTGAGGAGGGAGAGCGCCGTGGTCTTGCCGGCGCCGTTCGGCCCGAGAAGACCGACGCACTCGCCGGCATCGACGTCGAGCGAGACGTCGTCGAGGGCGGCGAGGTTCCCGAAGCGCTTGGTGACGCCGAGAAGCTGGGCGGGGCGAGTCATGATGATCCTCCGAGAAGGTCGAGCAGGTGAGCGCGGTAGGTGCGGAACGCGGTGCGCCCGGCGGGGGTGAGCGTGATGAAGGTCGCGGGCTTGCGCCCCGCGAAGGCCTTGGCGATGTCGACGTAGCCGGCGGCCTCGAGCTTGGCCAGGTGGGTGGTCAGATTCCCTGCCGTCATGTCGAGGAGCTTCTGCAGGGCGGGGAAGGTGATGTCGTCGCCGTCGGTGAGCGCCTCGGTGAGCGCCGTCATGATCCGCAGCCTCGCCGGTGCATGGATGACGGGATCGAGATCGTTCACGCGGTGTCCCGACGCGGCTCGAGCGGCAGGACGCCACGGCCGAGGAGGACCGCGACCACGAGCATCGCGATGGGACCGGCGACCGCGTAGACGAGGTAGTGCACGGGTGTGCCGAGGAACGTCGCGATCCCGGCGACGGCGATGAACACGACGCCGAGGACGTACTGCGGGAGGGAGCGCCAGAGCGCTCCGCCGCCGAGGTAGAGGATCCCGACGACGAGGGCGAACATCCCGGGGTAGAGCACGGCGGCCGTCTCGGGCGGGAGGCCGGTGCGCTGGATGCCCGCGAGGAGGATCGATGCGCCGACCATGGCCACCGTCCACGACCAGCCGTACAGCATCCCCTGGATGCGGGAGGCTCCGCGAATCCCGGATGAGGCGCTGCGCACCCCCGTCGTGATCGACCAGACGATCGCGAGCACGATGCAGGCGGCGAAGACCGGCCACGCCGCGGCTGCGGGAACGAGGGGATCGGGCACAGCGGACAGGTACAGGGCGCCGAAACCGATCGCCCAGGCCGCTGCCCACACCACCAGCAGCACGACGTAGCTGCGCACCAGGCGGCTCTGGGTCATCCGCTGCTGGGACTGCATGACCCGCAGCATCCGCTCCGCCTGGTCTCTCTGGGGGTTCGTTGCGTCACTCACGCAAACAACTTTGCATTGCAAACTCAGGCTGTCAAGCTCAGGCTTCATCGGTTTGCATCGCGCGGGCCCGCGCCGCTATGGTCGGCGCATGCATTCGGCCGCGCTCGACTCCGCCACGCTCGCTCCGAGCGTCGCTCCTGCGCGCCGACGTCTGGACGGACGCCGACTCTAGGCGACCCCGCGCACCTCCCTGGAGGGGAGTCACGGGCGTCGCCGTCGGCAGCCCACGACCCCAGACTCTAAGGTGGAATCCATGACATATTCGGTCGCCGTCTCCGGCGCATCCGGCTATGCGGGCGGTGAGATCCTCCGAATCCTCGCCGCACATCCCGACGTCGAGATCCGCACGGTCACCGCGCACTCCAACGCCGGGCAGCAGCTCATCGAGCAACAGCCCCATCTGCGCTCGCTGGCGCACCTGACGCTCCAGGAGACCACTCCGGAGGTGCTCTCCGGTCACGACATCGTCTTCCTCGCGCTTCCGCACGGACAATCGGGGCAGTACACCGACGCGCTGTCGGACACGCCGCTCGTCATCGACGCCGGTGCCGACCATCGGCTGGAGTCGATGACCGAATGGGATCGTTTCTACGGGGGCGTCTTCCACGACCCGTGGGCCTACGGGGTACCCGAACTCCTCGTCGGCGAGGGCAGGCAGCGCGACCTGCTGCGCGGTGCGACCCGCATCGCCGCCCCCGGATGCAACGCCTCCACGGTCAGCCTGAGCCTTGCGCCCGGGGTCGCGGGCGGTGTCATCGACCCGGGCGACATCGTCACCGTACTCGCGGTCGGACCCTCGGGCGCGGGCAAGAGCCTGAAGCCGCATCTTCTCGGCAGCGAGATCCTCGGCACCGCCAACCCCTACGCGGTCGGCGGCAGTCATCGCCACATCCCCGAGATCCGCCAGGCGCTCGCCGCTGCGATGTCGGAGACCGCCGCCGCCATCCGGATCTCCTTCACACCGGTCATCGTGCCGATGGCGCGCGGCATCCTCGCCACCTCCAGCGCGCCGATCGTCCCGGGCGTCACCGACGACGAGATCCGGAGCGCGTGGGAACGGGCGTACGGCGACGAGACCTTCGTGCAGCTGCTTCCTGCGGGGCACTTCCCCCGCACGGCCGACGTGCTCGGCGCCAACACGGCGCTGATGGGGCTCGCGATCGACCGCGATGCGAACCGCGTGATCGTCGTCACCGCGGTCGACAACCTCGTCAAGGGAACCGCGGGAGCCGCCGTGCAGTCCATGAACATCGCGCTCGGCCTTCCCGAGGGTCGAGCGCTCACCGTGAACGGAGTCGCCCCGTGAACATCGACGACGACAGGCCGCACGGGTTCGCCTCCCGCGGTGTCACCGCACCCCAGGGCTTCGAGGCGGCCGGCGTCGCCGTGGGACTGAAGTCGACCGGCAACCCCGACGTCGCCGTCGTCGTCAACCGTGGTCCGCTCAAAGTCGGCGCCGCGGTCTTCACGAGCAATCGGGCCAAGGCCAACCCCATCCTGTGGTCGGAGCAGGTGATCCGGGACGGCGTCGTGGAAGCGATCGTGCTGAACTCCGGCGGTGCCAACTGCTTCACCGGGGCGTTCGGCTTCCAGACCACGCACCAGACCGCCGAGAAGGCCGCTGAACTGCTCGGCGTCGGCGCCGGCGACATCCTGGTCTGCTCCACCGGCCTCATCGGGACCGGCGACGAGGTGTTCCGGCAGAAGGTGCTCGACGGGACGGAGCGAGCGATCCAGGCGCTCGACCCGGACGGCGGCGATGCAGCATCCGAAGCCATCATGACGACCGACTCCCGCCCGAAACGGGCTGTCGAGGCCAGTCACGGATGGACGATCGGAGGGATGGCGAAGGGCGCAGGGATGCTGGCCCCGGGCCTCGCCACGATGCTCGTCGTCGTCACCACCGACGCCGTCCTCACCGCCGAGGAGGCCGATGCGCATCTGCGCGCAGCGACCCGCACGACCTTCGACCGGCTGGACTCCGACGGATGCATGTCGACGAACGACCAGGTGACCCTCATGGTCAGCGGCGCGTCGGGCGTGACGCCTGATCCGGAGGAATTCCGGCGGCGGCTGACCGCCGTATGCGACGACCTCGCCGGTCAGCTCCAGGCCGACGCGGAGGGCGCCAGTCACGACATCAGCATCCAGGTCACGAACGCGGCATCCGAGGACGATGCCGTGGTCGTCGGCCGCTCGGTCGCCCGCAACAACCTCTTCAAGGCAGCGATCTTCGGCAACGACCCCAACTGGGGTCGCGTGCTCGCGGCGATCGGAACCACCGACGCCGCGTTCGACCCCTACGACGTCGACGTGTGGATGAACGGCGTCCGCGTGTGCACCCAGGGCGGCCCCGACCGCCCTCGCGAGGAGGTCGACCTGACGCCGCGCGCCGCGGTGGTCCGCATCGACCTCAAGGCGGGCGACGCTCACGCGCTCATCCGTACCAACGACCTCACTCACGACTACGTCCACGAGAACAGCGCGTACTCCTCATGACCGACATCCAGACCACCGACCCGGGTGAAGCCAGCGCGAGAGCCGCCGTCCTCATCGACTCGCTTCCGTGGCTCCGGCGTTTCCGCGACCAGGTCATCGTGATCAAGTACGGCGGCAACGCCATGGTCAGCGAAGAGCTGCAAGACGCGTTCGCCGCGGACATGGCCTACCTCCGCTACGCGGGCGTGAAGCCGGTCGTCGTGCACGGCGGCGGCCCGCAGATCTCCTCCATGCTCGACCGGCTCGAGATCCCGAGCGAGTTCAAGGGCGGCTACCGGGTCACCAGCACAGAGGCCATCTCGGTGGTACGCATGGTGCTCACCGGTCAGATCAATCCGCAGCTCGTGGGGAAGATCAACACGCACGGGCCGCTGGCGACGGGCCTGAGCGGCGAGGATGCGGGGCTGTTCGGCGGCCGCCGACGAGGCGTCACCATCGACGGCATCGAGCACGACCTCGGACGGGTGGGAGATGTCGTCGAGGTCGACCCGCAGCCGGTCCTCGACCATCTCGCGGCCGGCCGCATCCCGGTGGTCTCCAGCATCGCGCCCGACCTCGATCGCCCGGGGGCGTCGCTGAACGTCAACGCCGACGCGGCGGCGTCGGCACTCGCAGTGGCGCTGAAGGCCGTCAAGCTCGTGGTCCTCACCGACGTGCCGGGCCTGTACGCCGATTGGCCGAACCGCGACTCCCTCGTCTCGCACCTGACCTCGTCGGCTCTGCGGGAGATGCTCCCGACGCTGGAGTCGGGCATGATCCCGAAGATGCAGGCGTGCCTCGAGGCGGTCGAGGGAGGCGTCGAGACGGCGGCGATCATCGATGGGCGGGTGCCGCATTCGGTGCTCGTGGAGATCTTCACCAGCAACGGAATCGGAACAGAGGTGGTGCGAGGATGACCTGGCAGGATGACGCGGGACGCGACCTCGTCCGCAGCTTCGGCGATCGCATGGCGATGTTCGTCCGGGGTGAGGGCGCGTACCTCTGGGATGACGCGGGGACCCGCTATCTCGATTTCCTCGGCGGCATCGCCGTGAACTCCCTCGGGCACGCCCACCCCGTGTTCGTCGAGGCGGTGGCGCGACAGGCGGCGACCCTCGCACACGTGTCTAACTATTTCGCCACGCCCCCGCAGCTGGGGCTCGCCGCGCAGCTGAAGCGACTGGCCGGCACCGGCGAGCGCGGACGGGTGTACTTCGGAAACTCCGGCGCCGAGGCCAACGAGGCCGCCTTCAAGCTGGCCCGGCTGCACGGCGGGGCCGAACGTCCCCGCATCCTGGCCCTGCGTGACGCATTCCACGGACGCACGATGGGAACGCTGGCGCTGACCGGCAAGTCCTGGATGCAGGAGCCCTTCCTTCCAATGGTGCCCGGAGTGGAGTTCATCGACTCGACGGTCGAGGCGCTCGAGGCCGCGATCGACGGAGGCGTGGCAGCGCTCTTCGTGGAGCCGATCAAGGGCGAAGCAGGCGTGGTGGAGCTTCCCACCGGATACCTCGCGGCGGCACGGGAGATCACCGAGCGCCACGGCGCCCTGCTCATCGTCGACGAGATCCAGACCGGGGCCGGCCGGACGGGGGAGTGGTTCGCCTTCCAACACGCAGGCATCACCCCCGACGCCGTCACGGTGGCCAAGGGTATCGGCGGCGGGTTCCCGATCGGGGCGCTCATCACCTTCGGGGGGGCCAGCGAGCTCTTCTACCCCGGCACGCACGGTTCCACCTTCGGCGGCAACGCCCTCGGCACCGCGGTCGCCGCCGCAGTCCTCGCGGAGATCGAGCGTGCGGACCTCCTCACCAACGCCCGGGACCGCGGTCGGCAGCTGCGCGACGCGATCACGGCGATCGACTCGGACCTGATCGAGGGATGCCGCGGCCAGGGCCTGCTGATCGGTGTCGCGTTGCGTCATCCACTCGCCAAGGCCCTCGTCGCGGCGGCCCAGCAGCACGGTCTGATCGTCAACGCCCCCAACGACACCACCATCCGGCTCGCGCCGGCCCTGACGATCGGCGACGTCGAGGTCGACGACTTCGTCGCCCTCTTCACCGCTGCGATCCGCTCGGTGGAGGACGCACTCGTCCTCGACGGCGCGGGCGCGACATCCGGCGAAGGGAAAGGATCGAAATGACGCGCCATCTTCTTCGCGACGACGATCTGTCCGCCGCCGAACAGCGGGAGATCCTCGACCTGGCTGTCGAGCTCAAGAGCGAGCGATGGAGCCTCCGGCCCCTCGAAGGTCCTCAGACGGTGGCCGTGATCTTCGACAAGTCCTCCACCCGGACCCGGGTGTCGTTCGCGGTCGGCATCGCCGATCTCGGCGGCTCGCCGCTGATCATCTCCACCGCCAACAGTCAATTGGGCGGCAAGGAGACGCCGTCTGACACCGCACGGGTCCTCGAGCGTCAGGTCGCGGCCATCGTCTGGCGCACCTATGCGCAGGCGGGTCTGGAGGAGATGGCCGCGGGAACCCGGGTTCCCGTCGTCAACGCCCTGTCCGACGACTTCCACCCGTGTCAGCTGTTGGCCGACCTCCTCACGATCCGCGAGCACAAGGGCGACCTCGCAGGCCTCACGCTCTCGTTCTTCGGAGACGGACGCTCGAACATGGCGCACTCCTACCTCCTCGCGGGGGTGACGGCGGGCATGCACGTCCGCGTCGCCTCGCCCGAGGACTACGCACCGCGTGACGACGTCGTCGAGGCGGCCGACCGTCGAGCCGCGGAGACCGGCGGCAGCGTGGTGCTCTTCACCGACCCCAACGAGGCGGCGGCCGGCGCCGATGTCATCGTCACCGACACGTGGGTGTCGATGGGCAAAGAGGAGGAGAAGCTCGCCCGCCTTCGCGATCTCGGGTCGTACAAGGTCACGACCGAGCTCATGTCGCTGGCCGCCGACGACGCCATCTTCATCCACTGCCTTCCCGCCGATCGGGGGTACGAGGTGGACGCTGAGGTCATCGACGGCCCGCAGAGCGTCGTGTGGGACGAGGCGGAGAACCGCCTGCACGCACAGAAGGCGCTGCTGGTGTGGCTGCTGCGTCAGCAGTGACCGATCGGGCAACCGGAGCCCTGGCCCGCAACTGGGGTCGGCTGAACGGGGACGGACGGCTTGCCGGGATCGACCTGGCCCGGGGCCTGGCTGTGCTGGGGATGTTCGCCGCGCACCTGCTGGTGACCCCCGAGCTGCTGTGGACGATCCCCGCCACGTGGCTGGGAATCGTCGACGGTCGGTCCTCCATCCTGTTCGCCACCCTGGCAGGGGTCTCGATCGGACTCGTGACCGGCGGACCGCGCCCGCTTGCGCGCGAGGCGATGGCGGTCGCCAGAATGCGTCTGGGTGTCCGCGCGGGGTTCCTCTGGGGACTCGGCGTGCTGCTCATCGCCTCCGGTGTGCCGGTGTACGTCATCCTTCCCGCCTACGCGATCATGTTCGTCCTGGCTCTGCCGTTCACCAGGCTCAGGGCCTCCACTCTGCTCGTCATCGCGGCAGGACTGGCGGTGGTGATGCCGTGGATCCAGGTGCTCCTGGATGAGGCGCCCCTGTGGTCGACCCCTCTCGGCGATGAAGTGTCGGCGGCCATCGGCTGGCACTACCCGTTCCCCGTCTGGATGGCCTTCGTCCTCGCGGGTCTCGGGCTCGCGCGCGCCGACCTCGCCCGGCTGCGGGTCCAGCTGATCGCGCTCGCGGCGGGGATCGTGCTGGCTGCCCTCGGGTACGGGCTCGACACGGCGGCGCGCGGGAGCGGCGATCCGGTCATGCCCACCCTGTGGAGCGAGGTCTGGACGGCGGAACCCCACTCGAGCGGACTGCTCGAGGTCGTCGGATCCGGCGGGTTCGCCATCGCCACCATCGCCGCCTCGCTCCTGGTGTGCCGCACGGTCGTCGTCTGGCTCGTTCTGCCGTTGCGCGCCGTCGGTGCCATGCCCCTCACCGCGTACACCGCGCAGATCATCGTGTGGGCGGTCATCGCCCTGGTGGTCTTCGGAAACACGAGTCTTCTCACGCCGTTCCGAGAACTCGAACCCTTCTGGCCCCTGACGCTGGGCATCGTCGCGGGATGCACGGCATGGGCGCTGCTCATCGGACGAGGTCCGTTGGAGTGGGCATTCGAGCGAGTGTCGAAGCTGATCGTGCCGAGCACGTTGACGAAGAGGAGCAATCCGTGACCAAGGACGAACAGACCAACGAGGGTGCTCTCTGGGGCGCGCGTTTCGCCTCAGGCCCGTCGCCGGAGCTCGCGGCGCTGAGTGTGTCGACGCAGTTCGACTGGGCGTTGGCGCCCTACGACATCGCCGGATCACACGCGCATGCGAAGGCGTTGGCGGCAGCGGGTTACCTCACCGCCGACGAGGAACAGCGGATGCACGATGGTCTGGACCGTCTCCTCGATACGGTGCGCAAAGGGACCCTCCGTCCCCGGCCATCGGACGAGGACGTGCACGGTGCGCTGGAGGCGGCGCTGATCGCCGCGGTCGGGCCGGAACTCGGCGGCAAGCTGCGGGCCGGCCGAAGCCGGAACGATCAGATCGCGACGCTCGTGCGGATGTATCTGGTCGATCACGCCGCGGTGATCGCTCGTGATGTGCTGCGTCTCATCGATGCGATCGTCGCTCAGGCTGAGGCGCACGCGGATGCGATCATGCCCGGCCGCACGCATCTCCAGCACGCGCAGCCGGTGCTTCTGGCCCACCACCTCCAGGCTCACGCCTGGCCACTCGTGCGCGACCTCGAGCGGCTCCGTGATTGGCGTCTGCGAGCCGACGCGTCGCCGTATGGGGCGGGCGCTCTCGCCGGATCGACACTGGGACTGGACCCGGCGCTGGTCGCCCGTGAGGTCGGCCTCGGACGGCCCACCGAGAACTCGATGGACGGCACCGCCGCCCGTGACGTCGTGGCCGAGTTCGCCTACGTCGCGGCGCAGATCGGCGTCGACCTCAGCCGCTTCGCGGAAGACATCATCCTATGGAACACCCGCGAATTCTCCTTCGTCATCCTCGACGACGGCTTCTCCACGGGCTCGAGCATCATGCCGCAGAAGAAGAACCCCGACATCGCGGAGCTCGCCCGCGGGAAGACCGGCAGACTCATCGGCAATCTGACCGGACTGCTGACGATGCTCAAGGGCCTTCCGCTTGCCTACAACCGCGACCTGCAGGAGGACAAGGAACCGGTCTTCGACAGCGTCCAGACGCTCGAGGTGGTCCTTCCCGCCTTCGCGGGCATGGTCGCCACTGCCCGATTCGACGTCGATCGCATGCGTGCGCTGGCTCCCGCAGGGTTCTCCTTGGCGACGGACGTCGCGGAGTGGCTCGTCAAGCGCGGGGTACCGTTCCGCGATGCGCATGAGATCTCGGGCGCGCTCGTGCGGGCCTGCGAGGAGCAGGGGATCGGCCTGGAGGACGTCGACGACGAACTGCTCGCCGCGGTCTCGCCCCACCTGGCACCGGATGTCCGGACGGTACTGACGGTCGAGGGTTCCGTCGCAAGTCGCTCCGGCGTCGGCGGCACCGCGCCCCACCGCGTCGCCGAGCAGCGTGCCGAGCTCGTCGCCCGGGCACAGTCGGCGGCAGCTCCCTTTCTTCACTATCAGTAAGTAACCGATATCTGCCGGATTATCAATATCAAATTGATACTTCGGGCTTTATCAGTTGTAGGCTGATCCTATGCCAACCGTCGTGATCGCAGACATCGTCTCGTCTCGCGAGCTTGCGAACAGGAGGGCGGCGCAGCGCGACCTGGAAACCGCGCTCGCCCGGGTCGCCGAAGATGGGCCGCCCGCCGAACGCGCACTCCTTCCCGTCGTCGGCGATGAGATGCAGGGGGTGTATCCGCATCTCTCGTCTGCGCTCGCAGCGACCCTCTTGCTTCAGCTCGCCCTCCCCGAAGGTGTCGAGCTCCGATTCGGCATCGGCCTCGGCGACATCGAGGAGATCCCGTCGGTCGGCGGAGCGCTGTCCGAGGGCGAAGCCTGGTGGGCGGCGCGCGCTGCGATCGAGAACGTCGAGCGGCTCGCGCGCCGGGTCGCACCGTCGGCGCGCACCTGGGTAGCGGCGGCGAGGGCTGCTCCCGCGGAGATCACTGAGCTGGTCCGCGTGGCCAACAGTGGTCTGCTCGCACGCGACCGTGCGATCGCCCAGCTGAGCCCGCGCACTCGGCGACTCGTCTACGGGCGATGGCTCGGCCGCACCCAGAGCGATCTCGCTGCGACGGAAGGGGTCGTGCAGTCCGCGGTTTCGCAGGCGCTGACCTCCGCCGAAGCCGGCGCCCTCATCGAAGGACTGCAGGTCCTCGTCGGCGATCGAGGCTGAGGCTCACCAGATCGCCAGCCACACCGCCGCCGCCACCGCGGAGGCCCACAGCAGACTGGCCAACGTGCCGACGATGAATCGCTCGCGGGCAGCGGGCGTCGCCAGCTCCGAGAAGCGACCAACGCCCTTCAGGGCGACGACCACGGCGATGACGGCCGGGAACCCGGCGAGGATGCCCAGCGCGACCGACGCACGCTCGAGGAAGCCGATCGTCGTCCCGCCTCGGAGGACCTCCTCCTGACGGGACTCGGAGTGATCGGCGGCGAGCTCGACCAGGATCCCCCCGCGTGGGCCCTCGGTGGTGCGACCGTCCGCGGCGATGAGGACCCAACGCGTGAACGGGTTGCCGCCGAGCACGGCCAGGGCCACACCCAGGAATGCCAGGATGGCGCCGAGGAGGACCGGCACGTTGTACGGGAGCACCGCGACGACGACGAGGGCGAGCAGGACGAGTCCCGCAGCGACGGACAGCAGGGATGACTGCGGGCGACGTTGGGCGACGGTGACCAGGACGAGCGCGGCACACAGGGCGAGGAACAGGAAGATCACGACGATCGCGACGGCCAGAGGGTCGGTGGCGTCGAGGGCATCCGTCATGCCGCCAGTGTCCCACGGGCGTCGGACAGGACGGGCGCGGGAAGCGCGGGGCGCGCTGATAACCTGGCAGACGTGTCATCCGCCGTCGTCGTGAACGCGACCGCCCCCGCGAACGATCCGTCCTTCGACAACGTCTGGGACGAACTGGTGTGGCGCGGATTGATCCACGTCTCCACGGATGCCGACGAGTTGCGGTCGCTTCTCGGCGGTGCGCCGATCACCTTCTATTGCGGCTTCGACCCCACGGCGCCCAGTCTGCACCTGGGCAACCTCGTGCAGCTGCTGACGATGCGCCGTCTGCAGCTCGCCGGACACCGTCCGCTCGGCCTGGTCGGGGGTTCCACCGGCCTCATCGGCGATCCGCGCCCGTCGAGCGAGCGGACCTTGAACACCAAGGAGACCGTCGCCGAGTGGGTCGGGTATCTCCGTGCCCAGGTGGAGCGCTTCCTGAGTTTCGACGGCGACAACGCCGCTCGCATCGTGAACAACCTCGACTGGACGGCGCCGCTGTCGGCGATCGACTTCCTCCGCGAGATCGGCAAGCACTATCGCGTCGGCAAGATGCTGAGCAAGGAAGCCGTGAGCGCGCGCCTGAATTCCGAAGCCGGCATCAGCTACACCGAGTTCAGTTACCAGATCCTGCAGGGGCTGGATTATCTCGAGCTGTACCGCGCATACGGGTGCGTCCTGCAGACCGGCGGATCCGATCAGTGGGGCAACCTCACCAGCGGGGTCGACCTCATCCACTACGTCGAGCATGCATCGGTCCATGCCATCGGCACGCCGCTGATCACCAACAGCGACGGAACCAAGTTCGGCAAGAGCGAGGGCAACGCCGTCTGGCTCGATCCCGCGATGTGCAGTCCGTACCGGATGTACCAGTTCTGGCTCAACACCGATGATGCCGACGTCATCGCACGTCTGAAGATCTTCACGTTCCTCTCGCGCGAGGAGATCGAGCACCTCGGGCGGCTGGTGGAGGACGAGCCGTTCCGTCGCGCTGCGCAGAAGCGCCTGGCCGCCGAAGTGACCGCGCTCGTGCACGGGGAGGACGCCGCGGGCTCGGTCATCGCCGCCTCCGATGCGCTCTTCGGGCAGGGCGACCTCCACGCGCTCGATGCCGAAACGCTGATTCAGGCGCTGCGCGAACTGCCGCACGCCGACATGGATCGTGGAGCGCCTGTGGTGCAGGCGCTGGTGGAGACCGGACTGGTCGCAAGCCTCTCCGAGGCTCGACGGGCCATTGCGCAGGGAGGCGTCGCCATCGACGGCGTCCGAGTCAGCGATGATGCGGCCACGGTCGACGGTTCGCTGCCGGGCGGGGTTTCGGTGCTGCGCCGCGGCAAGAAGACGCTGGCCGGCGTGTTCGTCCGCTGAAACGCCCGTCGGTTCACGTCGCGCTCCTTCGGCGACTGTTCGGTGTCGACGCCCGCAGCGAGGCGACGCGTTCGCTGCTGCCGGGTTCGGATGCGCTCGCGCGGAGCCTTGCCGCGTGATGTGGACAGGCCATCGCCCGCGTCCACCATCGCGCGCCCGCCGTCTCGAAGGGATCAGACGGACGCGACCCGCGTGTTTACGCGGTTCTGAGCCGCGACACGCCCGGGATGCGAGCACGATTTGCCAGTCCCGCACAGCGCACGTAAATTATTACTTGTTCGCCCCAAAGGGAAGCGAGAGAGGCCGAGAGCCTCACCCCCCTCAAGCGGAGAACATCCCCCTCGAAGAGAGCTGAAGCTCGGACTTGAGACTCGTCGACCGGAAGGTCTACGATGGGGAGCCCCCCGACGATCGATCTCATCGAACGTCACCCGGAACCCATTCGGTTGCGGATGACACGATTTGACGGAGTCGACCACGGGGGCTAAGCTAGAGAAGTTGCCCTGCGGAGATGGTCGAGAGGCCAGAAAGCAGGAGCATCCGATCCTTGAGAACTCAACAGCGTGCACTTGTCAAATGCCAAATAACCTCGTTCCGGCGTAAGCCGGATAGAGATTCCTTTGGATCAAAGACCGACCTTCGGGTCGGCAACGGATAGTCAGCAATGACATCCCTTTGGTCAGATCAAACTCGCTGCTGTCGGTCCATTCCGACCGGCTCGCAGCAACATTTCTTTACGGAGAGTTTGATCCTGGCTCAGGATGAACGCTGGCGGCGTGCTTAACACATGCAAGTCGAACGGTGAAAGAGAGCTTGCTCTCTGGATCAGTGGCGAACGGGTGAGTAACACGTGAGCAACCTGCCCCGGACTCTGGGATAACAGCTGGAAACAGCTGCTAATACCGGATACGAGCTGCGAAGGCATCTTCAGCAGCTGGAAAGAATTTCGGTCCGGGATGGGCTCGCGGCCTATCAGCTTGTTGGTGAGGTAATGGCTCACCAAGGCGTCGACGGGTAGCCGGCCTGAGAGGGTGACCGGCCACACTGGGACTGAGACACGGCCCAGACTCCTACGGGAGGCAGCAGTGGGGAATATTGCACAATGGGCGAAAGCCTGATGCAGCAACGCCGCGTGAGGGATGACGGCCTTCGGGTTGTAAACCTCTTTTAGCAGGGAAGAAGCGAAAGTGACGGTACCTGCAGAAAAAGCGCCGGCTAACTACGTGCCAGCAGCCGCGGTAATACGTAGGGCGCAAGCGTTATCCGGAATTATTGGGCGTAAAGAGCTCGTAGGCGGTTTGTCGCGTCTGCTGTGAAAACCCGAGGCTCAACCTCGGGCCTGCAGTGGGTACGGGCAGACTAGAGTGCGGTAGGGGAGATTGGAATTCCTGGTGTAGCGGTGGAATGCGCAGATATCAGGAGGAACACCGATGGCGAAGGCAGATCTCTGGGCCGTAACTGACGCTGAGGAGCGAAAGGGTGGGGAGCAAACAGGCTTAGATACCCTGGTAGTCCACCCCGTAAACGTTGGGAACTAGTTGTGGGGTCCATTCCACGGATTCCGTGACGCAGCTAACGCATTAAGTTCCCCGCCTGGGGAGTACGGCCGCAAGGCTAAAACTCAAAGGAATTGACGGGGACCCGCACAAGCGGCGGAGCATGCGGATTAATTCGATGCAACGCGAAGAACCTTACCAAGGCTTGACATATACGAGAACGGGCCAGAAATGGTCAACTCTTTGGACACTCGTAAACAGGTGGTGCATGGTTGTCGTCAGCTCGTGTCGTGAGATGTTGGGTTAAGTCCCGCAACGAGCGCAACCCTCGTTCTATGTTGCCAGCACGTAATGGTGGGAACTCATGGGATACTGCCGGGGTCAACTCGGAGGAAGGTGGGGATGACGTCAAATCATCATGCCCCTTATGTCTTGGGCTTCACGCATGCTACAATGGCCGGTACAAAGGGCTGCAATACCGCAAGGTGGAGCGAATCCCAAAAAGCCGGTCCCAGTTCGGATTGAGGTCTGCAACTCGACCTCATGAAGTCGGAGTCGCTAGTAATCGCAGATCAGCAACGCTGCGGTGAATACGTTCCCGGGTCTTGTACACACCGCCCGTCAAGTCATGAAAGTCGGTAACACCTGAAGCCGGTGGCCCAACCCTTGTGGAGGGAGCCGTCGAAGGTGGGATCGGTAATTAGGACTAAGTCGTAACAAGGTAGCCGTACCGGAAGGTGCGGCTGGATCACCTCCTTTCTAAGGAGCATCTGGATGCTTCGGCATCCCAGAGCCCGCTTCGAGCGAATGTCTCGAGGGGGTCAGCTCATGGGTGGAACATTTGACGAGGTGCCTCGCGGATCGTCTCGATCTCAGTACGCTGCTCGCAGCTGGAAAGGAACGATGCGCCCCGAGAGGCACATGCACGCTGTTGGGTCCTGAGGGACCGGATGCGGGTGGCGCGACGCTGATGCGTCTCGCAGCCCAGTCTGAACCTCAGGACCCTTCTTCGATGTCGCAACGCGGCATGCGGGAAGGGTACCGCCCGTACTTTGAGAACTACACAGTGGACGCGAGCATCTTAGAGACGCGTCGTTTACGACGCGCCTCACAAACGAATGATCGATAGATCAGCTCATGTGATTTCAAGTCTTTAAGAGCAAACGGTGGATGCCTTGGCATCTGGAGCCGAAGAAGGACGTAGCAATCTGCGATAAGCCTCGGGGAGTGGATAAGCACACCTTGATCCGAGGATCTCCGAATGGGGAAACCCCGCTGGGCGGCGTGCCGACCCAGTGACTCCCGCCTGAATATATAGGGCGGGTAGAGGGAACGTGGGGAAGTGAAACATCTCAGTACCCACAGGAAGAGAAAGCAACCGCGATTCCGTTAGTAGTGGCGAGCGAAACCGGAACAGGCTAAACCGAGTACGTGTGATATCCGGCAGGAGTTGCGTATTCGGGGTTGTGGGACTTTTCAGATTGTTCTGCCGAGCAGTCAGCGTTACAAGAAGGTATAGACGAACGGCATTGAAAGGCCGGTCATAGAGGGTGCCAACCCCGTAGTCGAAATGCCTCCCTTGGCGCGAGAAGTATCCCAAGTAGCACGGGGCCCGAGAAATCCCGTGTGAATCTGTCAGGACCACCTGATAAGCCTAAATACTCCCAGATGACCGATAGCGGACAAGTACCGTGAGGGAAAGGTGAAAAGTACCCCGGGAGGGGAGTGAAATAGTACCTGAAACCGTTTGCTTACAAACCGTTGGAGCAGCCATAGCAGCTGTGACAGCGTGCCTTTTGAAGAATGAGCCTGCGAGTTAGCGATACGTGGCGAGGTTAACCCGAGTGGGGTAGCCGTAGCGAAAGCGAGTCTGAATAGGGCGATTCAGTCGCGTGTCCTAGACCCGAAGCGAAGTGATCTATCCATGGCCAGGCTGAAGCGACGGTAAGACGTCGTGGAGGGCCGAACCCACTTAGGTTGAAAACTGAGGGGATGAGCTGTGGATAGGGGTGAAAGGCCAATCAAACTTCGTGATAGCTGGTTCTCTCCGAAATGCATTTAGGTGCAGCGTTGCGTGTTTCTTGCCGGAGGTAGAGCTACTGGATGGCCGATGGGCCCCACAAGGTTACTGACGTCAGCCAAACTCCGAATGCCGGTAAGTGAGAACGCAGCAGTGAGACTGTGGGGGATAAGCTTCATAGTCGAGAGGGAAACAACCCAGACCACCAACTAAGGTCCCTAAGCGCGTGCTAAGTGGGAAAGGATGTGGAGTTGCTCAGACAACCAGGAGGTTGGCTTAGAAGCAGCCACCCTTGAAAGAGTGCGTAATAGCTCACTGGTCAAGTGATTCCGCGCCGACAATGTAACGGGGCTCAAGCACGCCACCGAAGTTGTGGCATTGACATTATTGGTAGGCCTTCGTGGTCCAGCCGTGTTGATGGGTAGGAGAGCGTCGTGTGGCCAGCGAAGCGGCGGTGTGAACCAGCCGTGGAGGCTACACGAGTGAGAATGCAGGCATGAGTAGCGAAAGACGTGTGAGAAACACGTCCCCCGAATGACCAAGGGTTCCAGGGTCAAGCTAATCTTCCCTGGGTAAGTCGGGACCTAAGGCGAGGCCGACAGGCGTAGTCGATGGACAACGGGTTGATATTCCCGTACCGGCGAAGAACCGCCCAAGCTAATCCAGTGGTGCTAAGAGTCCTAGCCAGGAATGTACGGATCCCTTCGGGGTGAAGACGTCTTGGTGAACGCTCGACCCCATGCTGGTGCGGCTAGCGTATTAACAGGTGTGACGCAGGAAGGTAGCCCAAGCCAGGCGATGGTTGTCCTGGTGCAAGTGCGTAGGCCGAGTGATAGGCAAATCCGTCACTCGCATAGGCTGAGACACGATGCGGATAAAAAGTGGGTGATCCTATGCTGCCGAGAAAAGCATCGACGCGAGGTTCAAGCCGCCCGTACCCCAAACCGACTCAGGTGGTCAGGTAGAGAATACCAAGGGGATCGAGAGAATCGTGGTTAAGGAACTCGGCAAAATACCCCCGTAACTTCGGGAGAAGGGGGGCCTTCGACGTATTAGGACTTGCTCCGAAAGCGTTTGGGGGCCGCAGAGACTAGTGGGTAGCGACTGTTTACTAAAAACACAGGTCCGTGCCAAGTCGCAAGACGATGTATACGGACTGACGCCTGCCCGGTGCTGGAAGGTTAAGAGGACCGGTTAGCCGCAAGGCGAAGCTGAGAATTTAAGCCCCAGTAAACGGCGGTGGTAACTATAACCATCCTAAGGTAGCGAAATTCCTTGTCGGGTAAGTTCCGACCTGCACGAATGGCGTAACGACTTCCCAACTGTCTCAACCACGAACTCGGCGAAATTGCATTACGAGTAAAGATGCTCGTTACGCGCAGCAGGACGGAAAGACCCCGTGACCTTTACTACAGCTTGGTATTGGTGTTCGGTGTGGCTTGTGTAGGATAGGTGGGAGACTTTGAAGCATGGACGCCAGTTCATGTGGAGTCATTGTTGAAATACCACTCTGGTCACTCTGGATATCTAACTTAGAACCGTAATCCGGTTCAGGGACAGTGCCTGGTGGGTAGTTTAACTGGGGCGGTTGCCTCCCAAAAAGTAACGGAGGCGCCCAAAGGTTCCCTCAACCTGGTTGGCAATCAGGTGGCGAGTGTAAGTGCACAAGGGAGCTTGACTGTGAGACTGACAGGTCGAGCAGGGACGAAAGTCGGGACTAGTGATCCGGCAGTGGCTTGTGGAAGCGCTGTCGCTCAACGGATAAAAGGTACCTCGGGGATAACAGGCTGATCTTGCCCAAGAGTCCATATCGACGGCATGGTTTGGCACCTCGATGTCGGCTCGTCGCATCCTGGGGCTGGAGTAGGTCCCAAGGGTTGGGCTGTTCGCCCATTAAAGCGGTACGCGAGCTGGGTTTAGAACGTCGTGAGACAGTTCGGTCCCTATCCGCTGCGCGCGTAGGAAGTTTGAGAGGATCTGACCCTAGTACGAGAGGACCGGGTTGGACGAACCTCTGGTGTGTCAGTTGTTCCGCCAGGAGCACCGCTGATTAGCTACGTTCGGGATGGATAACCGCTGAAAGCATCTAAGCGGGAAGCCGGCCTCAAGATGAGACTTCCATGCCTTCGGGCGAGAGGCTCCCAGCCAGACTACTGGGTTGATAGGCCAGATGTGGAAGTGCAGTAATGCATGCAGCTGACTGGTACTAATAAGCCGATGACTTGATAACACTTCGTTTGTGTTGCCCGCGTCCACTGAGTGGTTCTCGATGTACGGTCGAGAACCGCATGACAATGACTTTTGTTGTGCAGACTGAAACATCAATAGTGTTTCGGCGGCCATAGCGAGAGGGAAACGCCCGGTCCCATTCCGAACCCGGAAGCTAAGCCTCTCAGCGCCGATGGTACTGCAGGGGGGACCCTGTGGGAGAGTAGGACACCGCCGGACTTCTTTCGAGAAATGGCCACCCAGTGTTGGGTGGCCATTTCGCGTTAACGGCCCGTACCGGGTCGGAGGGGAGAGCGTCATGACCGAGGATCGACGCGGAAGAGCGGATGACCGAAAGGGTCGTCCCTCCCGCGACAGTCGCGGAAAGGATGCTGCGGGGCGCGACAGCCGTCCGAATCGACCTCGACGCGATTCCGGGGACCGCCCGCCTTTCTCCGATCGCGGCAAACCGACCAGGGGCGGTGCCGACCGGCGAGACTCCGCGCGGACGTCTTCGTCCCGCGGAGACGACGATCGGCGGTCCGCACCTCGCCGCGATGGCGACGGCGACCGCCGAGGCGGGCCCCGACGCGAGGGCGAGCGAACCGGCGGCCCTCGGCGCGACGGGGACCGTGGCGCCAGACCCCGCCGCGACGATCACCCCCGCGACGATGAACGTCGTTCCCGCCCGCCGCAGTCGGAGCGGATCCCCGAGCCGGAACTTCCCGAGGAGGTCACGCCCCGGTCGCTCGACGCTGCGGCGCGCAATCAGTTGAAGACACTGAGCAAGGAGAACGCCGAGGCTGTCGCGCGGCACCTCGCCATGGCCGGTCTCCTCATCGACGAGGATCCGACGCGCGCGCACGAGCATGCTCTTGCGGCCACGCGGCGCGCAGGTCGTGTGGCCGTCGTGCGCGAGACCGCGGCGATCACCGCGTATGCCGTCGGCGATTTCGCGCTCGCGCTGCGGGAGTTGCGCACCTACCGCCGGATCTCGGGCCGCGATGATCAGATAGCCCTCATGGTGGACAGCGAACGCGGTGTCGGGCGACCTGATCGTGCTCTCGAGGTCGGCAGAGCGGTCGATCGCACGGTCCTTCCCACCGATGTGCGGGTACATCTGGCGATCGCCATGTCGGGAGCACGGCTGGATCTCGGCGAAACAGAGCGGGCGCTGCAGGAGCTGGACATCCCCGAACTCGATCCTGACCTCGCGTTCCCCTGGAGTTCCGACCTCTTCGCTGCGCGAGCGACCGTCCTCGAAGAGCTCGGTCGTCGTGAGGAGGCCGAAGCGTGGCGCGCGCGCGCCGACGTGGCCGCCGATGTGATCGCCGGCGCGAACGGCGACGACCAGTGGGAGACGGTCGAGATCGACGAGGTGGGCGAGAAGACCGTCGATGTCGAACCGAGTCCGCCCGCTTCCGTCGTCGACGCCGGGATCGACGACACCGCCGGTGACGATGCGGGTGAGCGCGGCTGATGGCTCTGTTCGGCAGGCGTGGCACGGGTCCGACGCCGCTCGACGGCGTCGATGTCGTCCTCGCGGATCTCGACGGTGTCGTGTACGCGGGGTCGGGGGCGTTGCCGCACGCGGTGGTCTCGCTCACGCACGCTCGACAGGGTCGGCGCCTCGCCTACATCACCAACAACGCCTCGCGTCCCGATACCGCGGTCGCCGAGCACCTGACGTCTCTCGGGCTCCCCACCGAAGCGGGTGAGGTCGTGACGAGCCCGCAGGCTGCCATGCGGCTGCTCGCGACGCGAGTCCAAGCGGATTCGAAGATTCTCGTCGTGGGCGGTGAGGGATTGACGCGGGAGGTCGAGAAGGCCGGCTTCATCGTGACCCGCAGCGCGGATGATGGACCTGCGGCAGTGGTGCAGGGGTTCGCTCCGGAAGTCGGCTGGATGCAGCTTGCCGAGGCCGCGTATGCACTCAAGGTCCCCGAGGAAGACGGGGGGATCCCGTGGATCGCGACCAACACCGACTGGACGATTCCGCAGGCGCGCGGTGTCGCGCCCGGAAACGGCACGCTCGTCTCCGCCGTGCACACCGCGGTCGGAAGGCTGGCGACGGTGGCCGGGAAGCCTGAGACGCCGATTTTCGAAGAGGCGGTGTCTCGGTTCGGTGCCCACCGTCCGCTGTTCATCGGTGACCGGCTCGACACCGACATCCTCGGCGCGCAGCGGGCGGGTATCGACTCCGCGCTCGTCCTGACCGGCATCGATCGGCCCAAGCAGGTGCTTGCCGCACCGCCCGGATCGCGTCCCACGTACCTGCTCGGCGATCTGCGGGAGCTGCACGAGCCGTACCCGACCATCCGCGTGGCGGGCGATACGGTGACGGTCGGCCGGGCGCGCGTTCGGATCGACGGCGGGGACGTGCTGATCGACAGCGACGGGGACCGGCCGATCGACCTCCTCCGCGCCGGCGCGACGGCGATCTGGAACACCGGGCGGGCGATCTTCGGGTTCCGCGTGCCCGAACGGCTGTACGCCGACCCCTTCCACCGGCCGTGAGCTGACGCTGCGGGCGTCGATCCGGATTCCACGTATCCTGTGGCTATGGGCGTGGACGAACGGATGACCGATGCCGGGGCTCCTTCTGAGCTGCTGTCGGCGCTGGAGATCATCGAATCGCAGCCGTTGGCCGAGCGCGCGGAGGGCTTCGCCGCCATCCACGATGATCTCGCCCGGCGCCTGGACCAGACCCTGGGCGCCGGCGATCCGGCGCATCGATGACCGATCGCCTTGACGCGGCGCTGGCTGCCCGGGGCCTGACGCGTTCCCGCACCCACGCCGCGTCGCTGATCTCCGCCGGCGCGGTACGCGTCGACGGCGTCGAGATCCGGAAGGCCTCCCACCGCGTCTCCGACGCCGCCGTCATCGACGTCGCCGCGGCCGATCATCACGTCAGCCGCGGTGCGGTCAAGCTCATCGCCGCCCTCGATGCCTTCGGCGTCGATCCACGGGGGCGCATCGCCCTGGATCTCGGCGCATCCACGGGCGGCTTCACCCAGGTGCTCCGCGAGCGTGGCGCTCCCACGGTGGTCGCCGTGGACGTCGGTCACGGACAGCTCGACGGGCGCATCCGCGCCGACGCCGGGGTCGTCGTCGTGGAAGGCTTCAACGCGCGCGACATGACCGGTGAGGACTGGCGGTCGTGGTGCGGGGGCGCGGCCGGCCCGGAGATCGTCGTAGGCGACCTGTCCTTCATCTCGCTGCGCCACATCCTCCCGGCCATCGCCCGGGTCGTGCCGGCCCAGGCTGATGTCGTGCTGCTGGTGAAGCCGCAGTTCGAGGTCGGGAGGACCGGGGTGAGGGAGGGGCTCGTCACAGACCCCGCCGCGCGTGCCGACGCGGTTGCCGGTGTGCTGTGGAGCGCGTGGGACAGCGGCTTGGGGACGGCCGGCGTCATCGCCTCGCCCCTCCTCGGCGCGCGCGGCAACAGGGAGTTCCTCATCCACCTCCGACCGGGGGCGGGGCAAAACCCGACAGAATGGCTCGGGACCGTGAACGACGTGGCGGGGGAGCGATGACCGAACTGGAGCGCAACATCCTCGTCGTCGCGCACGCCCATCGGCCTGCGACGATCGACGCGGCGACGCGAGTGATCACAGCGCTCGACGCCGCCGGAGCCCGTCCGGTCCTCCCCGCCGACGACACGGCCGAGATGCGCCTGCTGACCGAGCGGCTGTTCCGCGCGGAGGAACCCGGGACGCCGCGTGTCGGCATCGGCCGACTCGGCGACGACGTCGCGATCGACGACATCGAGCTGGCCATCGTCCTCGGCGGCGACGGCACGATCCTTCGCGCGGCCGAACTCGTCCGCGACGGCCGCGCACCTGTCCTCGGGATCAACATGGGCCACGTCGGCTTCCTCGCTGAGATCGAGCCGGACGACATGGACGACGCCGTCCGCATGGTCATCGCGCGCGACTACGAGGTCGAGGAGCGCTTGACGCTGTCGGTTCGGGTGAAGGATGCCTCGGGTGCCGTGGTCTACGACACGTGGGCGTTGAACGAGGCGACGGTGGAGAAGGCGAGCCGACAGCGGATGCTCGAAGTCGTGATCGAAGTCGACGGGCGGCCGCTGTCGAGTTTCGGATGCGACGGCGTCGTCGTGTCCACTCCGACCGGGTCGACGGCGTACAACTTCTCCGCGGGCGGCCCGATCATCTGGCCGACCGTGCAGGCCATCTCGGTCGTGCCGCTCTCGGCGCATGCCCTCTTCGCGCGGCCCCTCGTGGTCGGACCCGAGCACGCCGTGGCGATTGAGGTGCTCGACCGCACCGATGACACCGGCATCCTGTGGTGCGACGGACGCCGTTCCCACGACCTGCCCCCGGGGGCCCGTGTCGTGGTGCGCCGCGCGGAGCATCCGGTCCGGCTGGCCCGCCTGCATCCCGCGGCCTTCACCGACCGGCTGGTGCGGAAGTTCCGTCTACCGGTCGAGGGCTGGCGAGGCCCGACCACCGCGTCCGGACGCGAGCGGCCGTCATGATCGAGGAGATGCGTCTGCGTGGCCTCGGCGTCATCGCCGAGGCCACCCTGCCTCTGGGGCCCGGGTTCACCGCGATCACCGGCGAGACGGGTGCCGGGAAGACGATGGTCGTGACCGGGCTCGGTCTGCTGCTGGGTCAGCGCGCCGATTCATCGGTGGTCCGCGCCGGAAGCGGTCAGGCCGCGGTCGACGGGGTGTGGACGGTACCCGTGAGCGGCCCGGTCGCCGCCCGCGTCGAGGAGGCCGGGGGAGAGGTCGAACCCCTGGACGACGGTCGGGCCGAGCTCTTCCTCGGCCGCACCGTCACCAGCGAGGGGCGAAGCCGCGCGAGTGTCGGCGGCCGGTCGGCCCCCGCCGGGGTGCTCGCCGACGTCGCCGACCATCTCGTCGTCGTGCACGGTCAGTCCGATCAGCTGCGCCTGCGCTCGACCGCGGCCCAGCGGGATGCACTCGATCGCTTCGGCGGTGAGCCGGTGCGCTCCGCGCTCACGGCGTACCGGGAGGTCTTCCACCGGCACCGGAAGCTCGATGACGAGCTCCGTGCCCTCCTCGAGGCGCGCGAGACCCGCGCCCGGGAAGCCGATGACCTCAGGGCTGCCGTCGCCGAGATCGAGCAGGCCGACCCGCAGCAGGGGGAGGACGTCGAGCTCGCCGCGCGAGCGGAGCGCCTGGCCAACGCCGAGGAGCTGCGGCTGGCTGCCGCCACCGCCCATGACGCCCTCTCGAGCGATCTCGACGTGCCCGATGCGGCGACACTGGTCGCCGAGGCCCGGCAGGCTCTGGAGCGTGTGGACGATCCGGCGCTGCGCCCCCACGCCGATGAGCTGGCGGAGATCGGATACCGCATCGTCGACGCCGCCACGGCTCTCTCGGCCTATCTCGCCGATCTCGACGAGTCCGGACCTCGTGAACTCGAGCAGGTGGAGGAGCGCCGCGCGGTCCTCGGGGCGCTCGTGCGTCGACATGTCACCCTCGACGCGGCGATAGCGTTCCTGGCGTCGGGATCGGCACGGCTCATGGAGCTCGATGACGACGGCGACCGGGTCGCGCGCCTGTCTGAGGACCGTGATCACGCGGCCGCTGAGCTCGACGCGGCAGCGGCGACGCTGTCGGCTGCCCGGAGGGATGCCGCAGAACGGCTCGGACAGGCGGTGACGGCAGAGGTCCGCGCCTTGGCCATGGCCGACGCGGTGGTGAGGGTCGACGTCGCCGAGACTTCGGCGACCGCGTCCGGCCGCGACGAGGTGACCTTCCTCCTGGCAGCCCATCCCGGGGCGGAGCCCCGGCCGGTGGCTCGCGGCGCCTCGGGCGGTGAGCTCAGCCGGGTGATGCTCGCGATCGAGGTGGTCATCGCGGGAACGGACCCCGTGCCCACCTTCGTCTTCGACGAGGTCGACGCCGGTATCGGCGGTGCCGCGGCCATTGAAGTCGGCCGTCGCCTGGCGGTGCTCGCCCGATCGGCGCAGGTGATCGCCGTCACCCATCTCGCCCAGGTGGCGGCATTCGCGGGCAACCATCTGACGGTGGAGAAGGCCAGCGACGGCTCGGTCACCGCTTCCAGCGTCCGGCGGCTGTCGGGGGCGGAGCGGGAGGCCGAGATGGCGCGCCTGCTCTCGGGCATGCCCGACTCCGACGCGGCGTTGACCCACGCCAGAGAACTCCTCGAACTCGGCGCTGCGACAGCAGCGTCGTCACAACCGGCTGATAGGATCGAAGCCCGTGATGCAGACTCCTGAGGCGGGACCGAACGACGACACCACCAGACACATTTTCGTGACGGGCGGTGTCGTCTCTTCATTGGGCAAGGGACTGACCGCGGCGAGTCTGGGAAACCTCCTCACCGCCCGGGGTCTGCGCGTGGTGATGCAGAAGCTGGATCCGTACCTGAACGTCGATCCGGGCACGATGAACCCTTTCCAGCACGGTGAGGTCTTCGTCACGGATGACGGTGCCGAGACCGATCTCGATATCGGGCACTACGAGCGCTTCCTCGACATCGATCTCAGCCAGGCGGCCAACGTCACGACCGGACAGATCTACTCCCAGGTCATCGCCCGCGAGCGCCGAGGGGAGTACCTCGGCGACACCGTGCAGGTGATCCCGCACATCACCGACGAGATCAAGCGCCGCATGCGTCTGCAGGCGAGCGAAGAGCCCCGGCCCGACGTCATCATCACCGAGATCGGCGGAACCGTCGGCGACATCGAGTCGCAGCCGTTCATCGAGTCAGCTCGGCAGATCCGGCACGAGCTGGGGCGAGGCAACGTCTTCTTCGTGCACGTGTCGCTGGTGCCCTTCATGGGCGCCTCGGGCGAGCAGAAGACCAAACCCACCCAGCACTCGGTGGCCGCGCTCCGCTCCATCGGCATCCAGCCCGACGCGCTCGTCCTTCGAAGCGACCGCCCCGTCACCGAGAGCAACAAGCGCAAGATCGCGCTGATGTGCGACGTCGACGAGGACGCGGTCGTGAACGCCGTCGACGTGCCGAGCATCTACGACATCCCCACGATGCTCCACGAGCAGGGCCTGGACGCCTATATCGTCCGAGCCCTGGGCCTGGATACGGCAGCCGACGTGGACTGGTCCCGGTGGGACAAGGTGCTGCAGGCGGTGCACAACCCCAAGCACGAGGTGACGATCGGCCTGGTTGGAAAGTACATCGACCTTCCCGACGCCTACCTCAGCGTCACCGAGGCGCTCAAGGCCGGCGGCTTCGCGCACGAGACCCACGTCACCATCCGCTGGATCCCCTCCGACGACTGCCGGACACCCGAGGGAGCGGCCAGAGCGCTCGGCGAACTCGACGGCATCATCGTCCCGGGCGGCTTCGGCATCCGGGGGATCGAGGGCAAGCTCGGCGCCCTGCGCTTCGCCCGCGAGCAGGGCATCCCGACGCTCGGACTGTGTCTCGGTCTGCAGTGCATGGTGATCGAGTACGCGCGCAACATCGCCGGCCTCGATGACGCCTCCTCGAGCGAGTTCGACCCCGACACGCCCTACCCCGTGATCGCGACGATGGCCGAGCAGGTCGACATCCTCGATCGCGGCGATCTGGGCGGAACCATGCGTCTGGGTCTGTACCCCGCACAGCTGGCCGAAGGTTCCGTGGCCGCCGAGGTGTACCAGTCCGACCGGGTGCTGGAGCGGCATCGTCATCGCTACGAGGTCAACAACGCCTATCGCGAGCAGCTGTCCGACGCGGGTCTGGTGTTCTCTGGGCTCTCGCCCGACCGCAACCTCGTCGAATACGTCGAGCTGCCTCGCGAGATCCACCCGTACTACATCGCCACCCAGGCCCATCCGGAGCTGCGCTCCCGGCCCACCGAGCCGCATCCGCTCTTCCGCGGGCTCATCGGAGCGGCTCTGGACCGTCACCGCGCCAGCGAACTGTTCGATGTCGACAATGGCTGAGCCGACGACTCCGGACCGCCTCGCCGACGAACCCGTCACACCCCACGTCGCCTCCGCGGAGCGGGTGTACACCGGCCGGGTGTGGAACGTCCAGCGCGATGTCGTGCGCTACGCCGGCGACGAGCTGGTCCGTGAGTACGTCGCCCACCCCGGCGCGGCCGCCGTGGTCGCGCTCGACGCCGAGGACCGCGTCATCGTCATCCAGCAGTACCGCCATCCCATCCGTCATCGCGACTGGGAGATCCCGGCGGGACTCCTCGATGTCGAGGGGGAGCCGCCGCTGGAGACCGCGAAGCGGGAGCTCGCCGAGGAGGTCGACCTCGTCGCCGAGCGGTGGGATCCGCTGGTGAGCATCTTCACCACCCCCGGCGGTAACGACGAGGTCGTCCACCTCTTCCTCGCCCGGGGGCTCTCCTCCGCCCCCGAGGTGCACGCCCGCGGGGAGGAAGAGGCCGACATCCGCGTGGAGTGGATGGCGCTCGCCGACGTCGTCGACGCCGTCATCGCCGGGAGGTTCCGAAACGGCATCCTCGCGACCGGCGCGCTCGCCGCCGCAGAGATCCTCCGACGCGAGCGCTCGGCTCGCTGAGCGGCCCGATGGTCCTCCCCGGCTGGCCCCGTCGATGACGCCGGATCGGGCGGTGAACGCCTACCTCCGTCACATCACCGTCGAGCGGGGGCTCTCCGACCACACCGTCGCGGCATACCGCCGAGATCTCGACGTCTACCGGGGGTGGCTCGGAGGGCGCGGCATCAGCGATCTCGCCGAGGTCACACCCCACCTCCTGGAGGAGTTCGCGGCTGAGCGCGCGCGTGAGAAGCCCCCGCCGGCGGCATCCAGTCTCGCCCGTCTGCAGTCATCGGTTCGGGGCCTGCACCGCTTCCTCGCGCAGGAGGGTCTGCAGGAGGTCGACCCCGCCGGCGCGCTGCGCCCCCCGAAGGCTCCCCAGCGCCTGCCCAAGGCGCTGACGATCGCGCAGGTGGAGCAGCTGCTGGATGCCGCGGGGCCCGCGCCCGGCGCCGCGCAGCCCGGCGATGAGGTGGGCCTCAGAGACCGCGCCCTGCTCGAACTCCTGTACGCCACGGGAGCGCGGGTGTCAGAGGTCGTTCAACTCGATCTCGACGATGTGGCCCACCCCGCGGTGCTGCGCCTGCGAGGCAAGGGAGCCAAGGAGCGCATCGTTCCGGTGGGTTCGTACGCCCAGGCGGCGCTCGGTGCCTACCTCACCCGGGCCCGCCCCGAGCTCTCGCGACGCGGTCGGGCGACACCCCGGCTCTTCCTCGGAGCGCGCGGCGCGCCGCTGTCGCGCCAGAGCGCGTGGGCGGTGATCCAACGGGCCGCGGAGCGGGCGAGACTCACCGCCCACGTGTCCCCCCATACCCTGCGGCACTCCTTCGCCACTCACCTGCTGCAGGGCGGCGCGGACGTGCGCGTGGTGCAGGAACTTCTGGGACATGCGTCGGTCACGACGACCCAGATCTACACCCACGTGAGCGTCGAGGCCCTGCGCGACGTCTACGCGACGAGTCATCCACGCGCCCGGTGAGCCGTGCTGGGTGAGCCTCCCGGGCAGGGCGGCGCGCGTCGTTAGAATCGATCAGACATGTCGGAAGTCAGGAGAGTCGTGGCCGGTAGCACGCGGAGCGCGAAGAAGGCCGCTGTCAGCGACGTCCCGATCGGTCCCACCGGTCGGCCGTACCGCGGATTCCCGACCCCGCCCAAGCTCGACGGCCACGGGCCGGCGCGCATCATCTCGCTGTGCAACCAGAAGGGCGGGGTGGGCAAGACCACCACGACCATCAACCTCGCCGCGGCGCTCGCCGGGTACGGTCGTCGGGTCCTGGCGGTGGACTTCGACCCGCAGGGCGCGCTGTCCGCCGGTCTCGGCATACAGACCCACGAGATCCCCACGATCTACGACCTGCTGCTGGACACCAAGCGGGATCCCGCCGAGGTCATCGTGACCACCCGGGTCGAGAACCTCGATGTCCTCCCCGCCAACATCGACCTCTCGGCCGCCGAAGTCCACCTCGTCAACGAGGTCGCGCGCGAGACGACGCTGGCCCGCGTGCTGCGCAAGGTCTCGGCCGACTACGACGTCATCCTCGTGGACTGCCAGCCTTCGCTCGGACTCCTGACGGTCAACGCGCTCACCGCGAGTCACGGCGTCCTCATCCCTCTCGAGTGCGAATTCTTCGCCCTTCGCGGAGTGGCGCTCCTCATCGAGACCATCGACAAGGTGCGCGATCGGCTGAACCCGACGATCACGCTCGACGGAGTGCTCGCCACGATGTACGACGCCCGCACCCTCCACTCCCGCGAGGTGCTCGAGCGCGTCGTCGAGGCATTCGGCGACGAGGTGCTGGAGACGGTCATCGGACGCACCGTGAAGTTCCCGGACGCCTCCGTGTCGGGAATGCCCATCACCGAGTTCGCGCCCGAGCACGCCGCGGCGCAGGCCTACCTGCGGCTCGCGCGGGAGCTGGTCGCGCGTGGCGCCGTCGCCTGAGACCCCCGATGGGCCGCCGGCGGCGGCCGGCGCGCCCGAGGTTCACGGGGACGGGTTCCGTGTCTCGCTCAGCGTCTTCGACGGCCCCTTCGATCTCCTGCTGACCCTGATCTCCCAGCGCGAGCTGGACATCACCGAGGTCTCGCTCAGTGCCGTCACCGACGAGTTCATCGCCTACCTGCGGGGGCTGGACCCGGAGGAGGAGCTCGAGGAGGCTTCGGAGTTCCTCGTCGTCGCCGCGACCCTGTTGGACATGAAGGTCGCGGGACTCCTTCCGCAGGGAGAGCTCGTCGACGCCGAGTCGGTCGCGCTGCTGGAGGCCCGTGACCTCCTGTTCGCCCGGCTGCTGCAGTATCGCGCGTTCAAGCAGGTGTCGAGCTGGTTCGCCGAACGCCTGCACGCCGAGGATCGCCGTCACGCCCGGGCGGTGCGGCTGGATGAGCGCCATCGCGCGTCGACGCCGGAACTCGTCTGGACGCTCAGTGCCGCCGACTTCGCCGCGCTCGCCCTCCTCGCGTTGACCCCGAAGGAGATCCCCCAGGTGCGCCTGGATCACCTGCACGCGCCGCTGGTGAGCATCCGCGAGCAGGCTGCCGTCGTGGTAACGCTCCTGCGCGGAGCGGGGTCGCTGTCGTTCCGCGAGCTCATCGCAGGTGTCGATCAGCCCGGCGTGGTCGTCGCACGCTTCCTCTCCGTCCTCGAGCTGTTCCGCCACGCCGCCCTGTCGTTCGAGCAGCTCGAGCCGCTCGGCGAATTGACCCTGCGGTGGACCGCAGATCGCTGGAGCGAGGAGAGTCTCGCCAGCTTGGGAGCCGATTATGACCGATGAGCAGACCCTGACCGGTACCGTCCCGCCCGCTCAGACCTCGGCGACTCCGACGCCGGCGTCGGTGGCGCGGCGACTGGAGGCCATCCTGCTGGTGGTGGAGGAGCCGCAGAGCCTGGTGAGCCTCGCTACGGCGGTGGGTGCCCCTGTCGCCGCGGTCCGTCAGGCCGTCGAGGCGCTCGTCGCCGACTACGACGGTGAGACCGGAGGCCCCCGCCGCGGCTTCGAGCTCCGGGAGGTCGGTGGCGGGTGGCGCCTGTACGTCCGTGCGGAGCACGACGACCTCGTGAGCGAATTCGTCGGCGGCCAGGCGCCCGCACGTCTCTCGCAGGCGGCCCTGGAGACCCTGGCAGTCATCGCGTACAAGCAGCCCGTCACCCGCGGCCAGGTCGCGGCGATCCGTGCCGTGAACGTCGACTCGGTCGTGCGCACCCTGCTCGCCCGCGGCCTCATCACCGAGGCCTTCACCGACCCCGACACCGGGGCGATCCACTACGAGACGACCGACGCGCTGCTGGTGAACCTGGGCATCAACTCCCTCGACGACCTGCCGCCGATCTCCCCTCTGCTCGACGATGGCGCGGACGGATTCGAGGACATCCGATGAGCGAGACCACCGAACCGGGCAGCGAAGGCGTGCGCCTGCAGAAGGCGCTGGCGAACGCGGGCGTCGCGTCGCGGAGAGTCGCCGAACAGATGATCGTCGACGGGCGGGTGCGGGTCAACGGGCAGCCGGTGACCGAACTCGGCTCGCGCGTCGACCCCGACACCGATCTCATCGACGTCGACGGTGTCGCGGTTCAGCTGGATCAGTCCAAGCGCTATGTCATGCTCAACAAGCCGCGCGGGGTGGTGAGCTCTCTCAAGGACGACCGCGGCAGGCCCGACCTGCGGACCTTCACTGCAGCGTGGCCGGAGCGGCTGTACAACGTCGGCCGGTTGGACGCCGACACCAGCGGACTGCTCGTGCTGACCAATGACGGCGCGCTCGCCCACGTTCTGGCGCACCCCTCATTCGGGGTGACGAAGGTCTACGTCGCCAAGGTCGAGGGGCGCGTCACCGCGCAGACGATCGCCCGCCTCATCCGCGGTGTCGAGCTGGAGGACGGACCGATCGCCGCGGACAAGGCGCGGCTGCTGTCATCCTCTCCCGCCGAGGACGAATCCCTCGTCGAGCTCACCCTCCACTCAGGGCGCAACCGCATCGTCCGGCGCATGATGGCCGAGGTGGGGCATCCGGTGATCGAGCTGGTCCGGCGTCAGTTCGGTCCCTTGCACCTGGGAACCCTCGCCGTGGGGCGGGCGCGGGAGTTGACTACAGTGGAACGCGGTGCGCTTCTGACCCTGTCGCGCCAGGAGAACCCGTGACCCTCGAGAACAGCTCTGCCGCGCGCCCGGCTCCGTCGCTCGCGCCGCGCGTTCACGGGACGGTCCGCATCGTCGGCTCGGGCCTGCTCGGGGCGAGCATCGGGCACGCACTGAGCGCGCTCGGCGTCGATGTCGCCCTCGACGACACCTCGCCCTCTCAGCTGCGCCTGGCGATCGACTACGGCGCGGGGCGCGCGACCCGCGATGACGACGATCCCGTCCTCATCGTCGTGGCCGTCCCTCCCGATGTCACGGCCGACGTCATCGAGCGGGAACTGCGTCGCCATCCGCAGGCGGTCGTGACGGATGTCGCCAGCGTCAAGCTCGAACCTCTCCGCACCCTTCGCAAGCGCGGCGTGGACCTGACCCACTACATCGGGTCGCACCCGCTGGCCGGACGTGAACGCGGCGGCGCGATCGCCGCCCGCGCCGACATCTTCGTCGGCAGGCCCTGGGTGGTCTGCCGGGACGAGGAGACCCCCTCTCGCGACCTCGCGGTCGTCGAGGCCCTGGCCCTCGATCTCGGCGCCACGCCGATGGAGATGACCCCCGAGGAGCATGACGCCGCCGTCGCGCTCATGTCGCATGTGCCGCAGCTGGTCGCGAGTCTCCTGGCCGCGCGCTTCGTGGACGCCCCCGACGGCTTCCTGCGCCTGGCGGGTCAGGGCGTCCGCGACACCACCCGTATCGCCGCCTCGGCCCCCGAGCTGTGGGTGCAGATCCTCGGCGCGAACGCCGCACCCGTGGCATCCGTCCTCGACGCTGTCGCCGCCGATCTCGCCGACGTCGCCGGAGCCCTCCGTGCCCCCGAAGCGCCCGGCGCTCGCCGCTCGATCGCCGACACGATTCGTCGTGGCAACGAGGGAGTCGAGCGCCTGCCCGGCAAGCACGGGCAGAACCGACGGTTCGAGACCGTCGTCGTCATGGTCGATGACCGTCCGGGCCAGCTCGGCCGACTCTTCGGCGACCTCGGCGAACTGGAAGTGAACGTCGAAGACCTGCGGCTGGAGCACTCGCCGGGAGCGCTGTTCGGCCTTGCCGAGATCAGTGTCGTTCCCAGCGCCGTCCGCCCTGCGATCGCGGGGCTGGAGTCCCGCGGCTGGAAGATTGCGAGCACCACCAATGACTGACCCTCTCGTCGTCGCGATCGACGGCCCCGCGGGAAGCGGGAAATCCAGCGTGTCCAGCGAGGTGGCACGTCGCCTCGGCTTCGGCTACCTCGACACCGGGGCCGCCTACCGTGCGCTCGCCTGGCACGCGCTCGAGCACGGCGCCGACACCTCCGACGCCACCGCGGTGCTCGAGCTCGCCGGCGACTTCGAGTACGACATCTCCCTCGACCCCGACGACTACTGGGTGCGGGTCGGCACGGTCGACGTCACGGCCGCCATCCGCGAGCAGCGCGTCACCGACGCTGTGAGCGGAGTCGCCCGGGTGGCGCCGGTGCGACGATCCATCAACGCCCTCTTCCGTGCGCTGATCGCCGGTTCGAACAGACCGGGGGTGGTCGTCGAGGGCCGCGACATCACCACGGTGGTGGCCCCCGACGCCCCCGTCCGGATCCTGCTCACAGCCGCTCCCGGGGTGCGCGCGGCGCGCCGATCGGCCGAGCTCGACACCGTCGACACCGCGGCCGTCGCGGCGGCGCTCGAGCGGCGTGACACCTCCGACAGCACGGTCGTGGACTTCCTGACCGCCGCTCCCGGAGTGACGGTGGTCGATTCGACCGACCTCGATTTCGCAGAGACCGTCGACGCCGTCCTCGGCGTCGTGCACTCGCTCGTGGAGACGGGAGTTTCCGATGTCCGATGACCCGCGTCCCTCCGACGCCCTTTCCGACGACGGGGAGTTCGCCGGGGGAGAAGACCACCTCGCCGAAACCCTCGCCGACATCGACGACGACCTCGCCGAGCAGCGCGCGGCGACGCTCCGAGCGAGCCTGTCGGACTACGACCTCGAGGAGGAGGATGCGGCGCTGCTGGCCGGTCTTCTCGACGAGGGCGATGGGGTGGAATTCCTCCCCGCCCTGCCTGTCGTGGCGATCGTCGGGCGACCGAACGTCGGCAAGTCGGCGCTCGTGAACCGGATCCTCGGACGCCGCGAGGCCGTCGTCGAGGACACGCCGGGGGTGACCCGCGACCGGGTGACCTACAAGGCGGAATGGATGGACCGACGGTTCTCGATCGTCGACACGGGCGGATGGGAGCCCGATGCCCGCGGCATCGATGCCTCTGTCGCCGCTCAGGCGGAGATCGCCATCGAGCTGTGCGACGTCGTGATGTTCGTCGTCGACGCGATGGTGGGGGCGACCTCGACGGACGAGCACGTCGTGAAGCTGCTGCGCAAGAGCGGGAAGCCCGTCTTCCTCGTGGCCAACAAGATCGACGATGCCCGGCAGGAGCCCGAGGCGGCAGCCCTGTGGAACCTCGGTCTCGGCGAGCCGCACCCCGTCTCGGCCATTCACGGCCGCGGCGTCGCCGACCTCCTCGACGAGATGATGAAGGTGCTGCCCGAGGTCTCGGCGGTCGCGAAGCAGGAGATCGGCGGCCCGCGCCGCGTGGCGATCCTCGGCCGGCCGAATGTCGGCAAGTCGTCGCTGCTGAACAAGGCCGCCGGCGAGGAGCGGGTCGTCGTCAACGAGCTCGCAGGCACGACCCGCGACCCCGTCGACGAGGTCGTCGAGCTCGGCGGCAAGCTCTGGCGGTTCGTCGACACGGCTGGCATCCGCCGCCGCGTCCACCTCCAGCAGGGGGCGGACTTCTACGCGTCGCTGCGGACGTCGGCGGCGCTGGAGAAGGCGGAGGTCGCCGTCGTGGTGCTCGACGTCTCGGAGTCCCTCAGCGAGCAGGACGTGCGCATCATCGACCTGGTGCTGGAGTCGGGACGGGCGCTCGTGCTCGCGTTCAACAAGTGGGACCGCCTGAACGACGCCGACCTCGACAACGCCGATCGCCGTCGTTATCTCGAGCGCGAGATCGAGCAGGACCTCGCCCACGTCGCCTGGGCACCGCGGGTGAACATCTCCGCGCGCACCGGACGGCACCTGGACAAGCTCGTCCCGGCGCTGGAGACGGCGCTGGCGTCGTGGGATCAGCGCATCTCCACCGGCAAGTTCAACGCCTTCCTCTCCGAGCTCGTCGCCGAGCACCCGCACCCGGTCCGCGGGGGCAAGCAGCCCCGCATCCTGTTCGGCACGCAGGCGTCGACGCGTCCGCCGACGTTCGTGCTCTTCACCACCGGTTTCCTCGACCCGGGGTACCGGCGGTTCATCCAGCGCCGACTCCGGGAGCTGTACGGCTTCGAGGGCACGCCGATCGTCCTGAACATGCGGGTGCGCGAGCGTCGCCAGCGCTGAGGCGCTGTGACATCCGATGACGCGGCCCGAGGCCCGGGGTCGCGACGCTGTGACAGGCTGAGTGGGTGACCATCGAACCCCCGGCTCCCGGCGAGCCCCGTCGTCCGAGCGGGCCGCGCGACCCGGGTGACGCGTGGGTCATCGCGCCGAGTGGCGAGCGGTACTGGGGCCGTTTCGGTGCGGCCGGGCTGCTCGCGGTCGACCCGAGGCGCGGCGTGCTCCTGCAGCATCGTGTCGGATGGAGTCACTTCGGCGGCACGTGGGGACTGCCGGGCGGAGCGCGTCACCAGGGTGAGGGAGCCACGGATGCGGCGCTGCGCGAAGCGCGAGAGGAGGCCGGCGTGCCGGCCGCGGCGGTCCGCCCCCGCTTCGTGAGCGTGCTCGACGTGGAGATCTGGACCTACACGACCGTCGTCGCCGAGGTGGTGGTGCCCTTCGAGCCGGTGATCGCCGACCCCGAGAGCCTGGAGCTGGCATGGGTCGGGATCGATGAGGTCGAAGACTACCCGCTGCATCCCGGCTTCGGTGCGGCCTGGCCGTTGCTGCGCGAGAGCCTTCGGACACGACCGACGTTGATCATCGACGTGGCCAATGTCGTGGGTGCCGTCCCCGACGGCTGGTGGCGTGATCGCGCCGGGGCAGCGGATCGGATGCTGCGCCGCCTGCGGCATCTCGTCGACGCGGGCGTCGACGGGGAGGCGCTCGGACTGCGGGGCGACCTGTGGTTTCCGCGCATCATCGGTGTCGTGGAGGGCGAGGCGCGGCGCGCGGAGGTGCCGGACGGACTCGAGGTCGTCCTCGCCTCCGAGGCGGGGGACGACGAGATCGTCGCGACGGCGGCGGCAGCAGCGGCCCGCGGCGAAGCCGTGACGGTGGTCACGAGCGATCGCGAGCTCGCGGCGCGCGTGGGCGCGGTGGGTGCGGCGACCCACGGGGCCCGGTGGCTGCTCGACCGCCTGCCGGAGGACGTGAGCGCGTAGTCAGCCGATCGTGTCGCGAACGGTGAGCGCGACGATCGCGCTGTCGGGTCGAGGGCGGGCGACCACCTCGAACCCAGCACCCTCGAAGACCGAGACGGTGCCGTGATACAGGTCATTGGCGCCGCGCTTCTTCACCTTCGGATCGAGCGGATAGCCCTCGATGACCCGCGCCCCCTGTGCCCGGGCGTGGGAGACGGCGGCGTCGAGGAGATCCCGCATGAGGCCCTCGCCGCGGTGCTCCCGTCGGATCGCGAAGCAGGTGATCGCCCAGACGGAGGAGTCATCGAGGGGCTCACGGGAGTGGGCGACGATCGCCCGGGTGCGCGCGATACGCGTCTGGGCGGGGCGGGGGCCGACCCTGACCCAGCCGGCCGCCTCGCCGTCGCGATAGGCGATGAGTCCCGGCGCCACCGTGGCCGACAGGTCGTCGCGCAGCATCCGCTCTTTGTCTTGCTGGGTCAACGCGGCGAAATCCGAGGGACGGACCATCCACCACTGACACAGGCAGCTCGGGCCGTCGCCGTGCGCGATGGCGTGCACGGCGTCGTCGTGGCGGTCGGATGTGGCGGGCAGGATCTCGACGCTCATGGGGTGACGGTAGCGGCAGCCGTCGACATCCGCATGAGTGGTCAGCGGCCGCGCAGTCGATCGAGGTCGCGTCGTTCGCGCTTCGTCGGCCGCCCGGCGCCGCGATCGCGCACCGGGACGGATCCGGCGAGTTCCCGCGGAGGCGGAGGCGGTGTGCGATCTTCGAAGGCGGATGCGGCGACCGCCGCGCCGACGCGCTTGGAGATCGTCTGGCGCACCACGAGGATCCGATCGAACCCCTGGATGCGCACACGCAGCTCGTCGCCGGGTTTGACCTGCACGGCGGCCTTGGCCCGTTCCCCGTTGACGCGGACATGGCCCGCACGGCACGCCGTCGTCGCAGCGGAACGCGTCTTGTAGACGCGGATCGCCCACAGCCAGGCATCGACGCGGGTGGTGCCCCCGATCATCGTCGGCCTTTCCCGGCGCCGGAGGAGAGGGCTCGCACCGCGCCGAGCGCGATGAGTCCCTGCCCGATGGTGTACGTGAGCATCACCAGGGGGCCGGTGACAGCCGTCGGCGCCTCGGGCCAGAACAGGTCGAAGGCGAGGATCGAGTCTGAGGTGAGGAAGAACGCCCCGCCCACGGCGATCATCACCCCAGCGCGGGAGGCGGCGATCGCCGTGCCGCCGAGAACCAGACCGTAGATGGCCACGGGGAGCAGAAGCGCTCCGAGGTGCGGCCACAGCACCGCGAGGAGCGCCCCCCACCAGACGGCGTACGCGACGGCCCACGGCGGCACCGGACCACGCGAGAGGAAGCCCCAGAACAGCGCGATGTACGCCAGGTGCGCCAGGCCGAAGCAGAGCAGCATCATCGGGACGGTGGGGGCGAAGGGGAAGAACGTGCCCGCGCTGTCTCCGAGCCACGACAGGCCGAGCGCGATGAGCAGCAGGATGCCGGGGGTGCGCGCGATCGCACCGCGGAGGGTCCAGGCGACGCCGACCGCCAGAAGCGGCATGAGGAGAAGCTTGGTCGGCGCCGCGACGGCGGACGCGCCCGCTGCCAGGGAGATGACGTGGACGGCGGCGACCAGTCCGTACGGAAGGAACGGGACAAGGAGGTGGCCGAGGGTCGTCGGGGGCGGGGGAGTCCGCGTCGAGGCCATGGAGGGAGAGTACCTGCCGCACGGTGCTCACGCGCGTTCGCGCGTGCTCCGACGAGCCGGTAGGATGGGGGAGTTGTCCGCGTTTCGGCGGGGACATCGGGATGTGGCGCAGCTTGGTAGCGCACTTGACTGGGGGTCAAGGGGTCGCAGGTTCAAATCCTGTCATCCCGACCGGAATGCGAAAGGGTCGGCCGAAGGGCCGGCCCTTTCGCATTCCTCGGCTCGGTGCCCGGCGGGGTGCCTTCCACCGGTCACGACCCGTCCATTTTTGAGGTCCGAATGCGTGGGGAGCCGCACTTTCCGACGGGTCGGCGCGCAAGGGAGGGGCTTCCACCCCTCCCGGCCCCCTCGCCTTCGAGGGCCGCTACGCGGCGCGACCGGCCGCCAGCGTCGGGTAGTCGGTGTAGCCGCGCTCGTCAGGGCCGTAGACGGTGGCCTGGTCGACGGGGTTCTCCTCGGCTCCCTGTTCCCATCGCTCCGCGAGGTCGGGGTTCGCAATCGCCGGACGGCCGACGGCGACGAGATCGGCGAGGTCCTCTCCGACGGTGCGGATGGCCTCGTCGCGGGTGGTGACGCGACCGAAACCGGTGTTGGCGATGAAGGTGCCGCCGAACACCCGACGAAGCTCCTGCGGGAGATCGTCGGCCGGGTTCTCGTGAAGAATGCTCAGGTAGGCGAGCCCCAGGGGCGCGAGGCCCTCGACCAGAGCGAGGTAGGTGGACCGGGTCTCCTCGGCGTCACGCTCCCAGACGTCCTGGATGTTGTGCGCGGGAGAGATGCGGATGCCGACGCGCTCGCGGCCCACTTCGGCCGCGACAGCCCGGGCCACCTCGACCACGAAGCGCGCGCGTGCCTCAGGTGGACCGCCGTATCCGTCCCGGCGCCGGTTCGACGCGGGAGAGAGGAATTCATGGAGCAGATACCCGTTGGCGGCGTGCAGTTCGACCCCGTCGATGCCGGCGTCGACGGCGCGGCGCGCCGCCGCGACGAACTCGTCTCGCACCGTCGCGAGCTCGCTGGACTCGAGGGCGTGCGGCACCGGGAAGTCCACCTTCGATCCGTCGGCCAGTCGGGTCTGACCCTCGATGGCGACTGCCGACGGCGCGACGACGCGTGCCGTGCCGGTGATCCGGGTGTGCGAGACACGCCCTCCGTGCATCACCTGCATGAAGACCGTGCCGCCCGCCGCATGCACCGCCGCGGCCACGTTTGCCCGCCCGCCGGCCTGGGCATCGGTGGCGATTCCCGGCTGCCCCGGGTAGGACTTGGACTCCGCACTCGGGAACACTCCCTCCGTGACCAGGAGACCGATGCCGGCGCGCTGGGCGTAGTACTCGGCGACCAGATCGCCGGGCACGCCGGCCTCGTCCGCGCGCAGTCGGGTCATCGGCGCCAGCGACAGTCGGTTCTGCACGGTGAAAGAGCCGACGGTGGTGGGGGAGAAGAGGGGCACGGGGGGATCGTCCTTTCGTCAACGGTGTTCCGGATGGACACCGTTCCGGCCGACGACAACTGCATTGGCCCGCACGCTATTCCTAAACGACGATCCTCAACCGGGATGTCAAGCCCGCGGCATCCGTCCTCCGGCCCCCTACGGTGGGGTCATGGCGACTCCGACCGAGGATGATGCGCAGCGCGCGAAGGACCGGCACGACCAGCTCACCCGAGCGCCCGAGGCGACGGAGGCGGATGCCGCTGCCCGCATCCGTGTCAGCGATCACGACGGCGTCCGCCGCGTCGACATCGACCCCGAGGCCCCCGTACGGCCGGGGATGGGCCCGACCGGCCGCGAAGACGACGTGGCCCCGGACTGATCCGGCGCGCCGCTCAGACCCGCCCCGTCACGCGGGTGACCGGCGCCTGCAGCTCGGTCACCCAGTCCGGGCCCGGCTCGTGACCGTCGGCCACCAGATACACCTCGCGCGTCGGCCCGTCGATCCGGTAGCCGTCGGCGAGGACCTGTTCCATCAGGCTCGCCCAGCTCTCCCCGATCGAGGTCGTATCGCCGAGATGGATGAGAGTCGCGGCTTCGGCCACGCCCGGGAGTTCGACGATCTCGTAGCCCTCGCCGACGGCAGGTTCGGGCTCGGCGATGTACGACGTGTACACGGTGAGGTGATCATCGCCGGGCTCGTACCAGAAGATCCCCGGTTCGATGAGGGGGCGTCCGGCGGCGAGGAGGGCATCATCGAGCCGGTCGATGAGCGGACCGATGACCGGCCCGACGTTCTCGGGCCCGCCGCCGGGAGCCCGGCCATGTACGGCGTAGACGGTGACGGGCTCGATGGACCGGTACGCGATACGGGGCATGATCTCTCCATTCAGTCGTCGCAGTCGTCGCTCTATCCGCTCGAGGCGTGCCCGGTCCTCGGCGACAGAGGCCTCCAACTCGGCACGACGCTCGCGGAGCACCTCCCGTAGCGCCTCGTCCGGCTCGTCGGCCCGGGCCAGATCCGCGATGCGCCCCAGTCCGACGCCCAGGTCTCGCAGTTCGACGATGCGCAGCAGCAGCGGGAGCTGCTCGATCGCATACCGGCGATATCCGCTGCGGGCGACGATGCTCGCGGGCACGAGGAGGCCGATGGCGTCGTAGTGACGCAGCATCCTCACGCTTACCCGTCCCAGGGCGGCGAATTCTCCGATCGAGTAGTTCATGACGAGCCCACACTCGACCATGACACAGTGCGAGGGTCAACCCGTGTCATCCGGGATCTTGACATGCAAGTATCTGCTTGCATATTGTGATCCGCGTGGCCGACGTGTACCGGGCGATCGCCGATCCGACCCGCCGTCAGATCCTCGACCTGCTCGCCGGGGGCGCGGAGATGACGCTCTTCGAGATCTGCACCCGGCTATTGGCTTCGGGCACGACGTCCTCGCGGCAGGCGGTCTCGCAGCATCTCGCGGTGCTGGAGGAGAGCGACCTGGTGCGGACGGCCCGCGTGGGCAGGACGAAGATCCACCGGATGCACCGCGAGCCGCTGCGCGAGATCGCCGCGCGGTGGCCCCTCGAATGACAGGAGACAGTGATGGTGAAGGCACGGCTGCACGTGATGAGCGTGTTCGTCGATGATCAGGAGAAGGCGCTGCGGTTCTACACCGACAGGCTCGGATTCCTCGTCAAGAACGACATCCCGCTCGGGGAGTACCGCTGGCTGACCGTCGTGGGCAGCGATGCGCCCGACGGGGTCGAGCTGCTCCTGGAGCCCGACGAGAATCCCGCGGCGCAGGAGTACACGCGCGCTCTGGCCGAACAGGGTATCCCGGCGGCGTCGTTCACCGTGGACGATGTCGATGCCGCGTACGACGAGCTCACGGCCGCCGGCGTGAGGTTCCTGCAGGCGCCGACGACGGGAGGACCCGTGCGGACGGCGGTGCTGGACGACACCTGCGGCAATCTCGTGCAGCTGGTGAGCCCGGTGTGACCGGCGGCGGTGGCGGCATCCCGTCGACTCCGAACGCCACCGATGACGCCGGACGCAAGACCGGCCCATGGACCGATCCAGACCCGCACGGCGGGGTGATGATCGGCAGCTACGTGGACGGCGCGCGGGACGGTGTGTGGCGACACCTCTCCAGTGACGGCCGACTGCGCGCTTCGGGGGGCTTCTCGGGGGGTGAGCTGGATGGCGAGTGGCGCTGGTACCGGTCCGACGGCGCGCCCATGCAACGGGGCGCGTTCCATCGCGGGAGGAAGACGGGGACCTGGGAGCGGTGGGACGCCGCGGGCCGCGCGATCGACCGCGGCGACTACCGCGATGACCGCAAGGTCGGCGAGTGGCTCCGCTTCGGCCCCGACGGCGAGGTATCCAAGACGACGCGTCACACGGCGTGACTCACGGCGACGGACGGAAGCCCTCCGTCTGCTTCTGCTCGTCGGCGACACGAACGCCGTACGTATAGGCGAGCTTTCCGCCGAGCCACCCCGACAGCGACAGCGCCAGGAGGGCGACGATCGTGAGGATCAGACCCGCCACGCTGACGTCGTCGTCATCGCCCGCGAACCGCACGATCAGGTTCACCGCGAACAGCGCCATGGCTGCGAGATTCAGGAGCATGTGCACGAGGCCGGTCCTCTGCGCCGGGGTACCGCGCTCGAGTTGGAGATAATCGAGGAATCCCCACACCGCGGCCAGGACCGCACCGACGAGTCCGACGACGATGAGGACGCGGGCGCCGACGACGTACGGCGTCGGATCATCGACGAAGATCCCGATCAGGTCGAACACGAGGCTCGCCGTCCACGCGCCGATGGGGATTGTCACGAGAATCGGATGGAACGGGTGCCCGTAGGGACCGGCGAGCGCGGTTCTGGGCTTCTTCGCGCGGTCCCGCGCGGACGACGTCATCATGGTCGGAAGGCCTTTCGTTCGAAGTGATCGCGGGGCGACCCGAGCGCCCTGTCTATCCGCCGCGCGCGCCGACGTCCGAGGGGCTTGACATCCGGCGTGGGCGAACGACGACTCCGGCGCCACGGCGACGGGCACCCCCATGCCACACTCGTTCGGTGCCGAACGAACCTCAGACCGCAGAGGAGCTCATGCGGTCGCGATTCCTGGCGTTCCGCGACCGTGACGCGGCGTGGCTGCTGCGCACCTGGCACCCCTTGACGCGGCCGGCGACGTTGGATCTCCGTGACAGCCCGCGCTGGCGTGGCCTGCAGATCGTCGACACCGTCGGGGGCCGCATCGATGACATCGACGGGATCGTCGAATTCCGCGCCACGTACCGCACCGACGACGGTGTGGCAGTCCTCCACGAGCGGTCGCGGTTCGTCCGCGAAGACGGCCGGTGGTTCTACGTCGACGGCGACATCCGCGACAGCTGACCGCGGCCCTCATTCCGGCGTGAGCGTCCACACTGGACCCATGGGATTCCGCGCCTCAGACCTCGAGCGGTTCCGCGATGAGACGGTGCCCGACCTCCTTCCCGCACGGCTGAGGCTTCTGTTCGTCGGGATCAATCCGGGGTTGTGGACGGCTGCGACGGGAGCGCACTTCGCCCGCCCCGGCAACAGGTTCTATCCCGCGCTCGTCGCGGCGGGCATCCTGCCGCGCGCGCCGAAGATCACCGTGGACGGGATGGCGGCTGCCGACCGCGATCTGCTCGTGGCGCGGGGCATCGGGATCACCAATCTGGTGCGGCGCGCCACCGCGCGTGCCGACGAGCTGTCTCGCGAGGAGCTCCGGGCCGGTGCGCGGGATCTGACAGCACTGGTCGCGGATCGATGCCCGCCGGTCGTCGCCGTCGTCGGGCTCACCGCCTATCGGCGGGGCTTCGACCGTCCACGGGCCGTCAGCGGAGAGCAGGCTGAAGCGCTCGCCGGCGCCCGGCTGTGGGTGGTGCCCAATCCGAGCGGACTGAACGCCCACGACACCGTCGATTCGCTCGCCGAGGCCTACGCCCAGCCGGCCCGCGCTGCCGGAGTGATCGCGTGAGCGCGGTTGCACCACCGCCGCCGCCGACGGAACATGGGGGGGTGCGCGCATCCCAGGAATCCGGAACCGCCCCCCGGCGCGCATGGATCGCGGTGACCGTCGGCATCGTGGTCCTCGCCGCGGGATTCACCGGAGCCTGGCTGCTGCGCCCTGACGCCGCACCCGAGCCCGCTGCCGTCCCCACCCCCACGGTGGTGACACCCTCGGTGACGCCGACGCCCGAAGCGACCCCGCCACCCGCGCCGGCGGGCTTCGCCGCCAATACCGCCGCTTACGAACTCGCCGCTCTCCCGCAGGTCGACGTGTTCGCCGTCCTCCCGCAGCTGCCCGTCGACACCGATCCGGCGACCGTGCTCACGGGGGAGGTCGTGACGGCAGCGGGGGCCGGTGCCCCGGTCTTCGCCGATCCCGCCGGCGACCCGGTCGCCGTCCTGCCGGCCGAATACGTCTACGGCGGCACCACCGTGCCCGTGGTCGAGCGTCAGGAGCACTGGGTCCGGGTGCTGCTCACCGGTCGCCAGGCGACGCCTTCCACGGGGAACCCGGGGCAGCTCTCCGGGTGGCTCCGCGCGCAGGACGTCACCTTCTCCACGGTGGATGCCCGCGTCGAGGTGTCGCTGTCCGCGCGCACCATCGACATCGTGCGCCCCGGCGGCAGCGAACGCATCGCCACCGACTTCGGATCGGGCGTGGAGGGGACTCCCACCCCGACCGGGCGCTCCTTCATCATGACGACCCGCGTCGAGCCCTCCTTCGGGTACACCCGCGGCTATCCGCTGGTCTACCTCTCGGTGCAGTCACCCACCCTCGACGGGTTCGGCGGGGCGGATGTCGCGATCACCGCGTTCCATTACCACGACAGCCGCTCGGGAGCCATCTCCAACGGGTGCATCAGACTCGACCCCGCGGCGATCGAGAAGCTCGCAGAGCTGCCGATGGGAACGCCCGTTCTCATCCTCCCCTGAACCCGGACCGTCCCACCCCGACCGCCTGCCGCTACGCTGGCCGTTGCCCCGCTCTCCCGAAAGGTCGTCCCCCCATGCAGCATCGTCCCCTCGGCCGCACCGGCCGTCACGTCTCGGCCATCGGTCTGGGCACCTGGCAGCTCGGCGCCGACTGGGGCGATGTCTCGGAGGACGACGCGCTCGCCGTCCTGGAAGCGTCCGTCGACCAGGGAGTGACCCTCTTCGACACCGCCGACGTCTACGGCGACGGGCGGAGCGAATCGCTCATCGGTCGTTTCCTCGCCGCTCGCCCCGGCCACGCGATCACCGTCGCGACGAAGATGGGGCGTCGTGCGGAGCAGAGGGCCGAGAACTACACGCCGGAGGCCTTCCGCGCCTGGAACGACCGCTCCCGCGCCAACCTGGGCGTCGAGACCCTCGACCTCGTGCAGCTGCACTGCCCGCCGACCGAGGTGATCGAGTCCGACGCGGTCTACGACGCCCTCGACGAGCTCGTCGCCGACGGCAGGATCGCCGCCTACGGAGTCTCCGTCGAGACCGCCGCGCAGGCGCTCGCCGCCATCGCACGGCCGCACGTCACCAACGTCCAGATCATCTTCAACCCGTTCCGGCTGAAGCCCCTCGACGAGGTGCTCCCGGCCGCGGCGGCCGCACAGGTCGCCGTGTTCGCGCGGGTGCCTCTCGCATCCGGCCTGCTGTCGGGCAAGTACACCTCCGAGACCGCTTTCGCCGAGAATGACCATCGCAGCTACAACCGTCACGGTGAGGCTTTCGACAGGGGTGAGACCTTCTCGGGCGTGGACTACGACACCGGGCTCGCTGCGGCATCCGAACTGGCGCGAGCCGTTCCCGACGGAGTGAGCCTTCCCGCCGCGACGCTCGCGTGGATCGCCTCGCAGCCCGGTGTCACGACCGTCATCCCGGGTGCGCGCAACGTCGCACAGGCGACGTCCAACGCCGAGGCCGGAGCACTGCTCGACGGCGGCGCCGACCTCAGCGGCTTCGACGCCGCCGTGCACGAGATCTACGACCGCCACCTGCGCGCGGCCATCCACCCGCTCTGGTGACACGCAGCGTGCGACCCGGCGAGTTCTCCACAGCCACCGACCCGTGGCCGGGACGGGCGCGACGGTTCTGTTAGCTTCGCTCGCGTGTCGACGATCCTCGAGATCACTGCGTTCGCCTACCTGGGCGTGATCAGCGTCGTGCTCGCCGTCATCGATGTGCGCCACCACCGCCTGCCGAACCGGATCGTGCTGCCCAGCTACGGCGTCGGTGGGGCGTTCCTCCTCGGTGCGGTGCTGTTCGGGGCACCGGTGATCGCGCTCGGGCGCGCCCTGATCGGCATGATCGTCCTGTTCTGCTTCTACCTGCTGCTTCGCGGACTCTCCCGCCGAGGCCTCGGCGGCGGCGACGTCAAGCTCGCCGGAGTCCTCGGTCTCTACCTCGGGTGGCTGGGCTGGGAGGCCCTCGCGATCGGCGCCCTCGCCGGTTTCGTCGTCGGCGGGGCGACAGGCGTCCTGCTGATCCTCGCCCGTCGCGCCGACCGCCGCACACCGATTGCCTTCGGGCCGGCGATGCTCATCGGCGCGTGGCTCGTGATCGGTGCGAGCGTCGTGGGCTCCGGAGCCGGGTCCATGCTCGCGTGAGCTCTACCCTGCGCCCGATCATTTCTCAACGGCCCCGACGTCCGAGGCCGCACCCCCTAGGTTGGCGGTGGGAGACCAGTCATCGACCGCCGACGGGGAGAGTTCGCCCATGCCGAATCTGATCGAGCGTGTCATCGCACGCGCCCTCACGCTGAAGCCCGTGCGCGCCCTCCTGCTCTACACCGAACGGCAGGGTCCGATGCTCGCCGACAGCGTGACCTACCGCACGCTGTTCAGCCTGTTCGCCGCGGTGCTGCTCGGCTTCTCCCTCGCCGCGCTGTGGCTTGCGGGAAATCCGGTGGCCTGGCAGGCCCTGATCGACGCCGTCGACTCGGCGATCCCCGGCCTCGTCGGAGAGGGCGGTCTGATCGACCTCGATGCCGTCCAGGCGCCCGCGGGGCTCACTGTGGCGGGGGTGATCGCCTCCCTGGGTCTCATCGGCGCCGCCATCGGCGCCATCGGGTCGCTGCGCACCGCCATCCGGCGGCTCGCGAACGAACTCACCGACGACTCCTTCTGGCTGTGGGTGCTGCTTCGCAACCTGCTCCTCGCGATCGGGATCGGCGCGGCGCTCGGCGCCTCGGCCGTGGCGACCGTCATCGGCAGCGCGGGGATCTCCCTCGTCGGCGGATGGCTCGGGCTTGCCGAAGACGACCTGCTCCTGCAGATCGCCACGCGCGCCACGACCATCGTCGTGGTCTTCCTCCTCGACGCCGCCGTCATCGCCGTGGCGTTCCGCATCCTGTCGGGAACCAAACCGTCGCCGCGCTCGCTCATCAGCGGCTCCCTCATCGGCGCCGCGGGGCTCACCGTTCTCCAGCAGCTGTCGAGCCTCTTCGTCGGCGGCGCCGGATCGAACCCGCTGCTGGCGACCTTCGCCTCGCTCATCGCTCTGCTTCTCTGGCTGAACCTCTCGGCGCAGGTGATCCTCATCGCCTCGGCCTACATCATCACCGGCATCGAAGAGGAGCGCGACCGGGTCCGTGCCCGCTTCGGCGCGACGACATTCCTCCAGCGCCGCGTGAAGCGTGCCGAGCTGTCGGTGCAGGCCGCGGCCGACGAGTTGAACGCGGCCCGGGCCGCCGAGGAGGAGGAACGGCGGACGAAGGCCGACGCGGCGGCGAAGGCTCAGAAGCAGACGCCGGCGACGCCCTCAGCGGATGCCGGGACGCGGCGTGATGATCTCTGACGCCGCGCCGGCTGCTCACCCGCGGGTTCCGACCTACCGGGCCGCGGATATCCGTGCTGCCGAGGCCCCGCTCCTCGCGGCCGGGGCCCCCCTCATGGCCCGTGCCGCGCACGCGCTGGCGAAGATCTGCGTGGCGCGGCTCGCGGCGGCATCCCTTCCTCGAGTGCTCGTCCTCGCCGGGCGGGGCGACAACGGTGGGGACGCCCTTTTCGCGGGTGCTGAGCTCGCCGCTGCCGGAGCACGTGTGGACGTGCTGCTCACCGGCGGCGAGGCCCACGGTGCGGGCCTCGCCGCCGCCGTTGCCGCCGGGGCCCGGATCGTCGACCTGTCAGCGCTCGACCCCCGTGACGAGGGGATCGTCCTCGATGGGATGATCGGGCTGGGCGGCCGTGGGTCGCTGCGCGGGGGCGCCCGCGACGCGGCGATCGCTCTGGTGTCGGAAGCTGCCCCGGGTCGCCGGGTCCTCGCCGTCGACCTGCCGAGCGGTCTGGATCCGGACACCGGGGAGGGCGACCAGCTCGTGCTCGCCGCTCACGAGACCATCACCTTCGGTGCCGCGAAAGCGGGTCTCGCACTCCGGCGCGGACCCGCGCTGTCGGGGCGCATCACGCTCGTGGACATCGGCCTGGGACCGGGGCTCGCCGACGCCGTACCGGTCGGCGAGACCGAGATCGCGGAGATGGTCCGGGGCTGAGCCGGGCAGGCTCAGCGGGCGTGCCGTTCCACGAACGTCCGCAGCAGGCGCGGCGGGTGGGTCACCGGCGTCCGTCGCACGGCGGCGAGCGTGAGGTCCAGCTCGTCGGCGCCGAAGTAGCCGTAGCCGGCGTAGGCGTGCACGCGGGTCTGCATGCCGTCGAGATCGAGCTCGGGGTGGAACTGCGTGGCGTAGACGTTGCGGCCGACCCGGAACATCTGTACCGGGCAGGTCGGCGACGACGCCAGCAGCACCGCCGAGGCGGGAAGGAGCGACACCGCCTCCTTGTGGCCGACGAACGCGTCGAAGGTGCGCGGGAAGCCGGCGAGCAGGGGTTCGTCGGCGCCGGCGTCGGTGAGGCTCACCGGGACCACGCTGATCGGCTCGGAGTACGTGCGGTCGATCACGGCGCGCTGGTGGCTGCCGAGCGTCCCGATTCCGTAGCAGGCGCCCAGGAACGGGAAGTCGCGCGCGACGACCTCGTCGAGCAGCCGGGTGAACTCCGCTTCGACCCGCCGCTGCACCGGCGACTTCTTCTCCACCGGGTCCGAGGCGTTGAACGGACCACCCCCGACGAAGATGCCCGACAGTGCGTCGAGGTCGAGGTCGGGAAGGGGGCCCGCTTCCATGCGAATGCGGATGAGGTCGCGCTCCTCGAGGCCGGTGAATCGCAGGAAGAGGGCGTACTCCTCGTCGGCGGGGACGTCCTCCGCTCGGGTGGCGAGGAGGACGAAGGGTTTGGGCCTTGTCATCCGGCGTACGTCACAAGGCCCAGCTCCACGGGAGACACCAGGAACGGATGCCGCGGCACGACCCGCACCGTGTAGCCGAAGGTCCCCGTGATCTGCAGCGGCAGCGAGCCTCCATAGGGGGTGACCCCGTCCGCGGGCGGTCCCTGCGCCGTCAGCGGCACGGCGGTGTGGTCGGCGCCGATGACGTCGTCCTCGTCGGTGCGCCCGTAGACCAGCTCCACCGCGACGTCGTCGGGGGAGAGGCCGTCCAGGCGTACCGAGGCCTCGATCTCCAGGGTTTCGCCGGTGGACGCGCGGGTGGTGGCATCCGATCCCTCGACATGCGCGATCGCGACCGAGTCCCAGGCTCTGCGCACCCGGCTGACGAACGCGGCGAGCGAGCGTGCCTGGGCGAAATCGTCGGCGCGAAGGGCACGCTCGTTCACTGTCGAGGGCACGTACAGCCGCGTGACGTAGTCACGCACCATCCGATCGCTGGTGACCTTCTTTCCGAGGTCGGTCATGGTGTGGCGCACCATGTCGAGCCACGCGGTCGGCACGCCGCCGGTGCGCTCGTAGAACCGCGGCACGAGCTGGTGCTCGATCAGGTCGTAGAGCGCGGCCGCCTCGGCGTCGTCCCGCTCCTGGTCGGTCGCCGCCGTGTCGGCGGTCGGGATGGCCCAGCCGTTCCGGCCGTCGTACCACTCGTCCCACCAGCCATCGAGGATCGAGAGGTTCAGGACCCCGTTCAACGCGGCCTTCATGCCCGACGTGCCGCACGCCTCGAGAGGCCGCAGCGGATTGTTCAGCCACACGTCGCAGCCGGGGTAGAGGGTCTTGGCCAGCGTGATGTCGTAGTCGGGGAGGAACACGATGCGGCCGCGCACCCGCGGATCGCGGCTGAACCGCACGAGCTGCTGGATGAGGATCTTCCCGGAATCGTCAGCCGGGTGGGATTTGCCGCCGATGACCAGCTGAACCGGTCGCTCGGGATCGGTGAGGATCCGGGTGAGGCGCTCGGGATCGCGGAGCATCAGCGTCAGACGCTTGTAGGTCGGTACGCGGCGGGCGAAGCCGATCGTCAGGACCCCCGGGTCGAGGATGTCGTCGATCCATGCCGGCACCGCGGCGTTCCCGGCCGACCGGGCGGCGGCGGTCAGACGTCGCCGGGCTTCGGCGACGAGCTCCTGCTTCATCTGGGTGCGCACCCCCCACAGCTCCTGATCGCTGACCACCTCGCGGGAGCGCCAGTCATGGCCATCGGTGTGCGCGTCGCCGAAGACGCGCTCGCTCAGGCCCGTGAGGGCGGGGTGGACCCAGGTCGGGGCGTGGACGCCGTTCGTGATGGAGGTGATCGGCACCTCGTCGGTGTCGACGCCCGGCCAGAGGGACCCGAACATCCGACGGCTCACCGAGCCGTGGAGGAGCGACACCCCGTTCGCGTGCTGCCCGAGGTGGAGGCCGAGAACGGCCATGTTGAACACGTGGGGATCGCCCCCGGGGTAGGACTCCAGGCCCAGGTCGAGCGCCTGCTCGGCGGGGAGCGAGGTGAACAGCGGACTCTGCAGGTACGACGTGACCAGGTCGCGGGGGAAGCGGTCGATGCCGGCGGGTACCGGCGTGTGAGTGGTGAAGACGGTCGACGCGCGCACCTGCGCCAGCGCCTGGTCGAAGCTCAGGCCCTCCTCGACGATGAGTTCCGACATCCGCTCCAAGCCCTGGAAGCCTGCGTGGCCCTCATTGGTGTGGTACACCTCGGGGCTGGGCGTGCCGGTCAGCGTGCACCACGCCCGCACCGCGCGGACGCCCCCCACGCCGAGGAGCAGCTCCTGCAGGAGTCGGTGCTCCCCGCCGCCGCCGTAGAGGCGGTCGGTCACCTGGCGGAGGTCATCGGGGTTGCTGGGGGTGTCGGCGTCGAGCAGCAGGAGGGGGACCCGGCCGATCTGGGCCACCCAGATGCGGGCGGCCAGGTGCCGGCCGGCCGGGAGGTCGAGTCCGACTTCGACCGGGGCTCCCTCGGCGTCGCGGAGCAGGGTCAGACCGAGACCGTAGGGGTCGAGCAGCGGGTAGCTCTCCCGCTGCCAGCCGTCGTCGCCGATCGACTGACGGAAGTAGCCCGCGCGGTAGAACAGCCCGACGCCGGTGAGGGGAACGCCGAGGTCCGACGCGCTCTTCAGGTGGTCGCCGGCGAGGATGCCGAGGCCGCCCGAGTACTGCGGCAGGGTGCCGTCGACGCCGAACTCGGGGGAGAAGTAGGCGATGTGGACCGGCTTGTCGCCTTCGAGCCCCTGGTACCACCGGTCATCGCGGAGGTAGGCGTCGAGGCGCTCCGCCTCCGCGCGGACGCGGGCCACGAACTGAGCGTCCTGCGACAGCGCGTCGAGCCGTTCCTGCCCGAGCGCGCCGAGGAGCTGCTCGGGGTTGCCGCCGACCTCTTCCCATCGGGCGGGATCCATGGAGGCGAACAGCGCCTTCGTCTCGTCCGACCAGGCCCAGCGCCAGTTGGTGGCGAGGCGGTCGAGCGGGGCGAGCTGCTCGGAGAGAACGGGACGAACGGCGAACGTGCGGATGGCCTTCACGCTGTGAAGTGTAGGCGAGCACGATGACGCGCAACCCCCTCATCGAGCAGATCGCCGTCGATACACTCGGAGGATGGCTATTGCACGACTGCACGGTGGTCCGCTCGATGGGCAGGTCCTGCCCCTGGAGGCGCCCGATCTCGACTCGCTCATCGTCCCGTACGGCGAAGGACAGGTCGTGTACCGGCGCAAGGGTGAAGCGCAGCACACCGGCGAGCACGACGGCCCGACCGAGGCGGAGTTCTGGTTCGTGGAGGCGACCGATGAGATCGGACCCTCGAACGACGACTGAACCGGGTGAGCCGATCCGTTCCCTCGAGATCGAGATCAAGCTCGACGTGGGCCCGGATACGGCCGCTCCGGATTGGCGCACCGTCCCCGAGGTGGCTGAGGTCGCCGGTCCCGAGCTGCGCGAGCTCGACGCCCGGTACTACGACACCGCCGATTTCGCCCTCGGGCGTGCGGGCTACGCGCTGCGCCGTCGTACCGGTGGCCCCGACGCCGGGTGGCACCTGAAGGGACCGCGGCGGGGCGCGGGCCGGGTGGAGCTCGGCTGGCCGCTCGAGGAGGGCGAGTCGCTCCCCGCGACGGTGCGGGCCGAGATCCGGCACCTCACGACACATCCGGTGCATCCGATCGCTCGGGTGCGCAACCGCAGGCTCGCCGTTCAGATGAAGGATGCCGCGGGCGACGTCGTCGCGGAATTCCTCGACGATCACGTCGAGACCCGTGACGAGGCGACCGGCACGGAACGCTCCTGGCGCGAGTGGGAGATCGAGCTCGGCCCCGCCGCGCCCGAGGACGCCGAGCGTTTCCTCGGGGATCTCGCCGATCTCGCCCGAAACGCCGGCGCCCGCCCGGCATCCTCGGAATCGAAGATCGGGCGGGCGCTCGGGCGGTAGGGCGGTAGGTCGCCTACAGGTTGATCATGTGGCCCACGAGTCCGTGGAACCCCTCCTGCAGAGCCTCCGACAGCGTGGGGTGGGTGTGGACGTTGCGCGCGGCCTCGAGCGCGGTGAGGTCCCACTTCTGCGCGAGCGTGAGCTCGGGGAGAAGCTCAGAGACATCGGGTCCGATGAGATGGCCGCCGAGCAGTTCGAGGTGCTCGCCGTCGGCGATGAGCTTGACGAAGCCGACCGGCTCGCCCAGGCCGTTCGCCTTTCCGTTGGCGCTGAAAGGGAACTTCGCCACCTTCACGTCGTAGCCGGCGTCGCGGGCCTGCTGCTCGGTCAGTCCGAACGAGGCGACCTGCGGGGTGCAGAAAGTCGCGCGGGGCATCATGCGGTAGTCGCCGAGCGGCATGGTCTCGGCCTTGCCGATCGTCTCGGCGGCCACCACGCCCTGCGCCTCGGCGACGTGCGCCAGCTGCAGCTTCGCGGTGACGTCGCCGATGGCGTAGATGTGCGGCACATTGGTGCGCATGTAGTCGTCGATGCCGATCGCGCCGCGCTCGGTGAGCTCGACACCGGTCTTGTCCAGCCCGTAGCCCTCGACGTTCGGGATCCAGCCGATCGAGACCATCACCTTGTCGGCGTCGATCGACCCGCTGTCGCCGTCCTTGCCGGTGTAGGCGACCGTGACCCTGTCACCGTGGTCGGTGACGGTGTCGACCTTGGTGGAGGTGAGGATGTCGATGCCGTACTTCTTGTACTGGCGCGCGATCTCCTTCGACACGTCGGCGTCCTCATTCGGTAGCGCCCGGTCGAGGAACTCGACGATGGTGACCTTCACGCCGTAGTTGGACATCACGAAGGCGAACTCCATGCCGATGGCGCCGGCGCCGACGATGACGATCGAGGAGGGGAGATCGCGAGAGAGGATCTGCTCCTCGTAAGTGACGATGTTGCCCCCGATCTCGACGCCGGGCAGCTGGCGGACCTTGGCGCCGGTGGCGATGATCGCGTTGTCGAACGTCACCGTCTCGGTGGCGCCGTCCGACTTCTGCACCTGGATGGTGTTCGCGTCGGTGAAGGTTCCACGGCCGTCGTACTCGGTGACCTTGTTCTTCTTCATCAGGAAGTGGATGCCCTTGACGTGGGTGTCTGCCACCTTGCGGCTGCGGTCCCATGCCACTCCGAAGTCGAAGTGCACGTCACCCGAGATGCCGAAGAGGTCTGCCTTGTGGAGAACCTGGTGGGCGAGGTCGGCGTTCTTCAGAAGAGCCTTGGAGGGGATGCACCCGACGTTCAGGCAGACGCCCCCCCAGTACTTCTCTTCGATGATGGCGACGGAAAGACCGAGCTGGGCGCTCCGGACGGCCGCGACGTACCCGCCGGGGCCGGCGCCGAGGATGACGACGTCGTAGTGAGGCATGCTTCCAGCCTATCGGTCGGCACCGCCGCCGGTGCCCGGGGTCCGGCCCTTCGCGCGGGCGAGCAGGAGGTAGACGATCGCCCCGCCGGCGGCGACGGCGACGATCCCGACGATGATCCACGGCACGACCGCAGCCGTGGCCGACGCGGGGTCACCTGCGTCGGCCGGCGACGGCGACGCCGAGGAGGTCTCAGCCGTCGAGGCGGAAGGGGAGGGGGATGCGGAGGCGTCGGGCGCCGGGGCCGCCGTGGCATCGGCGGTCGGCGACGGCGCAGCCCCTTCCGCAACGGTGAACGACAGCTCCCCGGAGATGGGGTGGCCGTCGCTGGAGACCACCTTCCAGAGCACCGTGACGGCGCCCGGCTGGGCCGCGGTCAGCGGCTGCGACACGACGTTGTCGGTGGTGGTCGGTGATCCGTCGACGAGCGCCGTGCCCGCGGCATCCGTCACCTCGATCACCGTGGCACCCGGTTCCTGCGAGATGAGACCGCTGAAGGTGAGGGTGATCGCCGCCGGGGCCTGGTCGAGCGTGCTGCCGGGCGTGGGGTCGGAGCCGAGCAGCTCGTCGTGCGCCGATGCGGCGACAGGGAGGGCGAAGACCGCCGTCAGCAGCACGATGACGCCGATGATCGCGCGGACAGGGGAGAAGCGAAGACCGGAACGACTCACGATCCCTACGCTACGGGGGTCTTCATCAATGATGCCTGGACGCCTACCCTGGGCTCAGGCGGGTGCACCTGCCCCGTCGCGCGAGATCGAGAGCGAGGTACGGGATGGACCGCATGATGATGGATGCCATGGGCTCGACGTCGATGATGGGCGGCGACACCCGCATGGACATGGACCTCATGCAGGCGTGCATGGACGCCTGCGCGGCATGCGAACAGGCCTGCACGGTATGCGCGACCCAGATGATGGACTGCGCCCCGGCGTGCATGAACTGCGCCGACATGTGCAACACGATGCTGCGGGCGATGCTGCGCATGTCGGGCATGACCCCCGCGGTCATGGTGTCGATGCTCGACGCGTGCATCGCGATGTGTCAGCTCTGCATGGACGAGTGCATGCGGCACGCCGATATGAGTGAGGTCTGCCGCATGTGCGCGCAGTCCTGCCAGGCGTGCATGGACGCGTGCATGGCGCTACGGGAGTCGATGCTGGCGCAGGCCTGACCACCGGTCGGTCAGAGGACGGCGACGTTGATGCGGGCCCGGCCGACGGCGAGGGCGTGGTGACGCGCGTGCAGGGCGACGGGCGCGCCGGGTTCGACGCCCTCGACCGGGACCGCCGACCACACCTCGACCCGCGTGCCGTCGAGGGTGTGGAGCACAATGACCCCGTCGAAGACCGACGCGACGATCGCATCGCTCCACTCGCGCGGGGTGGCGGCGATGAGGCGCGCCTGGATGAGGTGCATCGCGTGCCCGGGAGCGACCGACGTGCAGGAGCCTCCCTGTGCGCACATGCAGGCCGCGCGACCCTTCACCTCGACGGGTGTGGGGAAGCGATGCGGACTCGACACGTCGAACTCCTGTGGGTAGTTTCGGATGTCGGCCAGATTAGGTCGCGGTGCGGCCGCGGTCATCCTCGCCGACACAGGCCGAAACAATCGCCCTGCGGCATCGTCGTCGTCAGGTGCGCCGAGCCGGTCGTCAGGGCGTGAACACGTCGGATAGGCTGGCTCACCGAAGGAGGGCACGACGTGGACGACAATCGGCGACCAGATTCTGGTGACATCCGACGCCTGCCGGGCGATGACGGCGCCGATCGCGGTTCGGACTTGACGCAGACGTTCGGCCATGACGCCGACCTGTCGTTCGTCCCCTTCGGCAGCGCGCTGAACACCGCGGAACTCGAGGCCATCGACGCGCTGCCCTCGGGCGCGGCGCTCCTGCTGGTGCGTTCGGGCCCGACGGCCGGCGCGCGCTACCTCCTCGACACCGACGTCACCACGGTCGGTCGTCACCCCGAAGCCGACATCTTCTTCGACGACGTCACCGTCTCGCGTCGCCACGCGGAGATCACCCGACAGGGGACGGCGTTCGAGCTCGTGGATCAGCGCTCGCTGAACGGGACCTACGTCAACGGCGAGCGGGTCGACCGTGCCGTGCTCACCAACGGCTCGGAGCTTCGCATCGGCAAGTTCCGCCTCAACTTCTTCGTCTCGCCCGCAGATCTGCCGCAGGCGGGCTGATGGCTCCGGCCTCCTCCGCCCGCCAGCGATCATCGTCAGCGGGTCTTCTCAGCATCGGTCAGGTGCTCGCGAGGCTGTCTCCGGAGTTCCCGAGTCTGACCTCGAGCAAGCTGCGCTTCCTCGAGGTGCAGGGGATCGTGACGCCGGTGCGGACCGACTCGGGGTATCGCAAGTTCTCGCCGGCCGACCTCGACCGCCTACGGCTGGCCCTCACCCTGCAGCGCGATCATTACCTTCCCCTCAGCGTCATCCGCGACTATCTCGCCGATGTCGACGCCGGCCGCGACCCCGCACCGCCGACCTCCGCGCCGCCGCCCTCGATCGTCCCGGCGCCCCGCCGGTACCGCCGCGAGGAGCTGCTGGCGGCCGCCGGTGCGGCGCCGCAGCTGCTCAACGACGCCATCAGCACGGGGATCATCACCGCCGCCGAGAGCTACACCGACCAGTCGGTGACTCTTCTGCGTGCCCTCGTCGCGCTGGATCGCCACGGCATCGAGCCGCGCCACGTCCGCAGTGTCAAGCAGAGCGCGGAGCGCGACGCCTCCCTCATCGAGTCGTCTCTCGCGCCCCTGCTGCGTCGCACGGACGCGGCGTCCCGGGGACGGGCGGGGGAGGTGGCGCCAGAACTCGCGCGCAAACTCGAAGAGGTGCGTGCGATCCTGCTGCGCACCGCCCTCGATCGCCTTCTCGGATGACCCGCGGCAGACTCGCTCGGCCGCGACACGCCGACGCGTTGAGACGGATGTCGTTGCCCGGGGGGCGGGGCTCATCTAGCGTGGAGTGCGCACCCCGTTCCGTGAGGAGGATCGCATGACCGCTCGTGAAGCGGCCGACGAACCCGGCTTCGTCGCCGACCTCCTGTTCACCGACGGGCTTCCGCAGATGGACGATGAAGTGGGCTACCGCGGCGCCGTCGCAGCCCGCGCCGCCGGCATCACCTACCGCCAGCTCGACTACTGGGCCCGTACGCAGCTTGTCGAACCGACCGTGCGCGGCGCGAGCGGCTCGGGGTCGCAGCGCCTGTACGGCTTCCGCGACATCCTGGTCCTCAAACTCGTCAAGGGGCTGCTCGACACCGGCATCTCGCTGCAGCAGATCCGCACCGCCGTGGAGCAGCTGCGGGCGGCCGGCATCCGCGACCTCGCCGGCACCACGCTCATGAGCGACGGCGCCTCGGTCTACCTGTGCACCTCGAACGACGAGGTCATCGACCTGATCAGCCGTGGGCAGGGTGTGTTCGGCATCGCTGTGGGCAAGGTCCTGCGCGAGGTCGAGTCGACCCTCGTGGAGTTCGACCCGCAGGCTCCCGATCCCGTCGACGAGCTCGCCGCACGTCGCACCGCGCGCTCCGCCTGACCCGAACCGATCGCCCTCACCGTCGCGGTCGCGGTCGTCTCGGCGGATCAGACGCGGGTCTCGCCCGGCGTGGGGATGCGTCCGGTGCGCATGACGCGGTCCAGGAGCGCGTCGAAGTCGGCGGCGAGCTCCTGCGCGGAGTCTCCCGGCCAGATGTGGAGCGGCTTCGCGGCGCCCTGAGCCTGCTGGAGGGACGTCCGCTCGGGAAGCTGCGGGCTCAGCACGAGCGGACCGAACATGTCGCGCAGCTCCTTGATGCGGAACTGGTGCTCGATCGACTGGGGACGCACGCGGTTCACCACGAGTCCGAGCGGCTGCAGCCGGGGGGAGAGGCCGCGCCGGATCTCCTCGATCGCGCGGAGTGCGCGGTCGGCGGCGGCGACGGAGAACAGCCCGGGCTCGGTGACGACGATGACGCGGTCGCTCGCAGCCCACGCGGTGCGCGTGAGGGCGTTGAGGGAGGGCGCGCAGTCGATGAGGACGAGATCGTAATCGGCCTCGATCGTGGCGAGGGCCTCCTCGAGCTTCCACACGTCGCGAACGCTCGGGTGCGGTCCGTCGAAGTTGATCGCGGAGGGGCTCCCGATCATCACGTCGATGGTCCCGGGGTGCACCTTCGCCCAGCCGGAGGATGTGATCGCCTGACGGACGACCTTCTCCTTCGGGTTGGCCAGGACGTCGGCGATGTTGAGGCGGCCGGCGACCTGGATGTCCATGCCCGTCGACACGTCGGACTGCGGGTCCAGGTCGACGACCAACGTCCGGACGCCGCGCGCGAAAGCGGCGGAAGCGAGTCCGAGCGTCACGGTCGTCTTGCCGACCCCGCCCTTGAGCGAGCTGACGGAGAGTACGTGCACGAGGCACTACGTTACCGTCCCCTAGGCTGAGAGCACACTCAGCCCAGACCACACGGCCCAACCGCGAGGTGTGCATGTTCGAGAAGATCCTGGTCGCCAATCGCGGAGAAATCGCGATCCGCGCCTTCCGCGCCGCCTACGAATTGGGAGCCCGCACCGTCGCGGTCTTCCCCTTCGAAGATCGTGGGTCGCTGCATCGGCAGAAGGCCGACGAGTCGTATGTGATCGGTGAACCGGGTCACCCCGTCCGCGCCTATCTCGACGTCGACGAGATCATCCGGGTCGCCCTCGAATCCGGTGCCGACGCCATCTACCCGGGCTACGGATTCCTGTCGGAGAATCCCGAACTCGCCTCCCGGGCCGCGGAGAACGGCATCACCTTCATCGGGCCCCCCGCTCGCGCGCTGGCGATGGCGGGGAACAAGGTGACCGCGAAGGATCATGCCATCGCCGCCGGTGTTCCCGTGCTGCGCTCGACGGAGGCATCGGACGACGTCGAGACACTCGTCGCGGCGGCCCCCGAGATCGGCTTCCCCATCTTCGTCAAGGCCGTCGCCGGCGGCGGGGTCGCGGCATGCGCCGGGTGGAGACCCCGGGCGAGCTGCCGCCCGCGATCGCCGAGGCGATGCGCGAGGCCGGCGCGGCATTCGGCGACCCCCGCGTCTTCCTCGAACAGGCGGTCGTCCGGCCCCGGCACATCGAGGTGCAGATCCTGGCGGATGCCACCGGCCACACGGTCCACCTCTTCGAGCGCGACTGCTCGGTGCAGCGCCGTCACCAGAAGGTCATCGAGATCGCACCCGCCCCGAACCTCGACGACGAGCTGCGTCAGCGCATCCACCGTGATGCGGTCGCTTTCGCCGAGTCGATCGGGTACGTCAATGCCGGCACCGTCGAGTTCCTCGTCGACACGGCGGGGGAGCGCGCGGGCCAGCACGTCTTCATCGAGATGAACCCCCGCATCCAGGTCGAGCACACGGTGACCGAAGAGGTCACCGACGTCGACCTCGTCCAGTCGCAGATGCGCATCGCAGCGGGGGAGAGCCTCGACGACCTCGGCTTGTCGCAGGACCGGATCGTCCTCCGCGGCGCCGCGCTGCAGTGCCGCATCACCACCGAGGACCCCTCTCAGGGCTTCCGGCCCGACACCGGCCGCATCACCACTTATCGTTCGCCCGGCGGCGCCGGCATCCGCCTCGACGGCGGGACGACGGCCGCGGGCTCTCAGATCAGCCCGCACTTCGATTCGATGCTCGCCAAGCTCACCTGTCGGGGGCGCGACTACCCGGCCGCCGTCGCGCGGGCCAAGCGCGCGCTGGCGGAGTTCCGCATCCGCGGCGTCGCCACCAACATCCCGTTCCTGCGGGCGGTCCTGGACGATCCGTCCTTCGTCGAGGGAGACCTCAGCACGGCGTTCATCGAGGAGCGCCCGCGCCTGCTCACCAGCCACCCGTCGCGAGACCGGGCGACGAAGCTCTTGAACTGGCTGGCCGATGTCACCGTGAACCGGCCCTACGGCGAGAAGCCGGTCTCGGTGTCGCCGGGAAGCAAGCTTCCGGACATCGATCTGCTCGCTCCGGCCCCGGCGGGTAACCTCCAGCGCCTGCGGGAGCTGGGTCCCGCCGGTTTCGCCCGGGCGCTGCGGGAGCAGACGCCGCTGGCGGTGACCGAGACCACCTACCGCGACGCCCACCAGTCGCTTCTCGCCACCCGTGTGCGCACCCGCGACCTGGTCCGCTGCGCGCCGCACGTGGCGCGGATGACTCCTGAGCTGCTGTCGATCGAGGCCTGGGGCGGTGCGACCTATGACGTGGCGCTGCGGTTCCTCGCCGAGGATCCGTGGGAACGTCTTGCGGCGATCCGCGACGCCGTTCCCAACATCCCCATCCAGATGCTGCTGCGCGGCCGGAACACCGTCGGCTACACCCCGCGACCGGTCGAGGTCACCGACGCCTTCGTCCGTGAAGCCGCGGCGACGGGCGTGGACATCTTCCGCATCTTCGATGCCCTCAACGACGTCGACCAGATGGTCCCCGCCATCCGGTCGGTCCTCGACACCGGCACCGCCGTCGCCGAGGTCGCCGTCTGCTACACCGGTGATCTCCTCGACCCTGCCGAGCAGCTGTACACCCTGGACTACTACCTGCGTCTGGCGGAGAAGATCGTCGCGTCGGGGGCGCACGTGCTCGCGATCAAGGACATGGCAGGACTGCTGCGTCCCGCTGCGGCCGCACGCCTGGTCGCGGCTCTTCGCGAACGCTTCGACCTCCCGGTGCACCTGCACACGCACGACACCGCAGGCGGTCAGCTCGCGACGCTTCTGGCCGCGAGCGCGGCCGGGGTCGACGCCGTCGACGCGGCCGCGGCGCCCCTGGCGGGCACGACCAGCCAGCCGTCGCTGTCGGCCCTGGTCGCAGCCCTGGCACACACCGACCGTGACACCGGGATCGACCTGCAGGCCGTGAGCGACCTCGAACCCTACTGGGAGGGCGTGCGGCATCTCTACCGCCCGTTCGAGTCGGGACTGGATGGTCCCACCGGCCGGGTGTACCACCACGAGATCCCCGGCGGTCAGCTCTCGAACCTGCGCCAGCAGGCGATCGCACTGGGCCTGGCCGATGACTTCGAGCTCATCGAGGACATGTACGCCGCCGCCGACCGCATCCTCGGACGGATCCCGAAGGTGACGCCGTCGTCGAAGGTGGTCGGCGATCTCGCTCTCGCGCTGGTGGCGGCTAAGGCCGACCCGGCCGACTTCGCCGAGAACCCCCAGAACTACGACATCCCCGACTCCGTCGTCGGGTTCATGGCCGGTGAGCTGGGCGACCTTCCCGGCGGCTGGCCCGAGCCCTTCCGCACGAAGGTGCTGGCCGGACGCACCGTGTCCATCGAGATCCCCCCGCTCACGCCGGAGGAGAAGGAGGGGCTGGACGGCGACGCCGCATCGCGGCGCCGGACCCTCAACCGCCTGCTCTTCCCCGGTCCCGCGCGCGATTTCGAGAAGGCGCGGGCGGCGTACGGCGACCTCTCGACCCTCGGCACCCCCGACTACCTGTACGGGCTCACGCCCGGCGAAGAGCACGTCGCCGAGATCGACCCGGGCGTGCAGCTGTACGTCGGCCTCGAGGCCATCGGCGAAGCGGACGCGAAGGGCATGCGCACGGTCATGACCACGCTGAACGGTCAGCTCCGCCCCGTCTACGTGCGGGACCGCAGCATCAGCGTCGAGACACGTCAGGCCGAGCGCGCCGACACGTCTCGACCCGGGCAGGTCGCCGCGCCGTTCGCAGGCGTCGTCACCGTGAAGACCGAGGTTGGCGCCACGGTGACCGTGGGCGCGCCGATCGCCTCGATCGAGGCGATGAAGATGGAGGCGGCCATCACCGCGCCCGTCGACGGCGTCGTCGAGCGCATCGCGATCGCCGCGACCGCGCAGGTCGAGGCGGGTGACCTTTTGGTCGTCGTCCGCCCCGCGCACTAGCCTGGAACGGCGCCTCACCGTGAGTGCGCAGTGATGTGCCTGTTCCAGGAGACCCGCAGTGACGCCCGACGCCTTCGATGAAACGCCCGAGGACGACGATGAGAACGGCGTCCTCCCCGACACCGTGAGCATCGATACGACCGCTCTCGGAGTACTGAGCGGGCAGACCGCTCACGTCAGCGTCATCCTCCCTCCCTCGACCGACGACGACTCCCTTGACGAGGAGGACGTCGTCGACGATGAGATCCCCCAGGCGCTCGAGGGCGCAGATGTGCCCGGAGGCGGAGCGGTGGATGCCGCGGACACGGCCTCACCGATGAGCGGGCCGGCTGCCGTCGAGCCCCCGGCCGAGACCGCCGAGGCCGAGATCGTCGAAGACGACGCCCCCACGCACATCGTCGATGACATGCACGCCACCCACCCCGATCACGTCGATGCCGAGATCGTCGAGGACGCCCCGGAGCCCTCCACGGCGGTCGCCGCCGCTGCGCCCAGCACCACGCCGGAGAAGGTCGCACCCGATCCGGCCCCCGCAGCCACCGCGCCGACCACCCGCACGGGCTCCGTCCCCGCGACACGGAGGGAGCTGCAGCACCCCGATCAGCCGGAGCGCCCGCAGCGCGCCCGCTCCGCCGAGCGGGTGACGACGCGCAACGAGGTCGCCCTGTCGTCCAAGCGCCTCGGCGAATTCGAGGGAGGCCGGGAGACTCCCGACCTCCTCACCCCCGACCGGCTGCTCGATCAGCGCCACCTCGTCCGGGCCGAGCCCGAAGGCGTGTGGCGTCATCTGGTCTACTCACTCACCGGCCGACGGGTGAACCTCGGAGACAGCAAGCGCGCACGTGCGCGCAAGGAGCTCGATCGTCGGATCGGCGCACCCCTCACCGGCGGAGCACGCTTCGTCCCCGTCCTCTCGCGGAAGGGTGGGGTCGGCAAGACCACGGTCACCACGCTTCTCGGGATGGCGCTGGCAGACGCCCGCGACGATCGTGTCATCGCGGTCGACGCCAACCCCGACCGGGGGACGCTGGCCGAGCGCATCGCCCGGGCCAGCGGCAAGACGGTCCGCGACCTCGCCCGTGCCCGCGCGGAGGTCAACGGATACAACGACATCTCGCAGATCGTCGCGCGGGACACGACCCGCCTGGACGTCCTGGCCTCCGATGCCGACCCCCGCGTCTCGGAAGCCTTCAGCGACCGCGACTATCACGACGTGGCCACCCTCGCGGCGCACTACTACTCCATCGTGCTCACCGACACCGGCACGGGGATCGTCCACTCCGTCATGGGTGCCACGCTCGAGCTCGCCGACCAGCTCGTCGTCGTGGCAGGGCTCAGCGTCGACGAGGCGCGCCTGGCCTCGGAGACCCTGACGTGGCTGGAGACCAACGGGTATGCCGAGCACGTGAAGAACGCCGTCGTCGTGCTGAACAACTCCCGCCCCGGTCCGCCGGTCGTGCGACCCGACGAGCTGGAGACGCACTTCCGAAGCCGCGTCCGCGCCGTGGTCAGGATGCCGTTCGACCCGCAGATCGCCGCGGGCAGCGCCATCACGTTCGGCGATCTGCAGCCGGCCACGCGCCTCGCGGCGCGCGAACTGGCGGCGACCGTCGTCGAGGGCCTGCGGACCCTCGCTCCGGCCGCGTGAGCGCGATCCGATGACGGTTCGACCCATCCGCCTGTTCGGCGACCCGGTGCTGCGCGCCCCGAGCGCGCCGATCACCACCATCGACGACGGCGTGCGCGCCCTCGTGCAGGACCTGCTCGACACCGTCGAGCTCCCCGGTCGGGCGGGTGTCGCCGCACCGCAGATCGGTGTGCCGCTGCGGGCATTCAGCTACAACATCGACGGCGACATCGGGTACATCCTCAACCCCGTCCTCGAAGAGGTCTCGGGCGAGCCGGTGCCCACGGGGGAGGGGTGCCTGTCCGTCCCGGGTCTCTGGCACGATGCGCTGCGTCACCCCTACGCGCGGGTGCGCGGCATCGACCTCGACGGAGCGGAGCGCATCATCGAGGGCGAAGGCCTTCTCGCTCAGGCCCTCCAGCACGAGACCGATCACCTCGACGGGATGCTCTACCTCTCACGGCTGCGCCCCGACGATCGCAGGATCGCGATGCGCGAGGTGCGCGAGTCGGACTGGTTCTGACACGAGCCGGTCACTGCCGCGAAGCGGCGTCGACGCGGCTCGTGTCGCACCGGTGTCCGAACGTCAGGGGATCGAGACGTTCGTGGTGTTGACCGGAGCGGAGTAGATCTCGTCGATCTCCGCAGCGAAGTCCTTCACGATCGTGTGCCGCTTGATGCTCATCTTCGGCGTGAGGTGACCGCTGGCCTCGGTCCACTCCGACGGCAGGATCGTGAATTTCCGAATGGATTCCGCTCGCGAGACGGTCGTGTTGGCGTTGTCCACGGCCCGCTGCACTTCGGCGCGGACCTTCTCGTTCTGCGCGGCGTCGGCCAGGGACAGGTCGCCCGGCAGCCCGTTGTTGGCGAGCCACGTCGGAAGCATCTCGGGGTCCAGCGTGATCAGCGCGGAGATGAAGGGCTTCTGATCGCCCACGACCACCACCTGCCCGACGATCGGGTTGGCGCGGATGGGATCCTCCAGCGCCGCGGGGGCGACGTTCTTGCCGCCCGCGGTGACGATGATCTCCTTCTTGCGCCCGGTGATCTTGAGGAACCCCTCGGCGTCGAACGAGCCGATGTCACCGGTCTTGAACCAGTCGCCGTCGAACGCGGCAGCCGTGGCCTCGGGGTTGCGCCAGTACTCCTTGAAGACGTTGATGCCGCGCACCTCGATCTCGCCGTCGTCGGCGAGTCGCACGCTCACTCCGGGCAGAGCGGGACCGACCGTGCCGATCTTCGATTTGGTGGCGAGGTTCACCGTGGCCGGAGCCGTGGTCTCGGTGAGGCCGTAGCCCTCGAGGATCACGACGCCCAGGCTGTGGAAGAAGTGTCCCAGTCGCTCGCCGAGGGGCGCAGAACCCGACACCGCGTAGGTGACCCGTCCGCCCATCGCCGTCCGGAGCTTGCTGTAGACCAGGCGGTCGAACAGGCGGAACTTCAGACGCAGGCCCAGCGGGATCTTCTTGCCGTCCTGGAGAAGCGCGGAGTGCTCGATCGCCGCGTGGGCGGCGGCGCGGAAGATCTTGCCCTTGCCGCCGGCCTCGGCCTTCTGCTCGGCGGAGTTGTAGACCTTCTCGAACACCCGCGGCACCGCCAGCAGGAACGTCGGCTGGAACGACCCGAGCGCGGGCAGGAGCTGCTTGGTGTCGGGCTGGTGCCCGGTCTTCACGCCCGCGTGGACGTTGAGGATCGAGATGAAGCGGGCGAAGACGTGCGCCGTGGTGATGAACAGCAGAGTGGATGCTCCGGGGGTCTGCACCACTTCGCTCAGCGCGACCGCGGAGTTACGCGCCAGCTCGACGAAGTTGCTGTGGGTCAGCACGCACCCCTTGGGGCGGCCCGTGGACCCGGAGGTGTAGATGAGTGTGGCGATGTCCGCACCCACCGCGAGGTTGCGACGACGCTCGACCTCCTCGTCGGTGACGCCCTTGCCCTGGGCGACGAGGGTGTCCAGATCGCCTGAGTGCATCTGCCATACCGAGCGGACGAGGGGGAGCTCGGCCCGGACCTCGGCGACGCGGCCCGCGTGATCGGCGGATTCGACGATCACGGCGACGGCGCCGGAGTCGGCGAGGATCCAGGAGATCTGCGCGGCGGAGGCTCGTCTCGTAGATCGGCACCATGACGGCCCCGGCGAAGAAGATCGCGAAGTCGACCAGGGTCCAGTCGTAGGTCGTGCGGGCGATGAAGGCGACCTTGTCACCCGGCTCCACGCCGGCGGCGATGAGGCCTTTGGCCAGGGCGACGACCTGCGCCTGGAACTCCGCGCCCGTGATGTCTTGCCAGGCATCCTTTTCGGGGACGGCGAACAGCGGGCGCTCGGGGGTCGCCTTCACGCGCTCCACGAGGAGGTCGCTGATGTTGGCTTGGGGGTCGGCGGGGACCACGGCCGGAACATCGAATTGGATCACGGCAACTCCTTCGGTACCGATTCGGTCGGATGACCTCAGATTCTAGTCGAGGCATATCCGGCCACGCAGTCCGCGGGGCCGCGACTAGACTCGATCCGCCTCCTCGGGCGGGGCCCAGGACGGAAGGGATGCGCGTGCTCACAGTCGGGATCGACATCGGTGGGACGAAGATCGCCGGCGGTGTCGTCGATCAGGAGGGGCGCATCCTCGACAAGGGGCGCGTCGACACGCCCACCGACACCGGCGAGCTCGCTGCGGCCGTCGTCGAGATGGCCCGCTCCTACATCGATCGCTACGACGCGGTCGCCGTAGGCGTGGCTGCGGCCGGGTTCATCGACAAGGCGCAGGCCACCGTCATCCACGCTCCCAACATCGCGTGGCGCAACGAACCTCTCAAAGCCGTTCTCGAGGCCGGGATCGGGCGCCCCGTCACCATCGAGAACGACGCCAACGCCGCCGGATGGGCGGAGTTCCGGTTCGGTGCGGGCGCCGCGGTCGACGACATGGTGATGCTCACCATGGGGACGGGCGTCGGGGGAGCCGTCATCATCGGCGGCAGGATGTTCCACGGCGGCCACGGGATCGCCGGAGAGCTCGGCCATATGCGCTTCACCCGCAACGGTCTGCCGTGCGGATGCGGGCAGAACGGATGTCTCGAACAGTACGCGTCGGGTCGTGCACTGCAGCGGGAGGCGGGAGCCATCGCCGATTCCGGTGGCATCGGGGAGGCCCTTGCCGAGGCACGGGCCACACACGGCACCCTCACCGGTCATGCCATCTCCGACCTGATCCTCGCCGGCGACCCCGGCGCGCTCGAGGCGCTGCGGCGTGTCGCCACGGCGCTCGGCGAGGCCTGCGGTGGTTTCCAGGCCGTCCTCGATCCCGAGCTCTTCGTCATCGGCGGGGGCGTGGCTCAGCTCGGCGACATCCTGCTCGAGCCGGTGCGCCTGGCCTACGAGACCTCGCTGCCGGGGTATGGCGAGCGACCGGTCGCGGATTTCGCCATCGCCCGACTCGGCAACGATGCCGGCCTCATCGGTGTGGCCGACCTCGCCGGCCAGGAGGCGTGAGGCTCGATGTTCTACTGGCTGATGAAGTACGTGGTCATCGGGCCCATCCTCAAAGCCATCTTCCGGCCGTGGGTCGTCGGTCGGCGGAACGTCCCCGCGGAAGGTGCGGCGATCCTCGCGAGCAACCACCTGTCGTTCGCGGACTCGATCTTCCTGCCGCTCATGATCGACCGGCCCGTGGCGTTCCTGGCCAAGAGCGACTACTTCACGGGCAGGGGGCTGAAGGGCTGGGCGACCCGCGTGTTCTTCAAGGCCACCGGACAGATCCCGATCGACAGATCCGGCGGCAAGGCCTCGGAGGCCTCGCTGAACACCGGCCTGCAGGTCCTCGGCCGAGGTGACCTGCTCGGGATCTATCCCGAGGGCACGCGCAGCCCCGACGGAAAGCTCTACCGCGGCCGCACGGGTATCGCCCGCATGGCGCTGGAGGCGCGCGTCCCCGTCGTCCCCGTCGTGATGGTCGACACCGACACGATGATGCCGATCGGCACGCGCGTCCCCCGGGTCGCGCGGGTCGGCGTCGTCATCGGCGAGCCGCTGGACTTCTCGCGCTTCGCGGGAATGGAGGGCGACAGGTACATCCTGCGTTCGATCACCGACGAGATCATGGTGGCCCTCCAGCGACTCGGCGAGCAGGAGTACGAGGACGTCTACGCCTCGACGGTCAAGGACCGTCTGAAGCCCCGGAGGAAGGCGGCGTGACACCGCCCGCGCGCGGCATCGGGCGGGCACCGGCGTCGCTAGACTGAGCGGATGCTCGCTCCCTCGGACGGTCTCGACCACTGGCGTTCCCTGCCCATCAAACAGCAGCCGCAGTGGTATGACCTCGACGCCGCCGCGGCGGCGTCCGCGGAGCTCGCGACCCTTCCGCCGCTGGTCTTCGCCGGTGAGGTGGACATGCTGCGCGACCGCCTCGGTCGCGCCGCCGCCGGCCAGGCCTTCCTCCTGCAGGGGGGAGACTGCGCCGAGACCTTCGCGGGTGCGACGGCGGAGCAGATCCGCAACCGCATCAAGACGGTGCTGCAGATGGCTGTCGTGCTCACGTACGGCGCATCGATGCCGGTCGTGAAGATGGGGCGCATGGCGGGGCAGTTCGCCAAGCCCCGCTCGAGCAACACCGAGACCCGCGGCGAGGTGACGCTTCCGGCCTACCGGGGCGACATCGTCAACGGATACGACTTCACCGAGGAGTCGCGCAAAGCCGATCCGGCGCGGCTGCTGAAGGGCTATCACACGGCCGCGTCGACGATCAACCTGATCCGGGCCTTCACCCAGGGCGGCTTCGCGGATCTCCGCGAGGTGCACAGCTGGAACCAGGGATTCGCCAAGAACCCCGCCAACCAGCAGTACGAGCGGCTCGCGACGGAGATCGACCGTGCCATCAAGTTCATGGAGGCGGCAGGCGCCGACTTCGACGAGCTCAAGCGCGTGGAGTTCTACACCGGGCATGAGGGCCTGCTCATGGACTACGAGCGCCCGATGACCCGCATCGATTCGCGCACCGGCACTCCGTACAACACCTCGGCCCACTTCGTCTGGATCGGGGAGCGCACGCGCGACCTCGACGGCGCACACATCGACTACTTCTCGCGCATCCGCAACCCCATCGGTGTGAAGCTCGGCCCGGCCACCACGCCCGACACGGCACTCGCCCTCATCGACAAGCTCGATCCGGAGCGCGAACCCGGCCGGCTGACCTTCATCACGCGCATGGGCGCCGGGAAGATCCGCGACGCGCTGCCGCCCCTTCTGGAGGCCGTCCGCGACTCCGGGGCGATGCCTCTGTGGGTCACCGATCCGATGCACGGCAACGGCATCACGACCCCCACCGGCTACAAGACACGTCGGTTCGACGACGTCGTGGATGAGGTGCGCGGGTTCTTCGAGGCGCACCGCGCGGTCGGCACGTTCCCTGGCGGCATCCACGTGGAGCTCACCGGCGACGACGTGACCGAATGCCTCGGCGGGTCAGAGATGATCGACGAGGCCACCCTCGCGACGCGCTATGAATCGCTGTGCGACCCGCGTCTGAACCACATGCAGAGCCTGGAACTGGCGTTCCTGGTCGCCGAGGAGCTCGAGAAGCGCTGACCCGGCCGGGTGCCACCCGGTCGCCCTGTCAGCCGGTGACAGTGTCAGCCGGTGACAGTGTCAGCCGGTGACAGTGAGCTGGATGTAGATGCGCGTTCCGCGGACGACGAATTCCCCGGCACCCGGATCCATGCTGACGACCTCGGTCAGGGAATCGGGGATCGCTGCGAAGAAGACCGCGTAGTCCACCTGGAATCCCGCATCCTCCAGTGCGGCGATGGCCCCGTCGCGGGTCTGCCCGACCACGTTCGGGATCTCGAACAGGGGAGGCCCTGTGGAGACGATGAGGGTGACCGTGTCCCCGGGCTGCCACCAGCCCCCGCCGTCGCGGTCGGCGATGCCGATGACCTCCCCGGAGGCGTAGGCGTCACTGCTCTGCTCGATGACCTGGTCGGCGACGGCGAGCTGCACCCCGCCGAGTGCCGACCGCGCGGCGTCGACGGAGTCGCCCGCCACGTTCGGCACCGGGCCGCGCGAGATCAGCAGCGTCGCCTCGTCCGCCTGACGCGCGGTGCAGCCCTCGCCGCAGTCGATGTCGTCGCCGCCGGCGCGGGGGTGGATCCGCATGCCGACCACCGTGCCTGCCGGTGCATCGGTGAAGAACTCCGCGTCCTCACGCGTGGTGATGACGTTCTGCGCCAGGAGATCGCGCACCTGATCGACGGGGAGGTCGATCACTCGGCCGAGGGCGACCTCCGCCGGCCCGAGCGAGACGACGACGGTGACGAGCGCATCCTTGTCCACCCGCGCTCCCGGCGGAGGATCGGTCTCGATCACAAGACCCGTCTCCACATCGACGCTGTACTCGCCCCGCTCCTCTGCGCGCAGCGATTGCTCTGCGAGGCTGGTCTGCGCTTCGGCGAACGTCGCGCCGCGGACATCCGGAACCGCGACGAGCGACCCGGGACCCGACCCGAACCACCAGCCCGTCCCGGCGGCCAGGGCGGCGAGGAGGACCACGAGCGCGATCAGCCATGCGCCCCTCACCGTGCGGCGGCGGGTCACCTGGCGCAGACGCGCGGCGTTGTCGGTGTCGCTGACGATGGCCGCCGGCCCGGTCACCGAGCCGGGCAGCACCTGGGTGAGCTCGCCAGAGGGGAGGCCGTCGTCATCGGGGATGCCGCGGCCGGAGGTCCTCGTGACCTGCGGCGCGACGCCGAGCTGCCGTTCGATCTCGCGCAGTCTGTCGAGCATCTCCCGGGCGTCGACCGGGCGCTCGTCGGGGTTCTTCTCGGTCGACCACAGGACGAGCTCGTCCAGCTGCTCGGGGACACCGGGGTTTTTCGCACTCGGGCGCGGCACGGAGTCGGTGGCGTGCTGGAAGGCGATCTGCATCGGCTGCTCTCCCTTGTAGGGCTGCTCGCCCACGAGCATCTCGTAGAGCATGATGCCGAGGGCGTAGATGTCCGAGCGCGCGTCGGCGACCCCCCGCGTGACCAGCTCCGGGGCGAGGTAGGCGATCGTGCCGAGGAGCTGAGCCCCGCTGGCGGTGTTCGCCGTCGCCGCACGCGCGAGTCCGAAATCGCCGATCTTGATGCGACCGTCCTCGGCGAGGAGCACGTTCTCGGGCTTGACGTCGCGGTGGATGATGCCGGCGCGGTGCGCGGCGGCCAGACCCGAGAGCACGGCGTCCATGATCGTGATGGTCTGGGGGATCGTGAGGCGGCGCTGCTCGCGCATCAGCTCGCGCAGAGTGATCCCCGGCAGGTACTCCATGACGAGGTAGGCCATGTCGCCGTCCTGGCCCTGGTCGAAGACATTGACCACGTGCGGGTCGGCGAGCCGCGCGGCGGCGCGGGCCTCTTGGATGAAGCGGCTCTGGAAGACGGAATCGTCGCTGAGATGACCGTGCATCACCTTCAGGGCGATGCGGCGCTCGAGCCTCAGGTCGGTGGCCACGTACACGGTCGCCATGCCACCGCGCGCGATGCGCGCGCGGACCCGGTATCGGCCGTCGACGAGACGTCCGATCAGCGGGTCGGCCTGCTGACTCGTGCTCACGGTCAGAGTCTACGGACGGCGGGGTCAGAGCCCGGGCAGCGGCTCACCCCGGCGTCCACACGGATCACCCGTAGGTCGCGAGCCACGCGTAGGCGGGCGCCTCCCACTTCGCATAACGATCCGGGAACGCCGAGATCTGCACGGCCTGCGCGGCGCCGGCGAAGGACATGGACTCCCAGCCGGGGATGTCGAGTAGGCCACGGGTACGCGATCCGTTGGGATCCGCCGGGCCCCCGAAGAACGCCGCGGTCGCCCGGACCGGGTCGCGGACCTCGTCGGCGCTTCCCCACCCGGTGCTGGGTCGCTGCTGGAACAGGCCCAGAGAATCGCGGTCGCCCCAGTCGAGGTTGCGCAGCCACGATTCGACCATGGCGGTTCCGAGCGCGATCGCGATGCCCCGCTCGGAGACGCCCCGCTCGCGGCCCACCGCGATGATGGTCCGCACGTTGCCGATCTGCTCGTCGTCCAGCGTCACCGTCTCGGCCGCCAGGACGGGCGCGGGCGCGGGGGAGGGAGCGGCGGCGGGCGCAGGCGCGGTCGCCGACGGGATCGCGATCGCCTGGCCGGGGTAGATGATGGACGATGATTGGAGGCTGTTCGCATCGAGCACCGCCTGGGTCGACACCCCGTGGCGGCGCGCGATCGCGCTGATCGTGTCTCCGGCCACGACGGTGTACGCCGTCGTGGCCGCGGGTGCCGACGGCGCCGCGGGCGCGGGCGGCGCTGCGGGTGGGGCGGAGCCGCCGCTCAGACGGATGACCTGACCGGGATGGATGACGCTGCTCCAGCCCAGCCCGTTCAGAGCCAGGACGTCGGTGGTCCGAAGGCCGTGGCGGGCAGCGATCGCGCTGATCGTGTCTCCGGCCTGGACCACGACGCTCTCCGGTCCGGCGCTGTGGGCGGGGAGGATCACGGGTGCGCGATCCACCGACGAAGCGGTGCCGAGCGATGATCGCCCGGCGCCTTCCCGGGCGAGGGGAGCGGCCTCGTTCGCCGTGGCGGGCGGTGCCGGCAGCATCGCGACCGCGAGCGCACCCAGTGCGGTCGCGGGAAGGGCGAGGCGGGCCGTGGTGAGCCGGACGGTTCGTGAGCGAGACATGGCGGTCCTCCCTGCGGGGATTCTCCCCGCGAGCTACGGTGTCACGCGTGTAAACCACTGTCAACGGAAGTGACGGATGTGAAACATGAGGATGTCTTCATGTGGCCGAGGTGAGATAGTTGCTCCGTGGCGGAGAAAGACGCATCTGTACCCACCGAGTGGCTCACCCTTCCCGAACTGGTCGAGGCTCTCGACCTTCCCCTCGGGCGCGTTCGGCGGCTGCTCGACGACCGCGCCCTCGTCGGCTCGCGGCGGCACGGCGCACTCTCGGTGCCGGCCGTGTTCATCGTCGACGGCAAGCCGTTGGGCTCCCTGCGGGGAACCGTCATCGTGCTCGGCGATGCCGGCTTCAGCGATGACGAGGCCATCGACTGGCTGCTGAACCCTGAGGAGTCGATCGGCGTCGCACCGATCGAGGCGCTGCTCGCGGGTCGAAAGAGCGAGGTGCGGCGGGTCGCTCAGACCCTCGCCTGAACGCGCGAGCGATCAGGCCACGCGAACGGTCGCCGCGCGGGCGAGCTCCCGCAGGTCGTTGACGGCCGCGTGGCCGAGGTCCGCGCCCGACAGCGCCCGGCCGGCCTCCGAGGAGTACTCCTCGATGAGGGTCTCCACGCGCTCCAGCGCGCCGCTGTCGATGATGGTCCGCTGCAGGGATCCGATCTGCTCGTCGTCCAGAGCGGGATCGCCGACGAGTTCGTCGACGATCTGGCGTGCCGAGGTGCCGATGGCCTCGCGGGCATAGGCGACGAGCACCGTTCGCTTGCCCTCGCGCAGGTCGTCACCGGCGGGCTTGCCGGTCTCGGCCGAGTCGCCGAAGACGCCGAGCACATCGTCGCGCAGCTGGAAGGCCATTCCGAGCGGGTGACCGAAGGCGGCGAGAGCTCCGCGCTGGGCGTCGGAACCACCCGCGAGGGCGGCGCCGATGACGAGCGGCTGCTGGATGCTGTAACGCGCCGACTTGAACGACGCTACGCGCAGGGCCCGCCCGGCGTGCTCCTCGTCGGGCGCGACACGGAAGGCGGACTCCTCGGCGATGTCGAGGAACTGTCCGACCGTGACCTCACGACGCATGCGGGCGTATTCCTCCCGCGCGGTCGCGGCCGCGGCATCCCGTGAGCGATCCATCTCGGCGAGGGATTCCTCGAAGAGGTCGTCGCTCCACGCGACCAGGAGGTCGCCGAGCAGGATGGCGCCGGAACGGCCGAACGCGGCGGCGTCGCCACGCCAGCCCGAGGCGCGGTGCCTCGCTTCCAGCGCGCGATGTGCGGAGGGGCGGCCGCGGCGGGTGTCGGAGTTGTCGATGACGTCGTCGTGCACGAGGGCGGCGGCGTGGAAGATCTCCAGCGCCGCGGCGGCGCCGATCACGGGCGCAGGCGGGTCTTCGGCCCGCGATCGCGCCTCGTGGACCGCCCGCCACCCGGCGATGAGGAAACGTCCCCGCAAGCGCTTGCCGCCGGTCAGGGCGTCGGCGGCGGCGTCGATGATCATCGCCGCCTCGTCGCCGAGCTCCTGCGCCTCGGCACGCTGACGTGCGAGGAAGTTGTTCAGTCGCTGAGAAACAGCCTCTACGGCGCCCGCGGAAGATGACACGGCCCTAGCCTAGTAATCAGCGGGACGCGTAGAATCGTCCAACCGGATCCAGAGGGGGACCCATGCCACTCTCCGAACAGGAGCAGCGTCTGCTGGATGAGATGGAACGTCATCTCATGCGCAACGACGCCGACGTGGTCAGCGCGCGTGAAGGGCGCGCCCTCAGCTATCGCAACATCGTGTACGGCACGATCCTCGTGCTGCTGGGCCTGGGTGGCCTGATCGCCGGTGTGGCGCTGAAGCTCATCGTCGTCGGAGTGATCGCATTCGTCGTGATGCTTGGCGGCGTCATCCTCGCGGTGACTCCCGCACGGGGGGCACCGAGGTCCGAGCCTCGACCGGTGAAGACGAATCCCGGGCGCGCCGCCGCCGGGGGGTCCTTCATGGATCGCATGAACGACCGCTGGGACCGCCGGCAGGGCGAACGATGATCGCCGGCTGATCGCCCGCATCCACTTCCAGAGCACCGACCTTCGGGTCGGTGCTCTTTCATGCCCGCGCCGCTGGCTCACCTCCGCGTCTCCATTTCCCTCCCCGTGCGCGCACGCGGGAGGAGATCGCCGCGTCGGAGGACGGGATGCCGCGACTTCACCGCCCCGGGGCCGGACTCCTCCCGTGTGCGGCCGGCGGTGAGCGTGCATCCGGCAGCCGGCGGGCCCGGCACGAGGCCGCCGTCTGCCCCAGAAAATCGCGGGTGAACAAGGCTTCGGGGTATCGAAGTGGAGGAAAGTGGAGTAAAGTGGCGAACATCTTCGAAGGCCGGACGAAGAAGGGGGTGGTGTGCCGATGCTGCTGGGTACGCACACTCCCAAGCTCGACGACAAAGGCCGGGTCATCCTTCCGGCCAAGTTCCGCGACGACCTCGGCGGCGGCATCGTCATCACCCGTGGTCAGGAGCGCTGCCTCTACGTCTTCAGCGAGAGCGAGTTCGAGCGTGTCCACGACCGCATCCGCGAGGCGCCGCTGAGCAACAAGCAGGCGCGCGACTTCCTCCGCATGTTCCTCTCGGGGGCGAGCGCCGAGAAGCCGGACGGGCAGAACCGCATCACCATCCCGCCGCCCCTGCGCTCCTACGCGGGGCTGGAGAAGGACCTCGTCGTCACCGGTGTCGGCGCGCACGCTGAGATCTGGGACGCGGAGGCCTGGAACGCCTACGCCCTCGCCAACGAGGACAGCTACTCAGAGATGGAGCAGGAGGTGATCCCCGGCCTCTTCTGACGCCCCCGGCTGTGACTCCCAGCCGCTGCCGCCCTGTCGCACTTCCCCGGCGCCAGGTCGAAGCGGATGGGGATCAGAGCCGGGGGACCCGGCCCCACGATCATGAACCCCCGCGACATCCACACCCCCGTCCTGCTCGAGCGCTGTCTCGAGATGCTCGGACCCGCCCTCCAAGCGCCAGGAGCGGTCTTCGTCGACGCGACGCTCGGGATGGGTGGGCACAGCGAAGCGTTCCTCGAACGCTTCCCCGACCTCCACCTGATCGGACTGGATCGCGACCGCGACGCCCTGCGGATCGCCGGCGAGCGTCTGGCCTCCTTCGGCGATCGGGTCGACCTCGTCCACACCGTCTACGACGGCCTCGGCGCCGCCCTCGACAGCGTCGGGGTCGACGCCGTTCACGGCATCCTGTTCGACCTCGGCGTGTCCTCGCTCCAACTGGACGAGGTCGATCGCGGTTTCGCCTACTCGCGGGACGCTCCTCTCGACATGCGGATGGACCAGTCCACCGGGGTCACCGCCGCCGATGTGCTCGCCACCTTCAGTGAAGGTCAACTGCGGCGGATCTTCGAACGATACGGCGAGGAGAAGCTCGCCGGCCGCTACGCCCGGGCCATCGTGGCCGCACGGGCTGAGGCGCCGATCGAACGCTCCGGTCAGCTCGTCGACGTCCTCACGCGCGCCACTCCGTATGCCGCGCAGCGCACCGGCCATCCCGCCAAGCGGGTGTTCCAGGCGCTGCGGATCGAGGTCAACGCCGAACTGGCCGCCCTCGAGGCGGCGATTCCCGCAGCCCTCGAGCAGCTGGTCGTCGGCGGGCGCATGGTGGTGCTGTCCTACCAGTCGCTGGAGGACCGGCTGGTCAAGCGCGTCTTCGCCGACGCTGTGGCCTCCACCTCCCCGCGCGGACTTCCGGTCGAGCTTCCCGAGCACGCTCCCCGCTTCCGGCTGCTGGTCCGCGGAGCCGAGCAGGCGGATGCCGACGAGAAGGCGCACAACCCCCGCGCCACCCCAGTGCGGCTGCGAGCCGTCGAACGAGTGAGAGAGACCGCGGCATGAGCGCACCCCTGATCGCCGCACGACCGAGCTCTCCCACGGGGGCGCGCTCGACCCACCCCAGCGCGCCCGGCCGGGCGGGCGAGCGCCGGCTGCGGCCGGTCGAGCAGACCGCACCGCGTCCGCGGCGACGGCCACGGCTCGCCTACGGGATCGTCGCCGTCGTCGCCGCCCTGGCCATCGCCGGGGTGCAGATGATGCTCTCGATCCTCACCACCCAGAGCTCCTACGAGATCTCCTCCCTGACCCAGCAGCAGAGTGAGCTGCAGTGGCAGCGGCAGATGCTCTCGGATGATGTCGCCGGGCTCAGTTCGCCCCAGTACCTCGCGGCCAACGCGGCGGCGCTCGGCATGGTCATCGAGGAGTCGCCCAATTACCTGCGTCTGAGCGACGGCGCCGTCCTCGGTGCCGGTATCGCGGCGGAGGGCGGCGCGTCGATCGACGCGCTCGGACGCGGTTCGGTCGCCAACGACCTCATCGCCGACCGGCCGCTGGTGACCGAACCGGACGCCACCATCCAGGGGGCCCCGGTGGCCACCACCGGGGCCGGGCTCACCGACACGCCGCCGCCGGTGGCCGACACTCTGCCGACTCCCGCCACAAACTGAGACCGATGACCACCCGAGCAAGCCGCAGTCCTCGCCGCCGCACGGTGGTCGCGCTGGCCGTCGTGCTGGCGGTCCTCGTCGGCTTCATCGTGCGCCTCGTGGATATCCAGGTGGTCAACGCCGACGAGCACATCGAAGACTCGTTGGAGTGGGCGTTCAGCGGATCCCGGGATCTCCACGGCTCGCGAGGGGCGATCATCGACACCGCCGGCAACACCCTGGCCGGCAGCATTCTGCGCTATGACGTGGTGATCGATCCCAAGAACACCGGCGACATCACCCGGGCGGACGACGACGAGATCGAATCCACCCTGACGTGGCCCGAGGCGTCGGGCCTCATCGGCTCCGTCACCGGGCAGGAAGCCGACGACATCCAGCGGATCGTCGCATCGGCTCTGGCCGCCGATCCTGCAGACCAGTACGAGTTCATCCAGCGCGGGATCTCCACCGAGCAGTACCGCGCGCTGGCCGACCTGAAGCTGCCGTACCTGACCTTCGAGCAGCATCCTGCCCGGACCTACCCCGATGGTGCGGTCGCGGGAAACCTCATCGGGTTCATGGGCACGGACGAGGTGCCTCTCGCCGGGCTGGAGCTGAGCCAGGACGGCTGTCTCACCGCCACCGACGGGCAGCTCCGTTTCCAGCGCGGCAAGGACGGCGTCATCATCCCCGGTACCGAGGTCGAGGACCCCGCAGTGGACGGCGGCACCCTCGAGCTGACGATCGACCGGGATCTGCAGTGGTATCTCATGCAGCTCATCGCCGAGCAGGTGCAGGACATGGGTGCGATGAGCGGGTCGATCATGGTCACCGAGGTTGACACCGGCAAGATCCGGGCGGCGGCGGAGTTCCCCTCCGTCGACCCCAACAACGTCGCGGCCTCACCGGACGACGACCGCAAGAGCCGGATCTTCACCGACTGGTTCGAACCCGGATCGACGTTCAAGGCGCTCACGGCCGCCACCGTGATCGATGCCGGGGGACAGAACACGCAGTCGACGGTGGTCGCCGCCAGCACCGAGACCTTCGCCAACGGCGCACGTGTGCGGGACTCCTTCGTCCACCCCGCGTACAACTACACCCTCACCGGTGTGCTCATCGACTCCTCCAACGCCGCCATCTCCCGGATCAGTGAGACGGTCGATCCGCAGACGCGCTACGAGTACCTCCAGCGCTTCGGCGTCGGAGAGGGGAGCGCGGTGGAGTTTCCCGGCGAGCAGACGGGCCTTCTCCGACCAGCCGCCGAGTGGGACAACCAGACCGTGTACAACACCACGTACGGGCAAGGTCTCACCACGACCCTTCCCGAGCTCGTCGGTGCCTACGGTGCCATCGCCAACGACGGCGAGCGTGTTCCGCTGACGCTCGTGGAGAGCTGCACCTCGGCCGACGGCACCGTCACCACCCCCGACACCCCCGAGCCGACTCGCGTGGTGAGCGAAGACACCGCGACTCAGGTGCAGCAGATCCTGGAGAACGTCGCATTGCAGGCGAACTACGCCGAAGAGATCGCCGTGCCGGGCTATCGCATCGCCGTCAAGACCGGCACCGGTGAGAAGTCCGACCCCGTGACGGGCGGCTACAAGAGCGGTGCGTACTTCACCACGATGATCGGTTTCGCACCTGCGGACGACCCGCAGTACGTCGTCGCCGTGACGCTGGACGAGCCCACCAAGGTAAAGTCATCTGTGGCCAACGCCGCGGCATTCCAGCAGGCGATGACGCAGGTGCTCAAGACCTACCGGGTCATGCCGTCCACGACGCAACCGCCTGTCCTGCCGAAGTTCGGCTGACGACCTCCCTTTGACACATGATCTCCCTCTCCCTGCACCACATCGCCCTGACGCTCGGCGGAAACCTCCTCCTCGTCGGCGACGACACCGTCGACACCGAGGTCTCGGGGGCTGTCGATACCGACTCCCGCGCCATCGGCCCGGGCGACATCTTCGTCGCCAAACCCGGTGAGACCACCGACGGCCACCTGTTCGTCTCGGCGGCGCACCGGGCCGGTGCGGTGCTCGCGATCGTCGAGCGGCCGCTCGACGAGCCCATCACCCAGATCGTCGTGCCCGACGTGGTGCAGGCCCTGGCCGATCTCGCCCGCGACGTCGTCGCCCGGGTGCGGTCCCGGGGGACGCTGAAGGTCATCGGGATCACCGGCTCGAACGGCAAGACCACCACGAAGAACCTCCTGGCGCGCATCCTCCAGGACGAGGGAGAGACCGTCGCCCCCCGCGCCTCCTACAACAACGAGGTCGGGGCACCGCTGACGATGCTCCGCGTGACCGAGGACACCCGCTACCTCGTGAGCGAGTTCGGTGCGAGCGGCCCGGGGGCCATCGCCGCACTCGCCGGTCTCGTCCACCCCGACATCTCGGTCGTCCTCATGGTCGGCATGGCCCACGCCGGCGGATTCGGCGGGATCGAGGGAACCTTCCGCGCCAAGTCCGAACTCGTCCAGGCACTGCGTCCCGGGGGTGTGGCGGTGCTGAACGCCGATGACCCGCGCGTGATCCAGATGGCCCCGATCGCGGCGGAGCGGCCCGCCGCCGTGCGCTGGTTCGGCCGAGGGGACACCGCCGAGGTGCGGGCCGAGGACGTCGAGGTGACCGCCGACGGCACGTCGTGCACGGTCTTCGTCGATGACTCGTCGGCACCCCTGCGCCTGCGTGTGCTCGGCGAGCACCACGTGATGAACGCCCTGGCCGCGATCGCCGCAGCCACCGCGCTCGGCGTGTCGCTCGACGACGCGGTCGCTCGCCTGGAGACGGTCGAACTCGCCGAGCGGTGGCGCATGCAGCCCCTGGGGTCGCCGCGCGTGCGGATCATCAACGACGCCTACAACGCCAGCCCCGACTCGATGTCCGCGGCCCTGCGCACGCTTGCCCAGATCACCGGGCCGGGGGAGCGCACGGTCGCCGTCCTCGGTGCGATGAGCGAGTTGGGGGAGTACGCCGGCGAGGAGCACGACCGCATCGGGCTCCAGGCCGTGCGACTCGGCATCCAGCGCATCGTCGTCATCGGCCCCGAGGCCCGCCGCCTCTTCCTCGCTGCCGTCGGGGAAGGTTCGTGGGACGGCGAGGCGGTCTTCTTCGCCACCGCCGATGAGGCCTACGACTACCTCACCGGCGAGCTTCGCGACGGCGACCGGGTGCTGGTGAAGTCGTCCAACTCCGCGGGCCTGAGGTTCCTCGGCGACCGACTGGGAGGATTCTTCTCGTGAGATCCCTCCTGACCGCCGCGGCGATCTCGCTGGCCTTCACCCTCTTCCTCACCCCGGTCTTCCTTCGGCTGTTCCGTCGGTGGGGGTGGGGTCAGGTGATCCGCACCCCCGACGATATCCGCAACCCGAGCCACGGCGAGAAGCGCGGAACGCCCACGATGGGCGGGACGATCTTCATCGCCGGCACCATCATCGGCTACCTCGTCGGCGGCGTGGCGGGGAACAACCCACCCACCGTGTCGGGTCTGCTCGTGCTGTGGATGATGGTCGGGTTCGGCACCGTCGGCTTCATCGACGACTTCATGAAGGTCCGCAGCCAGCGCAGCCTCGGCCTGAGCGGGTGGCGCAAGATCGTGGGTCAGGTCATCGTCGCGGTGCCGTTCGGCATCGTCGCGCTGAACTTCCCCAACATCTACAACGAGACGCCCGCTTCGCCCTACATCTCGGTGTTCCGCGACGTGCAGGTGCTGTGGTTCTTCGCCCTCGGGCCCATCCTCGGATGGCTGCTGTACCTGGCCTGGATCTCCTTCATCGGCGTCGCCGCCTCCAATTCCGTGAATGTCAGCGACGGGCTGGACGGTCTCGCCGCGGGAGCCGGCATCTTCGTCGTCGGCGCCTACAGCCTCATCGCCTTCTGGCAGTTCAATCAGGCGTGCTTCGGCGGCGGGGAATTGAGTCCGGGCGGACTCTCGGCGTGCTACGCCACGCGAGACCCGTTCGACCTCGCGATCGTCTCCGCCGCGTTCGTCGGGGCGCTGGTCGGATTCCTCTGGTGGAATGCGCCGAAGGCGCAGGTCTTCATGGGCGATGTCGGATCGATGGCGATCGGCGGCGTCCTCGCGGCGATGGCGATCCTGACCCGGACCGAGCTGCTCATGGTGCTCGTCGCGGGCGTCTACGTGATCGCCTCCGGCTCTGTCATCCTCCAGCGCGTCTACTTCAAGCTGACGCGCGGCAAGCGACTCTTCCTCATGAGTCCCCTGCACCACCATCTGGAGATGCGGGGGTGGTCGGAGATCACCATCGTGGTGCGGATGTGGATCATCGCCGGCCTCCTCGCGGTCTCGGGCGTCGGGTTCTTCTACGTCGAATGGCTCTCGCAGACATGACCCGTCTGGACGGCCTCACGAGCTGGTACGCGGACTGGTCGGGACTGCGCGTCGCGGTCCTCGGCCTGTCGGTGACGGGGTTCGCCGCGGCCGACACCCTCGCCGAGCTCGGCGCGCAGGTGCGGGTGTTCTCCGAGGCGGCCGAGCCCGAATACGAGAAGCTCCTCCCCGTGATCGGCGTCGACGCCGTCATCGGCCCCCTCGGCTCGGTTCCCGAGGCGCTGCGCTCCTTCGCGCCCGAGGTCGTCATCGCCTCGCCGGGCTTCTCTCCTCATCACCCCGTCATCGCGTGGTGCGTGGACGAGGACATCGCCCTGTGGGGCGACATCGAGCTGGCGTGGCGCGTGCGGGACAAGGTGGTCCGCCAGGACGGCCGGCCCGCCGGCTGGGTGCTGGTGACCGGGACCAACGGCAAGACGACCACGACGCGCCTCGTCGCCGAGATGCTCGTCGCCGGCGGGTTGCGCGCCGCCCCGGTCGGCAACATCGGCACCCCCGTGCTCGACGCCGTCCGCGATCCCGGCGGCTTCGACGTGCTCGTCGTCGAGCTGTCCAGCCACCAGCTCTGGTATCTGGGACGCCAGACCGGCCCGGCGCCGGTCTCACCGCACGGCAGCGTGTGCCTCAACCTCGCCGAGGACCACCTGGAATGGCACGGGTCGTTCGCGGCGTACCGCGACGCCAAGGCGCACGTGTACGACAACACGCGGGTCGCGTGCGTCTACAACAAGTCGGATGTCGCGACCCGCACCATGGTGGAGGAGGCCGAGGTCGTCGAGGGCGCCCGCGCCATCGGATTCGACCTGGGGGTTCCGGGGCCGAGCGACCTCGGCGTCGTCGACGGGATCCTCGTCGACCGGGCCTTCCTCGACGATCGCCGCACCAGCGCCCTGGAGCTGACCACGGTGGCCGAACTGGCCGAGCGGGGCCTCGCCGCACCGCACATGGTGGCGAACATCCTCGCCGCTGCGGCGCTGGCCCGGGCCCTCGATGTCCCTCCGACGGCCATCCGCGATGCGCTGCGCCGGTTCCGGCTCGACCCTCACCGCATCGAGATCGTCGCGTCGCACCGGGGGATCGTCTGGGTGGATGACTCGAAGGCGACCAATCCGCACGCCGCGGCGTCGTCGCTCTCAGCGTTCCCGGGGGCGATCTGGATCGTCGGGGGACTGCTGAAGGGCGTGGAGATCGCCCCGCTCGTCACCCAGGTCGCGGCGAAGGTGCGCGCGGCTGTCGTCATCGGCGAGGACCGAGCCGCGGTGGTCTCGGCGTTCTCGCGACACGCGCCGGACGTCCCCGTCTACGAGGTGACCCGCGACGAGACTGAGGACGTCATGGCGCAGGCGGTCGAACTGGCCGCGCAGGTCGCCCGTGACGGGGATGTGGTCCTCCTCGCCCCCGCCGCGGCGTCGTTCGATCAGTTCTCCTCCTACGCCGACCGCGGAAGGCAGTTCGCTGCCGCCGTGCAGCGATGGATCGAGATGGGGGATGACGGTGACGACGACGCAGACCCGCAGCCCCCGCACCCCACCGAGCCCGCCTGACGGCGACGGGCGGCGCGGACTCGCGGCCCGGGTATCACTCGGACGGGTCTTCGCCCCGGTGCCGAGCGAGTTCCTCCTCATCGCCTCCACGGCGCTGCTGCTGACGATCTTCGGTCTGGTGATGGTGCTCTCCGCGACCTCCGCCACATCCACAGCCGCAGGCCAGGCCCCCTGGGACGCCGCGATGAAGCAGGCGGTGTTCGCGATGATCGGCGTACCGCTGATGTTCATCGCCAGTCGGCTGCCGATCACGTTCTGGAAGAAGATCGCGTGGCCCGCGCTCATCGGGGCCGTGGCCTTTCAGCTGCTGGTGTTCACCCCCCTCGGGCACGGCGCCGACGGCAACCGCAACTGGATCACCATCGCCGGATTCCAGGCGCAGCCCTCGGAGTTCCTGAAGCTCGCCCTGGCACTGTGGGTGGGGTACGTGCTCTACCGCAAGCGCACGCTGCTGGCGATGTGGCGACACGTCTATATTCCGCTCGTGCCCGTCGCGGGCCTCGCCATCGCGACGGTGCTGGCCGGTCGGGACCTCGGTACAGCGATGATCCTGGTGCTCCTCGTGCTGGGCGCGCTGTTCTTCTCCGGCGTTCGCCTCCGCATCTTCATCCTCCCCGCCATCGCCGCCGCGGCGGCCGTCGCCGTGCTCGCCGTCACGAGCCCCGACCGCATGCGCCGCTTCCTCAGCTTCCTCAATCCCAACTGCCTCGACGATTACTTCAACGACTGCTATCAGCCCCTTCACGGCATGTGGGGTCTGGCCGGCGGCGGCGTCTTCGGCCTCGGGCTCGGCAACTCCAAGGAGAAGTACGACTGGCTCCCGGCCGCGGCCAACGACTACATCTTCGCGATCGTCGGCGAGGAGCTCGGTCTGATCGGCTGCGCGGTCGTGCTCGGTCTCATCGCGCTCTACGCGGTGGGGGCCTTCCACGTCATCCGGCGTACCGATGACCCGTTCGTCCGCATCGTCGCCGGTGGCATCACCGTCTGGGTGGTCGGGCAGGCCCTGATCAACATCGGCGTGGTGCTCCGGGTGTTCCCCGTGCTCGGTGTGCCGCTGCCGTTCATGTCGCAGGGAGGAACGTCCCTCGTCTCCGTGCTCGTGGCATCGGGCGTGCTGCTGTCCTTCGCGCGTTCGCTCCCTCCCAGACGGGCGGTTAGTGTCGTCGGGTGACGACCTACCTGTTCGCCGGCGGTGGCACCGCCGGGCACGTCAATCCGCTGCTGGCGGTCGCCGACGCCCTGCGCGCGCGCGAGCCCGACGCCGAGGTGCTCGTCCTCGGCACGAGGGAGGGTCTGGAGGCCCGGCTCGTCCCCGAACGCGGCTACGAGCTGCTGTTCGTCGACAAGGTGCCCTTCCCCCGCCGGCCCGACCGAGCCGCCGCGATGTTCCCGCAGCGATTCGGGCGGGCGGTCGCCCAGGTACGGCGTCATCTGCGCGAACGGAGGGCCGAGGTGGTCGTCGGGTTCGGCGGATACGCCGCAGCGCCGGCCTACGTCGCCGCGCGGCGCGAGCGCATCCCGACCGTCGTCCACGAGGCCAACGCCCGTCCGGGGCTCGCCAACGTGCTGGGGGCACGGCGGGCCGCGGCGGTGGGTGTCGCCTTCACGGGGACGCGATTGCGCGGTGCCCGGGTCGTCGGGATGCCGCTTCGCCGGGAGATCGTCGACCTCGATCCCGCCGCCCGACGCGAAGAGGCCGCGGAGGCCTTCGGTCTCGACCCGGCTCGGCCCGTGCTGCTGGTGTTCGGCGGATCGCTCGGCGCGCAGCGCCTGAACGAATCCTTCGGAGACGACGGCGGTGCGGCCTGGCGCGACGTGGTCGACGCCGGCTGGCAGCTGCTGCACGTCACAGGGGAGCGGAGCGCCACCCCCGACCCGGACGTCGCCGGGTACGCCGTGCGCCGCTATGTCGATCGGATGGATCTCGCATTCGCGCTGGCCGACGCCGTGGTCTCCCGCGCTGGAGCGGCGACGGTGAGCGAGATCAGCGCGCTCGGCATCCCCGCGGTCTACGTCCCCTACGCGGTCGGCAACGGCGAGCAGGCTCTCAACGCCGCATCTGCCGTGGCCGCCGGAGCGGCAGCGCTGATCCTGGACGCGGACTTCACGGCCGAGCGGGTGCGCCGTGAAGTCATCCCGCTCCTCACGGATCAGCCGCGTCTGGAGGCGATGCGTCGCGCCGCCGCATCCGTCGGCACCCGTTCGGGAAGCGAGGCGGTCATCGCTCTCATCGACGAGGCGCTCGGTCGCGGTCGGTGACCTCAGCGCGCCGGGAGGGGGCGCGCAGGAGGCCGATCTAGGATTGACGGGCCATGATCAGACCTGACCTGTCTCTGCCGATTCCGGATGACATCCGCGCCGCCCATTTCATCGGCATCGGGGGATCGGGCATGTCGGGGCTGGCCCGGATGTTCCTCGCCCGTGGAATCCGCGTTTCCGGGTCGGATCGGGCCGACAGTCCGTCCCTCCGGGCGCTGGCCGCGCTCGGCGCGACGGTGCACGCCGGCCACGACGCCGCGCACCTCGGCGATGCCGACACGGTCGTGCACACGGGGGCCATCTGGCCGGAGAATCCCGAGTACGTCACCGCGAAAGAGCGGGGCCTCGCCGTCATCCACCGTTCGCAGGCGCTGTACTGGCTCATCGGCGGGCGACGCCTGGTCTCCGTCGCGGGTGCGCACGGGAAGACCACGTCGACGGGCATGATCGTCACCTCGCTGCAGGCTCTCGGCGCGGATCCCACCTTCGTCAACGGCGGTGTCATCGCGCAGCTCGGCGTCTCCAGCGGCACAGGAGCGGACGACCTGTTCGTGATCGAAGCCGACGAATCCGATGGCACGTTCCTCCTTTACGACACCTCGGTCGCCCTCATCACCAACGTCGACCCCGACCACCTCGACCACTACGGGTCCGCTGAGGCCTTCGTCGAGGCCTTCGCCCGCTTCGGCCGCGACGCGCGCGAGGCGGTGGTGATCTCCGCGGACGACCCCGGTGCGAAAGACGTGGCGGCGCTGCTCGATCACCCTCGCGTGATCACCTTCGGGCTCGACGCCGGGGCCGATGTGCGCCTGAGCGACGTCGAGGCTCATGGGCCGGTCGGCTTCCGCCTGACGTACCAGGGCGAGACGGTGCCGGTGCGCCTGAAGATCCCCGGAGTGCACAACGCCGTCAACGCCGCGGGTGCGGTGGCCGTGCTCATCGGTCTCGGATTTCCGCTCGGCGCAGCGGCGGATGCGGTCACCGGCTTCGCCGGCACCGACCGACGGTTCGAACTGCACGGGGTCGAGCGCGGGGTGAGCGTCTACGACGACTACGCCCACCACCCGACCGAGGTCGCCGCCGCCCTCGCCGGCGCTCGCAGCGTCATCGGCGACGGTCGCATCATCGCCGTCCACCAGCCTCACACCTACTCGCGCACCCAGCACATGTACCGGGAGTTCGCCGAGGTGCTCGAGCGCCACGCCGACCACACCGTCGTGCTCGACGTCTACGGCGCGCGGGAGGACCCCGTCCCCGGCGTCACGGGCGATCTCGTCGCCCACGCCTTCTCCGACCCGGATCGGGTCCGCTTCGTCGCCGACTGGCAGCGCGCCGCCGACCATGCCGCCGCGGTCGCGCGACCCGGCGACTACGTCATCACCCTCGGGTGCGGGAACGTGAACCTCCTCGTCCCGCAGCTCCTCGAGGCGCTGAGCCGCATCCGCCCGGACGCTCCGGTCACCCCTGTCTCCCGAACCACCCCTGTCTCCCGAACCACCCCTGTCTCCCGAACCACCCCTGTCTCCCACCCCACACCTGTCTCCCGCGACACCGATACCGCCGCCGTCGAGGGCTGACCCGGTGGTCCGTCGGCCGTCCCCCCTCCCGCCGCCGGCCGCGCCGGCGCGGCGCGAGTCCGGCGTGACGACGGATGACGCGGTCGACGTCGAAGACCGTCCGGGCGTCATCCTGCCGCTCCCGACCGACGTCGGTGCCGCGACGGGATCGCGCGGTCGGTCGCGGAGAGGCCCCGGCGGGCGGAGAGCGGGCGAGGAGCCCGGATCCGAACCGGGCGGGTCGGCGTCGGGGGCGTCAAGCGCTGCGTCGGACGACGGTCCGGTCGAGGGCGCGGAGCCGGCGGAGCAGCCGGTCGGCCTGCTGGCGGTGTGGCGCGCGTCGCGCGCCCGGAGGAGAGCGCTGCGTGCAGAGGTCCGGCGTTTCACCGTCCGCCAGCGCCGCCGGCGCGCGCTGTGGGTGTCGGTGATCGGTGCCATCCTCGTCGTGGCAGGGGTGACCGCCGCCGTGGCCTACAGCCCGCTCTTCGCCGTCGAACGTGTTCGGGTCGTCGGAGCGGTTCAGCTCGACGCCGGTGGCGTCGAGGCGGCGCTGGCGTCGCAGCTGGGCACTCCTCTCCCGCTCGTGGACGAAGCGGCCATCCAGGACACGCTCTCCGATTTCCCGTTCGTTCAGAGCTACACCCTCGAGGCGCGGCCGCCGCACGAGCTCGTCGTCCGGATCGTCGAACGCACGCCCATCGGCGCGATCGCGTCGGCATCGGGGTACTCCGTCGTCGATGCCGCAGGGGTCGTCCTCTCGGCCAGTACCGAGCCGCCGCCGGGCGAGCCGGTGCTGGACGTGCGCGGCGGAGTCGACGGCGATGCTTTCGCGGCCGTCGGCAGGGTGATGCGGGCGCTTCCCGCCTCGATCGGCGACCAGGTGACGGCGGTGAGTGCGACCTCGGCCTTCGATGTGACGATGACGTTGACCTCATCCTCCCGCGTGGTCTGGGGGAGTGCGGAGGAATCCGCGCTGAAGGCCCGGGTCCTCGAGACCGTCATGGTCGCACGGCCGGCCGATACCGTCACCGAGTACGACGTCTCCTCGCCCGACGCGGTCGTGATCCGCTGACACGCCACCGAGAAATCAGGATGTCGCGACACGCCGTGTCCCTCCGTGCCGAGCCGCGTCGTCCGCTTACCTTCAAGAACAGGAATTGCATACCGAGCAATTCTTTATACCTCTAGTAGAGGTTGAAGGTTCGGGAAGACGGAGGCCGGCATGAGCCAGAACCAGAACTACCTCGCCGTGATCAAGGTGGTCGGTGTGGGCGGCGGCGGCGTGAACGCCGTCAACCGCATGATCGAACTCGGGCTGCGTGGCGTGGAGTTCATCGCGATCAACACCGACGCCCAGGCGCTGCTCATGAGCGACGCCGACGTCAAGCTCGACGTCGGACGTGAGCCCACGCGCGGGCTCGGCGCCGGTGCCGACCCCGAGGTGGGTCGTCGGGCGGCCGAGGACCATGCGGAGGAGATCGAGGAGGCCCTGCGCGGTGCCGACATGGTCTTCGTCACCGCGGGCGAAGGCGGTGGGACCGGCACCGGTGGCGCACCCGTGGTCGCCAAGATCGCGAAGTCCATCGGAGCCCTCACCATCGGTGTGGTCACCAAGCCCTTCTCCTTCGAGGGTCGTCGTCGGCAGAGCCAGGCCGAGGCCGGCGTCGGACGGCTGAAGGAGGAGGTCGACACCCTCATCGTCGTGCCGAATGATCGTCTGCTCGAGATCAGCGACCGCGGCATCTCCATGGTGGAGGCCTTCGCCACTGCCGATCAGGTGCTCCTGGCCGGTGTGCAGGGCATCACCGACCTGATCACGACCCCGGGTCTGATCAACCTCGACTTCGCCGACGTGAAGTCGGTCATGCAGGGCGCCGGGTCGGCCCTGATGGGCATCGGCTCCGCCCGCGGCGCCGACCGTGCCATCAAGGCCGCGGAGCTCGCCGTCGAGTCGCCCCTCCTCGAGGCATCGATCGAGGGCGCGCACGGTGTGCTGCTGTCGATCCAGGGCGGGTCCAACCTCGGCATCTTCGAGATCAACGACGCCGCGCAGCTGGTGAAGGAGGCCGCCCACCCCGAGGCCAACATCATCTTCGGAACGGTCATCGACGACACCCTCGGTGACGAGGTGCGCGTCACCGTCATCGCGGCCGGATTCGACGGCGGCGAGCCGTCGCTGCGGATCGACCCGGTCGCCGCCGCTCGCCCGGCCAGTGTGCCCGTCGTGCCCGCGATGCCCGCCGTCGACGCCGCGCGGGAGGTCGAGCCGGAGCGGGTCGAGCCGAAGAAGGAGTCGATCTCGGTCGGGGCCACCCTGCCCGACACCGGCTACGACTCGGCGTTCGGGGATGACGATCTCGACATCCCCGACTTCCTGAAGTGACCTGCACCGCCTCGCGATGATCGCACCCACGACGCGCGACGAGCCGCCGGACGAGGACGACCTCGCCCGGCGGCTCGCCGATGTGGATGCGCGCATCGTCGAGGCGGCGCGCACCGCCGGTCGTCGCCCGGAGGAGATCACGCGGATCGTGGTGACCAAATTCCATCCCGCCCGTCTCGTCGAGAGGCTCTACGGTCTCGGCGTCCGGGATGTGGGCGAGAACCGCCAGCAGGAGCTCTCGGCCAAGCACGAGGCCGTGGGACCATTGGCGGGCCTGCGCTGGCACTTCATCGGTCAGGCGCAGACCAACAAGGCTCGAGCGATCCGTTCCGCCGCCGCGGTGGTGCACTCGGTCGACCGACCGAAGATCGCCGACGCCCTCGACCGCGCCGCCGACGAGTCCGAACCCCTGCTGGATGTCTTCCTGCAGGTCAACCTCACCGATGACCCCGGGCGAGGCGGCGTCGCGCCCGGGGAACTGAACGCTCTGGCCGACCACACCGCCCGCTGCGACACGCTGCGCGTCCGCGGCGTGATGGCCGTCGCCCCCCTCGATGAAGCGCCTGCCGCGGCCTTCGAGCGCCTCGCGCGGTACGCCGAGGCGGTGCGCGCCGTCGTTCCAGACGCGAACTGGCTGTCGGCGGGGATGACCGGAGACTTCGCCGAGGCGATCGCCATCGGCGCGACACACCTACGCATCGGTACGGCAATCACCGGCCCGCGGCCCGAGCGCGGTTAACCTCGGAAACGACACGAGCAAACGGAGGATCCGATGTCGAACCCGCTCAAGAAGACCATGGTGTACCTGGGCCTCGCCGATGAGGAAGAGGTCTACGAAGAGCCCGCGTCGCAGCCGGCCGCTCGGCAGAAGCCGCAGGCGGTCGAGAAGGCCGCTCCCATCACACCGATCCACCGTCCGGCCGTCGTCCGCCAGCCCGCGCCGACCGCGGTGAGCGAGATCCTGACCGTCCACCCCAAGCAGTACCGCGACGCGCAGGTGATCGCAGAGAACTTCCGCGACGGGATCCCGGTGATCATCAACCTCTCGCAGATGTCGGATGCCGATGCGCGCCGTCTCATCGACTTCGCCAGCGGCCTGTCGCTCGGTCTGTACGGGCGCATCGAGCGTGTCACGAGCAAGGTCTTCCTTCTCTCGCCCGAGAACGTCGCCGTATCCGGAGACGGTGCCATCGCGCACGCGGACCCGGAAGCCGTGCCCTTCTCGTAGCCTTAGTACGTGCCCGTCATCGCGTTCATCGCTTCCATCCTCAACGCGATCCTCTTCATCTACGTCTTCGTCCTGCTGGGGCGCCTGGTGCTCGAGTGGATCCCCTTCTTCAACCGCGAGTGGCGGCCGAAGGGCGTAGGCCTGGTGCTCGCCGAGGTCGTCTACACCGTCACGGATCCGCCGATCAAGATGTTCCGGCGCTTCATCCCGCCCCTGCGGGTGGGGCCGGTCGCTCTCGATTTCGGCTTCGCGCTGACGATGCTGCTCTGCTTCATCCTGCTCGCCGTCACCCGTTCGCTCACGATGGTCTGAGCCCCTCAGGCGCCTTCGACACGTCCGTGGCCCGGGGCTATGCTTGGCTGGATACGACCGCCGCAGGACGGTGGGAGGGCCGCGACGTCGGCCAACGACCAGCTCGAAAGAGGAATCACCATGGCATTGACCCCCGATGACGTCGTCACCAAGCAGTTCCAGCACGTCCGCTTCAAGGAGGGTTTCGACCCGGACGAGGTCGACGACTTCCTCGACGAGATCGTCGTCGAATGGCGCAAGACGATCGCCGAGAACGAGGAGCTGAAGGCCAAGCTCGCCGCCCTCGAATCCGGCGAGTCCGCCCCGGCCACGGTCGCCGCCCCGGTAGCGGAGGCCCCGGCCGCGGCCTCCGAGCCGACCTCGGCGCCCGCCGCGGACGCCGGCTCGCCGAGCGCCGCCAGCGCCGGCATCATCGAGCTCGCACAGCGTCTCCACGACGAGCACGTCGCGGAGGGTCGCGCCAAGCGTGACCAGCTCATCTCCGACGCCCAGGCTCAGGCCACGTCGATCGTCTCCGAAGCCGAGGCCCGCGGACGCGACGAGATGGCTCGCCTGGAGAAGGAGCGCGCCACGCTCGAGGGTCGCATCAGCGAGCTGCGTCAGTTCGAGCGTGATTACCGCACGCAGCTCCGCAGCTACATCGAGGGGCACCTGCGCGACCTGGACGCGTCGTCGACCGCCACCGGGTCTGCGCCCGTGCCGGCCGTCGGCCTGTAGTCCTTGACCGGTCGAACCCCGCTTCACCGGGCGGCGGCCAGCATCATCGTCGTGATCCTCGCGACGGTCGTGCTGGCCGCCGACCAGTTCACGAAGTACCTCGCCATCCAGAGCCTGCCGTACCAGGAGCCGGTGCGGATCCTCGGCGACTTCCTGATCTTCTACCTCACCCGCAATCCAGGCGCTGCGTTCTCCCTCGGTGAGGACGTCACCTGGATCTTCACCATCGCGCTGGCGGTGGTGGCGGTCGTCATCGTGTTCCTCGCCGTCACGCGCCTGCGTTCCCGCATCTGGGCGATCGTCCTGGGGCTTCTCCTCGGCGGCGTGCTGGGCAATCTCACCGACCGCCTGCTCCGCGAGCCCGGCTTCCCCGTCGGTCACGTCGTGGACTTCATCAACACCCCGTGGATGATGCCCGCCATCTACAACGTCGCCGACATCTTCATCGTCACGATGATGATCTCGGTCGCCGCCCTCGTGCTGTTCGGCCCGCACCTGGACGGGACGCGGCAGGAGCGATCGTCCCGCAAGGGAGAACCGGCATCGGCCGATTCCGCGTCTCGCTCAGAGCGCGCGGTCGACTGACGTGGAGTCGCGACACCTCCCCGTTCCGGACGGGCTCGACGGTACCCGTGCCGACGCCGCGCTGGCCAAGATGCTGGGCTTCTCCCGCACCTTCGCCGTGGATGTCCTCGACGCCGGCGGTGCGCGGATGGACGGGCGCGCCCTGGCGAAGTCGGATCGCCTCCGCGGCGGCGCCTGGCTCGAGGTCGAATGGGCGGCCAGGGAGGATCCCCGGATCATTCCGGTGGACGTTCCCGATCTCGGAGTGGTCCACCAGGACGCCGACCTGATCGTCGTGGACAAGCCGGCGGGAGTCGCGGCGCATCCGTCGGTCGGCTGGGAAGGCCCCACGGTCCTCGGTGCCCTCGCGGCGGCGGGCGTGCCCGTCGCCACGACGGGAGCGGCGGAGCGTCAGGGCGTGGTCCACCGGCTGGATGTCGGTACGAGCGGACTCATGGTCGTCGCCAAGACCGAGGCGGCCTACACCGCTCTCAAGCGCGCCTTCAGGGAGCGCGAGGTCGAGAAGGTCTACCACGCTGTCGTGCAGGGGCATCCAGATCCGTTGGCGGGCACGATCGACGCGCCGATCGGACGCCACCCGACCCACTCCTGGAAGTTCGCCGTCATCCCCTCCGGCAAAGATTCCGTCACCCACTACGAGACCCTCGAGGCGTTTCCCGGCGCATCGCTGCTGGAGATCCACCTCGAAACGGGCCGGACCCACCAGATCCGCGTGCACATGGCCGCCCACCGGCATCCGTGCGTCGGAGACCCCCTCTACGGTGCCGACCCCACCCTCGGTGCGCGGCTGGGACTGGCGAGGCAGTGGCTGCACGCGCATCGCCTGGCCTTCACCCACCCCGCCACGGGGGAGTGGGTCGCGTTCACGTCGGACTACCCCGCGGACCTCGCCGCGGCGCTGGAGATCCTCCGCGGAGAGTGAACCGCGACGATGTCGGCGGGTCGCGGCAGAGTGGAGCCATGTCGATCCACGTGAGACCGGCGACGGTGTTCGATGACATCCGCACGATGGTCGGCCCGAAGAAGCCGACGTCGAACGTCTGCTGGTGTCTGAGCTATCGCGTGCCGGGCGCCGAGAATCGTGCTCTGCACGGGCCGGCGCGCGGCGAGCGGGTGAGGGAACTGCTCGCAGGCGGCCCGCCGGGCGTCCTCGCCTACGACGGCGATGACGTGGTCGGCTGGGCGGCGGTGCATCCGCGCGCAGACACGTCGTTCGCCGCGAATCGGAAGATCCCTCACGTGGATGACCGGGATGTGTGGAGCGTGTGGTGCATCCGCGTCCGGCCCGGGTACCGCGGGCGCGGGCTCTCGCACGCACTGCTGGATGGCGCGGTTCGATTCGCGCGCGACAGCGCCGCGCCCGCCATCGAGGGATACCCCGTCGACAACCGCGGAGCGAAGGTCGACCTGACGATGGCCTACGTCGGCACCCGTGCTCTCTTCGAGCGGGCCGGTTTCGTCCACGCCGCCGACACGACCTCCGTGCTGAACGGCTTCCCACGCGTGCTCATGCGTCTCGACCTCGCGTGAGACTGCGACGATCACCCACTCTGGAGGAAGACGGTCGGACCGTCCTCGAGGGCACGACGGACGCGCTCGGCCATGTCGTCGTCGAGGAGTGACTCGACCGCGGTGATCGGGTACCAGCCGACCTCGGTCATCTCACCGTCCACCGGTGCGGGGGAGCCCGAGATCCACGCGCAGCGGAAGGTGAGATCCAGGTAATCGCTCTGATCGCCGTTGTCGTAGGTGATCCGAGGGATCTGGTGCACGAAGGCCAGTCGGACCGCGCGGACGATGACTCCCGCTTCCTCCTCCGCCTCACGGCAGGCGGCATCGGCGGGCTCCTCGCCCGGGTCGACGATGCCGGTGACGGGAGTGAGTCGGCCGTTGTCGCTGCGGCGGCCCAGCAGCACGGCTCCCTCGTGCTCGATCACGGCGGTCACGCCCACCAGGGGGAGGGGGCGGGTCCCTATGTGGCGGCGCAGGTCCAGGACGAAATCCGGTGTCGGCATCACGGTCTCCCTCTGCTCGCTGCCACGCTATCCGACACGCCGCCGATGTCCGACCCGCCGCGTACGCTGGTTCCGTGGCATCCGACTCCTTCGTTCACCTGCACGTGCACAGCGAGTACTCGATGCTCGACGGGGCGGCCAAGATCGGCGCCATGACTCAGGCGGCGGCCGACTACGGCATGCCGGCCATCGCCGTCACCGACCACGGCAACACCTTCGCCGCATTCGAGTTCTACAACGCCGCGAAGGCGGCGGGCGTCAAGCCGATCATCGGGCTCGAGGCCTACGTCACGCCGGGCACGCACCGCAGCGACAAGTCGCGGGTGCAGTGGGGCACCCCCGAGCAGCGCAGCGACGACGTCTCCGGCTCCGGCGCGTACACCCACATGACGATGTGGAGCCAGAGCACCGAGGGAATGCACAATCTCTTCCGGCTCAGCTCGTTGTCGAGCATGGAGGGGTACTACTTCAAGCCGCGCATGGACCGGGAGCTGCTCGAGACCTACGGCAAGGGGCTCATCGCGACGACGGGCTGCCCGTCGGGCGAGGTGCAGACGCGACTGCGTCTCGGCCAGTACGACGCCGCGCGGGCGGCGGCCGCCGAGTTCCAGGACATCTTCGGCAAAGAGAACTACTTCGCCGAGATCATGGATCACGGGCTCTCCATCGAGCGGCGGGTCATGACCGATCTGATCCGCATCTCGAAGGATCTCGGCATCCCCCTGGTCGCGACCAACGACTCCCACTACACCCACCAGCACGAGGCCGACGCGCACGCGGCGCTGCTGTGCGTGCAGTCGGGATCCACCCTCGACGACCCGAACCGCTTCAAGTTCGACGGCGACGGGTACTACGTCAAGACGGCGCAGGAGATGCGGCAGATCTTCCGCGAGCACCCCGAGGCGTGCGACAACACCCTCCTCATCGCCGAGCGGTGCGAGGTCGAGTTCAACACGAGCGCGAACTACATGCCGCGCTTCCCCGTGCCCGATGGCGAGACCGAGGACAGCTGGCTGGTCAAGGAGGTCGAGAAGGGCCTGCACTACCGGTATCCGAACGGCATCCCCGACAAGGTCCGCAAGCAGGCCGAGTACGAGACCGGCATCATCCTGCAGATGGGGTTCCCCGGCTACTTCCTGGTCGTCGCCGACTTCATCAACTGGGCGAAGGACAACGGGATCCGCGTCGGTCCCGGCCGTGGTTCGGGCGCGGGATCGATGGTCGCCTACGCCATGCGCATCACCGATCTCGACCCGCTCGAGCACGGCCTCATCTTCGAGCGCTTCCTCAACCCCGACCGCGTCTCGATGCCCGACTTCGATGTCGACTTCGACGACCGGCGTCGCGGCGAGGTGATCGACTACGTCACCGAGAAGTACGGCTCCGAGCGGGTCGCGCAGATCGTGACCTACGGCACGATCAAGTCCAAGCAGGCTCTGAAGGACGCGGGCCGTGTGCTGGGCTTCCCGTTCAGCATGGGGGAGCGGCTGACGAAGGCGATGCCGCCGGCCGTGATGGGCAAAGACATGCCGCTGAGCGGGATGTACGACGCACAGCATCCGCGCTTCAAGGAAGCCGGCGAGTTCCGCGCCCTCATCGACACCGACCCCGAGGCGAAGACGGTCTTCGACCGGGCTCTCGGACTCGAGGGGCTCAAGCGACAGTGGGGCGTCCACGCCGCAGGCGTCATCATGTCGTCGGAGCCCCTGCTCGACATCATCCCGATCATGCGCCGCGAGCAGGACGGCCAGATCGTCACGCAGTTCGACTACCCGTCGTGCGAGACCCTGGGCCTGATCAAGATGGACTTCCTCGGGCTTCGCAACCTCACGATCATCTCGGATGCGCTGGACAACATCCGGATGAACCGGGGAGAAGAGCTCGATCTCGAGCACCTCGCGCTCGACGATGCCGCGGCGTACGAGCTGCTCACCCGTGGCGACACCCTCGGCGTCTTCCAGCTCGACGGTGGCCCGATGCGCTCCTTGCTGCGGCTGCTGAAGCCCGACAACTTCGAGGACGTGTCGGCGGTCATCGCGCTCTACCGTCCCGGACCCATGGGCGCGAACTCCCACATCAACTACGCCCTCCGCAAGAACGGGCAGCAGGAGGTCACGCCGATCCACCCCGAGCTCGAGGAGCCTCTCAAGGACATCCTCGACATCAGCTACGGCCTGATCATCTATCAGGAGCAGGTCATGGCCATCGCGCAGAAGGTTGCGGGCTTCTCGCTCGGTCAAGCGGACATCCTCCGCCGTGCGATGGGCAAGAAGAAGAAGTCCGAGCTCGACAAGCAGTACGAGGGCTTCTCGGGCGGCATGAAGGAGCGGGGCTACGGCGATCAGGCCATCAAGGCGCTCTGGGACATCCTCCTGCCCTTCTCGGACTACGCCTTCAACAAAGCGCATTCGGCGGCGTACGGCCTCGTCTCGTACTGGACCGCCTACCTGAAGGCCCACTATCCGGCCGAGTACATGGCGGCGCTCCTCACGAGCGTGGGTGACTCGAAGGACAAGATGGCCGTCTACCTCAACGAGTGCCGTCGCATGGGCATCAAGGTGCTGCCGCCGGACGTGGGGGAGTCGATCCGCTACTTCGCCGCCGTCGGCGAAGACATCCGCTTCGGGCTGGGCGCCGTGCGCAACGTCGGCGCGAACGTGGTCGACGCCATCGTCGCCGCCCGCCAGGAGACGCGCTTCACGTCGTTCCACGACTTCCTGTCGAAGGTTCCCGTGCCCGTTGCCAACAAGCGGACGGTGGAGTCGCTGATCAAGGCGGGTGCGTTCGATTCGCTCGGGGCGACCCGTCGTGCGCTGATGGAGATCCACGAGGATGCCACCGAGCAGGCCGTCCTCGACAAGCGCCGTGAGGCCAACGGCGAGGTCGGATTCGACTTCGATTCGCTGTGGGACGAACCGCAGCAGGTCCAGAAGGTGCCCGACCGGCCGGAGTGGACCAAGAAGGACAAGCTGGCCTTCGAGCGCGAGATGCTCGGGCTCTACGTCTCCGATCATCCGCTGGCGGGGCTGGAGATTCCGCTCGCCAAGCACGCCTCGCTGTCGATCCACGATCTCCTGGCGTCCGAGGACATCGCCGACGGCGAGCAGGTCACCGTGGCCGGCCTCGTCACGAGCGTGCAGCATCGGGTGGCGAAGTCCAGCGGCAACCCCTACGGCATGATCACGGTCGAGGATTTCGACGGTGAGGTCACGGTGATGTTCATGGGCAAGACCTACACCGAATTCCAGTCGATGCTGCAGGCCGACTCGATCCTCGTGGTCCGCGGACGCGTGTCACGACGCGATGACGGCATGAACCTGCACGCCGTCTCGGCGTTCGTGCCCGATCTCGGGGCGGTGGACGCTTCCGGCCCGCTCGTTCTCCTCGTTCCCGAGCATCGGGCGACCGAGACGGTGGTGACGGAACTGGCTCAGGTGCTGACCCGACACCGCGGGGATACCGAGGTGACCCTGCGCCTGCACAAGGGCGGGGTGGCGAAGGTGTTCGAGGTCCCGCTGCCGGTGATGGTGACCGCCGACCTGTACGGCGAGCTGAAAGGTCTCCTCGGGCCCCAGTGTCTCGGTTGATCGGTGATGGGGCGATCGATGTCGCGGGTCGTCCGCGACGTCGTGATGAAGCGCACACGCCCGTGATCCGGACGAGTGGCGCGGGTAAGATCGGGAGTCGCCGTGCGGACCGCGCGGCTCCCGGGAAGGATGACTGTGACCGACGGAATCAGCAACGACGAACCGACCGTGGACACCCCCGCGACGACGCCCGCGGAGGATGACGCGCCCACCGTCGCCGACGGCCGCGCCGACACCGGGGTGCAGTACGGCGTAGGGCCGTTCTCGCTGCGCGAGGTGATCCTGGGCGGCGTCTGGCTCGTGGCCTTCGTCGTGTCCTTCTTCTCGTTCAGCACCGTGCAGTTCAGTTCGGTGTGGACCACCGGCCTGTGGTGGATCCTCACCATCGGCGTGCCGACGGTCGCGGTCTTCCTGCTGGCGCTGCGCCGGCTCTCCCCCGAGGGGATCCGCCGTGTCGGTTCACTCGGTATCGACCAGTTCGCCTCGGTGGCCTTCACCGTCTCGGCGGTCATCTGGCTGCACCTCATCTGGGAGACCGTCGCCATCGTCGTCGCCGGCGGTCCGTGGCTGCGCGGCTGGGTGATCTGGGTGGAGTTCGTCCTCATGCTCGCCGGCGTCGTCCTCACCGTCTTCGCACCGCTCATCCCCGCCCTCGCCGAGGACTTCCGGGACCGTCGGGAGGTCGTCGCCCACCGGTTCGCCCGTCCCGCGCGTCCCGTCACGCCGCGTCCCCGGACCCCTCGTGCTCCCAAGCCCGCGCCGGCACCCACCGCCGCGCCCGTCCGGGACAGCGCGTCGTCCGTTACCGGCGCCGACGACACGGGTTCGTACGACACCGGCGCCCACGGCGTGAACCCCTATGCACCCGCCTCGGCGGGCGCGCACGCCTCAGCGGGTGTTCCCGTCGGGCCCGAAGCGATGGGCCGACCGGACGTGGATGCCGACGGTGCGAACCAGCCGAGCGAGCTCGAGGAGATGTTCGGGCCCTCCCGCACCGAGCGGCTGGACGCGGATGACGCCCAGCCGAGGACGGCGGTCGCCGACACCTCCGCCTCAGACGACGCCCACGCCGACGACACTCGGGATGCCGACCAGACGGCCACCACCGTGATCGAACCCGAGACCCGCTACCAGGCGTTCTGGGCCCTCGTGCCCGAGGAGCGCGACATCGTCGACGAGAACGGCGTCGCCCTCTTCCGCATCGGTCCGACGGCGTGGGCTCTCGTCATCGAGGACCGCCAGACCCACTTCGTCGTCCGCCACGAGGACGGCCGCACGGGGTACCTGCACGACGTCTCCGGCGTCACCCGGGGCTGAGGAACTCCATCGAGATGCGCACCATCGACCTGCGCGGGCAGGCGCTCACGGCCGCCCAGCTGCTCGCCGCTGTCCCGCGGGCCGAAGGCACCCGCGAGGCGGCGTTCACCGCGGCCTCTGACATCGTCGCCGACGTGGCGGCGCGCGGCGAGGAGTCCCTGCGCGAGCAGGCGGAGCGATTCGACGGGGTCACCGGACACGAGATCCGCGTGCCGGCGTCGCACCTCGATGAGGCACTGGCGGGCCTCGCCCCCGACATCCGCGCAGCGCTGGAGGAAGCCATCGACCGCGTCCGCCTCGGCTCGGCGGCCCAGGTCCCGGCGGAGATCGTCACCATCGTCCGTCCGGGCGCGCGCATCGTGCAGCGCTGGCAGCCGGTGCGTCGCGTGGGTCTGTACGTCCCCGGGGGGAAGGCCGTCTACCCGTCGAGCGTCGTGATGAACGTCGTCCCCGCACAGATCGCCGGTGTGTCCGAAGTCGCCCTCGCCTCGCCCCCGCAGCGTGAGCACGGCGGTCGGGTGCATCCCGTCATCCTCGCCGCGGCGCGACTCCTGGGCGTCGCCGAGGTCTACGCGATGGGCGGTGCCGGGGCGATCGGCGCCTTCGCCCACGGTGTTCCCGAGATCGGCCTCACGCCCGTGGATGTCGTCACCGGTCCGGGGAACAACTTCGTCGCGGCGGCCAAGCGCGCCGTCGCGGGTCTGGTCGGAACGGACTCCGAGGCCGGAGCCACCGAGATCCTCATCGTCGCGGACGATTCCGCCGACGCCGATATCGTCGCGGCCGACCTCATCAGTCAGGCCGAGCACGACGAGCAGGCATCCGCCGTTCTCGTGACGACCTCGTCCGCCATCGCCGAAGCGGTCGCCGCATCGGTCGCCCGGAGGGCACCCGGCACGCGTCATGCGTCACGCGTTCAGACCGCCCTCCGCGGCGCGCAGTCGGCCATCGTGCTCGTGGACGATCAGGCCGCTGCGACGGCGTTCAGCAACGCCTACGCGCCCGAGCACCTCGAGCTCCACCTCGCCGATCCCCGCCCCGAGGATTTCGTCCACGCCGGCGCCATCTTCGTCGGTCGCCACACGCCGGTCAGTCTCGGCGACTACCTCGCGGGCAGCAACCACGTCCTTCCGACCGGGGGACAGGCCCGATATGCGGCGGGTCTGTCGGCATCGACGTTCCTCCGGCCACAGCAGGTTGTGACGTACGACGAGCAGGCGCTGGCCGACGTGCGCGAAGCGATCGTGACCCTCGCCGATGCCGAAGACCTGCCCGCGCACGGCGAGGCCGTGACCGCTCGGTTCTCGGCGTAACCTGTTCTCGCCATGCATTGTCCCTTCTGCCGTCATTCCGACTCCCGTGTCATCGACTCGCGAACCAGCGACGACGGGCTGAGCATCAAACGTCGCCGGCAGTGCCCGCAGTGCGGCGGCCGGTTCTCGACCATCGAGACGGCGAGCCTGAATGTGATCAAGCGCTCCGGGGTGATCGAACCGTTCAGCCGCGAGAAGGTCATGTCGGGTGTCCGCAAAGCCTGCCAGGGTCGGCCCGTCACCGAGGGCGACCTGGCGGTGCTCGCCCAGACCGTCGAGGAGTCGGTACGGCAGACCGGCGCTTCCCAGATCGACACCAACGAGATCGGCCTGGCGATCCTCGGCCCGCTCCGCGAGCTCGATGAGGTCGCCTTCCTGCGTTTCGCCAGCGTCTATCAGGCCTTCGATTCGCTGGAGGATTTCGAATCGGCCATCGCCGGCCTCCGCGCCGACCACGCCGATCGTGTGCGGGCGGGTGAGGGCGAGCCGACTCGCTAGCCTGGAGGGGATGTATCCCCTCCTGTTCCGCACGGTCCTCACGCGAATGGATCCCGAAACCGCGCACCACGTGGCGGTCGTCGTGATCCGTGCTCTCGGTGCGCCGCCGCTGTCAGCGCTCGCAGCCCGCCTCACCCGCCCCGCTCCCATGCTGGAGACCTCGGCGCTGGGCCTGACCTTTCCGACCCCGTTCGGCGTGGCCGCCGGGTTCGACAAGGACGTCCGCGCCGCGCGCGGACTCGCCGCGCTCGGTTTCGGTCACGTGGAGGTCGGCACGATCACCGCCCACCCACAGCCGGGAAACCCGCGCCCGCGTCTGTTCCGGTTGATCCCCGACCGCGCGGTGATCAACCGGATGGGCTTCAACAACGCCGGCGCCGAGGCTGCTGCCGCGCGGTTGGCGGCACTCCGCCGACGGCGGCGACGCCCTCTCATCGGGGTCAACATCGGAAAGAGCCGTGTCGTCGAGGTCGCCGACGCGACCCCCGACTACGTCCGGAGCACGCGACTGCTCGCCCCCCTCGCCGACTACCTCGTCGTCAACGTGTCCTCGCCCAACACCCCGGGCCTCCGCGACCTCCAGGCCGTTGCGAGCCTCGGGCCGCTGCTGGAGGCGGTCAAGGATGCGGCGGGCGCCACGCCGCTGCTGGTCAAGATCGCGCCGGACCTCGCGGACGAAGACATCGTCGAGGTCGCCCGCCTCGCCGTCGATGGCGGTCTTTCGGGCATCATCGCCACGAACACCACCATCGATCGCGAGGGGCTCACCACCGATCCGCAGACCGTCGCCGCCGCCGGTGCAGGCGGCCTCTCCGGGTCGCCCCTGCGCCATCGATCGCTCGAGGTGCTCCGGTTGCTGCGGCGGATCGTCCCCGCTTCCTTCGCGGTGATCTCCGTCGGCGGGGTGGAGACGGGGGAGGACGTGCGGGAGCGACTGGAGGCCGGCGCCACCCTCGTTCAGGGATACACCGGGTTCCTCTACCGCGGTCCTCTCTGGGCCCGTCAGATCAACCGATCGCTGGCGCGCTCGACGGCTCGCGCGTCGGCCTGAGTCAGGCGGTGCTCCCGCCACGGAACCCGCGGCGCTTCACCTGCGGCTTGGGGAGGCGCAGGAACCGCATCTGGATGCTGCGCATCGCGGCGTACCATCCGAGACCCTTCTCGGTCTTGTCGGCCCCGAACTTCTCCCGTGCGCCGCGCTTGACGCGGATGGAGGTGATGACCATGTCGCCGATGACGAACAGGATGAAGATCCACAGCACCACGAACGACCAGTACTGCACGGCGAGCACGGGAACGAAGGTGGCCACGATCACCAGGACCATGGCCGGCATGACCGCCTCGCCCAGGTGGAAACCCGAGTCGACGAAGTCACGGACCCAGCGACGCTGAGGCCCTTTGTCGCGGACCGGGAGGTAGCGCTCGTCTCCCGCGGCCATGCCGGCGCGCGCCTTCTCGCGCTGCGCGGCCAGGTCGGCGCGGGCGCGGGCCTTGGCCTCCTTGGTGTCGGGAACCAGGGGGCGCTTGCGGGCGGCCTCGCGCTCGGCGCGGGTCGGCGTCGCGCGGCCCTTCCCCGACGCGGATGCGGCGCCCTCGGGCGCGTCATTCGGAGTGGAAGCTGCGGGGGTGGGTGCGCCGGGAGTCTTGGCCACGGGGAGATCCTTGGAAGCGGAGAACGGGTGTCCGCTTAAGATTACCCGCATGACCTCCACCCCCACCCGGCGTGACGCCGTCCGCGACGCCGCGCTCTCCGGCATCCCCACCGCACTGGCCGATCTCGGCTCGCTCGTGCGCATCCCCTCGGTGGCCTTCCCCGGCTTCGACCACGCCGAGGTCCGGCGGTCGGCGGAAGCGGTGGCCGCGCTCGCGCGCGAGACCGGCGTCTTCGACGACGTGCGGATCGCGGACGCCGCCGTCCCCGGCACCGGAGAGCGCGGGATGCCGGCGGTGCTGGCCACGCGTGCCGCCGCGCCCGGGCGGCCGACCATCCTGCTGTACGCCCACCACGACGTCCAGCCCGTCGGGGATGAGGCGCTGTGGCAATCACCGCCCTTCGAGCCCACCGTGCGCGACGGCCGCCTCTACGGACGCGGCGCCGCCGACGACAAGGCCGGCGTGATGGCCCACATCGCCGCAGTCCGGGCGCTGCGCGACACCGTGGGCGACGACCTCGGTGTCGGCATCGCCCTGTTCGTCGAGGGGGAGGAGGAGGCGGGCTCGCGTTCGTTCTCGCAGTTCCTCTCCGATAACGCCGAGACGCTTCGGGCCGATGTGATCGTCGTCGCCGACTCGGGCAACTGGGACGCGCGGACGCCGGCCCTGACGGTGTCGTTGCGGGGCAACGTGCGCTTCACCCTGACGGTGCGCACCCTCGAGCACGCCTCGCACTCGGGCATGTTCGGCGGTGCCGTCCCCGATGCCATGCTCGCCGCCATCCGCCTGCTTTCCACCCTCTGGGACGCCGACGGTGCCGTCGCCGTCGAGGGCCTCGTTCGCCGGGAGGCGGCGACACCCGAGTACACGGAGGAGACCCTGCGCGATGAGGCCGGGCTGCTCGACGGCGTCAGCCCGATCGGCTCGGGGACCATCCTCAGCCGCATCTGGAACCAGCCGTCCGTGACGGTCACCGGCATAGACGCGCCCAGCGTGAAGAACGCGTCGAACACCCTGAGCCCGGAGGTCTCGGTCGTCATCAGCGCGCGCATCGCGCCGGGCCAATCGGCGTCGGAGGCCTTCGAGGCCCTCCGCGCCCACCTCGAGCAGCGCGCGCCCTTCGGTGCCCGGCTCGACTTCGGCGACGTCGACCTCGGCGACGGCTTCCTCGTCGACACCGGCGGCTGGGCCGTGGAGTCGGTCCGGGCCGCTTTCGCCGAAGGCTACGGCGTCGACCCGGTCGATCTGGGCGTCGGCGGTTCGATTCCGTTCATCGCCGATCTCGTCCGCGAGTTCCCCGACGCGCAGATCCTCGTCACCGGAGTCGAAGACCCCCACGCCCGCGCCCATGCGCCGAACGAGTCGCTTCACCTCGATACGTTCCGCAACGCCGTCGTCTCAGAGGCGCTGCTCCTCGAGGAACTCGATCGCAGAGTCTCTTGATGGGCGTGCTATCCCGTCCCGCACGAGGGGTCGGGGCGTAGAATCGGTTCACCGAGCCCTGTCTCGCGCACCGCACCCGGAGGATCTGAAATGACCGACACCGCTCTGTCCACCGACACCGCGCGCGCACACGGCGTGCTTCTCACCGACGCCGCCGCGCTGAAGGTGAAGAACCTGCTCGACCAGGAAGGTCGAGACGATCTGCGACTCCGCGTCGCCGTCCAGCCGGGCGGATGCAGCGGACTGATCTATCAGCTCTACTTCGATGAGCGTCTCCTCGAGGGCGACAAGACCGTCGACTTCGACGGCGTCGAGGTCATCGTCGACGACATGAGCGTCCCCTACCTCGACGGCGCGACGATCGACTTCAAGGACACCATCTCCGAGCAGGGCTTCACGATCGACAACCCGAACGCCGCCGGCAGCTGCGCCTGCGGCGACAGCTTCCACTGACCCGCCCGTGACCGGGTCACCTCACCCTCGGCGACGCATCGTCGAGGGTGGCGATGAGCGCGTCCTCGCGGTCGAACAACCTGGGCGTCAGGCCAGAACGCGCCCAGAGGTTGCCCTAGACTGGCCACGGAAACACACTGAACGGAAAGGTGCGCACGTGCCCTCGAAACGCCGTCTCCGCTGGGCGTTCGTCCCGGTCGGGATCGCCGCGGCCCTCGTGCTCGCGGGATGCACTCCGACCGAGTTGAACGGGTACCTGCCCGGCTTCGTCGAGGAGGGTACGCCGGCCACCAACCGGACCGAACTCGTCTCTGGCCTCTGGGTGAACTCCTGGATCGTGCTCCTCGCGGTCGGCGTGGTGACCTGGGGTCTCATGGGCTGGGCGGCGATCGCCTACCGCCGACGCAAGGGTCAGACCGGCCTCCCCGTGCAGCTGCGGTACAACATGCCGATCGAGATCTTCTACACGATCGTGCCGCTGATCCTCGTCGTCGGCTTCTTCGCCTTCACCGCTCGCGATCAGACGATCATCGAGACGCAGTACGAAGACCCCGACGTCTCGATCACCGCCATCGGCAAGCAGTGGGCCTGGGACTTCCAGTACAACGGCGAGAACGAGGACAACTCCGACGCCGTGTGGAGCATGGGCGTGCAGGCCGAGCCCGACGCGCGCGGCGACTACGACCAGGCAGCGCTGCCGACCCTGTACCTTCCCGTGGACCAGACGGTGAAGATCGATCTCGAAGCCCGCGACGTCATCCACAGCTTCTGGATCATCGACTTCCTCTACAAGAAGGACATGTACATCGGCAAGGACAACGAATGGTCCTTCACGCCGACCCGCGAGGGCACCTACGCCGGGAAGTGCGCCGAACTGTGCGGCGAGTACCACTCGGCGATGCTCTTCAACGTGGAGGTCGTCAGCGAGGCGGAGTACGAGCAGTACCTCGACTCGCTCCGCGGCCGCGGCCAGACCGGTGACATCACCGATGCATACGACCGGTTGCAGAACCTTCCCGGCACCGGGGTGAGCCCCGACGACGAAACAACCCCCGGTGGGGGCCCCATCACCGAGAATCAGGGCTGATCATGGCGACGACACTGCCACTGCAGGAATCCACCCCCGGCCGCTCGACCACGCTGCCGCCGCGACAGGCCGCGCTTCTGAGCTCGTCCCGCGTCGAGCAGAAGGGCAACATCGTCGTCAAGTGGATCACCTCCACTGATCACAAGACGATCGGGTACATGTACCTCATCGCATCGGTGATGTTCTTCATGTTCGCCGGCGTGATGGCCCTCATCATCCGCGCGGAGCTCTTCGAGCCGGGCATGCAGGTCGTTCCGACCAAGGAGCAGTACAACCAGCTGTTCACGATGCACGGCACCGTGATGCTCCTGATGTTCGCGACACCGCTGTTCGCCGGCTTCGCCAACGCGATTCTGCCCCTGCAGATCGGCGCTCCGGACGTCGCCTTCCCGCGGCTGAACGCCTTCGCCTTCTGGCTGTTCCTGTTCGGTTCGCTGATCGCCGTCTCGGGCTTCCTGACGCCCGCCGGCGCCGCCTCGTTCGGCTGGTTCGCCTATCAGCCGCTGGCGAGTGAGACGTTCTCACCAGGTGTCGGCGGGAACCTGTGGATGCTCGGCCTCGGCATGAGCGGGTTCGGCACGATCCTGGGCGCCGTGAACTTCATCACCACCATCATCACGATGCGGGCCCCGGGTATGACGATGTGGCGCATGCCGATCTTCACCTGGAACACCCTCGTCACCAGCATCCTGATCCTGATGGCCTTCCCGGTCCTGGCCGCCGCCATCCTCGCGGCCGGATCGGACCGCATCTTCGGCTCGCACGTCTACGACCCCGAGAACGGCGGTGTGCTGCTGTGGCAGCACCTGTTCTGGTTCTTCGGCCACCCCGAGGTCTACATCATCGCCCTGCCGTTCTTCGGCATCGTCTCGGAGGTCTTCCCGGTATTCAGCCGGAAGCCGATCTTCGGGTACAAGACGCTCGTCTACGCGACCATCGCCATCGCGGCCCTCTCGGTGGCGGTGTGGGCGCACCACATGTACGTCACCGGCGGTGTGCTGCTGCCCTTCTTCGCGCTGATGACGATGCTGATCGCCGTACCGACGGGCGTGAAGATCTTCAACTGGATCGGCACCATGTGGCGGGGGTCTGTGACCTTCGAGACGCCGATGGTGTTCGCGCTGGGCTTCCTGGTCTCGTTCGTCTTCGGCGGTCTGACCGGCGTCATCCTCTCGTCCCCGCCGCTGGACTTCCACCTCTCCGACTCGTACTTCGTCGTGGCGCACTTCCACTACGTCGTCTTCGGCACGGTCGTGTTCGCGATGTTCGCGGGCTTCTACTTCTGGTGGCCCAAGTGGACGGGGCGCATGCTGAACGAGCGGCTCGGCATCATCCACTTCTGGCTGCTGTTCATCGGCTTCCACATGACGTTCCTCATCCAGCACTGGCTGGGCGTGGACGGAATGGTCCGTCGCTACGCCGACTACTCCGCCGCCGACGGGTGGACCTGGCAGAACCAGGTCTCGACCATCGGTGCGATGATCCTCGGTGCGTCGATGATCCCGTTCCTCTTCAACGTCTGGATCACCGCGCGCAAGGCGCCGAAGATCACCGTCAACGACCCGTGGGGCTACGGTGCCTCGCTCGAATGGGCGACGTCGTGCCCGCCGCCGCGGCACAACTTCACCTCGATCCCGCGTATCCGCAGCGAGCGTCCGGCGTTCGATCTGAACCACCCCGAGGCGGGTCTTCCCGTCGGCGTGGGCCCGGCCAAGGATGCTCCGGACACGCCGGTGGTCGACCTGGCGCAGGGAGAGGTCAAGTAAGTGCGTACCAACGTCGGACTCTGGTGGCTGCTGTGCGGCTTCTTCTTCCTGGTCTTCGCGTTCTACACGGTGTGGAACATCATCTCCTACACGACCGCCGAGGTCCCGTGGTTCTCGGCGATCGAGTGGGTCGGCTCCGTCGCTCTGCTGTTCACGGCGTTCATGGCGGCCCTGATCGCGTTCTACATCCAGCGTGTGCATGTCGCTCAGGGCGGCGAGCTGCCCGAGGACGTGCTGACCGCCGACATCGATGACGGTGATCCCGAGATGGGCGAATTCAGCCCCTGGTCGTGGTGGCCCATCGTGCTGGCCTTCTCGGCGGGCCTGGCGTTCGTCGGTCTCGCCGTGGGCGCGTGGATGGTCCCCATCGGCCTCGGAGTCTTCGCTGTCGCGATCGTCGGCTGGGTGTACGAGTACTACCGCGGATACTTCGCCCGCTGACGGTGGGTTTCCGACTGGAGTCGGTCGCGGCATCCGCATCGGGTCCGCGCCCGAGCAACCAGGACTCGGCATTCGCCGCGCCCTGGGGCGCCGGCGTCGCCGACGGCGTCGGCGGTGGCCCTGCCGGAGATCTCGCGTCCGCCGCCTTCGTGCACCGGCTGGTCGCGGGGTGGCATCAGTCTCCCGACGCTGAGATGCTGACAGAGCGGACGCTGATGGCCAACTGGGACATCGCAGCCCACGCACACCGCGATCCTCGCGTCGCGGGTATGGCGACGACCTTCACGGGCCTGTTCATCGGATACCGGGACCGGCTGCTCCTCGCACACATCGGTGACTCCCGCGCATACTCGCTGCGGGCGGGCACGATGACCCGGATGACACGGGATGACTCGTTCGTCCAGGCGCTGGTCGACGGCGGTCACGTGCGAGCCGAGGACGCCATGCGCCACCCGCACCGGAACCTGATCACGGCCTCGATGTCGGGCGGACCCGACGACCTGCCGCTGGTGACGTGGGTCGATCCCCGTCAGGATGACCGCTGGCTCCTGTGCAGTGACGGTCTGACCGATTACGTCGACGACTCTGCCGTGTGCGAGGCCCTGCGTCGGGGCAATCGCGAGGATGCGGCATCCGACCTCATCAGCCTTGCGCTCGATGCGGGCGCCGCCGACAACGTCACGGTCGTGGTCGTCGACGTCGATACGTCCGACGACGCACCGGCACGGAGGGCGCCGGTGTTCGTCGGCGCCGCGGCGCACCGCTTCACCATCGACGATCCGTTCCGCGATCAGGCCGGCTGAGCGGGTGCGCGCGGCGCTGAGGGTCTTTCAGTGCGCCTCGGAGGCGAGGGACCTCACGACCATCGCCTGCGGATCGAAGGTGCGGGGGAGCGGGCCCTGGTCGTTCTCGGTGGGCTGTCCCTCTCGGACCCAGTACTCGTACCCGCCGATCATCTCCCGTACCGCGATGCCGAGACCTGCGAGCGAGGCAGCCGCCTTCGTGCCGGCGTTGCACCCGGGACCCCAGCAGTAGACGATGACCTCGGTCACCCCGGCCAGCTCTCGGGGTGCCCGAGCGGGGATCTCGCGGTACGGCATGTGCAGCGCACCACTGATGCGACCCTGCCGCCAGGCGGCGTCGCTGCGCACATCGAGGAGGACGACGTCCTGCCCCGCGCGCTGGGCGGCGTAGACGTCGGAGGCGTCGGTCTCGTAGGCGAGCTTGGCGGCGAAGTACGAAGCAGCGTCGATCATGCGCCCACGGTAGGGGTCGGGTGACGGGCGCCACGATGTGCATGACGGTCAGCCGACAGCGGATTCCTGCCGTTCCGCCGACCGGAACGATGAAGGGTCCTGCACCCCCGGGGGAGTGCAGGACCCTTCATCTGGAACTGGTCAGTCCTTACCGCTCTGGGGAGGTCGGGTCTCCTCGGCGACGATGACGTTCGAGGGACGCACCGCGGTCTCCGAGCGGCTGCCGTCGTCGATCGGCACGTGCGGAGCCTCGGGGACTCCCGCGCGCTCGTGGGCACCCTGCAGCTCGGCGTCCTTCTCGCTGGCGACGTGATCGAGCGTGTGGTGCTGGTGCTCCAGTGCCGCGTCGAGTTCCGTCTGCGTGAGCGGGGTGAGGCGGTCTTCGAAGAACCACCGCGAGATCGAGGCGCGTACGTTCTGGTGCCACGGGATGCGGCCCTTCGCGTTCGGGCGAACCACCAGAGGCTCGTAGACGTCGGTCTCGATGAGCTTCCACCGCTCGTACTCGTCGACCGGCTGATGGACCTCGATGTACTCGCCGCCCGGGAGCCGCACGATGCGGCCGGACTCGTAACCGTGAAGGAGGATCTCACGGTCCTTCTTCTGCAGCGCGATGCAGATGCGCTTGGTGACGAAGTAGGCGATGATCGGGCCGAGGATCAGCGCGACCTGGAGCGTGTGGATGACACCCTCCATCGTCAGCCAGAAGTGGGTCGCGATCAGGTCGGAGGACGCCGCCGCCCACATCACTGCGTAGAAGGTGACTCCGGCCGCGCCGATGGCCGTACGGGTCGCCGCGTTGCGGGGGCGCTGAGCGATGTGGTGCTCGCGCTTGTCACCCGTGATCCACGCCTCGATGAAGGGGTAGAGGGCTACCACGACGAGGAAGAGGCCGAGGATCGTGATCGGGATGATGATGTTCCATGACCAGGTGCGGTCGAGGAAGACCGTCTCCAGGTGCGGCGGGATCAGCCTGAGCATCCCGTCGGCGAAGCCGATGTACCAGTCCGGCTGCGTTCCCGCCGACACCGGAGAGGGGTCGTACGGGCCGTAGTTCCAGATCGGGTTGATCGTGAACAGGGACGCGACCAACACGATCACGCCGAACGTGATGAAGAAGAAGCCGCCCATCTTGGACATGTAGACCGGCATCATCGGGTAGCCCACGACATTGTCGTTCGTGCGGCCGGGACCGGCGAACTGCGTGTGCTTGTTGATGATCATCAGCATCAGGTGGGCGACCAGCAGCGCGACGAGGATCGCAGGCAGCAGCAGGATGTGCAGCGCGTAGAGGCGACCGACGATGGCGGTGCCCGGGAACTCGCCGCCGAAGAGCAGGAACGAGGTCCAGGTGCCGATGAGGGGGATGCCCTTGATCATGCCGTCGATGATGCGCAGGCCGTTGCCCGAGAGCACGTCGTCGGGAAGCGAGTAGCCGGTGAAGCCCTCACCCATCGCCAGGACGAACAGCACGAAGCCGATGACCCAGTTGAGCTCGCGGGGCTTGCGGAACGCTCCGGTGAAGAACACGCGCAGCATGTGCACGCCGATGCCGGCGATGAAGACCAGCGCCGCCCAGTGGTGGATCTGCCGGACCAGGAGGCCGCCGCGGATGTCGAAGGAGATCTCGAGGGTCGAGGCCATAGCCGCCGACATTTCGATGCCGCGCATCGGCAGCCAGGAACCGGTGTAGTGGGTCTCGACCATGGATGCGTCGAAGAAGAACGTCAGGAACGTCCCCGAGATGAGGACGACGACGAAGCTCCACAGCGCGATCTCACCGAGCATGAACGACCAGTGGTCGGGGAAGATCTTGCGTCCCAGCTCCTTGACGAAGCCGGAGACGCTCGTGCGCTCATCGACGTAGTTGGCCGCCCAGCCGACGAATCGGCCTCCCAGCGGCTTGCCGTCGGTCGTGCCCTGGGTTCCGTCCGTCATGGCCGGCTCGAGGGTCACGTTCTCTGTGGGGTGGTTCCCGGTGCTCATCGGCGCTCCCAGAAGCTCGGGCCAACGGGTTCGGTGAAGTCACTCTGGGCCACGAGGTAGCCCTCGTCGTCCACCGTGATCGGTAGCTGCGGCAGCGGCCGGGCGGCCGGACCGAAGATCACCCGGGCGCCGTTGGCCACGTCGAACTGTGACTGGTGGCACGGGCACAGCAGGTGGTGGGTCAGCTGTTCGTAGAGGGCCACGGGGCAGCCGACGTGCGTGCAGACCTTGGAGTAGGCCACGATTCCGTCGTAGGTCCAGTCCAGGCGGTTGGTCTCAGCGGGAAGGTCCTCCGGTCGCAGACGCATCAGCAGGACGATCGCCTTCGCCTTCTCCTCGAGGTATCCCTCTTCATGCGAGAGCTCGGCGAGAGGCTCGGGGATGACGTGGAAGGCGGAGCCGAGGGTGACGTCGGCGGCACGGATGGGCTCTCCGGTGGGGTCGAGGGCGAGACGCATGCCCTCCCCCCACATCGTGTGCTCGAGGAGCGCGACCGGGTTTCCGGCGATGGGGTTCTCGGTCGAGTCGAACGGAGCGAGACCCCGGAACAGTGTGATGCCCGGCAGGATCGAGGCGACGAGCGCGGCGAACAGGCCGTTGCGGATGAGAGCGCGGCGGCCGAAGCCGGATTCCTCGTTCGCGGTGCGGAACGCCTCCACGACGGCGACGCGCGTCGTGTCCTTGCCACGGGTGGCGTGGCGGGGCTCGATGTGCTCCTTGTCGGCCATGATCGCCTTGGACCAGTGGATGGCGGCGATGCCGATGGCCAGGAGCGCCAGAGCGATCCCGAGGCCGATGAAGAGGTTGTTGTACCGGATGTCGGTCAGGCGGCCGCTCTCGATCGGGAACGCGAAATACGCCACGATCGCTGCGATGCTGCCGGCGACCGACAGGTAGAACAGGGTGTAGACCGTGCGGACCGCCCGCTTCATCGCGGCGGGGTCCTTGTCCGTCATCCGCTCACGGTGGGGCGGCAGAACCGGTGCCTTCACCGGATCCTTGACGGCCACGGCAAGACCGCTCGAGGGCTGCCAGGAAGCCCTCTCGTGGGCGAGCGCGTCGTCCTCGTGTGCCATGGTGCTCCTCGTTGCTGTGTCGTGTCGGGTCAGTTGGATTTCGCCGTGACCCACACGGTGATGGCGATCAGCGAACCGATGCCGAAGATCCAGATGAACAGACCCTCGGAGACCGGACCCAGCGAACCGAGCTCGAACCCACCGGGGGACCGGTTTTCCTGTATGTAGAGCAGGTAGGTGATGATGTCCCGCTTCTCCTCGAGGGAGAGGTTCATGTTGTTGAAGACCGGCATGTTCTGCGGGCCGGTCACCATCGCGGCGTAGATGTTCAGCGGCGACGTGCCGTCCAGAGCTGGGGCGTACTTGCCCTCCGTCAGCGCGCCACCTGCGCCGGCGACGTTGTGGCACATCGCGCAGTTGATCCGGAAGAGCTCGCCACCGTGAGACGCATCGCCTTCACCGTCGAGGACTTCCTCGGCCGGGAACTCCGGACCGGGAGCAACCGACTGGACGTACTCCGCAAGCGCCTGAGTCTGCGCCTCGGTGAACTGCACGGGCTTCTGCGGAGCCTGCGGACCCTGAGCCTGCAACGGCATGCGCCCGGTGCTGACCTGGAAATGGACCGACAGCTCGCCGACGCCGTAGAGCGACGGGCCGGCCTCGGAGCCCTGGAGGTCCAGGCCGTGGCAGGTGGCGCAGTTGGCCTGGAAGAGCAGCTCACCGTCTTCGACGGTCAGCTCCTGCGTCGAACCACCGTCATCGGTGGCCGCGACGGCCGCAGAAGCGCCGGCGTAGACGCCGCCGGTGATCAGCAGGCCGATGCCGATGAGGGCTGCGGCGGCCCAGGGGCTGCGGCGACCGGTCGCGCGCTGTGATTTCTTGCGTGCCATGTCGAGGTTCAGCTCCGCTCTCACTTGAGGAAGTAGATGACGAGGAAGAGGGCGATCCAGACGACGTCGACGAAGTGCCAGTAGTACGACACCACGATCGCCGACGTCTCCTCCTTGCGTCCGAAGTTGCGGACCGCGTAGGCGCGTCCGATGACGAGGAGGAAGGCGATGAGACCACCCGTGACGTGCAGGGCGTGGAATCCGGTCGTGAGGTAGAAGGCCGACGCGTACGAGTCGGCGTCGATCGACATTCCCTCGTAGACGAGCTGGGCGTACTCCCACACCTGACCCGACACGAAGATCGCGCCGAGCGCGAAGGTGAGCCAGAACCACTCGACCATGCCCCAGCGGTTCCAGAAGCGGTTCGACTTCACCGTGTACGGCTGTGCACGCTCGGCAGCGAAGACGCCCATCTGGCATGTCACCGATGACAGCACCAGGATGATCGTGTTGACGGTCGCATACGGCACGTTCAGCAGCTCGGTGCGCTCGGCCCAGAGCTCGGGCGAGGTGCTGCGGAGGGTGAAGTAGATCGCGAACAGACCCGCGAAGAACATCACCTCCGAACCGAGCCATACGATCGTTCCGACGGCGACCGGATCGGGTCGCTTGACGGACCGCATGGCCTGGGAGTAGGTGGCAGGGGTGGTCGTCACGCTCCCCATTATGTCTGAGATCGGGCCGTCGATCGCCCAACGGATCGGGTGGATCTCTCACCGTCGAACCAATCCGTGCGCTGCGCGATCGCTGAGGTTCCCCTCACAAAACCCCGCGAAATAGCCGAGCTGCGGTCGACAGTAGGCTGAGGGCCATGGCAGAGCTGTCTTCATGGCCTGGTGTGCTGTCGAGCCTGTTGGATCGACGCGACCTCAGCGTGTCCGAATCCACCTGGGCGATGCGTCAGATCATGACGGGCGACGCGACTCCCGCGCAGATCGGCGGCTTCCTCACCGCGCTGCGCGCGAAGGGCGAGACGGTCGACGAGATCGTCGGTTTCCGCGACGCGATCCTCGAGGCGGCCGTGCCGCTCGACGTGCCTGCCGACGTTCTCGACATCGTGGGCACGGGCGGCGACAGGTTCGGCACGGTGAACGTCTCGACCATGGCTGCCGTCGTCGCCGCGGCGTCCGGGATCCCGGTCGTGAAGCATGGCAACAAGGCCGCCAGCTCGTCCTCGGGATCCTCCGACGTGCTCTCCGCCCTGGGTATCGATCTCACCCTCGACCCCGCGGCCGTGGCCGAGAGCCTCTCCCGCGCGGGCATCACTTTCGCCTTCGCCACGGCATTCCACCCGGGATTCCGGCATGCGGGTCCGGCGCGCAGGGAGCTCGGCGTTCCGACGGTGTTCAATTTCCTCGGGCCGCTGTGCAACCCCGCCCGCGCCGAGGCGAACGCCGTGGGCGTGGCGAACCTCGACCGCGTCCCTCTCATCACCGGCGTCTTCCGCACGAGAGGCGCGACCGCGCTGGTCTTCCGCGGCGACGACGGACTGGATGAGCTCACCACGACCGGTCACAGCAGGTTGTGGGAGATCAGCCTCGGCGACGTGCACGAGCACGATCTCGACCCGCGCGACCTCGGCATCCCGCTCGCAGACATCGATGACCTGCTGGGTGGACAGCCTGAGGAGAACGCCGCGGTCGTCCGCCGCGTGTTCGACGGCGAGAGCGGCCCGGTCCGCGACATCGTGCTGCTCAACGCCGCCGCCGGCATCGTCGCCTACCGGCTCTTCCGTGATCCCGGCCAGGCGGGCCGCCCGATCCTGGAGCGGCTCGCCGAGGCCCGGGATGACGCTGCCACGGCCGTCGACGACGGTGCGGCCGCCCGCAAGCTCGACGACTGGGTCGCCACCTCGCAGGCGCTCGCGGGGGCATGAACCCGCACGATGCGCTGACCGAGATCGCGCGACTTCTCGAGCGCGAGCGGTCGTCGCGGTACAAGTCCAAGGCTTTCCGGGCCGCTGCGGACGCCATCGCCGACCTCGACGACGCCCAGCTGCGCGACACCGCCTCGCTGAAGCGGCGGAAGGGCATCGGCGATTCGACCTTCGCCGTGATCCAGGAGGCCCTTGCGGGCCGGGTTCCGCAGTATCTGACGGATCTGCGCGCCAAGGCCGGGGGAGAGCGGATGTCGGCGCTGCGGCCCCTGCTTCGGGGAGACCTCCACGCACACAGCGAATGGTCGGACGGACTCACGTCGATCGACCTGATGGTCGCCGCCGCGAACGACCTCGGACACGAGTACTTCGCGCTGACCGATCATTCCCCGCGTCTGCGCGTGGCGAACGGCCTGTCGGCTGAACGACTGCGCGAACAGCTGGCGGTCATCCGGTCGCTTCCTCCCGGCGGTGTCACCGTCCTCACCGGCATCGAGGTCGACATCCTCGACGACGGCGGTCTCGACCAGGAAGCCGACCTGCTCCGCGAGCTCGACGTGGTCGTCGCGTCGGTGCATTCCCATCTGCGCATGGAGCGCGCCGCCATGACAAGGCGCATGGTCGCGGCGGTCTCGAGCGGCCGCGTCGATGTGCTCGGGCACGTCACCGGGCGGCTGGTCGAAGGATCGCGCGGGACGCGCCCGCCATCGGAGTTCGACGCGCGCGCCGTCTTCGATGCCTGCGCGGCGCACCGGGTCGCGGTGGAGATCAACTCCCGCCCCGAACGCCAGGATCCGCCCGACGACCTCATCGCGGTCGCCCTCGACGCCGGCTGTCTGTTCTCCATCGACTCCGATGCCCACGCACCCGGGCAGCTGTCGCTCCTGGACTACGGTGCCGAACGCGCCGAGAAGGCCGGAGTCCCCGCCGAGCGGATCGTCACCACCTGGTCGCGGGAGAAGCTCCGGGAGTGGACGGGCTCCCGGCGGTGAGGCGCTCGTTCCCCTGGTTCGTCATCGCCGGCGTCCTCACCGCCTCGCTGAGCCTGCGCGGACCCATCGTCTCGCCGACGCCGGTGCTGCGCGACATCGAGTCGGACCTGGGCATCACCGGCGCGACCGCCGGCCTCCTCACCACCGCGCCCGTGCTCATGTTCGCGCTTCTCACCCCGCTCGCCGCCGTCTTCGTCCGCCGCACCGGTGCGGAGATGGCCCTCCTCGTCTCGCTGTCGGGCGTGCTGTTGGGCACGGTGATCCGCGCTGTGCCGGACTTCGGGTTCATGCTGGCCGGGATGGTCGTCATCGGAGCCTCCATCACGATCGGCAATGTCGTGATCCCCGTGATCATCCGGCGCGACGTGCCGCCCGAGCGGGTCGCGGTCGTCACCGCGGGGTACGCGGCGACCATGAACGTCGGCTCGCTTCTGACGTCATCGCTCACCGCGCCCCTGGCATCCCTCATCGGCTGGCCGTGGGCGCTGCTGTCGTGGTCGCTGATCACGATCGCCGGCATCGTGCTCTGGGGTATGCATCTCGCGCGGTCACGGCGTCAGGGCGAAGACGCGCTGCGCTACTCCGGAGACGTCGCGCCTCAGCGTCACGGTCACGGCCCGGCATCCGCTCTCGACATCGACCCGGCCACGATCACGGGCCCGCTGCCGATCGTCGCCTCGCGGCGCGAGGAGAGGTCGATGATGCGCCGGCCGGTCACATGGCTGCTCGTGGCGTCTTTCGGGCTCCAGAGCTTCCTCTACTACGGCCTGTCGACCTGGATGCCCGCCATCGCCTCCGACGAGCTCGGGGTCGGGCCCGACACGGCAGGCGTGCTCGCGTCGATCTACCAGGGTGCCGGGATCCTGGGAGCGTTCGTTGTTCCCTTCCTCGCCCGGTGGACGCCACGGCTGGTGCCACCCGTGGTCATCTGCGTGTCGTGGGTCGTGCTCGGTGTCGGACTGCTCGCCGCTCCTGATCTGCTGGGTCTGTGGCTCGCGATCGGGGCGATCGGGCATGCGGGAGGGTTCGTCGTGATCTTCTCGGTGCTCGTCGCCGTGGCGCGCAGCGACAGTGAAGCGGCGGGCCTCTCGGCCTTCGTGCAGGGTGGAGGATACGTCGTCGCCGCGGCGGGTGGACCCCTGTTCGGTCTGCTGCACGACCTCACCGGCAGCTGGACGCCCGCGCTCGTGCTCGTCCTCGCTCTCGTCGGGGTCTATTCCGCGGTGCTGATCGGAGCTAGCGTCGCCTCCATGCGGAGCGGACCGCGGGGAGCGGCGAAGGGGGGACGAGGATGACGCGGCATCGGCGCCTCGGTGAAAGGGCCGGCCTCGCGATCGTCCTCGGGTGCGCGCTCTCGGTCGTCGCAGGATGTGCCGTCGGGGGAATGCAGGACTCGGGTGAATCGAGGGCGGGAAGTCCGACGCCGACGGCGGCCTGCCCGGCCGTCCCGGGAGTCGAGCTGCCACCCGAGTGCGCTCCCTACGACCCCGACGCCGCAATGGCCGCCAACGACGGCTACCGGGAGCGCATACCGTTGTCGGACGAGGCTGTCGCAGCGAACCGCGAGCTCCTTCCGAAGGTGGTCGTGGCGTTGGACTCGCTGCGAAGCGACGGGGCGGTCACCCCGGAGTCGGTCGTCGGGACGCTTCAGGACGCGGGGCTGACGGACGTGCAGACGCGAGGAGATCCGGACGGTCTGCTCTTCGGAGCGATGGGCGCGGCCGGTGGGTGCTTCTACGGAGAGATCACCGCGCAGACGGTGCAGATCGAGGTCGGCGGGCTCATTCTCGACGGCGGCTGTCTGCCGGCGCAGTGAGGAGCGTGAGCCGATGAGCATCGATGGCCCGCGTGAGATCCGCGTCCGCGCGGGGCGCGTGCAGCCGTCCGGCTCTTGGATCTATGTCTGGATCGATGTCGCGACCAAAGCGGTGGCATACGTCGGTGGCACGGGATTCGATCCGGAGCTGCGTGCCCATCTGCACGTCACCAGTAGCGAGCCCGATACCGGCCGAGTCCGCGCAACGATCCCGCGATACGACGAGACGGACTTCGACGTTCTGGCGTTCGCCGTGCCCCTCGAGATCGGCCGGACCGAGGTGAAGAACGCACTCATCGCGGAGCTCAGGAGCGGTGGGGGGCTGCCGGAGCCGGCATCGCCGGAGGTCGCGGGGTTCGTCGCGCACATCCTCAGCGAGCTCGATGATCGTGGGATCATGATGGCGTTCGAGGGCGCGGTCCGGCCGGGAGACAGATCGCCCAGATGACATACCTGCGCCCACGCCTGTCGACGCCGGCCTTCCGAGACCGTGACGGCCGCGTCATCGACTACGGCGACAGGTGGAGCGGCTCGCCGCCGGACGACACGTATTCGGTCGTCACCCATCCAGAGCGCTTCGCGCCGTTGCACGCCGTCGCCGACGCTCTCATCGAGCATCTGCGGGACACCTACGACGTTGTCGTCGAGCAGGGCGAGGACGTCGTTGCCGACCTTCTGCACCCGGTTCACCACGACGTCGTGAAGGCGGTGCGGCTCCGACCCATCGGTCCTTCGTTCGCCTCACTGACTTTCGTCCTCACCGGCCATCCGGGAGTGCATGTCCACGCGGGCCTGCTTCACGACTTCGCCTATCCCGTGTGCAGCTGCGACGCCTGCGACTCGACGTGGGAGCACGAAGCCGATCGACTGGAACGCCAGGTTCTCGCAGTGGTGAACGGGCAATACAGGGAAGGGATCTCCTTCCGGGAGGGAGACCCTTGGCTCGCATACGCGCTCGGCTCGCCGGACGGCCCATCGTCCGGCGGATTCCGAGCGCACGGCATGTCGCCGGAGAGCGTTCAGGCGGCGCAGGACGTCCTCCAGAATCTCGCCGGACCCTGGTCTGCCTGGCCGTCGGCCTCGAAGAGGGCCTGACCTCGACTGACGTGGACTACGCGTCCGCGACGCCGATCGCCGAAAGAACGCGATCCATCGATCCGCCCAGCGCCCAGCGCTCGGCGAGCTCACGCGCGGCCGCTGTCGCCGGGGAATCGAGGGGAGTCAGGTCGTCACCGGTCACAGTGACGTCGAGATCGCGCGCGACGCCGACGACTCGCGGAGCCACCTCGAGATAGGGGAGTGCGGCCAGGATCTTGGACCGCACCCCCGCGGACATCCCCGCGCCGGCCTCGGCCGCCGCGATGATGCCCGCCAGATCGTCGTGCTGCGCCAGCAGGCTGGCCGCGGTCTTCTCACCGACCCCGCTGACACCGGGAAGCCCGTCGGACGTGTCTCCGCGGAGAGTGGCGAAGTCCGCATACTGGTCGGGTCGCACACCGTACTTCTTCGCCACCACATCGCCGGTGATCACCTCGAGGTTGCTCATGCCGCGTGCCGTGTAGACGACTCGAACATCGCGATCATCGTCCACGAGCTGGAAGAGATCCCGATCACCTGTCACGATGTCGACCGGCACCGTCGCTGTCGTCGCCAGCGTGCCGATGACGTCGTCCGCTTCGTAGTCGGATGCCCCGGCGATAGGGATCCGCAGAGCATCGAGCGTCTCGCGGATCATCGGCACCTGCGCTTCGAGCGGATCGGGCACCACCTCGACATCGTGCCCGCCCGCGACGATCTCGGCGACGCGATGCGCCTTGTAGGAGGGGATGAGATCGACACGCCACTGCGGGCGCCAGTCGTCATCCCAGCACGCCACCAGTCGCGTCGGCTCGTAGGTCGTCACCAGCTTCGCGATGATGTCGAGGAAACCGCGTACGGCGTTCACGGGCGTGCCGTCGGGCGCCTTCACCGTGTCGGGCACGCCGTAGAACGCGCGGAAGTACAGGGACGCGGAGTCGAGCAGCATCAGGCGATCCGGCATGGGCACATCCTGTCACGTCGACCGCGTTCGCTCGCGCGAGATCAACAGCCCGGACCAGCGGGGTCCTCCAGGCACGTCCGGTCGACCAGTGCTGTGCGCACCTCCCGGACGTCGACCTCGTAGCCCCCCGCGGAAGAGGTCACGACCCCGGGCACCGAGCGCCACGTCGATCCGAAGGTGACGGCGGCGGTGTACTCCACCGTCACCGACACCGGATACACGCCGCGCTGGGCGTACACGTGGCTGGTGGCGGTCGGCGTGAACTGCGGCTGACCGAGAACCGACCACGACGCCCCGCCCGAAGCGGATCGTCCCGTCGTGCCGTCACCGTAGGAGAAGACGTACGCCGCCGGTTCGAACCGGACCACGACGTCCCAGCCGAGGATCTCACCGGGGATCTCCTGCGCGCCCGCGGATGCGTACACATTCGTGGGCATTCCGACGACGCCGAACCCCGCCGGTTCGCCGCCGATCCTCGGCGTCGCGGGACGGAAGGAGGCGAGATCCTCGATCGTCACCTCGGGAGGAGCCTCGACCTGGTAGTCGATGTCGCAGCGCCCCAGTTCGACGACGCAGTCGGGCTCCGCCGCCTCGGCGACGTCCACGCTCTCGGATCCGCCTCCGCGAGGAGTGACACCCGCCTGCGAGCCGCCTCCGCCGGAGCCCGTGCTGGCGCCGACGTTGACCTCGGTGCCGGTGTTCTCAATGCAAGTTGACGTCCATGTTCCGACATCGTTGCATTGCGCGGAGGTCGGCACCGGACTCATCAGCGCGGAAGCAACGAGCGCAGCAGAAAGCATCAACCGCATGAAGGTTCGCCTTCTCGCCCGGATACCGCGGAAACCTTCAGCCCGGTTTCCGAGTCCCCGTCTTCGACAAACATCACCTCAAGGCTTTGGACCGGTACGCGATCAGGGTCGACGAGCGACGATCCATTTGCGTTCTCAACGGTGACCGTCGACACGTCCAAACAAACCGCGAGGTCGACGCGACCTGCTTGGGGGTCCACCCCAATCGGTTCGATCAGGACGGGCCTGGAGGCGCCGCCGACCTCGGCGCCCGTCGCATGGTACTGACTCAAACCCTCGCGATCGCTCGCGTTGAGATCGCCGGTCGTCCACTCGTAGACGGGCTCGAAGGTCTCGGGATCGCTGAGGTCGACGGCGTTGAGGGCGTCGACGTAGTTGCGGTACGTCTCCTCCGCGGCGGCGAAGGCCTCTTCCTCCGTGGCGAAGGGGTCCTGCGACTCCGCCGGCTCGGGCTGCGGGGTGCACCCGGTCACGAGCGCCAGGCTGAGCGCGAGCCCGGCGACACCCGCCAGCGCACCGCGCGCCCTCGACCCGACCCGGCTTTCCACGGACACCACCGTAGTGCGCCTCCGCGCGGACTCCCGGAGTTATCCACACCCTCGCCGCGTACCGGACGTTCACCTGCCCGTCGTCCCACCGACCCCTGCGTGAGTACCCCCCGTTCACCCGGGCGCTCGACGCTGGTCGTTCTGGGAGGTGGCATGAACCGAGACGCCGTGCTGGCGTGGGTGGAGTCACCCCTGCAACTGATCGGCGCCGCCGAGTGGGCCGCCGCACATCGCATCACCGTGCCGGTCGCCGGGCGACTGACGCCGCAGATGTCCGAGACCGCCGACCTCCTTCTCGCGCGCGGCGCGCGCTTCGGCGAGATGGAGCCTTACCTCGGCATCCCGTGGAAGCTACTGGCGCAGCATGCGCATTGGCTCGTCGGCGACGGATTCTCCGGACAGTTCCGCCTCGCCGCCGCGGTCCTACGTCCCCGCACCCTCACCTTCCTCGATGACGGCGCCATCGCCCTGCCCTTCGCCGACACCCTCCTCCAACGCCGCCCGTACTCCCGCCCGCATGTGACCGAGCGGGGTCTGACCTCCCTCGTCGCACCGTTCACCGCCGAGACGATCGCCCGCCGCGCCCGAACGGGCGCTGCGCACCTCTTCACCGCCTTCGACCTCGGGCGAGACCGGATGTCGGCCCTCGCCGACCGCGGCTTCGCCATCGAGCGGCATCGATTCGCCTGGACGCGGGCCACCGCTCCCGCGCCGGCCGACCTCGGCACCCGCGTCATCCTCGGAAGCGCCAGACCGATCGACGGACGGATGCCGCGCGACACCTATCTGGCGTGGCTCACCGGCCTGGCCGCCGCGGCGCCGGCGGGCACGGGGCCGACGACCTACCTCCCGCATCGGCGCGAGACCGCCGAGCAGCTCGACGCGGTGCGCCGCATTCCGGGTATCGCCCTCACCGCGGCATCCGTCCCGGTCGAGCTGATCCTCGCCGGAGCGACCCGGCCCGTGCATCTTCACACTCTTCCGTCGACGACCTCGACCACGCTGCGACTCGTGCTCGCCGGTACCGGCTCGACGATCAACGGTGAGCCGGTCCCGATGGCGCCGAGCCAGGCGGGAGTCCAGCGATGAGCGATGTCGTCGCCATCATCCCCGCCCGCGGCGGATCGAAGGGGGTCCCCCGCAAGAACCTGCGCCGCGTCGGCGGCATCCCTCTCGTCGGTCGCGCGATCCAGGCCGCCCGGCGCTGCGATCTCATCGACCGCGTCTGCGTCTCGACCGACGACGACGAGATCGCCGCCGTCGCCGAAGAGTGGGGGGCCGAGGTCATCCGCCGCCCCGCCGACCTCTCTGGCGACACGGCGAGCTCGGAGTCGGCGATCCTCCACGCGCTCGACGAGCTCGAGGCGCGAGAGATCCACGTCGGAGTCGTCGCGTTCCTGCAGGCGACCTCTCCGTTCATCGACAGCGAGGCGCTCGCCGGGGCGATCCGTCTGGTGCAGCAGCGCCGTCGCGACAGCGTGTTCTCGGCGATCGAGACGTACGGCTTCCTGTGGCGCAAGGGCACCGGCGACTGCGCCGAGGCGATCAACCACCGCGCCGACCATCGTCCGCGCCGGCAGGACCGGGAACCGCACTACCTCGAAACGGGTGCGTTCTACGTCATGCGAGCCCGGGGCTTCCGCACGGTGCGGCATCGCTTCTTCGGCAGCATCGGGATCGCCGAGGTGTCCGAGCGCACCGCGATCGAGGTCGACTCGTTCGCCGAGCTCGAGGTGGCCCGCGCCCTGGCGCCTCTCGTCGACGCGCCCGAACCCCTCGATGTCGATGCGGTCGTCACCGACTTCGACGGTGTGCACACTGATGACACCGTCACCGTGACCGAGTCCGGCGTCGAAGCCGTGCGCGTCAGCCGCGCCGATGGAATGGGCGTGGCACGGCTGCGACGCGCCGAGATTCCGTTCCTCATCCTCTCGACCGAGGAGAACCCGGTCGTCAGCGCCCGGGGACGAAAGCTCCGTGTCGAGGTTCTCCAGGGGGTAGAGGACAAGGCCGGCGCGCTCCGCGGCTGGGCCGAGGCCGCACGCATCCCGCTGTCGCGGATCGCCTTCCTCGGCAACGACGTCAACGATGTGCCCGCGATGGACATCGTGGGCTGGCCCGTCGCCGTCGGCGACGCCGACCCCGTCGTCATGAGCGCGGCGCGCGTCGTCCTCGACCGCCGCGGGGGCGATGGCGCCGTGCGAGAGCTCGCCGAGCGCGTGCTCCGCGCCCGGAGCGACTCGATCTCCCTCCCCTCCCTCCACCAGAACAGGACCACCCCATGACCGTCACGATCGGCTCTCGCGTCATCGGAGGCGGCCACCCCGCCTACATCATCGGCGAGATCGGACTGAACCATAACGGCGACGTCGAGATCGCCAAGCGCCTCATCGACGTCGCCGCCGACGCGGGCGTCGACGCGGTGAAGTTCCAGAAGCGCACCCCCGAGATCTCGACCCCCGAGCACATGCGCGACATCCCGCGCGAGACGCCCTGGGGCACGATGAGCTACCTCGACTACCGTCGCCGGGTCGAATTCGACCGCGACCAGTACATCGAGATCTCCGACCACGCGATCCTGCGGGGACTGGAGTGGTTCGCCTCGCCGTGGGATGTCCCCAGCGTCGCCTTTCTCGAAGACCTCGGGGTCGTCGCGCACAAGGTGGCCTCCGCCTGCCTCACCGACCGCGCCCTCCTCGGCGCCCTCCGCGACACCGGCAAGCCGGTCATCCTCTCGACCGGCATGTCGACCATGGCGCAGATCACGGCGGCCGTCGAGGTGCTCGGCACCGATGACCTCGTGCTTCTGCACGCGACGTCGACCTACCCGATGGAGCCCGAGGAGGCCAACCTCCGCATGATCCCGGCACTGCGCGACCGGTTCCCCGGAGTGCCCGTGGGGTACTCCGGTCACGAACGCGGCCTGCAGGTCTCGCTCGCCGCTGTCGCGCTGGGGGCCGTCGCCGTCGAACGCCACATCACGCTCGACCGGACGATGTGGGGCTCCGACCACGCCGCGTCACTCGAGCCCGCCGGCCTCCAGCACCTCGTGCGCGACATCCGGATCATCGAGGCAGCCCTCGGCGACGGCGTCAAGCGCGTGTACGACAGCGAGCAGGGCCCGCTGGCCAAGCTGCGCCGCGTCACGACGTGATCGGAGCGGCATGACGGGACCGATGCCGAGGCTCCGAGTCATCGGCATCGCCGACACCGACTCGTACGTGAAGTGGACCGCGGCCCTCGTCGGGAGCGCCCCGGCCGACTGGGAACGCTCGATGCGGATCCTCGACACTCCGCTCGCCGTCTCGAACGAGCAGCAGCGCGCAGCGCTCTCCACCAGCGGTCTGTCGGCGGAAGCGGTCACTCGTGTGACCTTCGAGCAGCTGCGGCAGAGCGTGACCGCCGACCCGCCCGACGTCGTGATCCTCGGTGCTCGGGGCCCGCTCGTGCGCGTCCTGTCGAGGCTCTTCGCCGGTCTGCCTCGCAGACCGGTCATCGTCACGGGGCTGCCCGGCATCTCGATCCCCGCCACGCGGAAGGCGCTCATCTACCGCCAAGGCGCCGACCTCTTCGTCGTCCACTCGCAGCGCGAACGGGTCGAGTTCGCCGCGCTGTCGGCTCACACCGGCATCCGACACCGCTTCGCCCTCGCCACCCTCCCTTTCGCCGCCGCCGCAGCGCGAGGGAGCGCGCGTGAGCGCGACGACAGTTCGTCGGACATCGTCTTCGCCGCCCAGGCGGTGGTCCCGCGCGAGCGCGCCGACCGACTCGAGGTCGCACAGATGCTCCGACGTGCCGCTCTCGCCGACGCCGACCGCCGCGTCGTCGTCAAGCTCCGAGCCGCACAGGGGGAACACCAGACCCATCTCGAGCGCGATTCCTATCCCGATCTTCTCCGTTCGCTCGGGCCGCTCCCCGAGAATCTCGTCGTCTCGACCGAGCCGATGCAGTCGGCGCTCGATCACGCGGCCGGCCTCGTCACGATCAGCTCCACGGCGGCGATCGAGGCGATCGCCCGCGACATCCCGGTTCTCGCCCTGGATATCTTCGGTGTCTCGCCCGCCCTCATCAACGTGGTCTTCGAGGGAAGCGGGGTGCTCGGGAGCGAGGATGACCTCATCGCCGGCAGATTCCGGCTCCCGACCGAAGCGTGGCGGCGGGAGAACTACCTCCACGATCCGGACGAGGATGACTGGACCGCAGCGGTCGAGCGGTTCGTCGACCTCCGGCGGAGGGGACTCCTCGCCGAGGCGACACTGCGCACTGGCCGCGGCGGGCGGCTTCGATCGGCGTGGGAGCGGAGGACTGTGCTGGGACCGATGGACCCGTCACCGGTCGGACGGTTCGCCCTCATGGTCGGCGTTCCTGCTCGGGCCGTCGTGCAGACCGTGCAGCGCGCCCGCGCCCGGAGTCAGGTGTCGCGTTCTGCGGGGCCGATGTCTTCGCGGTGATCGTCCGTCCCGCCCGGGGGATACTCGGCGGGCTCGGGACGCGAGCGCAGGAACAGGATGCTGACGGCCAGCCCACCCCAGACGATGACGATGGACAGGATCAGAAATGCGATGGCGACACCGGTCACTTCGCGTGCTCCTTCCGGTTCGCGGCCTGACCTTCGGGCGGGAACGACGGCCACGCGCGGAAGTCGTCCGGCGAGTGGCGCCACCTCAGCGCCGACATCACGACCGCCGCGACGACGAGGAATGCGATCGTGCCCCAGCCGAAGACCAGCAGGTACCACTCCGGAAGACCGCCGTACCCTTCCACGATCAGCACGACGATGCGCTGGATCAGCATGTAGGCCAACACGATCGGAGCAAGGACGCCCACGAGCAGCACCCACACGCGTCCGACCTGGAAGGTCGACACCGCGTTGAGGTGGTACCGCAGTTCGGGCCCGCCACGGAGCACCCAGATGACCACGACGGTGGTGAGCACCGCCGAGGCGACGATGCCGACGTTGTTGGCGTACTGATCGGTGACATCGAGGGCCAGAAGGCCGGTGGTGGTCGAGAAGAGCAGGATCGACAGCACCGCCGAGACCGAGCCCACGGCGGTGGCCGCCGCGCGCGGGGTCAGTTGAAACTTCTCCTGGAACGCCGCCGAGACCACCTGGAGCACGGAGATCAGCGAGGTGAAGCCGGCGAGGGTGAGCGAGCCGAAGAACAGGCAGCCGAACAGCGGGCCGCCGGGCATCTGCGACACGATCGCGGGGAAGGTGATGAAGGACAGCCCCACGCCGGTGAGGCCTTCGAGCTCGGCGACCTGGATGCCCTGCTGGAAAGCGAAGAACCCCAGTGTCGCGAAGACGCCGATGCCGGCGAGGATCTCGAACGACGAGTTCGCGAACGCCACGACCAGGCCGGGGGAGGTCAGATTCGACCGCCGACGCCGATAGGAGGCGTAGGTGATCATGATGCCGAAGGCGATCGACAGCGAGAAGAAGATCTGGCTGTACGCCGCGATCCACACGTTGGGATCGCCCAGGGCCGCCCAGTTCGGGGTGAACAGCGCGTTCAGCCCGTCGGCTGCGCCGTCGAGGAAGAGGGCGCGGACGACGAGGATCAGGAAGGCCGCGATGAGGATGGGAAGGAAGATGACGTTCGCCCGCTGGAGGCCCTTGGCCACGCCCGCGGCCAGAACGAGGATCGCGGCGATCCACACCAGGGCGAGCGGGATGAGCACGCCCGGCACGAACTCCAGGCTCAACCCGGGGTCGCCGACCTGGAGGTAGTCGGCCTGGAAGAAGGTCGCCGTATCGTCGCCCCAGCGCAGATCGAAGGAGAAGACGAAGTAGCTGAGCGCCCACGCGATCACGGCCGTGTAGTAGAGGCCGATGACGAAGGCGATCGCGACCTGGAACCATCCGAGCGACTCGGTGAAGCGCCCCAGCGATCGGCCGATCCGGCGGAACGCAGTGGGCGCGGCGCCCCGGAAGCGGTGCCCGAGGGCGTAGTCGAGGAACAGGATCGGGATGCCCGCGGTCAGGAGTGCGACCAGATAGGGGATGAGGAACGCCCCACCGCCGTTCTCGTAGGCGACCCCCGGAAAGCGCCAGATGTTGCCGAGGCCGACCGCCGAGCCGATGGCCGACAGGATGAACCCGACCTGGCCGGTCCACTGTTCGCGGGGCCGTGCCGCTGCCGAAGAGGCGGGGGCGTTCTGGGTCACTGTCGTCCTCCGTCGTGGCTGTCGTGCATCACCGCGGTGCCCCCGCACGCTACCAGTCCCGAGGGACGCCGACACCCCCTATCGACGGCCCGTCACGGATTCCCCTCGCTGAGCCTGATCGTGGATCCGGCGCAGGTCCTCCATCAGCGAGCCCACGACGATCCAGTTCGTCGCCGACGGTGCCGTGAGCTGCAGGGGAGCGGTCAGCGCGGGGATGGTGGTCGTCGCCGTCGGCTGCGCATCGCCCGATCGGGGGGCGCGGCGCAGATCCAGACGGATGTCGTGGGCCGCTCGACGCAACTGATCGGCGATCGCAAGGACAGCGGGCTCGGTGGCGAGGCTGGCGTCGTAATGGTCGTAGACGGCACGTGTCATCCCGATCGTCTGGGTCACGACGGGTCCGAAGCGGGCGAGAAGCTGCTCGATCTCGTCGAGCTCCCGCCGGTACCGCCGGGCGCGCGGATTGAGGGAGAGCGAGTCGCGTGCCGTCGCGATCGCCTCGTCGGCGTCGGCCACCATCGGTCGCAGCAGCCGGACGGTGAGCATGAGCTCTTCGATCTGCGGACGCGTCTGCTGTGCGGTGAGCGCATCGGCGAGGCGTTCGAGCGATCGGGCGAGTTCCTCGCCCACTCTGTCGACGGCTTCGTGTGCGGGGGTCACGGCGACCGGCGGCACCATCACGATGTGCACCACCATGCCGATGATCGCGCCGATGATCGTCTCGAGGATGCGGTCGACGGCGTAATCGGGGGTGGTGGCGCCCAGGGCGAGCACGAGCACCGCGCTGATGGCGACCTGGTTCGCCGTTCCCGCGGTCACGCGGGCCGTCCATGCCACGACCAGGGCGACGATGATGGCGACCAGGACGACCCAGGTGGCGTCGCCGAACACCATTCCGAGCCCGGAGGCGATGGCCACACCGACGATGACGCCGACGCTTCGTTCGATCGCCTTCGCGAACGACTGGTTGAGGCTCGGCTGCACCACCAGAAGCGCGGCGATCGCGGCGAACACCGGGGGAGGGCCCTGGATGAGCCAGCCCGCGATGAGCCACGCTGCCACGGTCGCGATCGCGGACTTGGCCACCTGCAGCAGGGGCGCGCGACGGGGGGCGCGGATCGCCGAGGTCAGTCGCATACCTCAACGCTAGCCACGTGGGTCGGGGTTGACAGCGTCGACGGCTCCCGATGGGCTGGGGGTTCGTGAAAGTGAAGGAGAGCGGATGTCTCGGGTGCTGGTTTTCGGTGGACACGGCAAGGTCGCGATGCTTCTGGCGCCGCTGCTGGTCTCGCGCGGGGACGAGGTGACCGCGGTCATCCGGAATCCCGCCCACGCCGACGAGGTCGCGGCCACCGGTGCGACGCCCCGTGTGGCCGACATCGAGCAGCTCGACACCGTGGCGCTCGCCGAACTCGTGGCGGGGCACGACGCGATCGTCTGGTCGGCCGGCGCCGGCGGTGGGGATGCCGCGCGCACGTACGCGGTGGACCGCGACGCGGCGATCCGCTCGATGGACGCTGCGGGCCGGGCCGGTGTCGCGCGCTACGTGATGGTGTCGTGGCTGGGGTCCAAGGCCGATCACGGCGTGCCCGAGGACGACGACTTCTTCCCCTACGCCGACGCGAAGCTGGCTGCTGACGATCATCTTCGCGGCAGCGATCTGGAATGGACGGTGCTCGGACCGGGCGCTCTCCTGGACGAACCCGGCACGGGGCGCATCACCATCGATCCGGAGGGACGCGGCGCAGTACCGCGTCACGATGTCGCCGCCGTCGTCGCCGCGGCGCTGCACGAACCCGCGACCATCCGGCGGACGCTGCGCTTCGGCGGGGGAGAGCAGCCGATCGCCGAGGCCGTCGTCGGGTCAGACGCGCGGTAGCGCTTCGGGACGCGGCTCACCCCTCGTGGCGTCCGCTACGGTCGGAGTATGAGCGGGGAGGCCCGGGAGAGGGATGACGACGTCGATCTGCTGATCGACGCCTGGTCCCGTCGGCTCCCCGACATCGATCTCACGCCGCTCGACGTCATGTCGCGGTTGCGGCGCGTCGCCCTTCGGCTGGCCCGACTCCGGGCCGAGGCCTTCTTCAGCGCGGGGCTGTCGGTGTGGGAGTTCGACGTGCTGGCCGCCCTTCGCCGCGCGGAGGATCCGCACGAACTGAGCCCCGCTCAGCTGATCGAATCCACCATGATCGGCAGTGCGGCCATGACCAACCGCCTGGAGAAGCTCGCTGCCCGCGGCCTCGTCGAACGGCGACCCAACCCGCGTGACGGTCGGGGTGTGCTGGTGCGGCTGAGCGCCGAGGGGACCGAGCGGGTCGACGCTGCGATGACGGAGCTCGTCCGGCGGGAAGCCGAGGAGCTCGCGGGGCTGTCCCGCGAGGAGCAGGGTCTGCTCACCCGTCTTCTCGGGCGCCTGCTGAGCTGAGGTGCGAGCCGGCGGTGTCCTTCCGTGACATCGCGCCGCCGCATCCTTCCCTTCCCGCGACCTCTCCTGCCATTGTGAGATCATGCGCCGCCCGAAGCTCGTCCTCGCCGTCCTCTCCCTCACCGCGTTCGCCCTGGCACTCAGCGCCTGCGCGCCCGGTGAACCGAGCCCCGGGACGTCGTCCGTGATCGCCCCCGTGACCGAGTCGGCGAACGATCTGCAGGGCGCCACGGTCGATCTCATCGTCGGTCAGGTGCTGAACATCGACACCGGCGACCTCGCAGTCGACAGCTACGAGGGCGAGGTCGCCGATCCCGCCGTCGCGGAATTCGTGCAGGGCGGGGATGACGGCAGCGCCACCTTCAACCCCGGCGTGCGGGCCCTCGCCGAGGGGACGACGACGGTCACGATGACCAATCAGGACGGCGGAATCCAGCCTCTCGAGTTCACGGTCGAGGTCTCCGCCGGCTGACGCATTCTGATAACCTGAAGTGTCACGCGTGTGACGGTTCCACCATGCCCGGGTTCCGAACTCGGGATGACGCGTGGGCCGGTACGCCACAAGTGACACCGTACGACCACAATCCGCTCCGCCTCGGGGCCGGGATTCGTCCGCTTTCGCGTGCGGGTCAGGCAGCCGAGGCCCGAACACCACACCACCAAGGACAACCCACTACATGACTACCGCAACGACCGCCCCGGCCACCAAGCAGGTCGCGATCAACGACATCGGATCTGCCGAGGACTTCCTGGCCGCGGTCGAAAAGACCCTGAAGTTCTTCAACGACGGAGACCTCATCGAAGGCACCGTCGTGAAGATCGACCGCGACGAGGTGCTCCTCGACGTCGGCTACAAGACCGAGGGCGTCATCCCCTCGCGCGAGCTCTCCATCAAGCACGACGTCGACCCCAACGAGGTTGTGGGCGTCGGCGACCACGTCGAGGCCCTCGTCCTTCAGAAGGAGGACAAGGAAGGCCGCCTGATCCTGTCCAAGAAGCGCGCACAGTACGAGCGCGCCTGGGGCGACGTGGAGAAGATCAAGGAGACCGACGGCGTCGTCACCGGCCAGGTGATCGAGGTCGTCAAGGGTGGCCTCATCGTCGACATCGGCCTGCGCGGGTTCCTTCCCGCCTCGCTCATCGAGCTGCGTCGCGTCCGTGACCTCACCCCGTACCTCGGGCAGGAGATCGAGGCGAAGATCCTCGAACTCGACAAGAACCGCAACAACGTCGTCCTCTCGCGTCGGGCCCTGCTCGAGCAGACGCAGTCCGAGTCGCGCACCACGTTCCTGAACAACCTGCACAAGGGTCAGGTCCGCAAGGGCACGGTCTCGTCGATCGTCAACTTCGGTGCCTTCGTGGACCTCGGCGGCGTGGACGGCCTCGTGCACGTCTCCGAGCTGTCGTGGAAGCACATCGAGCACGCGTCCGAGGTCGTCGAGGTGGGCCAGGAGGTCACCGTCGAGATCCTCGAGGTCGACCTCGACCGCGAGCGCGTCTCCCTGTCGCTGAAGGCGACGCAGGAGGACCCGTGGCAGGTCTTCGCCCGCACCCACGCGATCGGTCAGATCGCGCCGGGCAAGGTCACCAAGCTCGTGCCGTTCGGCGCCTTCGTCCGCGTCGCGGACGGCATCGAGGGTCTCGTGCACATCTCCGAGCTCTCGGGCAAGCACGTCGAGCTCGCCGAGCAGGTCGTCTCGGTCGGTGAAGAGGTCTTCGTCAAGATCATCGACATCGATCTCGAGCGTCGCCGCATCTCGCTGTCGCTGAAGCAGGCCAACGAGTCGGTCGACCCCTACGGCACCGAGTTCGACCCCGCCCTCTACGGCATGGTCACCGAGTACGACGAGAACGGGGAGTACAAGTACCCCGAGGGCTTCGACCCGGAGACCAACCAGTGGAAGGAAGGCTTCGACGAGCAGCGCGAGGCCTGGGAGCAGGACTACGCCGCCGCCCAGGCGCGCTGGGAAGCCCACAAGGCCGCCGTCATCAAGGCCCTCGAGGCCGAGGCCAATGCCCCCGCGGCAGAGTCGACGGGATCGTCCGCATTCACCTCCGACTCTTCCGCCGGCGGCACGCTGGCCGACGACGAGGCGCTCGCCGCGCTCCGTGAGAAGCTGTCGGGTCGCTGAGCCCGCACCACCCGCGCAGAGGGCCGGAACCCGCCCAGGGTTCCGGCCCTCTGCCGTGCGCGCAGGGATGCGACGGGATGTGTCGCGTAGCGTCGGACCGGTGAGCGACGCGACCGGGCACGTACCGGGCAGTCGCGCATACCGGCGTCTCCTCATCGCCCTGTTCTTCGCCGGAATCGCCACGTTCGCGCAGCTGTACTCACCGCAGGCGGTGCTGCCGCTGATCTCCGCCGACCTCGGCGTCTCGCCGCCGACCGCCTCCCTCGCGGTCTCGGCGACGACACTGGGATTGGCTGCCGCCGTCATCCCGTGGTCCATCGTCGCGGACCGTCTCGGTCGCGTGCCGGCCATGACGATCGGGATCTGCGCCGCCACGCTCCTCGGACTGCTGGCGCCGCTGTCGGGCGACATCGGGGTCTTCCTGGCCATCCGACTCGCGGAGGGCGCGGCGCTCGGGGCGATACCCGCCATCGCCCTGGCCTATCTGAGCGAGGAGGTCGACCCGCGCCACACGGCGTCGGCGGCAGGAAGCTATATCGCCGGCACGACCGTGGGCGGGCTGTCGGGCCGGCTGGTGTCAGGCCCTGTCGCCGACCTCGTCGAATGGCGGACCGGTCTGTGGGCAGTGGCGATCCTGTGTGCTGCGTCGGCCGTCGTGTTCCTCTGGCTCGTCCCCCGAGCGCGAGGTTTCGTCGCGTACCGCCACCGGCCCGAGCGCCGACTCGGCGAGCGACTGGCCGTCGTCCTGCGCACACCGGCCCAGCTCGCGATCGACGCCCAGGGATTCCTCCTGATGGGAGCTTTCGTCGCCGTGTTCAACTACCTCGGGTTCCATCTCGCAGAGCCTCCGTTCTCGTTGCCCGGATGGCTGGCGACCCTGCTGTTCCTCTCCTACCTCGCCGGCACGGTCTCCTCTCCCTTGGCGGGGGCGCTCGCCGTGCGTCACGGGCGACTCCCGGTGCTCCTCGGCGGCATCGCGGCGATGCTCGTGGGGCTCGGAGCGCTCCTGACGCCTTCGACAGCGGTCGTGCTGATCGGTCTGCTCGTCTTCACCGCGGGGTTCTTCGCGGCCCACGCCGTGGCGTCGGGCTGGGCCCCGGTCGCGGCGTCGGCCGACACGCGGGCGCAGGCGTCGTCGCTGTACTACCTCGCCTACTACGGCGGGTCGAGCCTGTTCGGCTGGTGCCTCGGCTTCGTCTACGCCGGGACCGGATGGATGGCCTTCGTCGCGGCGCTCGCGGCGATGTGCACCGCTGCCGGGGTCATCGCCTCGGCGGTGCTGCGCTCCGCAGGTCGCGCGCCTCGATAAGGTGAGCGCGTGACTCAGACGCGCGCGGGCGACGCAGAACTCGGCACGGCCCCGCCCCGGGCACCGCTGGTGCTGACCGCCCTGATTCTGGCCGCACTGGTGTGCAACATCAACCTCGCCGCCGCCAATGTCGCCCTTCCCGACGTCGGGGACGCGTTCGGCGCGACGCAGACCGCACTGAACCTCGTCGCGGTCGGATGCGGGCTGGGGCTTGCGATGTCGGTGCTGTACCTCGGCGCGCTCGCCGACCGCTACGGACGCAAACAACTCCTCCTGCTCGGTCTGACGCTCACCGTCGTCGCGAGCTTCCTCTCCGCCTTCTCCCCGTCGGTGGAGATGCTCATCGCCGCGCGGATCTTCACCGGCGTCGCGGCGGGAATGGCCTTTCCCACGACCCTGTCGCTGATCACGGCTCTCTGGGCTCAGGGGCCCCGTCGCACCGTGGCCATCGCCCTGTGGTCGGGTGTCAGCGCCACGGCTGCGGTCATCGGCTCCGTGCTCGCCGGGCTGCTGCTGACGATCTGGTGGTGGGGCTCGGCCTTCCTGCTGGCCGCGCCCATCGCGGCGATCGCACTCGTGCTCGTCGCACTCTTCGTGCCGTCTCATGTCAAGGAGTCGGAAGAACCCGTCGATCACCTCGGGGGCATCCTCGCGACCCTCGCGATCGCGGCGCTCGTCCTCGGGGTGAGTCTCGTCTTCGCGCCGGGCCAGACCTCGCTCGGGCTCATCCTGCTGGGCGCCGCGGTGGTGCTCCTGGCACTCTTCGCCTGGCGCCAGGTTGCGGCGCGGCATCCGATCTACGAACTGAAGGTCGCTCGTCGGAGGATGTTCTGGGTGCCGGCGACCGGCGGCACCATCGTCTTCGGCTCGCTGATGGGCGCGATGTTCGTCGGGCAGCAGTTCCTGCAGAACATCCTCGGCTACACCACCCTCGAAGCGGGGCTCGCGGTGGTGCCGGCCGCGGTCGGGCTCCTCCTGTGCGCACCGCTGTCAGCACGGCTGCTCACCTCGCGCGGGTCGCGCGCGACCATGCTCGCGGGGTACGCGCTCGTGCTCCTGGGCTTCCTCACCACCCTGCTATGGGGAGAGTCGACGCCGTACGTGCTCGTCGGCGCCGGCTTCCTCTTCATCGGCAGCGGAGCCGCGTTCGCGATGACGCCGGCCTCGCGTGCGCTCACCGAGAGCACGCCGGTGAGGCGGGTCGGTATGGCATCCGCGACCTCGGACCTGCAGCGCGACCTCGGCGGATCGATCATGCAAGCCCTGCTCGGCGCGGTTCTCGCGGCCGGCTTCGCTGCCTCCTTCGCCCGACAGATCGCCGCGTCGGCGGAGGCGCAGTCGGTGAGCGCCGAGGTGACGCAGGCGCTGCAGGCCTCGTACGCGTCGGCGATGCGGGTCGCCGAGCAGTACCCGCAGTACGCCACCGAGATCGCCCAGGCCGCGACGCAATCCCTGCTCGACGGGGCGTTCTTCGCCTATCTCATCGGTGCGGTCGCGATCGTCGTCGGCGCGACGGTGGTCGCGGTCTTCCTTCCCGGATTCGCCCGCGAGAAGGAGCTCGTCGCAGGATATGCGCGCGCAGACGCCGAGCTGCCGGCGGGGCGGACGTAGGCGCATGGACGTCACCCCCACCGCATCCGTGCCCTCTGCCGCCGTCGAGACGCGACGTTGGGTCGACGTCGTACTCGCCGATCGCGCACGTGGACGTTCGCCCGCCCTCACACAGCTCCTTCTCGGTGCCCTCGTGCTCGCGGTGGCGATCGCGGTGCTGGCCACCGAGCACGTCGGAAGCATGGCGGTCTTCTTCGGGGGTGTGATCGGCGTCTTCATCCTCACCGGGCTCGCCCTCGTGGTGCCGTGGGAGCGGATGTCCTCCTGGTGGCTGATCGCGATCCCCCTCGCCGACATCATCGCCGTCGGCGTCATCCGAGGCGCCGCGCCGGCACTGGGAACGGGGCTGCTGTTCATCTTCCCGGTGATGTGGCTGGCCGCCGGTTTCGGATTGGTGGGGCTCATCTCCGGGGTCGCGACCGCCACGGTGACCTACTGGGTGACCGTCGCCATCGGGCCCTCGAATCCCGTGATCCTCAGCACGATCCTGCTTCCGGTCGTGCTCGTCGCCGTCGGGCTCACCTCCTTCATCGCCGCACGCCGGGCGGCGGCGCAACGGATGCTGCTGGACAAACAGGCAGCGCTGCTGAGACAGTCGGCCGAGCGGGCCCGGCGCCAGGAGCAGCTCGTGACCGAGGTGCTGGACGCCGTCGACTTCGGCATCATCCGCATCGATGAGACCGGGGCGGTCACGGTGACCAATGATGCCCATGCGCGCCTGCAGCAGGTGCTCGCCGACGTCGAGGGCGAGGACCAGCTCGAGGCCTATCGGATCGATCGCACGACCCGTCTCCTCAGGGAGGAACTCCCGCTCGAGAGGGCGCGGCGCGGCGCGGTGTTCCAAGACGAACGCGTGTGGTTCGGCACGCCGGGGGGTCTGCAGCGGGCGCTGAGCTTCACAGCGCGGCGACTGCGCGATTCCGACGGTCGGGATGCCGGGGCCGTCGTCGTCTCCCGGGACGTCACCATCGAGATGCTGGCGGCGCGGGCGCGCGACGAGGTGATCTCGTCCGTGTCGCACGAGCTGCGCACGCCGCTGACGTCGATCCTCGGCTACATCGAGCTCGCCATCGACGATCCCGAGACGCCCTCCCGGATCCGGTCGAACCTGCAGATCGCCGACCGCAACGCCGAGCAGCTGCTCGAACTCGTCTCCGATGTCCTGACCGCTTCGGCGGCGGCCGACGACCGCGTGGAACTGGTGATGGAGCCGGAGGTGGTGGAGGTCTCCGCGGTCGTCCGGGCTGCGGTCGAGTCGCTGGTGCTCCGCGCCGGCGAGCGCGGTGTCACGATCGACACGGCCCGACTGCGCCCGGCGCAGGCTTACGTCGACCCCCGTCGGCTGGCGCAGGTGATCGACAATCTGCTCTCCAATGCCGTCAAATACAACCGCGAGGGCGGACGAGTGTCCCTGCAGTCCGCCACCACCGGGCGATGGACCGCGATCGTCGTCGAAGACACCGGGGTGGGGATGACCGAGGACGACGTCGAGGCGCTCTTCCAGCGCTACTACCGCGGCGTTGCGGTGCGCTCCTCGACGGTGTCGGGTACGGGACTCGGACTGGCGATCAGTCGCGACATCGTGCGGGGACACGGCGGTGACATCACCGTCAGCAGCGTGCTCGGCGTGGGTTCGACGTTCACCGTGACCCTTCCCGCCACGCGTCCCGGCGGGGCGGTGGAGGGCTGATGCTCGCGCATCTCGATCTGGTGACGACAGCGGTGATGACCGCCCTCGTCGTCTTCGTCGCAGGCACCGTCTTCCTCCTGGAGACCGTGCTCCGCCGGGACGATGCGGCCGGGCGCGCGTGGGCTCTCGGATTCCTCGGCGCCATCCTCACGTCACTGCTCTATCTCGCCTGGGCAGCCGATCCCACCGCCCTCTGGGCGGTCGTGGCGGGAAACGCCGCATTCATCGCCGGAACCGGCGCCATGTGGATCGGCTGCCGCCTCTACAACGGTCGCCGGAACGGAGCGGCCATCGGCGTGATCGCGGGGCTCACCGCGGCCGTCGCCGTGGCGACCCTGCTCGAACAGCCGGTCCTCGCCGACTGGGCGGGATCGGCGTGGACCTTCGGCGCTCTTGCCGTCGTCGCCGCGGCGGCGGCGACCGAGTGCTTCCGCGGCTCTCTCGGTGGGATGCGGACGGCCTGGGTGCTCGGGGCGGTCTTCGCCATCGAAGCCGTGTACTTCTTCTTCCGTCTTGTCGCATTCCTTCTGCTCGGCCCCGACGACCCGTTCTTCCAGACGTGGTTCGGCAGCGCTGTCGTCGGGATGCTGACCGTGCTCCTGATCATCGTCGCCGTGGTGGTGACGTCCGTGCTGCGCGCCGGACGGGCGGAGCTGCGTCACCAGCGCGCACTGGCCGGGGTGGAGGACGTGGTGACGGGGATCCTCACCGAGAGACGTTTCCGAGCCGCCCTGGCCTCCCTGACGTCCACGGCGCAGGCCCGGGGAGTGCCGCTCGCAATCATCGAGGTCAGACTCGACGACCTCGCGCACATCGCCACCGCCTTCGGCGAGGAGGCGCGCCGCGAGGCGATCGAGGTGTGGCGCGAGGCGGTCCGAAGCCACGGGCCGCTGTTCTCGGTGATGGGGGAGGATGGCGACGGCGGGATCGTTCTCGTCACCCCCGCGACCTCGCCGAGCACCGCCCGCCGAGAGGCCATGACGCTCTATCGCGGCAGTTTCGACGCCCTCGGTCAGCTCTCGGGCGTGGGCCTCCCCGTCGTCGGCGTCGGCGTGGCGCTGACGGAGGTCGTCGGATACGACGCCGAGGCGCTCCTGCGTGTGGCGCGCACGAGCGCCGTGAGCGGATTCTCCAGCGCCGACTCGGCCGTGGTGGTCGCACGCACCGCCGAAGGCTGAGGACTACTCGGGACGGCGGGTCGTCGTGAGGGCCTCGATGCGGGCCCGCAGCTCCCGTGGACGGAAGGGCTTGCGCAGATACTCGTCGGCGCCGGCGTCGAGCCCCTGCTGCGCGTCGGCCTCCTGCACGAAGGCCGTGATCATGATGATGTGCGTGGCGCTGAATCGACGGATCCGCCGGGCGGTCTCATACCCGTCGATGCCCGGCATGCTGATGTCGAGTGTGACCACTTCGGGTGATACTCGGCGCACCAGCTCGACGCCGTCCAGGCCGTTGTCGGCGGCGTGGACGACGTAGCCCGCCGACTCCAGGACGAGCGAGATGAGCGACCGGATGTCGTCCTCATCTTCGATCACGACGGCTGACTGTGTCACCGCGCTGCCTCGCTTGCTTCGGTCGCGTTCGGGGGTGCGGCCGCCGGCCCAGTCTAGAGTGCGCACCTCCCCGGTGTCCGAGCGGGCGACGTGGCATGCTCGGAGAATGCCTCTGCTCGCGCTCACCGGGGGGATCGCCTCGGGCAAGTCGACCATCGCCCGAAGACTCAGCGACCACGGTGCCCTCGTCGTCGATGCCGACGCGATCGTCCGCGACGTCCAGGGTCCAGGAACTCCGGTCCTCGCCGCTCTCGCCGCGGAGTTCGGCGACGACATCCTCCGTGAAGACGGGGCACTGGACCGGGCCGCGCTGGCCGGTCGCACATTCGGCGATCCCGCGGCGGTCGGGCGCATGAATGCCATCGTGCACCCTGCGGTCCGGGCGGAGTCGGCCCGACGCTTCTCCGAGGCGTTCGCGGAAGACCCCGCGGCGGTGGTCGTCTACGACGTCCCGCTACTGGCCGAGGCCCGCGCCGGCGACCCGTGGGACCTCGTCGTGGTGGCCCACGCGCCCGCCGAGATCCGACGGCGGCGGCTGATCGAGCTGCGGGGCTTCACGGAGCAGGCCGCGACCGCCCGCATCGCCGCGCAGGTGACCGATGACGAGCGCCTCGCCCTCGCCGACGTCGTCGTCGACACGGCCGTGCCGCTCGCGGACACGCTCTCCCAGGTCGACCGGCTCTGGCGGGACCTGCCTCGGTTGATCGCGGAGAAAAGCGCCGCACGCCGCTGAGTCCGGCGTACTCTGTCGCTACCGATCAGGAGGAGCCGACATGGGTGTGCTCTCGAGATTCCGTCGGCGACGGAGGGCGCCGTACCGCGCGGTCACCGAGGAGGAGCAGATCTCGCGGTACGTCTACCTGCTGAACACGCTGCCGGCAGCGGTCATCGAGAGCGCCCACGCGACGGCGTTCCGCGATCTGCCTCTCGAGCGCCGGCGCGAGATGCTCGCCGAGCTCCGACCGTTCCTGAACGACGCCGAGCGGCGGGATGCCGAGGCTGAGCCGGGTCTGCTGGCCACGCTCGTCCGTCGCGCCGAGCACTACCGCCGCGAGCGCTCGGACGGTCTGATGACGCCTGAGGGGGCCGATTCCTGGGAGGCAGCCGACCCCCGGTCGATCCTGATGAGCGCCGGGGTGATGACGGTCGTCGCGCAGCAGTTCCTCCTGACGCAGGCGGTCACGGCGTACTTCACCGTGGGCGCGGGATCCCTCATGCTCGCCGAGCAGCCGGGATGGCTCGTCGACACCGTCGACCCGACGGCGGGGTCCGTCGACGCGGCCGGGTGGGGCGGCGACGGGGGATTCGGCGGCGGCGGCTTCGGCGACGGTGGCCTCGGCGGGATGGACGCGGGGGGATTCAGCGGCGGTTTCGGCTGAGGGACCGGATGTCGGAGGGCGCGCCTACCCTGGAACAGTGCAGACCACACGATCCGTCAGGCCCTTCGAGGTCGTCAGCGAGTACGAGCCGTCCGGTGACCAGCCGCAGGCGATCGCCGACCTCGCCGCTCGTATCAACGCCGGCGAGACCGACGTCGTCCTCCTGGGAGCGACCGGAACGGGGAAGTCCGCCACCACCGCGTGGCTGATCGAGGCGGTGCAGCGGCCCACGCTGGTGCTGGCGCACAACAAGACCCTGGCCGCACAGCTGGCCAACGAGTTCCGCGAGCTCATGCCGCACAACGCGGTGGAGTACTTCGTGTCGTACTACGACTACTACCAGCCCGAGGCCTACGTGCCGCAGACGGACACCTTCATCGAGAAGGACTCCTCCATCAACGCCGAGGTCGAACGACTGCGCCACTCCACGACGAACTCGCTGCTGTCCCGTCGCGACGTCGTCGTCGTCTCCACCGTGTCGTGCATCTACGGTCTCGGCGCCCCCGAGGAGTATCTGCGTGCGATGGTGGCGCTGCAGGTGGGGGAGGTCTATGATCGCGACTCGCTGATCCGCAAGTTCATCTCGATGCAGTACAACCGCAATGACGTGGACTTCTCGCGGGGGAACTTCCGCGTACGGGGCGACACGATCGAGATCATTCCGGTGTACGAGGAGTACGCCATCCGGATCGAGATGTTCGGCGATGAGATCGAGGCGCTCTACATGCTCCACCCCCTCACGGGTGACGTCGTGCAGCGCATGGACTCGGTCCCGATCTTCCCCGCTTCGCACTATGTCGCGGGCACGGAGACCGTGCAGCGCGCGATCGGCACGATCGAGCACGAGCTCGCCGAGCGCTTGAAGGAGCTGGAGTCGCAGAACAAGCTGCTCGAGGCCCAGCGGCTGCGGATGCGGACGACGTTCGACCTCGAGATGCTCCAGCAGCTGGGGTTCTGCTCGGGAATCGAGAACTACTCCCGTCATCTGGACGGACGGATGCCGGGGGAGCCGCCGCATACTCTGCTGGACTTCTTCCCCGACGACTTCCTCATGGTCATCGACGAATCGCACGTGACCGTTCCCCAGATCGGCGCGATGTACGAGGGTGATGCGTCGCGCAAGCGCACGCTGGTGGAGCACGGGTTCCGGCTTCCCAGCGCGCTGGACAATCGCCCGCTGCGCTGGGATGAATTCAAGGAGCGCATCGGGCAGACGGTCTACCTCTCCGCGACCCCGGGACGCTACGAGATGGGCATCGCCGACGGGGTGGTCGAGCAGATCATCCGGCCCACCGGACTGATCGACCCGCAGATCGTGGTCAAGCCCTCGAAGGGTCAGATCGATGATCTGCTCGAGGAGATCCGTCTGCGGGTGGAGCGCGACGAGCGCGTGCTCGTGACGACCCTCACGAAGAAGATGGCCGAGGAGCTGACCGACTTCCTCGGCGAGCACGGCGTGCGTGTGCGGTATCTCCACTCCGACGTCGACACCCTTCGTCGAGTGGAATTGCTGACCGAACTGCGCGCCGGCGTGTACGACGTCCTGGTCGGTATCAACCTCCTCCGTGAGGGTCTCGACCTGCCGGAGGTGTCGCTGGTGTCGATCCTGGATGCCGACAAAGAGGGCTTCCTCCGGTCCGGCACCTCGCTCATCCAGACCATCGGCCGTGCGGCGAGAAACGTCTCCGGTGAGGTGCACATGTACGCCGACACCATCACGGACTCGATGCGCAACGCCATCGACGAGACGAACCGTCGACGTGACAAGCAGATCGCGTACAACCTCGAGCGCGGCATCGACCCGCAGCCGCTGCGCAAGCGGATCGCCGACATCACCGAGGTGCTCGCCCGTGAGGCTGATGACACGAAGGCCCTGCTGAACCGCAAGGACTCTCGCGTGAAGTCCGGGAAGGGCAAGTCGCCCACGCCGCAGCTGCGACGTGAGGGCATCGCAGCCGAGGGTGCAGAACAGCTGGAAGCCACGATCGCCGATCTCTCCGGCCAGATGCTCGCGGCCGCCGGCGAACTGAAGTTCGAGCTCGCGGCGCGCCTGCGCGACGAGGTGCAGGACCTCAAGAAGGAGCTTCGCGCGATGGAGCGAGCCGGTCATGCCTGACTCGTCGATGGCGCAGCGTGTCAGCCTGATCACCCTGGGTGTCGCAGACCTCGAGCGCGCGCTGGCGTTCTACGGCGCACTCGGATGGACGCCGCACGCTCAGTCGATCGACGATGTCGTCGCCTTCTTCCAGCTCGACGGCTTCGTGCTCGCGCTCTGGGGGAGAAGCGAGCTCGCCGAGGACTCCGGTGTCGTGGACTCCGGCGGATGGGGCGGGGTGACCCTGGCGCACAACGTCTCCTCCGCCGCCGCTGTCGATGCCGTCCTCGACGCAGCCGCAGACGCCGGAGCACGGATCAGTCGTCCAGCCGGGCCGACCCCGTGGGGCGGCTACTCCGGCGTCTTCGTCGACCTCGACGGGCATCCGTGGGAGGTCGCGCACAATCCCGGGTGGCAGCTCGACGGTGCGGGGCGGGTGTCGATCGGCTGAGACGAGCGTGCCACCGGTCTCGCTCCGCGCGAACGCCGGACTCCATGTCGGAGGCCCCACCTACACTTGACGGGTGCCCATCGTTCCCGTCGCCCTGCCCGGTTCTCCCGCTTCCTCAGGCCTTCCGACCGGCTCCGCATCCGGCGGAAACCACTCCTTCGGCTCGTCCGGAAAGCTCAGCGTCCGCGGCGCTCGTGTCCACAATCTGAAGGACGTCGATCTCGACATCCCGCGTGACTCGCTCGTCGTCTTCACCGGCCTGTCCGGGTCGGGGAAGTCCAGCCTCGCCTTCGACACCATCTTCGCCGAGGGCCAGCGCCGGTACGTGGAGTCGCTGAGCGCCTACGCCCGCCAGTTCCTCGGCCAAGTCGACCGTCCCGACGTCGACTTCATCGAGGGGCTGAGCCCCGCCGTCTCGATCGATCAGAAGTCGACCAACCGCAACCCCCGGTCGACCGTGGGCACCATCACCGAGATCCACGACTACATGCGGCTGCTGTGGGCCCGAATCGGCATACCCCACTGCCCCGAGTGCGGCGAGATCATCCAACGACAGACCGTGCAGCAGATCGCCGATCAGCTCATGGAACTTCCCGAGCGCACCCGCTATCAGATCGTCGCGCCGGTGGTCTCGCAGAAGAAGGGCGAGTTCGTCGACCTCTTCAAGGAACTGAGCGCGAAGGGTTACTCGCGCGCCATCGTGGACGGCGACATGGTTCAGCTCGCCGATGCCCCGGCGCTGAAGAAGAGCTACAAGCACGACATCGCCGTCGTCGTCGACCGTCTGGTCGCGAGCCCCGACATCCTCTCCCGGGTCACCGACTCGGTGGAGACGGCGCTGGGGCTTGCCGGCGGAGTCATGCAGGTCAACTTCGTCGACCGCGAGGGCGATGAGGCCTGGCAGTCCTTCTCCGAGAAGTTGGCGTGCCCCAACGGGCATCCCCTGCAGCTCACCGAGATCGAACCCCGCACGTTCTCCTTCAACGCCCCCTTCGGCGCCTGCCCCGCGTGCTCGGGCCTCGGCACCCGGATGTCGGTGGATGTCGAGCTCATGATCGGCGACGAAGACCTCTCGATCCGAGAGGGTGTGCTGATCCCGTGGACGACGCAGGGCAAAGGGCTCTTCCAGTACTACGAACGGCTGCTGGAAGGACTCGCGCGCGACCTGGATTTCTCGCTCGACACCCCGTGGCGCAAGCTCCCCGCCGACATCAAGGACGCGGTCCTGCGTGGCGAGAACTACAAGGTCACCGTCCGGTGGAAGAACCGGTACGGGCGGGAGATGCGGTACTCGTCCGGCTTCGAGGGCGTCGTTCCCTACATCGAGCGGCAGTACCTGCAGGCCGAGTCCGACACGCAGCGACAGCGGTGGGCGGAGTTCCTCCGCGAGGTTCCCTGCCCGGTCTGCGACGGCGCGCGCCTGAAGCCCGAGGTGCTCGCGGTGCAGGTCCACGGTCACTCCATCGCCGATGCGTCCCGGCTGAGCCTGGGTGACGCCCACGCCTTCTTCGCCGATCTCGAGCTGACCCCGCGTGAAGCCAAGATCGCCGCGCAGGTGCTGCGCGAGATACGGCTCCGACTGGACTTCCTCATCCAGGTGGGCCTGAACTATCTCAACCTCAGTCGGTCCGCAGGCTCGCTGTCGGGTGGAGAGGCGCAGCGCATCCGTCTCGCGACGCAGATCGGCTCGGGCCTGACCGGCGTGCTCTACGTCCTCGACGAGCCCTCGATCGGTCTCCACCAGCGTGACAACCGTCGCCTGATCGAGACGCTCGTCAAGCTCCGCGATCTCGGCAACACCCTCATCGTCGTCGAACACGACGAGGAGACGATCCATGCGGCGGACTGGATCGTCGACATCGGGCCGCGCGCGGGTGTCGACGGCGGCGAGGTGGTGCACTCCGGGCCGCTGGACGCGCTCCTGGCCGACCCGCAGTCCATCACCGGCGACTATCTGTCGGGTCGCCGTGCGATTCCGACCCCCAAGAAGCGACGTCGGATCGATCGCTCGCGCAAGATCAGCGTCGTGGGCGCCCGGGCGAACAACCTCCGCAACGTCACCGTCGACTTCCCCCTCGGCGTGCTCACCGCGGTGACCGGCGTCAGCGGCTCGGGAAAGTCTTCCCTCGTGAACGACATCCTCTACCAGGTGCTGGCGTCCCGGCTCAACGGTGCGCGCACCGTCCCGGGCAAGCACACGCGGGTGACGGGTCTGGACAACCTCGACAAGGTCGTCCACGTCGATCAGGCGCCGATCGGCCGTACGCCCCGCTCGAACCCCGCGACGTACACGGGTGTGTTCGACCGCATCCGCACCCTCTTCAGCGAGACGCCCGAAGCCAAGGCACGGGGGTACCAGCCGGGCCGGTTCAGCTTCAACGTCAAGGGCGGTCGCTGCGAGGCATGCTCGGGGGACGGCACCATCAAGATCGAGATGAACTTCCTCCCCGACGTGTATGTCGACTGCGAGGTCTGCCACGGCAAGCGGTACAACCGCGACACCCTCTCGGTGCACTACAAGGGCAAGAACATCGCCGAAGTGCTCGAGATGCCGATCTCCGAGGCGGCGGAGTTCTTCGAGCCCATTCAGGCGATCCACCGCTACCTGAAGACCCTCGTCGATGTCGGGCTCGGCTACGTGCGGCTGGGACAGTCGGCGACGACCCTTTCCGGGGGCGAGGCGCAGCGCGTCAAGCTCGCAACGGAACTGCAGAGGCGCTCGAACGGCCGGAGCATCTACGTCCTCGACGAACCGACGACGGGTCTGCACTTCGAGGACGTGCGACGCTTGCTCGAGGTGCTGAACGGGCTGGTCGACAAGGGGAATTCGGTCATCGTGATCGAGCACAACCTCGATGTCATCAAGTCCGCCGACTGGGTGATCGACCTCGGTCCCGAGGGCGGATCGGGCGGGGGTCAGGTCATCGCCACGGGTACACCCGAGCAGGTCGCGCGCATCGAGGAGAGCCACACCGGCGCCTTCCTTGCCGAGGTGCTCGGCGAGTCGGCGGTCCGCAAGGCCGGCTGAGTCGGCCGTGACGACCACCGAACGTGCCCCACGACGGGGCAGACCGCAGCTGTCCTACCGGCCGAAGGCCGGGGAGATCCCCACCAACCCGGGGGTCTACCGGTTCCGCGATGCGCAGGGTCGCGTGCTCTATGTCGGCAAGGCGAAGAACCTCCGCGCCCGGCTGTCGAACTACTTCGCTCCCCTGCACACACTCCACGAGCGCACGCGACGGATGGTGACCACGGCCACCTCGGTGGAGTGGACGGTCGTGGCCACCGATGTGGACTCCCTCCAGCTGGAGTACCAGTGGATCAAGGAGTTCGATCCGCCCTTCAACGTCCGCTACCGCGACGACAAGTCCTACCCGTTCATGGCCATCACCCTGGGTAACGAGGCGCCGCGCGTCATGGTGACCCGCAACCACCGCATCTCGGGAGCCAAGTACTTCGGTCCCTATCCCAAGGTGTGGGCCGTCCACGACACGATCGACCTGCTCATCAAGGTCTTCCCCATCCGCACGTGCAGCGACGCGTCGTACAAGAAGGCGATGGCCTCGGGTCGCCCGTGCTTCCCCGGACAGATCGGCCGCTGCGGCGGACCGTGTTCGATGAGGGTGACGATCGAGGAGCACCGCGCCATCGTCGAGGACTTCATCGCCTTCATGGCCGGCGGGGACCAGCGTTTCACCCGGGAGATGACCGCCCGCATGAACGAGGCCTCGGCGGCCATGGACTACGAATCCGCCGCGATGTACCGCGACAAGCTCCAGGCCATCGACGCGGTGCTCAAGCGCAGCGCCCTCGTGCTGCCCGCCGACACCGACGCCGACCTCTTCGGCATCGCCGAGGACGAACTCGCCGCCGCCGTGCAGCACTTCGTCGTCCGCGGTGGCCGGGTGCGCGGCGTGCGCGCGACGACCATCGAGAAGGAGATCGACATCTCCGGCGCAGACCTCGTCGACCAGGTGCTGCAGCGCACCTACGGCGACGCCGCGGCGGCAGACATCCCGCGCCAGGTGCTCGTTCCCGAGCTGCCCGATGACGCCGAGGAACTCGAGGAGTGGCTCCGCGAGAGGCGCGGCAAGAGGGTCTCGATCGGAGTCGCACAGCGGGGCCAGAAGGCGGAGCTGATGAAGACGGCCACGCTGAACGCCCAGCAGGCACTCATGCTCCACAAGACCCGGCGCACGAGCGACTACGTGGCCCGCACCCAGGCGCTGACCGACCTGCAGGAGGCGCTGGGGCTGGAGGAGGCGCCGCTGCGGATCGAGTGCTACGACGTCTCCCATCTCGGCGGGACCAACGTCGTCGCCTCCATGGTCGTGTTCGAGGACGGACTGCCACGCAAGGACCAGTACCGCTCGTTCAAGGTGGAGCAGACCTCGGATGACACGGACTCGATCCATCGAGTGCTGACACGCAGACTGGCTTACCTCGATCGACCGGAGGAGCCGGATGAGCCGACCGAGGAGGGCGTCGTCACGCGCAAGCGTCCGCGCTTCGCCTACCCGCCCCAGCTCCTCCTCGTCGACGGCGGCCAGCCGCAGGTCGCGGCCGCGGCTCGCGCTCTCGCCGACGCCGGACACCCCGAGATCGCTCTGGCGGGAATCGCCAAGCGGCTCGAGGAGGTGTGGCTCCCCGGCGATGACTTCCCCGTCATCCTGCCGCGCACGAGCGAGGCACTCTATCTCCTCCAGCGCCTGCGTGACGAAGCCCATCGGTTCGCGATCAGGCATCAGCGCAGCCGACGTCGTCGCGACATCCAGTCCGTGCTGACCGAGGTGCCCGGCCTCGGCGAGGCACGCATCCGCGCACTCCTCCGCCACTTCGGGTCGGTGAGCGCGCTGAAGAAGGCGACCCCCGAGGAGATCACCGAGCTCCCCGGCGTGGGTCCCAAGCTCGCCGCGGCGATCGTCGACCACCTCGCCGATGGGTAACCTGGAGGAGACGACGGGGGAGGGCATGGCCGACCAACAGACGGCGCCGGGCGAGATGCTCATCGTCTCGGGGATGTCCGGAGCGGGCCGCTCCACCGCGGCGAACGCCCTCGAAGACCTCGAATGGTACGTGGTGGACAACCTGCCGCCGCAGATGCTCAAGCCCCTGCTCGATCTGACCGAGCTGGCCGCCCACGCGCTGCCGAAGGTGGCCGTGGTCGTCGATGTCCGCGGCCGCAATCTCTTCGCCGAACTTCCGCAGGCCCTCCACGAGCTCCGCGATCGACGCCAGCTGCGCGTGCTCTTCCTCGACGCCTCCGACGAGGTGCTCGTCCGCCGATTCGAGGCCGTGCGTCGTCCGCATCCGCTGCAGGGCGAGGGCACGATCCTCGACGGGATACGGCGCGAACGGCAGCGTCTCGCCGCCATCCGTGAGAACGCCGACCTCATCATCGACACCTCGCGGTTCAACGTCCACCAGCTCGCGACCCACATGGTCGACCTCTTCTCCGAAGAGGGCGCGGCACGACACGTGGTGACCATCATGAGCTTCGGATTCAAGTACGGTCTTCCTCCCGACGCCGACCTCGTCGCCGACATGCGCTTCCTCCCCAACCCCTACTGGAACGATCAGCTGCGTTCGCTCACGGGGGTCGACGAGAATGTGCGTGACTACGTCCTCGAACAGGAGGGCGCGGTGGCGTTCATCGACGCGTATGCCGCCGCACTCCGACCGGTCCTCGAGGGATATCAGCGCGAGAACAAGCGGCACTCGGTCGTCGCGATCGGCTGCACCGGTGGAAAGCACCGCTCGGTGGTGATGGCCCGCGAACTTGCCGCACGATTGGCCGAAGTACCCGGTGTCGCGGTCCGCGTGAAGGATCGCGACCTGGGACGCGAGTAGCCGCAGCCGTGGTCGTGGTCGGCGGAGCGCCCGAGTAGGCTGGAGCGTCGTTCCGACCCACGCTGAGGAGTCCCGTGTCGCTGACCGCTGAGGTGAAGGCCGAATTGACCGCTGTCCGCGACCCGCGGCCGACGGCACGAGTGGCCGAGCTGACGTCGCTGCTGAGGTTCGCCGGCGGTCTGCACTCCATCGCCAATCGGGTCGCGGTCGAAGCCGAGGTCGACACCGAGGCCCTCGCGCGTCGGGTGGCGCGTGATCTCGTCGAGCTGTACGGCGTGCGTCCTGAACTCGTCCACGTCCACGGCTCGGGAGCGCGCAACGGCAGCCACTACGCCGTGCGGGTCATCGACGGCGGCGAGACGCTCGCGCGTCAGACCGGACTCCTCGACCAGCGACGCCGACCCGTTCGCGGTCTCCCGAACCGTCTCACCACCGGCGCCCGTCCCGACCTCGCCGCGATCTGGCGCGGTGCCTTCCTCGGCGCCGGCGCGCTCAGCGAGCCGGGACGATCCGCGGCGCTCGAGATCAGCTGCCCCGCCTCGGAGGCCGCCATGGCGCTCGTGGGCGCCGCTCACCGCTTGGGCATCCCGGCGAAGGCGCGCGAAGTCCGCGGCATCCCGCGCGTGGTCGTCCGTGAGGGGGAGGGCATCCGCGTCGCCTTGGCCGAGATGGGCGCAGCGCGTGCGGCGGCGCAATGGGATCAGCTCCGTCAGCGCCGCGAGGTGCGCGCCGGGGTGAACCGGCTGGTGAACTTCGACGACGCCAACCTCCGTCGCTCGGCGCAGGCGGCAGTCGCCGCGTGCGCGCGTGTCGAGCGGGCGCTCGAGATCCTCGGCGATGAGGTGCCGGACCACCTGCGTGAGGCCGGTGAACTCCGTCTCGCGCACCGCGACGCGAGCCTCGACGAGCTCGGTCATCACGCTGACCCGCCGCTGACCAAGGACGCCGTGGCCGGCCGCATCCGTCGTCTGCTGGCGATGGCCGACAAGAAGGCGGAAACCGACGGGATCCCCGGCACCGAGTCCGCGGTACCCGCCGGCGTCGACGACTGATACAACGTCTGCCCGCGGGGAACAACCCCGGAGACCGATTGTTGGGTCTCAGTAGGATGAACCCGTCACCCTCGCTGCGCCGGGGAGCCTCGGCGCGCGCCGATAGGAAGAAGAGAATATGGCGAAGTACACCTTGCCCGACCTCCCCTACGACTACGCCGCGCTGGAGCCGCACATCAGCGGCAAGATCATGCAGCTGCATCACGACAAGCACCACCAGACGTACGTCACCGGTGCGAACACCGCGCTCGACCAGCTCGCAGAGGCGCGCGAGAGCGGCAACCTCGCGAACGTGAACAAGCTCGAGAAGGACCTGGCGTTCAACCTCGGCGGCCACGTGAACCACTCCATCTTCTGGACCAACCTCTCGCCCGAGGGCGGCGGTCAGCCCGAGGGTGAGCTCGCGGCCGCGATCGCGGAGTTCTTCGGTTCGTTCGAGAAATTCCAGGCCCACTTCACCGCCGCCGCGACCGGCATCCAGGGTTCGGGTTGGGCCGTCCTCAGCTGGGACCCGATCGGCGAGCAGCTGATCATCCAGCAGCTGTTCGATCAGCAGTCCAACACGGCTCAGGGAACGGTGCCGATCTTCCAGCTGGACATGTGGGAGCACGCCTTCTACCTCGACTACCTCAATGTCAAGGCCGACTACGTCAAGGCGGTGTGGAACATCGCCAACTGGCAGAACGTCGCCCAGCGCCTCGACGCCGCCCGCGAGAAGACCTCGGGCCTGCTGGTACTGTCATAGCAAGCGCGGCGTCCCGGCGGGATCGTCCGCTGGGACGCCGTTGTTCCATTTCCCTTCCTCACCTTCGCAACCCCTCGCGCTCGCGCGCACGACACATCAGGAGTCCTCTCTCGTGGCTGTCAAGATCGGAATCAACGGCTTCGGCCGCATCGGACGCAACTACCTTCGCGCGGCTCTCGCGCAGGGCGCTGACATCGACATCGTCGCGGTCAACGACCTCACCGACAACAAGACCCTCGCGCACCTCCTGAAGTACGACTCCGTCGGCGGGGTACTCGACGCCGAGGTGTCGTACACCGAGGATTCCATCACCGTCGGCGACAAGACCATCAAGGTCTTCGAGGAGCGCGACCCCGCCAACCTGCCCTGGGGCGAGCTGGGCGTCGACATCGTCATCGAGTCCACCGGACGCTTCACCAAGGCGGATGACGCCAAGAAGCACATCGCCGGCGGTGCCAAGAAGGTGCTCATCTCGGCTCCCGCCACCGGCGACGACGCCACCATCGTCATGGGTGTGAACGAAGAGACCTACGACCCCGCGTCGGACGTCATCATCTCCAACGCCTCGTGCACCACCAACTGTCTCGCGCCGCTGGCGAAGGTCTTCAACGATGCCTTCGGCATCGAGCGCGGCTTCATGATGACCGCGCACGCCTACACCGCAGACCAGAACCTCCAGGACGGCCCGCACGGCGACCTGCGGCGCGCACGTGGTGCCGCCATCAACATCGTTCCGGCCTCGACCGGCGCGGCAAAGGCCATCGGCCTGGTGCTGCCCGAGCTCAACGGCAAGCTGAGCGGCTCCTCGTACCGCGTTCCCGTCCCCACGGGCTCCATCGTCGACCTGACGATCGTCACCCCCACCGAGGGACTCACGGTCGACCAGATCAACGCCGCCTACAAGGCCGCGGCTGCCGAGGGACGCCTCGAGGGAATCCTGGAGTACACGGAGGACCCGATCGTCTCCAGCGACATCCAGGGCAACCCGCACTCGTCGATCTTCGACGCGGAGCTGACGAACGTCAGCGGCAACCTGGTGAAGGTCTCCGCCTGGTACGACAACGAGTGGGGCTACTCCAACCGCCTGGTCGACCTCACCGAGTACGTGGCCGAGCGTCTCTGAGTCGACGGATGGCACTGCGTACCCTCGGGTCTCTCGGCCCGCTGGCCGGCAAGCGCGTCCTCGTCCGGTGTGATCTGAATGTCCCGCTGCGGGACGGTCGCATCACCGACGACGGGCGCGTCCGCGCCTCGCTTCCGACCCTGAACGCGCTCATCGATCAGGGAGCCCACGTGGTGGTCTGCTCGCACCTCGGGCGTCCCGACGGCGCGCCTGACGAGAAGTACAGCCTCGCGCCGGTGGCCCAGCGCCTGTCGGAGCTCCTCGGCAAGCCTGTCGCGTTCGCGCGCGACACGGTGGGGGAGTCCGCTCACGAGGCGGTCGCCGCCCTGGAGGACGGCGACGTGGCGGTGCTGGAGAACCTGCGATTCCAGCCCGGCGAGACGGCGAAGGATGACGCGGAGCGTCACGCGTTCGCGGCGGAACTCGCGAACCTCGCCGACGCCTTCGTCTCCGACGGGTTCGGCGTCGTCCACCGGAAGCAGGCGAGCGTATACGACGTCGCGGAGCTGCTGCCCTCGGCAGCGGGGCTCCTCATCGAGAAGGAGCTCGACGTCCTCGACCGCCTCACCGAGAACCCCGAGCGTCCCTATACGGTCGTCCTCGGCGGCTCCAAGGTCAGCGACAAGCTGGGCGTCATCGAGCATCTCCTGCCGCGTGTGGACCGTCTTCTGGTCGGTGGGGGGATGATGTTCACCTTCCTCGCCGCCGAGGGTCACCCGGTGGGTAAGAGCCTCCTCGAGGAGGATCAGCTCGACACCGTCCGCGCTTACGTCGCCGATGCCCGCGCTCGCGGCGTCGAGCTGGTGCTTCCCGTCGACGCGGTGGTCGCCGCCTCGTTCTCCGCCGATGCCGACCATGTCGTCGCACCGGCGTCGGCGCTCGAAGAGACGCCGTTCGGCGCCGATGGGCTCGGCCTGGACATCGGCCCCGACACCGCCGCGCTCTTCGCCGACCTCGTCGCCGACAGCCGGACGGTCTTCTGGAACGGCCCGATGGGCGTGTTCGAGATGCCCGCCTTCGCCGCCGGCACCCGACGTGTCGCCGAGGCGCTGACGAAGGTCTCGGGGCTGAGTGTGGTCGGGGGCGGCGACTCGGCCGCAGCAGTGCGCCAGCTCGGCTTCGCCGACGACCGTTTCGGCCACATCTCCACCGGAGGTGGCGCGAGCCTCGAATTCCTCGAGGGCAAGAAACTTCCCGGACTGGAGGTCCTCGGATGGCAGGCGTGAGTACTGATGCGGCTCGGTCGCAGACCCCCCGCACCCCGTTCATCGCCGGCAACTGGAAGATGAACCTCGACCACCTGCAGGCGGTGGCCTTCGTGCAGAAGCTGCACTGGACCCTCAAGGATGCCGGTCACGAGACCGACGCCGTCGAGGTCGGCCTGTTCCCGCCGTTCACCGCCCTCCGCACGGTCCAGACGCTCGTCGACGCCGACAAGATCCCGTTCGCCCTCGGAGCCCAGGACGTCTCGGCCCATGACTCCGGTGCCTACACGGGTGAGATCTCGGGGGCGTTCCTCGCCAAGCTCGAGTGCCGCTACGTCATCATCGGTCACTCGGAGCGACGGCAGTACCACGGCGAGACAGACGAGGTCGTCGCCTCGAAAGTCGCGGCGGCCCTCCGTCACGGGCTCGTGCCGGTCATCTGCGTCGGCGAGACCGCGGAGGACCTCGAGACGCACGGTGCCAGCGCCGTACCCGTGGCTCAGCTCGAGAAGGCCCTGGCCGGCCTTGCCGCAGGGAGCGAGGTCGTCGTGGCCTACGAGCCGGTCTGGGCGATCGGTTCCGGGCAGGCGGCGACCCCCGACCAGGCGCAGGAGGTCTGCGCGAAGCTGCGTGCCGTGGTCGCCGAGTCTCTCGGTGCCGAAGCTGCCGCGCGCACCCGCGTGCTCTACGGGGGATCCGTGAAGTCCGGCAACATCGCGCGCTTCATGCGCGAACCCGATGTCGACGGTGCGCTGGTGGGCGGTGCCAGCCTCGTCGTGGATGAGTTCGCCGCCATCATCCGCTATCAGAAGCACGTCGGGGTCTGACTTCGCCGGGAACCCGACCTATACTTGACCCCTGTGCGGTTCGCCCGGATCGCGCTGAAAGGCCTCTACGACTGTGCAGATCCTCGAGTTCGTCCTGCAGGTGCTCCTCGGCATCACGAGTCTCCTGCTGACTCTTCTCATCCTCCTTCACAAGGGACGGGGTGGGGGGCTCTCCGACATGTTCGGGGGAGGCATGACCTCGGCGCTGGGATCGTCCGGGCTCGCAGAGCGCAATCTGAACCGCTTCACGGTGGTCCTCGCCTTGGCGTGGTTCGCCTCCATCGTGGCCCTCGGCCTCATCACCAAGTTCCAGGGACTGTAAGACATGGCAACCGGAGGAAACGCGATCCGTGGCACCCGAGTCGGTGCCGGCCCGATGGGCGAGCAGGATCACGGGTATCACGCAGAACGCATCGCCGTCTCGTACTGGGACGCGCTGGGCAACGAGACGGTTCGGTACTTCGCCGCGGGCATCCCCGACGAGGAGATCCCCGACACGATCGACTCGCCGCACTCCGGTCTTCCGGCCGGCCGTGACCGCGAGAACCCTCCGGCTCTGGCCAAGACCGAGCCGTACAAGACGCACCTCGCCTACGTGAAGGAGCGTCGCACCGAGGAGGAGGCCGATGCCCTCCTCGAGGATGCGCTGAATCAGCTGCGCGAGCGTCGCGGCCAGTAGTCCTGCGCTTCGGCTCTGCCGGGGTTCTCAGTAGTCCTGATCGATCAGCTCCGGCGGCACCTGGGCTGCGGCTGCCTGATCGACGAAGAACACCGTTCGTCGCGTGCCCTTCGCGCCGGCCGCGGGGACGCTGGCGTAACTGGCGCCTGCCAGAGCGAGGCCGAGCGCGGACGCCTTGTCGGTTCCCGACAGCACCAGCCAGACCCGCTGCGACGAGTTGATCACCGGCCGGGTGAAGGTCAGCCGCTGCGACGGCGGTTTCGGAGAGTCGCGGACGGGCACCACCGACGCGTCGGTGACGAGGATCTCGGGGCGATCGGGGAAGAGCGACGCGATGTGACCGTCGGGCCCGACGCCGAGGAAGCTGATGTCGAAGGTCGGCCACTGCGGATGATCCGGCGACCCGTACCGCGCGAGCTCGGCAGCGTACACATGTGCGGCCTCATCGAGATCCACGCCCTCATCACTGGCCGGGGCCGCGTGGATGTGCGCGTCCGGGAGAGCATCCAGCAGCGCCTCCCGGCTCTGACGTTCGTTCCGCTCAGGGTGGAGGCGCCGTACGAAGCGCTCGTCACTCCACCAGAAGTGGACCCGGCTCCAGTCGATCCGATACCGGGGAGCCTGCGCTGCGGCGGCACGCAGCACGGCGGCGCCGCTGACACCACCCGTCAGGGCGACGTGTACGTCGCGTGACGTCGACTTCTTCGCCACCCGGGTGAGGAAGCGCTCGGCGACGGACCCGGCCAGCGCGGCGGCGTCGGGGGTGATGACGACGCGCTTCTCGCCGGACGAATCAGCCATGTGTCTCCTGCGTCGTGGGCGGGTCGAGCAGCGCCCAGCCCTCGGTGATCACTCGACCGTACAGGACGTCGGGGTCCAACCGCCGCAGCTCCTCCGCGAGGCACTCCCGCAGGCTACGGCGAGGGAAGGCGAGGTCGTGCTGGGGCTGCCCGGGCTGGGTGAGGAGAGCCACTTCAGGACTCGGCCGCTCCAGGACGACATCGCCGCTCTCGCGCACGAGTGTCACCGACTTGATGCCGTGGGGCCACTCCGCGGTGGGGAGGTAACCCCAGTCGACGGGCACGTCGAGGGCGAGACGGAGCCATGCCGCCAGGAGCGCCGTGGACGGTGAGTCGGAAGCCCCGCGCACCATGATACTCGTGACGGTCTCGAACGGCGGCTGATCCAGGATGGCCGCGAGCTGCTCGCGCCAGCGGGTGAGGCGGGTCCAGGCGAGGTCGGTGTCCCCGGGGCGATACTTCTCCCCGAGTGAGGCGACCCACGCCGACGGATCGGGTTTGGTGGCGGCATCCGTGATCCGCCGCTGCGCGATCTTGCCGATCGAAGTCTGAGAGGGGATGTCGGGGGTGTCGTCCGGCCACCACACCACGACCGGTGCGTCGGGGAGGAGGAGCCCTGTGACGAGACTCTCCAGGTTCGTCGACCCCGCCTCGCCGAGCGCGTGGAGGGTCACGACCTCGCTGGCGCCGGCGTCGCCGCCGACGCGGATCTGCGCGTCCAGCCGGGGCGGCGAGTCCTCGCCGTTCGTCATCACGACGATGACACGCATCGGATGCTCGCGCGAGGCGGCGTTTGCGACGTCGATGACCTCTTCCTGCGCACCCTGACGGGTGACGATGATGAGGGTCAGCACACGTCCGAGGGCGACCGCGCCGCCCTCTTCGCGAACGTTGACCAGGGCGCGCGAGATCTTGCTGACGGTGGTGTCGGGCAGGTCGACGATCATGGACGCCTCCAGGTGCGGCCGTCGCGGGCGAGCATCGCCTCGGCGGATTCCGGGCCCCACGAGCCCGGGGCGTACTGCTCGAGCGGTCCGTCCTGAGTGGCCCAGAACTGCTCGATCGGATCGAGGATCCGCCACGACAGCTCCACCTCCTCGTGCCGCGGGAACAGCGGAGGATCGCCCAGCAGGACGTCGAGGATGAGGCGCTCGTAGGCCTCCGGGCTCGCTTCGGTGAAGGCGTGCCCGTAGCCGAAGTCCATCGTGACGTCCCGGACCTGAAGGCCCGCGCCCGGCACCTTCGACCCGAATCGGATGGTCACGCCCTCATCGGGCTGCACCCGGATCACCAGGGCGTTCTGCCCGAGCCCCGACGTCTGGTTGCGGGAGAAGAGCAGCTCAGGCGCGCGCTTGAACACCACCGCGATCTCGGTGACGCGCCGGCCGAGTCGTTTTCCGGTACGCAGGTAGAACGGCACTCCCGCCCACCGGCGCGTGTTGACCTCGAGCGTGATGGCGGCGTAGGTCTCGGTGGTGGACTCGGGGTTCATCCCCTCCTCCTCGAGGAAGCCGAGCACGCGCTCGCCCCCCTGCCAGCCTCCCGCATACTGCCCGCGCGCGGTGGAGCGGGCCAGGTCCTCGGGGAGGGTCACGGCGGCGAGCACCTTCTCCTTCTCCGCACGCAGATGCTGTGCGTCGAAGGAGATCGGCTCCTCCATGGCGGTGAGTGCGAGGAGCTGCAGAAGGTGGTTCTGGATGACGTCGCGGGCGGCCCCGATCCCGTCGTAGTAGCCGGCGCGACCGCCCACACCGATGTCCTCGGCCATGGTGATCTGCACGTGATCGACGTAGTTGCGGTTCCAGATCGGCTCGTAGAGCTCATTGGCGAACCGCAGCGCGAGGATGTTCTGGACCGTCTCCTTGCCCAGGTAGTGATCGATCCGAAAGATCGAGTCGGTCGGGAAGGCGCTGCGCAGCGCGTCGTTCAGAGCCTGAGCCGAGGCCAGATCGTGTCCGAAGGGCTTCTCGATCACCACGCGTCGCCAGCGTTCAGGGCGGTCGGCGGTGTCGTCGACGAGTCCCGAGGCCTTCAGCTGCTCGGCAACGACCGGGAAGTCCTTCGGCGGGATCGAGAGGTAGAACGCGTGATTGCCCATCGTTCCGCGCTCGGTGTCGAGCTGGTCCACCGTCTCGCGCAGGCGCCGGAACGCGTCGGCGTCGCCGAATTCGCCGGAGACGAACCGAATGCCCTCCAGCAGCTGCGACCAGGTCTCCTCGCGGAATTCGGTGCGGGCGTTCGCCCGCACCGCGTCGTAGACCACCTTGGCGAAGTCCTGATCCTCCCAGTCGCGCCGTGCGAAGCCGACGAGCGCGAATCCGGGAGGAAGCAGCCCGCGATTGGCGAGGTCGTAGACCGCGGGCATCAGCTTCTTGCGGGACAGGTCGCCGGTGACTCCGAAGATCACCAGTGCGCTCGGCCCGGCGATGCGATTGAGGCGCCGGTCTTCGGGATCGCGGAGCGGGTTGCGTCCGCGGGAGATCTCGACACCCGACGCCGCTGCGCCGCTGCTCGATCCGGGGATCTCGTCGGTCATGAACGTCCTACTGGGCGGCTTCGAACAGGGAGAGGATTTCGGCCTGCGGGTCGGTCAGCGTCAGCGTCACGACCGGGCGGCCGTGGCCGTCGGCCAGAACGCTCGCGTCACCGGCGGCCTGTGCCTGGATCAGCTGGCCGAAGGTGAAGGGGCGACCGGGGATCTCGAGGTCGACGTCGGTCTGCTCGAGGATCTGCAGGTACACGCCCGTGGCCGGGCCGCCCTTGTGGTACTGACCCGTGGAGTGCAGGAACCGAGGACCCCAGCCGAAGGTGGTCGGGCGACCGGAGTCGGCGGCGACGAGCTCGCGCAGACCCTGCAGCTGCGGAAGATCGAGACGATTGACGTACGCCTGGATGGAGACGTAGCCGTCGGCGGGGAGCCTGCGCCCACAGGGCATCGAGCACGCCGGCGACGGTTCCCGATGCCGCGAGGGCGGGATCGGAGACCCGCACCTCGACGCCGTCCAAGGTGAAGGCGGGTGCCGAGGGCTCGGGACGCGCATCGAGCAGACCGCGGGCGGCGGTCTTCGCCGACTCCACGTCGGGCTGATCGAAGGGGTTGATCCCCAGCATCCGTCCCGCGATCGCCGTGGCGTACTCCCACACCATGAATTGCGCGCCGAGCGAACCGCTCACGAGGACCTCGCCCTCGTGACGCTCACGCAGGTGGAAGGCTCCCGCCTCGTCGACCAGGCGCACGATCTGCAGATCCTCCGGCCGGGATTCGAGCTCGGGCGAGACGGGGAGCAGGACGACGGGGAGGATGCCGGTGCCCTGCTTGCCGGTCGATTCGGCGATGAGCTGTTCGATCCAGTCGGGGAGCCCGACGATGTGCGTGCCGTCGGTGACGAGACCCAGCTTGTCGCGACGCGGGGTTCCCCCCGCTATCGCCGCGGCGAGGACGAGAGCGGGATTCTCGGGACTGTCCACGGCGACCTCGAGGAGCGTCGCCTCGGCCTCGTCGAGAAGCTCGCCGATGTCGACGCCCGCAAGTCCCGCGGGCACCAGCCCGAAGGCCGTCAGCGCCGAGTAGCGACCTCCGACGTCGGGGTCGGCATTGAAGACGCGGTAGCCGTCGGCGCGCCCGGACTGATCCAGCGGCGAGCCGGGGTCGGTGACGATGACGATCCGCTCGGTCGGGTCGATCCCGAGGTCGCGGAAGGCAGCCTCGAAGGTGCGCTTCGCCGAGTCGGTCTCGACGGTCGACCCGGACTTGGATGACACCACGAGGACGGTCTGGCTGAGGCCACCGGCCTCGCTGTCACCGTCGATCGCAGCGAGCACCTGGCCGGGAGCGGTGGAGTCCAAGATGACCAGGGGGACTCCCGAGGTCTGGGCGATCACCTCGGGCGCGAGGGACGATCCCCCCATGCCGGCGAGGACCACGCGGGTGACTCCCCGTGAGCGCAGCTCATCGCGAAGCGCCACGATCTCGGCCACGAGCGGACGCGACACCGACACCGCCTGCACCCAGCCGAGGCGCTTGGACGCTTCGGGCTCGGCATCCGGGCCCCACAGCGACGCGTCGCCGGCCGTGATCCCCGATGCGACGAGGCTCGCGACCAGGCCCGGGAGCGTCTCGTCCACGACGGACTTCACACGCCCTGAGACGTGGATGTCGAAGGTCACTGGGCCGCCTCCTCGACGCTGGCCGGCGCCGCCTCGAGAGCCGCGGCGACCGTTCCCTGCAGCTCGTGCCAGGAGGCCATGAACTTCTCCACGCCTTCCTTCTCCAGCACATCGGTGACATCGTCGAAGTCGACGCCGACGGCCTTCAGCTGATCGAAGACGGCGTGCGCGTCGGCGTACTCACCGGTGACGGTGTCACCGGTGACCTCACCGTGGTCGAACGTCGCCTCGAGCGTCTTCTCCGGCATCGTGTTCACGGTGCCGGGAGCGACGAGCTGGGTCACATAGAGGGTGTCGGGAAGGGCGGGATCCTTGACGCCCGTGGACGCCCAGAGGGGCCGCTGGACCCGGGCGCCGGCTTCGATGAGCGCCTTCGCGCGGTCGGTGGCGAACTCCCGCTCGTACAGTTCGTAGGCCAGACGCGCATTGGCGACGCCGGCGCGGGACTTCAGCGCCCGTGCCTCATCGGTGCCGATGGCCTCGAGGCGCTTGTCCACCTCGGTGTCCACGCGGGAGACGAAGAACGACGCGACGGAGTGGATGGTGGAGATGTCGTGTCCGGCCTCTCGTGCCTTCTCGATACCCGAGAGGTAGGCATCGATGACCGCGGCGTATCGCTCCAGACTGAAGATCAGCGTGACGTTGACCGAGATCCCTGCCGCGAGCACTTCGGTGATCGCGGGGAGGCCGGCCAGGGTCGCGGGGATCTTGATGTGCACGTTCGGGCGGTCCACCCGTGCCCACAGCTTCTTGGCCTCGGCGACGGTCGCGGCGGTGTCGTGCGCCAGGTCGGGGGAGACCTCGATCGAGACGCGGCCGTCCACTCCTTCGGTGGCGTCGAACACCGGCTGGAAGACGTCGGCGGCCGAACGGACGTCATCCGTCGTGATCTCGAAGATGGCGCGATGGACGTCGGCACCGTCCTCCGACAGCGTGGTGACCTGCGCGCGGTAGTCCTCGCCCTTGGCAAGGGCTCCGGCGAAGATCGTCGGGTTGGTGGTGACACCACTGACGTTGCGGTTCTCGATCAGCCCGGCCAGGTTGCCGGATTCGATGCGCTGGCGGGACAGGTCGTCCAGCCAGATGCTGACGCCCTCTTCGACAAGACGTGCGGTGGGGGTGGTCATGGGATCTCCTCAGTGCCTCGGGGGCTCAAGAGCGCAGTGGCTCAGTGGATCAGTGGGTCGCGGCAGCGATGGTTTCGCGGGCCGCCTCGACGACGGCCTCGGCGGTGATGCCGAACTTCTCGAACAGCGTCTTGTAGTCGGCCGACGCGCCGAAGTGCTCGATCGACACCGAGCGCCCGCGATCGCCGACGATGCCACGCCAGGGGAGCGCGATGCCGGCCTCGACCGAGACCCGTGCAGTCACGGCGGCGGGGAGCACGGATTCGCGGTAGGCCTCGTCCTGCTCGGCGAACCACTCCAGCGACGGCGCCGACACGACCCGGGCGTTCACGCCTTCACTCCGCAGCGTCTCGCGGGCTGCGACGGCCAGCTGCACCTCGGAACCTGTGGCGATGAGGATCACGTCGGGCTCGCCGTCGGGGGCGTCGGCCAGCACGTAGGCGCCGCGCGCGGCACCGTCGGCCGAGGCCAGGGTGTCGCCGGAGGCATCGCCCTCGCCGCGCTCGAACACGGGGATGTTCTGTCGGGTCAGGGCCAGGCCCGCCGGCCCGGCGTGGCGACGAAGCAGTTCCAGCCAGGCCACGGCGGTCTCGTTGGCGTCCGCCGGACGCACCAGCGTGAAGTTCGGGATGGCGCGGAGTGCGGCGAGCTGCTCGATCGGCTGGTGCGTCGGACCGTCCTCGCCGAGCGCGACCGAGTCGTGGGTCCACACGAACAGCGACGGGATGTCCATCAGGGCTGCCAGACGCACCGATGGGCGCATGTAGTCGCTGAAGATGAGGAAGGTGCCGCCGAAGGCGCGGGTGGGGCCGTGGAGCACGATGCCGTTGATGATCGCGCCCATGGCGTGCTCGCGGATGCCGAAGTGCAGCACACGGCCGTACGGGTCGCCCGACCACTCGTGCGTGGACCACACCTCGGGAATGAAGGACTTCGTGTCCTTGATCGTGGTCAGGTTGGACTCGGCGAGATCCGCGGACCCGCCCCAGAGCTCGGGAAGCCGTCCGGCCAGCGCGTTGATGACCTGTCCGGAGGCGGCTCGCGTGGAGACGTCCTTCCCGGCGGCGAACACGGGCAGCGCCTCGCGGATGTCAGCGGGGAGTTCGCGAGCCTGAACGCGGTCCCAGAGGGCCTTGCGCTCGGGGTGGGCGGCGGCCCACGCGTCGAACTTCTCCTGCCACGCGGCGCGCGCCGCGGCGCCCCGCTCACGAAGCGCGCGGGTGTGGGCGAGCACGTCGTCCGGCACCTCGAAGGTCTCGTCCGGGTTCCAGCCGAGCACCTCTTTGGTCGCGCGCAGTTCGTCGGCGCCCAGCGCCGAGCCGTGGATCTTGCCGGTGTTCTGCTTGCCGGGGGAGGGCCAGCCGATGATGGTCTTCAGGATGATGATCGACGGCCGGTCGGTTTCGCCCTTGGCCTGCTCGATCGCGTCGTAGAGCGCAGCGGCATCCTCGACGTACTGACCGGTCTTCTTCCAGTCCACCGTCTGGACGTGCCACCCGTAGGACTCGTAGCGCGCCGCGACATCCTCGGTGAAGGCGACGTTGGTGTCGTCCTCGATCGAGATCTGGTTGGAGTCGTAGATGACGACGAGGTTTCCGAGGTTCTGATGCCCGGCCAGTGACGACGCCTCGGACGTCACGCCCTCCTGCAGGTCGCCGTCGGAAGCGATGACGTAGATGTGGTGGTCGAAGGGAGACTCGCCCGCCGGGGTCTCAGGGTCGAACAGCCCGCGCTCGAAGCGCTGCGCATAGGCGAAGCCGACGGAGGAGGCCAGGCCCTGCCCCAGCGGTCCTGTGGTGATCTCCACACCGTCGGTGTGACCGAACTCGGGGTGTCCCGGAGTCTTCGACCCCCAGGTCCGCAGCGCCTTCAGGTCGTCGAGCTCGAGGCCGAAGCCGCCGAGATACAGCTGCACGTACTGCGTCAGCGAGCTGTGGCCGGCGGAGAGGATGAAGCGGTCACGGCCGGGCCAGTGCGTCTCGGCCGGGTCGTGGTTCATCACCCGCTGGTAGAGCAGGTACGCCGCCGGGGCCAGGCTCATCGCGGTGCCGGGATGACCGTTGCCGACTTTCTCCACGGCGTCCGCCGCCAGGACTCGGGCGGTGTCCACCGCGCGTCGATCGATCTCTTCCCACCGCAGTTCCGACACCGGGCCGCCTTTCTCGAGGGTGCGTCCCGACGCCAGGCAATCCACGGCGAGGACCAGTGAGGTTCGGGGGATTGGGCGCGGGGCGCTCGTGTGGCTTCAGCATAGCGAAGCGGCACATCCGGGCGAGAGAGTGTGACAGGTCGTGACGGGGCGTTGACATCCCTCGACGTTCGCGGTAACGCTCCCGCGTCGGTCGGAGCCCGCGCACCATGACCTAGACTCGAGAGGGACTTTTCGAGGCTCGCAACGGGGGACGATGGACATCTCAACGGCCGCCGGTGGCGCGATCATGCGCCACCGCCCGTCTCCGGGTCGCACCGTCCGTGCGTACATCGCGCTGACCAAGCCTCGCGTCCTCGAGCTGCTGCTGGTCACCACCGTCCCCGTGATGATCCTCGCGCAGAACGGACTGCCGAATCTCTGGCTGGTCCTCGCCACGGTGATCGGCGGCTCGTTGAGCGCGGGATCGGCCGCCGCGTTCAACATGTATCTCGACCGCGACATCGACGCTCACATGCAGCGGACCGAGAACCGTCCCCTGGTGACGGGCGAGGTCACCCCGCGCGGCGCGCTGGTGTTCGCGTGGTCGCTCGCCGTGGCATCCACCCTCTGGCTCCTGTTCACGACCAATGTTCTCGCCGCCGGGCTGTCGGCGGGTGCGATCTTCTTCTACGTCGTCATCTACACGATGATCCTGAAGCGTCGCACCGAGCAGAACATCGTCTGGGGCGGCATCGCCGGGTGCTTCCCCGTGCTGATCGGATGGACCGCGGTGACGGGCTCGCTGTCGTGGGCGCCGTTCGTGCTGTTCCTGCTGGTGTTCCTGTGGACGCCGCCCCACTACTGGCCGCTGTCGATGAAGTACCGCGGTGACTACGCCGAGGTCGACGTGCCGATGCTCGGTGCCACCCGCACCGGCTCGCAGGTCGGACTGCAGGTCATCCTCTATGCCTGGGCGACCGTCGCGTGCTCGCTGCTGCTGATCCCCGTCGCGGGGATGGGGCTGGTCTACACCGTGTCGGCCGTGGTGTTCGGCGGCTGGTTCATCTACGAGTCCCACCGCCTGTACAACCGCGCGGTGCGCGGCACCGAGCCGCGGCCGATGCGCGTCTTCCACGCCTCGATCTCCTACCTCACCCTCCTCTTCGTCGCGATCGCCGTCGACCCGCTCCTCCCCTTCTGACGCGCGGGCGCGGGTGCCTTCTGACGGGTGAGCGCGGGTGCGCGCCGGCCCCGCGCTCCGGCACTGCGTCCGGCCTCGCGCGTCGCCGGCGCCGCCACCGACCGGCGCTGCGCGTCCCTGCCGCGGGGAATCGAGCCTTCCACGGTTCGTTGAGCGGCATCCGACCGAGCGAAGGGAGAACGCCGCATGCGCCGCGCCCGCGTCTGTTCCTGCACAGGGGAGGGTGGGCGCCCAACCGTCCCCAGGTCGGCCTGCGCCCCGATCTCGCCGGCACTGGCGGAGCAGTATCGAGCCGTGATGACCATCAAGACAGCGCGCCAGCTCGACCATCTCGCGCAGACATTCATCGCGCTCGGAGGTGTGGCCCGCACCGCCCGCCTACTGGATGAAGGGGTGAGCCGCCACACGTTGAGGACCGCGCGAGACGAGGGACTGCTTCAGCCGCTGCGCCGCGGTTGGGTTGCCGCGCCCGGCGCCGATGCGGAGCTGGTTGCGGCCGCCCGATGGGGCGTCGTCCTCACCTGCGTGACAGCCGCACGACGCCACGGGCTGTGGGTGCTCACCGAGGATCGCCGCCACGTCGCGTGCGGGCCTCACGCCACCGGCCCGCGGCCCCACCGTGCCACGGTGCACTGGGCGCGACCCATGGTGCAGCGAGATCCCGATGACCTCGTCGATCCTCTCCCGAACGCCCTCGTCCTGGTCGCGACGTGCGTCCCGCACGAGCAAGCTCTTGTGATCTGGGAATCGGCGCTCCGGCTGCGCCGCGTCGATCCCGCCGTCCTGGCCCGAACCCCTCTTCCTCCGGCTGCCCGCCGCCTCCTCGCCGAAGCGCGGCCGTTCGCGGACTCCGGTCTCGAAACGCTCTTCGTCGTCCGGCTTCGCTGGCTGCCGATCCCCATCACGCCGCAGGTGTGGCTCGCGGGCCGGCCGGTGGACTTCCTCATCGGCGACCGCCTGGTGGTCCAGCTCGACGGAGGACACCACGTCGGCGCCCAGCGTTCGGGGGACAACGCCCACGATGCCGAGTTGATGCTCCTCGGCTACCACGTCATCCGGGTGGGGTACTCCGAGATGCTCGACGACTGGCCGGCGGTGCAGCGCCGGATCCTCGACGCGATCGCGCAAGGTCTGCATCTCGCACGGTGACTCGGAGATCGGCCCTCGCGCGGTCGTCGTCGGCGGACACGACCGAGCATCGGTGAATCCCCGTGGGGCGGAAGGAGGAGGGGAGCGGCTCCGGTAAAGGACGGCCGGCGAGCGGGAGCGGCCCGCGAAGAGGGCAGTGAGAAGGCTGGGAGCGCGGGTCAGCGGCCGGCGAAGGATGCCGCGGGCTCCGCGTCGACCGTCGGCTCGACCATGGCGACGGGGAGCTTCAGGTGCATCACCACCGCGGTCATGGCGGCCACCAGCACGACCGCGAGAACCATGTGGATGTTGACCAGCACGATCGGCAGACCCGCGCGGGCCTGCCAGACTCCCACGACGATCTGCACCACCTCGACCGCGAGGAGAAGCGTCGTCCAGAACGTCAGGCGAAGCGCCGACGGGGTCCGACGGGCCCCGATGATCAGGGCGAGCGTGAGGGCGAAGGTGAGGTAGGCGGGCCAGGAGTGCACGTGCTGCATGAATTCCGAGTCCAGGCCGTTGCGCGCGGCTCCGCCGTCACCGGCGTGCGGACCCGATCCCGTGACCAGGATGCCCACGACCACCGTCACCAGCACGAGGGCGCTCGTCAGATGGGTCAGTCCGGCGTACCACCCCGGCACCGCGCGCACCCGCGGGCCCGGCACCGCGTAGACGCGGGCGACGAACACCGCGGCGAGGGCGACCAGGATCACCGAGGCGAAGTAGTGCAGCCCCACGACGTACGGATTGAGGTTCGTCAGCACCGTGATGCCGCCGATGATCGCCTGCACGGGGACGTAGAGGCCGATGATCAGAGCGAGCCAGAACAGGTCGCGCCGCCGGCGCCGCATCCGCACGACGAAGAGGAACGTGATGATCGCGACCGCCACCAGCACGAAGGTGAGCAGGCGGTTGCCGAACTCGATCACCCCGTGGAGCCCCATCTCGGGGGTCGAGACGAACGATTCCGGGGTGCAGCGCGGCCACGTCGGACATCCCAGCCCCGAGCCGGTCAGGCGGACGAGTCCGCCGGTTCCGACGATGCCGATCTGCACGACGAGGGTCGCCCACGCGGCCGCGATCACCCGCCGGTCGACCTGCGACGGCAGCCACGCGCGGAACCGTCCGAAAAGACCGGGCCGGGTGGGTGCGGAAGCCTCGGCGGACATCGTCGCGTCCTCTTTTCCTCGTCTTTTCCTCGTCGTCGGCTCGCCGGCGAGGGGATGCCGGCACCGCCGGTGGGGGTGGGGAGCCTGTAGAATCGAAATCGTGTCGGCGCGGGCTGAGAACGCCGCGCACGGACAGTCTATTCGCGCCGTACGGGCGCGAGTCTGAAAGGACCCACCCAGCGACATCCCTGCCGTATCTCCCCGAGGCAGAGGGAATGTCGGAATGGAGACATTCGTTGGGGCCCCTAGAGGAGAGTGTGACGATGTCGGATGTACTGATCGATCGCCCGGAGCTCGAAGGCCTGGGGGTGTACGAATTCGGATGGCACGACACCGACGCCGCCGGAGCGAGCGCCCGCCGTGGCATCAGCGAGGCGGTGGTGCGTGACATCTCCGCGATGAAGAGCGAACCCGAATGGATGCTGAAGAACCGCCTGAAGGGGTTCCAGCTGTTCGGGCGCAAGCCCATGCCCACATGGGGCGCCGACCTGTCGGAGATCGACTTCGACAACATCAAGTACTTCGTGCGCTCGACCGAGAAGCAGGCGCAGTCCTGGGAGGACCTCCCCGAGGACATCAAGAACACCTACGAGCGGCTCGGCATCCCCGAGGCGGAGCGGGCCCGTCTGGTCGCCGGTGTCGCGGCCCAGTACGAGTCCGAGGTCGTGTACCACCAGATCCAGGAGGATCTGGAGCGCCAGGGTGTCATCTTCATGGACACCGACACCGCGCTGCGGGAGCACCCCGAGTTCTTCGAGGAGTACTTCGGAACCGTCATCCCCGCCGGCGACAACAAGTTCGCCGCCCTGAACACCGCGGTGTGGTCGGGCGGATCCTTCGTCTACGTCCCCAAGGGCGTGCACGTCGACATCCCGCTCCAGGCGTACTTCCGCATCAACACCGAGAACATGGGGCAGTTCGAGCGGACGCTGATCATCGCCGACGAGGGCTCGTACGTCCACTACATCGAGGGCTGCACCGCGCCGATCTACAAGAGCGACTCGCTCCACTCGGCCGTGGTCGAGATCGTCGTGAAGAAGAACGCCCGCGTGCGGTACACGACCATCCAGAACTGGTCGAACAACGTCTACAACCTCGTCACCAAGCGCGCCGTCGCCCACGAGGGCGCGACGATGGAATGGGTCGATGGCAACATCGGCTCCAAGGTGACGATGAAGTACCCGTCGATCTTCCTGGTGGGCGAGCACGCCAAGGGCGAGACGCTCTCGGTCGCCTTCGCGGGTCCCGGCCAGCACCAGGACGCCGGCGCGAAGATGATCCACATGGCGCCGTACACCCAGTCGTCGATCGTGTCGAAGTCGATCGCCCGGGGTGGTGGTCGCGCCGGCTACCGCGGCGAGGTGCGGGTGGACGCCAACGCGCACCACTCGGCCAACACCGTGCGCTGCGATGCACTGCTGGTCGACACGATCTCGCGCTCCGACACCTACCCGGCGATCGACATCCGCGTCGACGACGTGCAGCTCGGTCACGAGGCGACGGTGTCGAAGGTCAGCGAGGAGCAGCTGTTCTACCTCATGAGCCGTGGGCTCCCCGAGGACGAGGCGATGGCCATGATCGTGCGCGGCTTCATCGAGCCGATCGCGCGGGAACTGCCGATGGAGTACGCGATGGAACTGAACAAGCTCATCGAGATGGGCATGGAAGGCAGCGTCGGCTGAATGAGCTCCACCACGCAGGCGCCCGTCGTGGTGCCGGGATCCGCAGCGCACACCGACGGGGGATGGGGCCTGGTTCCCATCCAGACCCGCTCCGAGCGTCCGCAGTCCTACGATCCGGCTGACTTCGGTGTCCCGACGGGCCGTGAGGTCAACTGGAAGCACACCCCGCTCGAGCGTCTGGCGCCGCTGTGGCAGACGGATGCTGCGGCTGCCCGGCCGGCGGGCATCACCGTCGGTGAGCACGTCGGCGTGAAGGTCGACACCCTCGCCGCCGGCGCTGCGCCGCGCGGTGAGGTGTTCACGCCCGAGGATTACCCCGCAGCGCTGGCGTGGGTGCGCACACCCGAGGCGACGCGCATCCGGCTCAGCTCCGGCGCCGAGCTGTCCGAGCCCGTCGTCGTCGACGTGGTCGCTGAGGACGCGGCCACCTTCACGCACCTGGTCATCGAGGCCGAGCCGAATTCCCGCGGCACCGTCCTGCTTCGGCACGCCGGGCCCGCCCTCCTCGCGCAGAACGTCGAGATCATCGTCCGTGACGGCGCCGCGCTGACCGTGGTGTCGGTGCAGCGCTGGGACGACGACGCGGTGCACGCGGCGGCGCACCAGGCGCGGGTCGACCGCGACGGCTCGCTCACGCATGTCGTGGTGAGCCTCGGTGGCTCCGTCGTCCGGGTGAACCCGTCGGTCGAGCTGGCCGGCCCGGGGTCTCGTACTCAGCTCTACGGTGTGTCATTCTCCGACTCGGGTCAGCATCTCGAGAGCCAGGTCTACCTCCACCACAAGGGTCCGCACACCGTCGGAGACGTGCTCTACAAGGGTGCGCTCCAGGGTGAGAGCGCCCGGAGCGTCTGGATCGGCGATGTGCTCATCGGCCGCGACGCGGTGGGAACGGACTCGTACGAGGCCAACCGCAACCTCGTCCTCACCGACGGCGCCCGCGCCGACTCGATCCCGAACCTGGAGATCGAGACCGGTGACATCGCCGGTGCCGGACACGCCAGCGCCACCGGTCGCTTCGACGACGAGCAGCTGTTCTACCTCCAGGCTCGGGGCATCCCCGAGGCGGAGGCGCGGCGACTGGTCGTTCTCGGCTTCCTCGGTGAGATCGTGCAGCGCATCGGCATCCCGTCCCTGGAGGACGAGCTGATCGCGGCCATCGAGCGCGAACTCGAGGAAGGAGCGGCGGCGTGAGCGCGACTCGCGTCTGCGCCCTCAGCGACCTCGAGCAGGACTCCGCCGTGCGCGTGGAGGTGGAGGGGGTGGCCATCGCCGTCGTCCTCGACGCCGCCGGCGAGGTCCATGCCATCGGTGACACCTGCACGCACGGCGACATCTCCCTCGCCGAGGGGTTCGTCGACGGCGACACGCTGGAGTGCTGGGCCCATGGCTCGGCCTTCTCGCTGCGCACCGGCAAACCCCTCAACCTCCCTGCGTACGAACCCGTCCCGGTCTTCGAAGTGACCATCGACGGCGACGACGTGCTCATCGACCCGAATGTGAAGAAGGACATCTGATGACTGTGCTCGAGATCCGCGACCTCCATGTCACGGTCGAGACCGACGCCGGGACCACTCCGATCCTCAACGGCGTGACCCTGACCGTCCGAACCGGCGAGACCCACGCCATCATGGGCCCCAACGGCTCCGGCAAGTCCACGCTTGCGTACACCATCGCCGGACACCCGAAGTACACCGTCACGAGCGGTTCGATCACCCTCGACGGTGAAGACGTCCTCGAGATGTCCGTAGACGAGCGTGCCCGCGCCGGCCTCTTCCTGGCCATGCAGTACCCGGTGGAGATCCCGGGCGTGACGGTGACCAACTTCCTGCGCACCGCCAAGACCGCCATCGACGGCGAGGCGCCGGCGATCCGGACGTGGACGAAAGACGTCAAGGCGTCGATGAAAAGCCTGCGCATCGATCCGAAGTTCGCTCAGCGCAACGTCAACGAGGGATTCTCCGGCGGTGAGAAGAAGCGCCACGAGATCCTCCAGCTCGAGCTGCTGAAGCCGCAGATCGCCGTCCTCGACGAGACCGACTCCGGTCTCGACGTCGACGCGCTGAAGATCGTCTCCGAAGGTGTCAACCGCGCCAAGCAGGACACCGATCTCGGAGTGCTGCTCATCACGCACTACACCCGCATCCTCCGTTACATCCGCCCCGACTTCGTCCACGTGATGGTCAACGGCCGGATCGCGGAAGAGGGCGGACCGGAACTCGCGGAGCGGCTCGAGGAAGAGGGCTACGACCGCTTCATCGGCGACGAGACGCCGGTCGACGCCTGAAATGACCCCGCGTAGGATGCAGCCATGACCGCGACGCTCAGCCCGGAGAAGTACGACGAGGTCACCGAAGCCCTCAAGGACGTGATGGACCCCGAACTGGGGATCAACGTCGTCGACCTGGGTCTCATCTACGACCTCGCCTGGGATGACGAGAACGATGCCCTCGTCATCCACATGACCCTCACATCGGCCGGATGCCCGCTGACCGACGTCCTCGAGGAGCAGACCGCTCAGGCGTTGGACGAGGTCGTCGAACGGTTCCGCATCAACTGGGTGTGGATGCCGCCGTGGGGCCCGGAACGCATCACCGACGACGGGCGCGACATGATGCGCGCCCTCGGCTTCGCGATCTGACGCCGGGGGTGCAGCCCCTCGAAGCCCTTCCGCTGGCCGATCTGCGGGAGCGATCCAGTGCGAAATGGCGGGCGTACCCCGCCGACGTGCTGCCGCTCTTCGTTGCGGAAACCGATTTCGCCCTCGCCCCGGCGATCTCTTCGCGGCTCCGTCGCGCGGTCGAACTCGGGGACACCGGCTACACCGCGCCGGGATCGGGTGTCCGCGACGCATACGCCGGATTCGCGGGGCGGCGCTTCGGGTGGCATCCGGATCCGGCCCTCATGCGCACCACCTGCGATGTGATGATGGGAGCCGTCGAGATCCTCCGTCAGGTCACCCGGCCGGGTGACCGCGTGGTCGTCATGCCGCCGGTGTACCCGCCCTTCTTCGATGCGGTGGTCGAGGCCGGCGCTGTGGTGGAACGGGTCCCTCTCATCCAGGGACAGGACGGGCCGGAGATCGACCTCGCCGGTGTCGAGGCGGCTCTCGCGGCGGGAGCCCGCGCAGTCCTGCTCTGCCATCCTCACAACCCCACCGGGACCGTCCATGCCCGGCACACCCTGGAGCGACTGGCCGCCCTCGCCGCCGCCCACGATGCCGTCGTCATCAGCGACGAGATCCACGCGCCGCTGGCCCAGCCCGATGCCGGCTTCGTCCCGTTCCTGGCGGTCTCGGACACCGCCGCGGCGGTCGGATTCGCCCTCGTGAGCGCCAGCAAGGCCTTCAACCTCGCGGGCCTCAAGTGCGCGATCATGGTCGCCGCGACCCCCGAACGCTTCGGCACGCTCCGGTCGCTCCCCGTCGAGGTCGAGTGGCGGACAGGCATCTTCGGTGCGCACGCGGCGATCGCGGCGTTCACCGACAGCGACGACTGGCTGGACGCGCTCCTGGCCCGCCTCGACATCAACCGCCGGCTGCTCGACGCTCTCCTCTCCGATCACCTCCCGCTCGCCCGTTTCCGCATTCCTCCCGCGGGATACCTCGGCTGGGTGGATCTGAGCGCATACCGATGGGGAGATGACCCGGCGCGCCGGATCCTCCGAGACGCCCGGGTGGCGTTCCACTTCGGTCCGCAGTTCGGTGCCGAGGGCACAGGCCACGTGCGGATCAACTTCGGCTGCGATCCCGACGTACTGCGCGAGGCTGTCGCGCGGGTCGGCGCACTCGCACACGCATGACCGCTTCCCGCGCGTCACTCGACGTCGCACCCTCCTCCGTCTGGAGCCCGCCGTTCCTCTGGGTGACCGTCGGCGCGGTCGCCCTGATCTTCCTGGCGGCGACTCAGGCGCTCGCGGTGACGACGGTCATGCGGGTGGTCAGCGCCGATCTCGACGGCGACCGCCTGTATGCCGTCGCCTTCGCCGGAACACTCGCAACCAGTGTCATCGGCATGGTGGCGGTGGGCGCCTGGTGCGACCGCGGCGGTGTGCTGGCGCCCCTCAGCGCCGCGGTCGGGCTGTTCGTGATCGGTCTTCTGATCGCCGGGTTCGCCCCTGACATGTCCGCCCTCGTCGCCGGCCGCCTCGTGCAGGGTCTGGGCACCGGTGGGCAGACGGTCGCCCTGTACGTCGTCGTCGCGCGGGTGTACCCCGGAATCGTGCACGGACGCGTCTTCGCGGCCTTCTCGGCCGCGTGGGTCGTCCCCTCGCTGATCGGACCCTTCCTGGCAGGTGCCGTGGCGGAGTTCCTGCACTGGCGCTGGGTGTTCCTCGGGGTCGCCGTGCTCACCCTCATGGCCTACGTGCTCGTGATGCTGCGTCTGCACGGTCTTCCGCTGGGCACCGACGAGCCCGCCACGGGGCGGGTGTGGCCGCGGCTCGCGTGCGCCCTCGTCGTGGCCGTCGGCGCGCTGGGGCTCAGTCTCGCCGGAGAACTGGGCGTGTGGGCGTGGGCAGCCGTGGCCGCCTCGGTCGTCGTCATCGCGGCCGCAGCGCGCCCGCTCCTGCCCGTCGGCGCGCTGCGCGCCGCCCGCGGGCTGCCCAGCGTGGTCCTGATGCGCGGACTGATCGCGGGGGCGCTGTTCGGGGCTGAGATCTACATCCCCTATCTGCTCATCGGCGATTACGGCTTCTCGCCGACCTGGGCGGGTCTGGGGCTCACCGCGGCCGCATTGGCGTGGGCGGGGGCGGCGGAGGTCCAGGGTCGCGTCGGAGACCGCCTCGGCAACACCCGGATCACGCTCATCGGCTCGGCGCTGCTGGTCGGTGCACTCCTCATCGCGGTGGCGACGGCGCTCCTGGGCCTCACGCCCGCGATCCTCATCGCCGGGTGGAGCTTCGCGGGCGCGGGGATGGGATTGATGTATCCGCGACTGACGGTGCTGACTCTGGCGTACTCGTCTCCGCAGAACCAGGGCTTCAACTCCTCGGCGCTGTCGATCTCCGACGCCGTGGGGTCGGCGTCATCCATCGCGGTGATGGGGCTGGTCTTCACCGTCCTGGCCGGGACGGATGCCGGCTTCACCGCCGTGTTCGCGATCGGCGCGCTTCTCGCGCTCGCCGCGCTGGTTCCGGGGCTGCGCCTCGGTCACGCGCACGAGGCGCGGTCGGCGAGCAGGACCTGAGACCGTCGCCGACGTTCGAGCGGCTCAGTTCTCGGCACGACCGAGGCGCCAGTAGCCCATGAAGGCCACCGCACGCCGGTCCACTCCCTGCTCGGCGACGAGATGACGCCGGAGGGCCTTGATCGCGCTCGCTTCACCGGCCAGCCAGGAGTACAGCGGCGCGCTCTTCAGCGCCGCACCCCCCTTGGCGGTACGGGGAACCTCCCAGAGGATCCCCTCGTCGATGTCGATCTCCTCGATCTCGCCCCCGCGCCCCGCCGGGGCGAGACGCTCGACCGCGTCTTCGACGGCGGTGACGAGGTGGGAGTGCCGGGGACCGTCGCCTCGGGCGGCGACGAGGTAGTCGAAGCCCGGATGACGCGGAAGGTAAGCGACATCCTCCGCATGCGGCACCTCCACCGCCACCACCCCTCGGGCGTCGGGGTCGAGCTGCTCGAGGATCACCGCGATGGCGGGGGCTGCGGTCTCGTCGCCGGCCAGCAGCAGATTCTCGGTGTGCCGGGGCGGAACGAAGTCGATACCGAGGCTGACGCCCTGATGCGCGATCGTCGGGGCGAGGATCAGCACTTCGTCGCCCTCCGACGCGGCGGCGATCCATGCCGATGCCGGACCGGAGACCTCGTGGGCGACCATGTCGATGTCGACCTCCCGGTCGGCGTGGCGCACGGCGCGGGTGGTGTAGGTGCGAAACGGCAGACGGCCGTCCTCGGGCTGTGCCCGCCAGCGGGTGTACCAGTCCTCGCCGGTGGGCATCGCGTCGAGGGGGAGACCCGCCGTGGGGAAGACGACTTTGATGCGCTGGTCGTAGCCCGGGTCGCCGTATCGGTCGAGGTCGTCGCCGACGAAGGTGAACCGACGGAAGCTCGGGGTCAGGTCGGTGATGCGCGAGACGCGGGCGCGGAAGAAGCGCATGGCGGTCATCGGGAAGCCTCCGTGATGGGGTGGGTGGCGGTGCGAGTGGAGTGGTGGCGACCGCGGGGCAGGACGATCGGAGCTCCCGAGACGGGATCGTCGATGACGACGGCGTCCAGATCGAAGACCTCATCGATCAGTTCCCGCGTGAGGATGTCGCGCGGTCGGCCCTCGGCGATGACGCGGCCGTCCCGGAGGGCGAACAGGTGATCGGCGTAGCGTGCGGCGAGATTCATGTCGTGCAGGACCATCACGATCGTCGTGCCCCGTTCACGGTTCAGGTCGGTGAGCAGGTCGAGCACTTCGATCTGGTGGGCGACGTCGAGGAATGTGGTCGGTTCGTCCAGCAGCAGGATGTCGGTCTCCTGTGCCAGCGCCATCGCGATCCACACCCGCTGACGCTGCCCCCCGGACAGCTCCTCCATCGACCGGTCGGCGAGGTCGCTGGTGCCCGTGGCTTCCAGGGCCTCCGCGACCACCTCGTAGTCGCGGGCGCTCCAGCGCGCGAGCGGGCGCTGGTGGGGGTGGCGGCCTCGGCCGACGAGGTCGGCGACGGCGATCCCCTCGGGGGCGACGGGACCCTGAGGGAGCAGTCCCAGCATCCTCGCGACCTCTTTGGCCCCGCGGCGGTGGAGAGCCCTGCCGTCGAGGACCACCTGGCCCGCGCGGGGTGCGATGAGCCGGGACAGCGCCCGCAGAAGCGTGGACTTGCCGCAGCCGTTCGCGCCGATGATCGCCGTGACCTGCCCGGGCGGGACGACGAGGTCGAGCGTCGAGATGATCGTGCGATCCCCGTACGAAAGGCTCAGCCCCTCGGCCGTGAGGCGATGCGTGGTGGTCATAGCGAGCCTCCGGAGCGGTTCGTCCTGATGAGGAGGTAGACGAGGTAGGGGGCGCCGAGGACACCGGTGACGACGCCGACCGGCAGACGGTTCTCGAACGCGAACTGGCCGACGAGGTCGGCGCTCAAGACAAGGAGCGCGCCGACGAGACCTGCGGGCACGAGGAGCGACCCGGCCGGCCCGATGAGACGTGCGGCGATGGGGCCGGCCATGAATGCCACGAACGCGATCGGTCCGGTGGCCGCTGTCGCGAACGCCAGCAGCGCGACGGCGGCGACGATGAGGAGAAGGCGGCTTCGCGTCAGCGCAACGCCGAGCCCTGCGGCGGTGTCGTCCCCCAGGCGCAGCACGCCGAGGTTGCGGGACTGGCCGATCATCACGGGGATGAGGATGACGGCGGCGATGATGACCGGTGCGAGAGTCTGCCAGTCTGCGCCGTTGAGGCTGCCGGTCAGCCACCGCATCGCGACCTGCAGGTCCCAGGCCGCAGCGCGGGACAGGACGTAGGTGATGACGCTGTCGAGCATGGCCGCGACGCCGATGCCGATGAGGATCAGCCGTGTGCCGGCGAAACCGTTCGTGTGGGAGAGCAGCCAGATCGCCAGGGCGGTCACCAGCGCTCCGCCGAGGGCGAGGAGCGACACCGCCGTCTCGGAGAGCGACAGCACGACGATGCCGATGACCGCGGCCGCACTGGCGCCGGAGCTGATGCCGATGATGTCGGGCGAGGCGAGCGGGTTGCGCAGCAGGGATTGGAAGGTGACCCCCGCCATCCCGAACGCCACACCGGCGACGAGACCCAGGAGGGCTCGGGGCAGCCGGAGCTCTCCCACGGTGAAGGACGCACCCGTGACCTGTTCGCCGAGGATGACGCGGATGACCTCTACGGGCCCGTAGAAGGTGTTGCCGATCATGAGCGAGACGAGGAAGACCGCCGCGATGACGATCGCCAGCGCCCCCACGACGCCGGCGCGGCGGCGAGCTCGGCGCCGCCGGCCGCGGACGATCGCCGCGGCGGTGGTTCCATCCGGGAGCGCGGAGAGAGCCGCGGGTGCGGTGCGGACATCGATCACAGTTCGCGCACCCGCTGTCGACGCACGATCCAGATGAAGAAGGGAGCTCCGATGAGAGCGGTGAGGATGCCGACCTCGATCTCCTCGGGACGCGAGACGACGCGCCCGACGACGTCGGCGAGGACGAGGAGGTCGGCGCCCAGGAGAGCCGACAGGGGGAGGAGCCAGCGATGGTCCGTGCCGATGACGAGGCGGCACAGATGCGGGATGACGAGGCCCACGAAGCCGATCGGGCCCGCGACCGCTGTCGCGCCGCCGCAGAGGATGACCGCGCCCGCGGAGGACAGCAGACGGGTGCGGCCGACATTCTCGCCGAGTCCGGCGGCGAGGTCGTCGCCCAGCGCGAGGGAGTTCATGCCGCGGGCTGTCACGAGGCAGATGAGGGCGCCGACGGCGAGGACGGGGAGGACAGCGACAAGGCGATCCCAGGTCGCTCCGCCGACGCCGCCGATCTGCCAGAAGCGGAAGCTCTCCATGACATCCAGGCGGGGGAGGAGGATGGCGCTCACCAGCGAGGCGAAAGCGGCGGACACCGCTGCGCCGGCGAGCGCGAGTTTCAGCGGCGTCGCGCCGCCGCGGCCGAGCGATCCGACGGCGTAGACGAACACCGCGGCGGCACCCGCGCCGGCGATCGCAAGGCCCATCGTCACCCATGAGTCGCTCAGCCCGAAGAACGCCAGCCCGATGACGACCGCGAGGGCCGCCCCGCCGGAAACGCCGAGGATCCCCGGGTCGGCGAGGGGATTGCGGGTGACAGCCTGCATGGTCGCCCCCGCGAGGGCGAGCGCGGCGCCGACGAGGACGGCGAGGACAGTCCGCGGGATGCGCGCGACCACGGCCGCCTCACCGACGGTGCCGGTGCTGCCCCAGAGGGCGGCCCAGAGCTCCGACACGCTGACGTCACGAGCGCCGAACGCGATCGACGCGGCGCACAGCACCACGAGCAGAGCGATGGACGCGCCCAGCCACGCCCACCGCACCCCGATCGGACGCCGCGAGGACGCGACATCCGATCGAGGTGCGGGGGCGAGCGCGGTCGTCACGAGTCAGCGGCGATCAGTTCCGAGCTTCGGAGAGCAGCGAGAAGTACTCCTCGATGCCCCAGCCGATCGAGAGCGGGGAAGGGTTCGCGGAGGCGGCGAGGGGGGTGCTGTTCTCGAGGACGGCGATCTGGCCGTTGGCGATGGCGGGGATCTGCGACAGCAGCGGATCGGCCTGCAGTTGTGCGATGAGGGCCCCATCGGCATCGCCGTACGTGACGAAGACGTCGACATCGTCGAAGCGGTCGGCCTCCTCGGCGCTGACGCTCAGGTAGAACTCCTCCGTGTCGGCCGACATCTCCTCCACGGTCGTCGGCAACGGCATCCCGAGCGAGGCGAGGAATCCGGGGCGGGTGTCCAGTGCGGTGTAGAACCCGACCTGGCTGAGGTCTGCCGGGTCGAGGTAGGAGAACAGCACCTTGGCGTCGGCGAGGTCGGGGTGCGCTGCCAGGGCCTCATCCACCTGCGCGTGCAGGTCTTCGATGAGGGCGGCGCCCTCGGTCTCGCGCCCGAGAGCGGCGGAGTTGAGCTCGATCATCTCCTCGTAGGACGTGCCCCACGCCACCTCCGGATAAGCGACGACGGGCGCGATCTTCGACAGCGTGTCGTAGTCCTCCTGCGTGAGGCCGGAGTAGGCGGCGAGGATCACATCCGGCTGGGTGTCGGCCACGGCTTCGAAGTCGATCCCGTCGGTCTCATCGAACAGCACGGGCGTCTCGGCACCGAGCTCCGAGAGTTCGTCCTCGACCCAGGGCAGCACCCCATCGCCGTCGTCGTCGCCCCAGGTGGCCTTGCTCATGCCGACCGGAACGATTCCCAGTGCGAGCGGCACCTCGTGGTTCCCCCACGCGACCGTCGCGATGCGCTCGGGCTGGTCGGTGATCGTGGTCTCGCCGAAGGCGTGGGTGATGGTCACCGGAAAGGCGCCGTCGGCCGACGTGGCGGCATCGGAGGTGCCGTCGGTGGCGGCCGAACCGGCGCAGCCGGCCAGCGAGAGGGTGACGACGAGGCCGGCGCTCAGCGCTGCGGCCATGCGGGTGCGAGTCAAGGTTCCTCCAGAGATTAGGACAGCCTTACTTTACCTGAAGCTTCGTGCGCGCCCGTTCCGAATGACGAAACCCCGGCCACGGGGCCGGGGTTTCGCTCGATGTCGAGAGATCGGGTGGGTCAGGGACGATCCAGTCTGCGGACGAGCGCCCACGCGGCCGGGATGAGGGCGGCCGCGATCGCCGCCTTGATGATCCCCCCGACCACGAAGGGGAACAGACCCGCTTCGAGGACCTGCCAGAACGTCAGATCCATTCCGAGGAAGACGTTGAGGATGAGGGCCATGTAGGGGATGCCGAAGAGGAACGGGATCGCGCTCGCACCCGCGAAGCCGAGGAACGCCAGGACGGGCCGTCGGTCCCAGGCGCGCTCGGCGAACCATCCCGCGACGGCCGCCGCGGCGATGAAGCCGACGATGAATCCGAAGCTCGGTTTGGCGACCGCCGCGATCGTCCCCGTGAAGTCGGCGAAGACGGGCAGGCCCGCGAGTCCGGCGAGCAGGTAGACGGTGAGGCTGGCCGCGCCGCGGCGGGCTCCGAGAGCGGCGCCCACCACGATCACCCCGAGGGTCTGTCCGGTGATCGGGACGGGCCAGAGTGGGATCGACACCTGCGCCAGCACGGCGACGAACAGCGCGCCGGCGGTCACCAGGGTGGCGTCGACGGCGAAGGCACGGGCGCGGGACGAGGGGCGCGCCACGACGTCTGCGAGGACGCGATGAGGGCGGGGAGCGGCGGCGATCGATGACATGCGCTCAGCCTAGAAGACACCGCCGGCTGAGGCGAAGCCGGTGCGGCCGTATACTGGGACGCTGGCCACTCGGCCTTCCCCTCCCCGCTGACCGATCGGACGTTCGCCGTGCTCGCCGTACACGACCTCGAGATCCGCGTGGGTGCCCGCGTGTTGATGTCCGAGGTGTCGTTCCGGGTGTCAGGCGGTGACAAGGTGGGCCTCGTGGGCCGCAACGGCGCCGGGAAGACCACGCTCACCAAGGTGCTCGCCGGTGATCTGCTCCCCTCCGACGGCCGCGTCGACCGCTCGGGAGAGATCGGCTATCTTCCCCAGGATCCTCGCTCCGGTGACCCGGAGATGCTCGCACGCACGCGCATCCTCGATGCGCGCGGCCTCGGGACGATAGCGATCGGCATGCAGGAGGCGTCGATGGCGATGGCCTCCGACGATGCCGACGTCGCCGCGCGGGCCATGCGTCGGTACGCCCAGCTCACCGAGCGTTTCGAAGCTCTCGGCGGGTACGCCGCCGAGGCCGAGGCGGCCTCGATCGCGCACAATCTGTCGCTGCCCGACCGCATCCTCGACCAGCCGCTGAAGACCCTGTCCGGCGGTCAGCGCCGGCGCATCGAGCTTGCTCGCATCCTGTTCTCCGATGCCGGCACGATGATCCTCGACGAGCCGACGAACCACCTCGACGCCGACAGCGTGGTGTGGCTCCGTGAATTCCTGAAGAGCTACAAGGGCGGGCTCATCGTCATCTCCCACGACGTCGAGCTGGTCGGCGAGACGGTGAATCGGGTGTTCTACCTCGACGCCAACCGGCAGGTCATCGACGTCTACAACATGAACTGGAAGAACTACCTCCGTCAGCGGGTGGCCGACGAGGAACGCCGGAAGAAGGAACGCGCGAACGTCGAGAAGAAGGCCACCGTGCTGCAGCAGCAGGCCGCCCGGTTCGGCGCGAAGGCCTCGAAGGCGGCCGCCGCCCACCAGATGGTCGCGCGGGCGGAGAAGATGCTCGCCGGCCTCGACGAGGTCCGCCAGGAGGATCGGGTCGCGAAACTTCGCTTCCCCAAGCCCGCCCCGTGCGGGAAGACGCCGTTGACGGCGGCCGGACTGTCGAAGTCGTACGGGTCGCTGGAGATCTTCACCGACGTGGACCTCGCGATCGACCGCGGCTCCAAGGTCGTCGTCCTGGGGCTCAACGGCGCCGGCAAGACGACACTGCTGCGGATCCTCGCCGGGGTGGACGCACCCGACACCGGGCAGGTCGACCCGGGGCACGGGCTGAAGATCGGATATTACGCACAGGAGCACGAGAACCTCGACGTCTCGCGGTCGGTGCTGGACAACATGATGTCGGCGGCGCCGAACATCACCGCCACCGAGGCGCGGAAAGTCCTCGGATCCTTCCTCTTCACCGGTGACGACGTGCTCAAGCCCGCCGGCGTGCTCTCGGGTGGAGAGAAGACCCGGCTGTCGCTGGCGACGCTCGTCGTCTCGAGCGCGAACGTGCTCCTCTTGGACGAGCCGACCAACAACCTCGACCCCGCATCTCGTGAGGAGATCCTCGATGCCCTCGCGCACTACGAGGGCGCCGTCGTCCTCGTCTCGCACGACGAGGGGGCGGTCCACGCACTGAACCCCGAGCGGGTGCTCATCCTGCCCGACGGCGTCGAAGACATCTGGGGTCGCGATTACGCCGAGCTGATCTCTTTGGCGTGATCGATGCCTCGTCCGCTCCGAGCCTCAGGTCCGACGATCGGAGCCCGCAGCGTCGAGCAGGGCGTCCTCTTCGCTCGCGTCGGGATCGCTGCGACGACGTCCTCGGGACGGTCGGGCAGGGTCGCTTCTTCCGGTGATCGCGGGGGACGGTGCGTCGGCCTGGGCTGAGGGCGCCTCGGTGCCGTCATCCTCCCGGTCTTCCCGCCGATGACGAAGCTCGGTGCGGATGATGTATCCGATGAAGATGAACCCCATGATGGCGAAGAGGATCCACTGGATCGCGTAGGACAGGTGGGGGCCGGGGTCTTCGGAGGGGACCTCGAGAGCCGACGGCGCAGGGGAGGCCGCCGGATCTTCGCTCGACATCAGAGCGAAGAGGGACGGCTGGAGGGCACTCGCCGTGTCGGCGGGGAGGCGCTCCGCGACGAGCCCGATGTTGATGGTCGGCACCTGACCCTCCGGCGCCGACCGACCCGACCGTGGCGCCGCCTCCTCGGGACGAAGGCGAGCCTCGACCGTCACCGTCCCCTCCGGGGGGGCAGGGACCGCGTCGGGCACGGCCTGATCGTCGCCCGGGGGAACCCAGCCGCGATTGATCAGGACGACTTTGCCGTCCTCCAATCGGAAGGGCACGAGGACCTCGAAAGCGGCCGTGCCGCCGTGGGGTCGATTGCGCACAAGGAGCTGCTCATCGCTGAGGTACTGCCCGATGAGCTCGACCGGGCGCCACTCGTCGTCGGGGTCGAGGGCCGATCCGGCCGGGACGATGTCCTCGAGCGGCACCGCGGTGGCGTCGTAGTTCTGTTCCACGACCCGGAGCTCGGTGGCGCGCTCGGCGTTGCGCGAGAACTGCCAGTGGGACAGGAAGGCGCACGCGATCGCGAAGAGCACGGCCACGAGCGCGTACCCGGTCCATCGGACGAGTGGGGAGGATCGCGTCGCCGTCACGGTTCGCTGACCGCACGGTCGAGGCGGGAGACGTCGAGGGGGAAGGAGCGGGCGGCGAGGAACTCGCGCAGATAGTCTCGATGCTCGTCGCAGGCCACCCACGACTTCCATCGATCAGCGCTGTGGATGCGGGGATTGCGCCAGCGGATCAACCAGGACGCCGGGGCGCGGCATCCCGCGCGTGAGCACTGAGCCGGTGATCCGTCGCCGCTCACTCGCCCTCTCCGCGCCGTGGCGGCGGGGCGGACTCCTGGATGCGCAGGACCCGCTCGGGTGGGGCGGGTGCGGGTTCCGCGTCGACCGGGGCCGCGATCTCGCGCTCCGGGTTCTCCGAGCGTGCCACGCGGTCGGTCGCGCCGACGTTGGCGAACACCACGGCCACGTAGGGGAGGAAGACCGCGCCGAGGGCGAACACCCACGTGTACCAGCCGTACGGGGTGATGAGCACCATCAGCACGAAACACAGGACGCGCACGCCCATCATCGCCAGATAGCGCGCTGATCGCGCGCCGGAATCGTCACGAGGTGCACGGGGCAGCGACGTGGCGGACGGAGGCCTCGACGAGCGGTTCACGATGGGACCAGGGTACGCCGCGTGGAGGGAGGCGGCTCCGGCCTGGATCAACACTTTCTCGATCGCAAGAGATCTCTGCGGCGGCGACGCGCGACCTGGGGGCTCAGGAGAGCGTGCCGGTGGTGGCGCTGCCGATGATCAGCGGCAGGAAGGAGAGGAAGAACAGCACGAGCAGGAGGATGAATCCGAGGCCGACGTACCCGACGATGGTGCCGGCGAGCGCGAGACCGCGGCCCTGCTCGCCGGTGCGCTTGATCTGGGAGAGGCCCATGTGGCCCGTGATCACGCCGACGAGGGATCCGATGAAGGGGAGGACGACGAACGAAGCGATGGACGAGATGAGGGAGACGATCGCCAGGACATTCGTCTTGGGTGCGGCGTACGCGCCGTAGGGCGCGGCGCCGTACGGCGAGGAGGCACCGTAGGGCGCGGCCGAACCGTAGGGCGCGGTCGATCCGTAGGGTGCCTGGCCGGGGTAGGCACCCGGCGTCGGCTGCTGACCGTAGGCCGCTGACTGCCCAGGGGCAGGCGGCTGCGCCGGGGCCGGCGAGCCCTCGGGCGTCCCCGGATACGGCGGAACGGAAGGGGTGGCCGGATCGGTGCCCTGCGGGTTGTCGGGAGTGCTCACGGTGCGCCCTTTCTCGTCTTGCTCCAGCGTTCCAGGCCGTCGTCCCGGGTGTCAAACCGGTCTGGCTAGGCTGAGGGGATGAGCAACGAACGTGTCGTCCTGGTCACCGGCGGAAACCGCGGTATCGGGCGGGCCATCGCCGAGCGCTTCGTGTCCGACGGCTACCGGGTGGCCGTCACCGCCCGGTCGGGCGAGGGACCCGACGGCGTTCTCACGGTTCGCGCCGATGTCACCGATGCCGCCTCCCTCGATGCGGCGATGGCAGAGGTCGAGCAGGCACTCGGTCCGGTGACGATCGTGGTGGCGAACGCGGGAATCACCCGGGACACCCTCCTCATGCGGATGAGCGAAGACGACTTCGACAGCGTCGTGGCGACCAACCTCGGGGGCGCGTTCCGGGTGGTCAAGCGAGCGTCGAAGGGGATGATCCGCGCACGGTTCGGGCGCATCATCCTCATCTCCAGTGTGGTCGGTCTGTACGGCTCCGCCGGGCAGGTCAACTACGCCGCCTCCAAGAGCGGGCTCGTGGGGTTCGCGCGGTCGCTCACCCGTGAGGCTCGGGGGGCGGGGGATCACGGCGAACGTCGTCGCCCCCGGGTTCATCGAGACGGACATGACAGCCGAGCTGCCCGCCGACACCCAGGCCGAGTACAGGAAGAACATCCCCGCCGGGCGCTTCGGCGACGCGGCCGAGGTCGCGGGGGTCGTCGCGTGGCTGGCCTCCGACGATGCGGCCTACATCTCCGGCGCGGTCATCCCGGTCGACGGAGGTCTCGGGATGGGGCACTGACCCGTCGGGTCGCCGCCGAGACGGATCACCGTCCGAGCGCGTCCGCGATCGCGCGGGCGACGGTATCGGGCTTGGAGAACTGCGGCCAGTGGCCGCCCGCCTCACCGGGGGCACGGAGTGAGACGGCGCGGAGGGGGCCGTGCGCTGCGAGGCCCGCGGCCCAGGCGGGTGGATCCTGACGGATCGCCTCGATCTGCTCGGGCGGGACGGTGTTGGTGAGGATCGTCGCCGGGATCTCACGGCGTCGGTCGTCGGTGAGGGAGACGGGGTCGGTGGGGACGTTCCGGGGCACGACGCCGATGTGTCTCATGGCTCGGTCCCGCATATCGGGATCGAGGTCGTCGACGTCATCGTCGTCGAAGAAGTCCCATCCCGGGAAGGGCACGGTGTCGCCGTCGACGGGGAACTCGGAGATCATGCCGCCATCGGGCGGCGGGAAGGTGTCGAGGAACACCAGGTGCGCCACCTTCGTCGGCCGGAGATCGGCGGCGCCATAGATCACATTGCCGCCTCCGCTGTGCCCGACCAGCGCGACGGGGGTCTCCCGTCGGTCGATCTCGGCGACGACGGCATCGATCCACTCGCCGATGCCGATCTCGGCCATCGCAGGGTCGGGGGGCGTGTCACCACGCCGGACCCCCGGCATGGTCAGGGGAACGGGTTCGAGCCCGGTGTCCCGGAGCCCGGGCACCACCTCATCCCACGACGACGCGGTCAGCCAGAGTCCGGGAACAAGGAGGACGTCCATGGCCGCCACCGTACTCCCCCCGTCCGACACCGCCCTAGGGAAGCAGGGGGATGACCTCGCGGAGATCGACCGGACCGATCACGAGGTCGGCCCGTTCCCGGACGAGCGGCTTGGCATTGAACGCCAGGCCGAGACCGGCGACCGACATCATCGTGAGGTCGTTCGCACCGTCGCCGATGGCGAGGGTCCCCGCGCGGGGAACCCCATGGTCGCCGGCCCACGCCGTCAGGGTGTCTGCTTTCCCCGCGGCGTCGATGATGGGACCTGAGATCCGCCCCGTCAGTGCGTCGTGTGAGACGCCGAGTCGGTTGGCCCGCCACAGATCGACACCGAGAGACGGCGCGATGTGGTCGAGGATCTCGTGGAAGCCGCCGGAGACGACGCCCACGACTCCGCCGCGTTCGTGCACCGCGGCGATCAGCTCCGCCGCGCCCGGGGTCGGCTCGACCCGCGCGCGCACGCGGTGCAGGGCCGCCACGGGGACTCCGGCGAGCGTCTCCACCCGCGCACGCAGGCTCGTGGCGAAATCCACCTCGCCGCGCATCGCCGCCTCCGTGGCGGCGGCGACCTCCGCTCCGCGGCCGGCCTCATCTGCGATGAGCTCGATCACCTCGTTGCGGATCAGGGTCGAATCGGCGTCGAGGACGACGAGGAATCGCGCGGGCTCGCTCACCTCTCCACCGTAGCGGCGGGGCGAGGGGTCACCGATCGACGAAGACGCCCTTGCCGACCACGGTGATCCCGCTGTCGGTGACGGTGAACCCGCGGGCGAGGTCGCGTTCGCGGTCGACTCCACCGTGGCGCCGTCTGCCATGACGACGTTCTTGTCGAGGATGGCGCGATGGATCCTCGCACCGGCACCCACCTGAACGTGGTCGAACAGCACGGCATCGGTGATCGTCGAGCCGCCCGCGGCGAGTGTCCACGGCCCGACGACGCTCCGCTCCAGATGCGTACCGGAGAGGACGGAACCGAGCGAGACGATCGAATCGATCGAGTTGCCGATCCGGCCCACCGAGTCTCGGACGAACTTCGCCGGCGGCGAGTTGACGGCCTGCGAGTGGATCGGCCACTGCATGTTGTAGAGGTTGTAGATGGGCAGGGTGGAGATGAGATCCTGGTGGGCCTCGAAGAACGAGTCGATCGTGCCGACGTCGCGCCAGTACGACCGGTCGCGATCGGTCGACCCGGGAACGTCGTTGCGGACCATGTCGTAGACGCCCGCCTCGCCGCGACCGACGAAATAGGGGACGATGTCCCCGCCCATGTCGTGGTTGGAGGTCGGGATCTCGCCGTCGGCCTCGACCGCCTCGATCAGCGCGTCGGCGTCGAAGATGTAGTTGCCCATGGACGCGAGCACCTGATCGGGCGCGTCGGCCAGGCCCTCGGGCTGCTGCGGTTTCTCGAGGAAGTCGCGGATGCGGCTCGGGTCGTCGGGATCGACGTCGATGACTCCGAACTGGTCGGCCAGGGAGATCGGCTGGCGGATGCCTGCCACCGTCGCCCGGGCGCCCGAGTCGATGTGCGCGGCGAGCATCTGTCGGAAGTCCATGCGGTACACGTGGTCGGCGCCGATCACGATGACGATGTCGGGCTGCTCGTCGTTGATGAGGTTCAGGCTCTGCAGGATCGCGTCCGCCGACCCCGAGAACCATCGCTTGCCGAGCCGCTGCTGAGCGGGAACGGAGGCGACGTAGGAGTCCAGCAGGGCCGACATGCGCCAGGTCTGGGAGACATGACGGTCGAGGCTATGGGACTTGTACTGCGTGAGGACGACGATCTGCCGGAGCCCGGAGTTGATGAGGTTCGATATCGCGAAGTCGATGAGCCGGTACTGACCGCCGAACGGCACGGCGGGCTTGGCGCGGTCGGCGGTCAGGGGCATGAGTCGCTTCCCCTCGCCGCCGGCGAGGATGATTCCGAAGACCTTCGGCGCTGCAGGCATGGCACCACCCTAGGCCCGGTTTCGCGCTGGAACCCAGCGACTGTCCAGAGATGCCCGCGTGTACTAGGTTTCGAGCCATGCGCGTCGACATGATCACCAAGGAATACCCGCCGGAGATCTACGGAGGCGCCGGGGTGCACGTGACCGAACTGGTCCGGGCGCTGCGAGACGGAGGCTCCGGATCCCCGGTGGATGTGCGCGTGCGCGCGTTCGGGGCGGAGCGCGAAGAGCCGGACACGACCTCGTATCGCGTGCCCGCGGAGCTCACCGCCGCCAACGCCGCCGTGCAGACCCTCGGCACCGACCTCGAGATCGTGACGGATGTCGCCGGTGCCGACGTCGTGCACAGTCACACCTGGTACGCCAACTTCGCCGGCCACCTCTCCTCGCTCCTGCACGGCATCCCGCACGTGCTCACCGCTCACAGCCTCGAGCCGCTTCGACCGTGGAAGGCCGAACAGCTGGGCGGGGGATACGCGGTGTCGAGCTGGGTGGAGAGGGTGGCCTACGAGCACGCCGCGGCGATCGTGGCGGTGAGCGAGGGGATGCGCGCGGACATCCTGCGCAGCTACCCCGCCGTCGACCCGGGAAAGGTGCGGGTGATCTACAACGGAATCGACACCGACTCCTGGCACCCGGTCACCGACGATCCGCTCCTGGCCCGGCTGGGCGTCGACCCGGCGCGGCCCTCGGTCGTCTTCGTCGGCCGCATCACCCGTCAGAAGGGCCTGCCGTATCTTCTGCGCGCTGCCGCCCAGCTGCCGCCGGAGGTGCAGCTCGTGCTGTGCGCCGGAGCTCCGGACACCCCGCAGATCATGGCCGAGGTGAAGGAGCTCGTCCGAGGCCTCCAGCAGACGCGCGATGGCGTGGTGTGGCTGGACCGCCTCCTCTCGCGCCACGAGCTGTGCACGGTGCTCACCGCCGCGACCGCCTTCGTCTGCCCCTCGGTGTACGAGCCCCTCGGGATCGTCAACCTCGAGGCGATGGCGTGCGGCGCCGCGGTCGTCGGCACCGCCACCGGCGGCATCCCCGAGGTCGTCGTCGACGGGGTCACCGGCCGGCTCGTCCCCATCGAGCAGATGGATGACGGCACGGGGACGCCCCTGGACCCCGACCGATTCGTCGACGACCTCGCCGCCGCCCTCACCGAGGCCGTCAGCGACCCCACTCGCGCCCGTGCGTGGGGGGAAGCGGGGCGCCATCGGGCGATCTCCGACTTCAGCTGGCAGAGCATCGCCGCCCAGACGGCGGCTCTGTACCGCGAGGTCGCCGCGGCGCCGTGACCGTCGGTGCCCGGCCGATAGGCTGGGGTCATGCCGCAGGTGCTGGAGTTCTCCGACGTCGTCGTCCGCAGGAACGCCCGTGACATCGTCGATCACCTCGACTGGGAGGTCAGCGATGATCAGCGGTGGGTGGTGCTCGGCCCGAACGGCGCGGGGAAGACAACGATCCTGCAGCTCGCGGACACCCTGATCCATCCGACCTCCGGCGCGGTCACGATCCTCGGTGAGCGCCTGGGTCGGACGGATGTCTTCGAGCTGCGTCCGCGCATCGGCTTCGCATCGAGCGCCATGGCGCGGCGGATTCCCGCCGAGGAGACCGTCCTCGACGTCGTCCTGACCGCGGCGTTCTCGGTGGTCGGACGCTGGCGCGAGGACTACGAGGACATCGACGAGCGCCGAGCGCTGCGGGTCCTTGCCGAGTGGCGTCTGGATGAGCTGGCCGATCGCACGTTCGGCACGCTGTCGGACGGCGAGCAGAAGCGTGTGCAGATCGCGCGCTCCATCATGACCGACCCCGAGCTGCTGCTCCTGGACGAGCCGACCGCCAGCTTGGATCTGGGTGCGCGGGAGGAGCTGCTGACGTTGCTGGGCGGTTACGCACAGGCACCGACCACGCCGGCGATGGTGATGGTCACGCATCACGTGGAGGAGATCCCCGTCGGCTTCACCCATGTGCTCCTCCTCCGGGAGGGGCGCGCCGTGGCCGCCGGGCCGCTCGCCGAGGCGCTGACCGGGGAGTCGCTGACGGAGACCTTCGGAGTACCGATCACCCTCCGCGAAGAGGACGGGCGCTTCACCGCTCGCGCTGCGGGGTGACGGCCTCGCGGGCCGTGTCCGGCGGAGCCCGGTTCGGCGGTCCGGGCCGGCGCCTGGTAGACTCGTCCGCTGGTGCTCTCGCACAACAGACTTTCCGTCGCTCCCGCAAGGATTCCCATGAAGACTGACATCCACCCCGACTACCGCGCGGTCGTGTTCCGCGACCTCGGCTCGGGCGAGACCTTCCTCACCCGTTCGACCGTCACCAGCGACAAGACGATCGAGCTCGATGGTGTCGAGTACCCCGTCATCGACGTCGAGATCTCGTCGGCCTCGCACCCGTTCTACACGGGCAAGCAGCGCATCCTCGACTCGGCCGGCCGCGTCGAGAAGTTCAACCAGCGCTTCAAGAACTTCGGCGGCCGCTGAGCCACCGCGCAGAAGCCCCCGACCACGGTCGGGGGCTTCTGCGCGTCACCGCACCGGCCACGTGCCTTCGACCGGCTCGCCCGGATCGATGCGACCGATCCTCACGAAGTACTCGGTGAGGCTGGCAGCCTGATCGCGTGCCCAGGCGATCTGCTCGACGTGGATCCCCCGAGCGGTCGACGGGAGCAGGCCCCGATAGCGACGGGCGAGCGCCTGCGCCACGCGTCCTGCCGCCCGCGCGTCCGCAGCCGCTTCATGCGCCTCGTCGAGCCGGACGGCGTAGTGCTCGGCAACCCTCGTGAGCGTTCGCTTCCCCCGCCGGTAGCGGTCGTAGTGCCGGTCGATGACGAGTGGATCGAAGACCGGATGCGGGTGCTCCAGCGGCACGACGTCGTGACGCAGAGCTTCGTGACGCAGCAACGTGAAGTCGTAGGCGGCGTTGTAGGCCACCACCGGGATGCCCGCGTCGAGGATGCCGCGGAGACACCCGACGACCTCGGCGACGACCTCCGCCGCGGGCCGGCCCGTGGCACGCGCCTGGGCCGTCGAGATCCCGTGCACGGCCGTTGCCGCCGCGGGGATCTCCACGCCTGGGTCAGCCCGCCAGGATCGGCCGCACACCGCCGCCCCCGTGGCATCCAGCAAGCCGACGTGAGCGGTGACCACCCTGTCGGAGCGCACGTCGATCCCCGTCGTCTCGAGGTCGAACACGCCCACGACGCGCAGCCACGGCGGGGGATCGTCGCGGAGGGGGGCCGGAGTCGATCCAGCGGGTTCGGGGGCGGGGCGAGGGATGGTCATGGCTCCGCACCGTACGCGCCGGTCCCGACATGGACCGCCGGTTAGACTCGAACGTGTCGATTCCGCACCCCGAGGTCCCCGCCCCGCGCGCCCTGACGCCCGAGGGAGACCGGGTGGAGATCCTCGGTGGTCAGACCGCCTACTGGACGTACGGGCCCGCGGACGCCGAGGCCACGGTGCTCGCGGTGCACGGATTCCGCGGTGACCACCACGGTCTGACCGCGATCATCGGGCTCCTTCCCGACGTGCGCGTGATCGTGCCGGACCTCCCCGGTTTCGGCGACTCGACCCCGCTTCCCGGGCGCCGTCACGACATCGACGCCTACCGTGCCTGGCTCACGAAGGTGCACGCGGCGCTCGCCCCGGAGGCGGTGATCCTGGGGCACTCGTTCGGCTCGATCGTGGCGGCGGCGGCGGTGGCGGGGGGCCTGCCGACACCCCGGCTCATCCTCATCAACCCCATCGGCGCGCCGGCGCTGGAGGGTCCCCGCGGCGTCCTCACGCGTCTCGCGGTCTTCTATTACCGGATGGGTGCCCGCCTGCCGCGGCGGGCAGGGGAGTGGGTGCTGCGGCAGCGCGCGATCGTCCGCGGGATGAGCGTGGCGATGGCCAAGACGCGCCGGCGCGATCTGCGCCGCTACATCCACGACCAGCATGATCGGTACTTCTCGCGCTTCGCCGACCGCGACGTGCTCCGCGAGGCGTTCGAAACGTCCGTCCGCAACGATGTGCGGGTCTTCGCGCCCGAGATCGCCCAGCCGACGCTCCTCATCGTCGCCGAGCGCGACGACATCACCCCTCTGGGCGCGCAGCGGCGGCTCACGACGCTCTTCCCTCAGGCCGAGCTGGTCGAGATCCCCGAGGTGGGGCACCTGATCCATTACGAAACGCCGGGGCCCGCGGCCGCGGCCATCACTCGCTTTCTCGCGCCTTCCGCTGCCGGTACGCGATGACGTTCATCCGGTTCCCGCAGTTGCCGGTGTCGCAGTAGAGCTTGGACTTGTTCTTGGAGAAGTCGACGTAGACGCCGTCGCAGTCATCTGCGGCGCACCGTCGCACGCGGTCGTACTCGTCGGCGCGGATGACGTCCACGAAGGCCATCGCGGCTTCGACCAGCACCCGCGTCGCCAGGGGGGCATCGTCCGACGTGGCATGGATATGCCAGTCCATCCCGTCGTGCTTCATCAGGCGGGGGAGAGCGTGTCCGCGTCGCAGCATCTCGTTGACGAGGGGCACCGCCCCATCCCGGTCGACGTCCCAGAGGCCCTGCAGTGGCCGGCGCACCGCGCGCAACGCCGAGAGCTCGGCGTCATCGCGACGGATCACGCCGGTGTAGGGGTTGATCCGAAGATACTCGTCGAACTGCTCACGGCTCGTGAGGGTGTCCGCGGCGTCGGCGCCGCCCACACCGGGCAGGGTGTTGACGAGGTACGCGGCGGCGCGCAGATTGCTCTCGGTGTCATGGATGAAAACCACGTTGACTCCTGACATTCACCGGCACTAGTGTCACCAGTTTACGCATGCTTGACTCCTGACAGACGGATGATCCGATGACCGCGACCGCGCCGCTGCCCGTGCTCTCCCTCGGCGTCCCCGCCGCCGCGTCGCGAACGGCCACGACGGGTCTGGTGATGGCTCTGGCGTCGGCGCTGGCGTTCTCCTCGAGCGGCCCCCTCATGAAGCCGCTGCTCGAGGCCGGGTGGTCTCTCGGAGCCGCGCTCCTGGTGCGGATGGGTGTCGCAGCCCTCGTGCTCTCGCCGGCGCTTGTGATCGCGATCCGTCGCCAGCGGCGGTTCGTCCGACGGCACTGGCCCCTCATCGTCGCCTTCGGTCTCATGCCGGTACTCGGATGTCAGCTGCTGTTCTTCTCGGCGATGCAGCGGATGCCGGTGGCCGTGGCGCTGCTCATCCAATACCTCGCGCCGGTTCTGCTCGTCGTCGCGGTCTGGATCCGCACCCGCCGGCGGCCGTCGTACCTCGTCCTCGCCGGGTCGGTGGTCGCGGTCGTGGGTCTGGTGCTCGTGGTGGACGTCTCGGGCGCCGCATTCGACCCGATCGGCGTGCTGTTCGCGCTCGGCGCGGCCGTGTGTGTGTGCGCGTACTTCGTCATCGCCGAGCGCGCCGGAGACGACCTGCCGCCCCTCGCGCTGGCCGCAGCCGGCCTCCTCTTCGGCGGTCTGGTGATGGCGGGGCTGTGCGCCACCGGCGTGCTGCCGTTTCATGCGGTCGCGGTGACGGTCACGCTTGCGGGGGCGGAGGTGGCGTGGTGGCTGCCCCTGCTGTGGGTCGCCGCAGTGGCGACCACGATCGGTTACGGGCTCGGCGTGATGGCCGTTCCACGGATCGGGTCTCGCGTCGGTTCCTTCGTCGGCCTGTCCGAGGTGCTGTTCGCCCTGGCCTTCGCCTGGATCTTCCTCTCGGAGATCCCGGCCGCCGTCCAGTTCGCCGGCGGAGCGCTCATCCTTGCGGGGGTGATCCTCGTCCGACTCGACGCGGCATCGTCGGCCGATGCGCGCGGACAGAGGGCTACGAGTCCCGTCGTGCCAGCTCCATGAGGGGTCGAACGCGATAGCCGATGACCTCTCCCATGACCAGGGAGGTCTCGGTGCGCTCGACGCCCTCGATGGCGAGGATCCGGGCGTCGGTGTCGAAGAGGTGCTGGGTGTCGCGACACGCCACACGCACCAGCAGGTCGACCTGGCCGCTCAGGCCATGGACCTGCACGATCTCGGGCACGCGTCCGAGCTCGGCGGTGATGCGGGGCAGGTCGGCCTGACGCACCGTAACGCTGAGGAACGCCTCGATCGGAAAGCCGAGGGCCTCCGGGGAGATCGCGCGTTCGTACGAGAGGAACACGCCCGTCCGCTCGAGCCGCGACATCCGCGCCTGGACCGTGTTGCGCGACAGGCCCAATCGCTCCGCCAGCGCGACGACCGTGGCGCGCGGATCGTCCGAGAGGGCCGCGAGGAGCTCGAGATCGACGTGATCGAGAGTGCTCATACTGCGAAAGATTAGCAGGCTGATCTCGCCCCGTCTGCGCATGTTGCTCAACAATCACGAACATGCTTGAGCTAGGTGACAGAACGAGTAGCCTCAGGCTTGTCGGCGACGCTGCCGGCGACTCACGCGCGACGCTTCACGAGAGCATCGCCTCGAGGAGGGATGACAACGGTGCGCACCCTGAACCCCATGGCCGATCCGGCCACCGATGTGGACGACGTCGCTCGTCTGCTGACCCCCGCCGGCGAACGCGTGAGCGACGCGGATCTGCAGCAGTGGATCGAGGATGTCGACACCACCGCCATCCAGCGGCTCTACCGCGACATGGTGCTGCTGCGCCGCATCGATGCGGAGGGCGTAGCTCTCCAGCGGCAGGGGCAGGTGGGTCTGTGGCCGCCGTGCCAGGGGCAGGAGGCGACGCAGATCGGCACGGCCCGTGCGCTGCGTGCCGACGACTTCGCCTTCCCGAGCTACCGCGAGACCGGCGTCGTCTACGCGCGGGGCGGCAAACCGTCAGACTACGTCCTCGCATGGCGCGGCGAGGGCCACTCCACCTACGACCCCCATGAGCTGCACACGGCGACCCAGCAGATCATCATCGGGGCCCAGTCGCTCCACGCCGTCGGCTACGCGATGGGCGTGCAGCGCGACGGCGGCGACCAGGTGGCCGCGGCCTACTTCGGAGATGGCGCGACCAGCCAGGGCGACGTCAACGAGGCGATGGTGTTCGCCTCCTCGTTCGGTGCGCCGGTGGTCTTCGTCTGCACGAACAACCAGTGGGCCATCTCCGAGCCGGTGAGCGTCCAGGCCCGCTTCCCGATCGCGGGGCGGGCGCCCGGGTTTGGGATCCCCAGCATGCGCGTGGACGGCAACGACGTGCTGGCGTGCCTGGCTGCGATGCGATGGGCGATCGACCACGCCCGGAAGGGCCGGGGCCCGGCCTTCATCGAGGCCGTCACCTATCGCATGGGTCCGCACACCACCTCGGACGACCCCACCCGCTACCGCGACAAGGAGGAGGTCGAGATCTGGCGTCGCCGCGACCCGATCGACCGGGTGGAAGCCCTGCTGCGCACCGAGGGTGCGTTCGACGACGACCTCGTCGCCGAGGTCGCCGCGGACGCCGACGCGCTCGCCGACGAGGTCCGCCAGGCCGCGATGGGGGCGGTGACGCGTCCCCCGCTGTCGATCTTCGATGCCGTCTACGCCGAGCCCCACTCCGGCATCGACGCACAGCGTGCCGCGTACGCCGCGTACCTCGACGGGTTCGCCGCGGTGGCGGAGGAGGGCTGACCATGGTGCAGTTGACGATGGCGAAGGCGATCAACGAGGGTCTGCGCCGTGCGATGGCGGATGACCCCAAGGTGCTGGTGCTGGGGGAGGACATCGGCAAGCTGGGCGGCGTCTTCCGCGTCACCGACCGCCTCCAGGAGGAGTTCGGTGCGCAGCGCGTCATCGACACCCCGCTGGCCGAGTCGGGCATCGTCGGCACCGCTGTCGGCCTCGCCCTCCGGGGCTTCCGGCCGGTGGTGGAGATCCAGTTCGACGGCTTCGTTTATCCGGCCTTCGACCAGATCGTCTGTCAGGTCGCCAAGCTCCACTACCGCACCCGCGGCAATGTCCGGATGCCGCTGACGATCCGCATCCCGTGGGCGGGGGGCGTCGGCGCGGCGGAGCATCACTCGGAATCACCGGAGGCGTATTTCGTCCACACGTCGGGCCTGCGCGTGGTGGCGGTGTCCAACCCGCAGGACGCCTACGTCATGCTCCGCCAGGCGATCGCCTCGGATGACCCGGTGGTCTACTTCGAGCCCAAGCGGCTCTACCACACCAGGGCCGAGGTCCACCTCGACGTCGACCCCGCCGATGCCCCGCCGATGGGCCTCGCCCGTGTCGCCCGCGAGGGCACCGACGTCACCGTGCTGACCTACGGTGCCCAGGTAGCCACGGCGTTGGACGCCGCCCTGGCCGCCGAGGAGGACGGGATCTCGCTCGAGGTGATCGACCTGCGTTCGCTCTCACCGGTGGACTACCGGACGATCGGCGCGTCGGTGCGCAAGACAGGACGCGTCGTGGTCACCCATGAGGCCGCGCGCGAGGCCGGGGTGGGCGCCGAGCTGGTCGCCAGTGTCACCGAGCGGTGCTTCCACTATCTGGAGTCGCCTCCCGTCCGGGTGACGGGACACGACATCCCCTACCCGCCCGCGAAGCTCGAGAAGCACCATGTTCCCGACCTCGACCGCGTCCTCGACGCCGTCGACCGCGTGCTCGAGCGCCCGAACAGCCTGACGGGGGTGGAGCTGTGATCCAGGAGTTCCGCCTCCCCGATCTCGGTGAGGGACTGCCCGAGGCCGAGCTCGTGCAGTGGCTCGTCGCCGAGGGCGACCGTGTCGCCCTGAACCAGACCATCGCCGAGGTCGAGACGGCGAAGGCCGTCGTGGAGCTGCCCTCGCCGCATGCCGGGGTCGTGCAGGTGCTGCACGCTGCGGCGGGCGACGTGGTGGAGGTCGGTTCACCGCTGATCTCCTTCGAGGTGGGCGCGGAGGCTTCCGGAAGCCCCGCACCGCCGGACGCGTCCTCGGCGACACGCGACAAACCCGCGGCGGGTGAGGTCATCGCCGCCGACGCACCGGCCGACGACGCCGCCGGGCCGAACCTCGTCGGCTACGGCGCCGGGCCGCGCAGCGGGAACCGTCCGCGGCGTCGGCCGCGGATCGCGGCGTCGACATTCCCGTCGGCGGCGACGGACACCGCGGTCCTCGCCGTCGCGCCGCACGACGACATCCGTCTCGTGGAGGACGTGGAGTCCCTGCAGGAACGGCCGAGGTCGACCCCGCCGGTCCGCAAGCTCGCCAAAGACCTCGATGTCGACATCGCGCTGGTGACGGGGACCGGCCCGGGCGGTCTCATCACCCGCGACGACGTCCGCGGCTATGCAGAGACGACGACCCGCGCCGCCCAGCCGGCGAGCGACGTCCGCGCGCAGGACACGGCGGATACGGGGGAGACCCGGATCCCGATCCGGGGCGTTCGCAAGCACACCGCGGAGGCGATGGTGACGAGCGCCTTCACTGCGCCGCACGTCACCGTCTTCCTCACCGTCGATGTCACCGAGACGACCGAGCTCGTGGCATCCCTGCGCGAGGACCGCTCGCTCGCCGACCACCGCATCGGCGTCCTCGCCGTGGCGGCCAAGGCCGTCTGCCTGGCGCTGCGTCACCACCCGACTCTGAACTCGAGGTGGGACGGCGAGCGCGGTGAGATCGTGCAGCATCACGGTGTGCACCTCGGGATCGCGGCCGCGACCGAGCGCGGCCTCGTCGTGCCGAACATCCGCCATGCCGACCGGATGACCCTGCCCGTTCTCGCCGACGCGATCCGCGACCTTGCGACCACGGCCCGTGCCGGCAAGACCTCGCCCGAAGCGATGCGCGGGGGGACCTTCTCCATCACCAACGTGGGCGTCTTCGGCGTGGATGCGGGAACACCGATCCTCAATCCCGGCGAAGCCGGCATCCTCGCCATCGGCGCGGTACGTCGCCAGCCGTGGGAGCATCGCGGCCAGATCGCGCTCCGCGAGGTGGTCACCCTCGCCCTGTCCTTCGATCACCGTCTCGTCGACGGCGAACAGGGGTCGCGGTTCCTCGCCGACGTCGGGGCGGTGCTGCGGGAGCCCGGGCGGGCGATGCTGCTGACCTGAGCGTCGCTGCGGGAACCGTCACGCCTGCGTGAACAGGCCCCTGCCGCGTCGTCGCAGATAGTCGTAGGCCTCCGCATACGTCTGCGGTTCGTCCTGGGACCCCTCGCCGTACCGCGCCTGGAGGAGGCCGAGCAGCCCTCGTCCGGGGGGACTGAGCGGTTTGTCGCGGTGCGGCGACGACGTCACGTCGATCGGCTCCTCGGCCTGAGGGTTCGGCGGGTGGTACATGGGGTGGACCGTCGGCCAGGTGGCGGGATGACGGGGCCTGCTGAGGTTGAGAACGGAGAAGAGCGTGTTCGCCCCTGCATCCCGGCGGTTCAGCGGCTGGAGGCCATGGCGGCGGGCGAGGGTCGCGATCACCGAGCCGTGGTGCATCTCGTCGTTGATGACGGTGCCCGCCCGGGTGTACGCCGACACCGCGATCGCGGGGACGCGACCTCCCAGCCTGTCGAAGGCGAAACCCATCTCTCCCGGCGCAGCGTCCGCCACCGGGGGCACGGCCCTGGGCGGCGCGACATGGTCGTAGGTGCCGCCGTGCTCGTCGAAGGTGATGAGGAGCAGGGTGTTCAGGGCGTTCGACCCGGTGGCACTGGCGCTCGTCCGGATCGCGTCGTAGATGCTCGCCACGAGCTTCTCGCCGGCGCGGACGTCGGAGACGGCCGAGTCGATGACCATCCGGCCGTCGACCTCGCTGGAACGGTAGACGCCGAATGGGGGGTGGAAGTCGTTGTGGTTGTATGTCAGGCGCGGTTCGATGAACGCGTAAGCGGGCAGAGTGCCGTTCTCGACGTCCCTGTAGAACTCCGGCATGAAGGCGAAATGCTCGGTGCGCCAGAACTGCTCCAGCACCGGCGCGTGAAGCACGCCGGTCAGTGAGACCAGCTGCATCTCATCGAAGTAGACCTTCCAGGACAGTCCGGCGTCCTCGAGTCGATTGAAGATCGTCGGTGTCGGGGGCGCGTTCAGCCACTTGTCGTATCCGCCGCCGTGCTTGTTCGTCACGAAGCCGTGGGAGGTCGAGGCGTGGAAGAACGACCGGTTGCAGTACGTCTGGGACGGCACACCCGCGAACCAGGCGTCGAACACGGCGAACTCCCGGGCGAGGGTCGACAGGACCGGGAGTTGCTCGGGTGAGAACCCGCCCATGATCTGCGACGCCTCCTCGAGCGTCGGCTCCGTGCCGCGGCGCAGTCGCGTGAAGTTGTTCCAGTAGTCTTGGACGAAGCCCTCCATCGTCGGTCGGGTCCCCGGCGGGGGCGCATTGAACGGGGAAGCCATCTGTCCCACCTGCGCCGTGGCATTGCCCGGCGGGTCGACGCGGCCGAAGAGCTGGGTGTTGACGTGCGGGAACTCCTCGCCCGGGTCGGGGTTGGGAAGTCCCATCACGACATCTGTCGCTCCGGAGTACACGTGCGCGGCGACGCGGTCGCCGTGCGGCGAGCGGTTCGCATAGTCGCCGAATGCGAGCCCGTCGAACCGCGACCGCTCGGGCAGGGTGTCGGGGGTGTAGAGCCACCCGAGCATGTTGTCGAACGACCGGTTCTCGCCCATGAACACCACGATGTGATCGAAGCCGGGTTCGGAGCGTGCGGCGAGCGCGGGGAGGTCCTGCGTTCCCTCCTGCACACCGACGGCGTGGCCGATCGCCGCGCCGCCGGTGGCGCCGACGGCCCCGCCCACGGCGAACCCTGCCGCCGCCAGGCCGCCGACCTTGAGGAAGTCACGGCGTGAGGTGACGGCCTCTTCTTCGAGGTTCTCGCGCATCGTGCTGTGAGGATACCGCTCAGACGGCCAGTGCGGCTCCTGCCATGTCCGTCAGGATTCCGCGGACGAGCGCCTGGTCGGGTGCGTCCAGACCCGTGCGGATGCTGTGCGGCGTGGAGTTGATGAGGCCGAAGCACGCGTAGGCCCGCACGCGGAGGTCCTGCTCGCTGCGGTCCGGGTGGACCGCGGCGAGGACACCGACCCACATCTCGACGTATTCGCGCTGCAGACGGCGCACGGCCCGACGATCCTCGACGCCGAGGTTCGCCAGGTCGCGGTCCTGCACGCGGATGACGTCCGCGTCGGTCAGGGCGAAGTCGACGTGGAAGGCCACCAGCTGCGCGAGGCGCGCGTCGGGGTCATCCGTCCGCTCGATCACCGCTCGTCCGCCGTCGCGCAGCCGTTCGCTCACGCCGATGAGGATCGCCGCGAGCAGCGCCTGCTTGTTGGCGAAATGGCGGTAGATCGCCGGTCCGCTCACGCCGACCGCCGACCCGAGGTCTTCGAGGCTGACGCCGGTGAACCCCCGCTCGGCGAACAGGCGCGCCGCCTCGGCGAGGAGAGCGGAGTGTCGATCCGCCTTGGCTCGATCGCGACCCGTGGTGCTTGCCATTTCAGTTAATCCCCGCTAACGTGAGAGCTCGGTTAACGCACACTAACCGTCCCCGGCGCGCCGCGACAACGGGCGTGACCGGATCGTGACGTCGACGGAGATGACATGGCCAGGCTCACCACCACTGTGCGTCGTGACGACGACTTCCGCCGTGCCGACGCCGCGCAGCGGGACCTCGCCGACGACCTTCGCCGCCGGTTGGCCGAGGCCGCCCTCGGCGGGCCTCCTGCGTCGCGGGAGCGCCACGTCGCCCGGGGGAAGCTCCTGCCCCGAGACCGGGTGGACCGACTCCTCGATCCGGACAGCCCGTTCCTCGAGATCGCCCCGCTGGCCGCCGAAGGACTGTACGACGGTGAGGCTCCCGCGGCAGGAGTCGTCGCCGGAATCGGGCTGGTGCATGGGCGACACGTCATGATCGTCTGCAACGACGCGACAGTGAAGGGCGGCACCTACTTCCCGCTCACGGTGAAGAAGCATCTTCGCGCCCAGGAGATCGCCCTGGACAATCGCCTCCCGTGCGTCTATCTGGTCGATTCGGGTGGAGCCTTCCTGCCGATGCAGGACGAGGTCTTCCCCGACCGCGACCACTTCGGACGCATCTTCTTCAACCAGGCCCGGCTCTCGGCCGCGGGGATCCCCCAGATCGCCGCCGTGCTGGGGTCGTGCACGGCCGGAGGGGCCTACGTGCCGGCGATGAGCGACGAGACCGTCATCGTCCGGGGGCAGGGCACGATCTTCCTCGGCGGACCGCCGCTGGTCAAAGCCGCGATCGGCGAGATCGTCACGCCGGAAGAGCTCGGCGGCGGAGAGCTGCATGCCCGCCGGTCGGGTGTCGTCGACCACCTCGCCGACGACGACGAGCACGCCCTGGAGATCGTCCGCGACATCATCGCCACGCTCCCCGCCGAGGCCGATCCCGTCTGGCAGGTCGATGCCGCAGTCCCGCCGGCCGTCGATCCCGCGGAGCTCTACGGAGTCGTCCCGGTGGACGTGAATCAGCCCTACGACGTGCGCGAGGTGATCGCGCGCCTGGTCGATGGCAGCGACTTCCACGAGTTCAAGCGCGAGTACGGCGACACCCTCGTCACCGGATTCGGGCGCATCCACGGGCATCCGGTCGGCATCGTCGCCAACAACGGCGTCCTGTTCTCCGAGTCGGCTCAGAAGGGCGCGCACTTCATCGAGCTGTGCGATCAGCGCGAGACCCCGCTGCTGTTCCTGCAGAACATCACCGGCTTCATGGTGGGGCGCGAGGCCGAGGCCGGCGGCATCGCCAAGGACGGAGCGAAGATGGTCACCGCTGTGGCGACCACGCGCGTGCCCAAGCTCACGGTCATCATCGGCGGATCCTTCGGCGCCGGGAACTACTCCATGTGCGGTCGCGCCTACTCGCCCCGTTTCCTCTGGAGCTGGCCGGCGAGCCGGATCTCGGTCATGGGCGGGCCCCAGGCCGCCGCCGTGCTCGGCACGGTGAAGCGGGATCAGCTCCAAGCGCGAGGTGAGGAGTGGAACCCCGCCGACCAGGAGGCGTTCGAAGCGCCGATCCGCGCGCGCTACGACGAGCAGGGAAGCCCCTACTACGCCACGGCGCGGCTCTGGGACGACGGCGTCATCGACCCCGCCGACACCCGCGACATCCTGGGTCTGGCCCTCGATGTCATCAGTCGCACGCCGCTGCCCGCGCCGCAGTTCGGCGTCTTCAGGATGTGATCGCCGTGACGACCGACCACCCCGCTCCGATCTTCGGCACCGTCCTCGTGGCCAACCGCGGCGAGATCGCCCGTCGCGTCATCCGCACCCTCCGCGTCCTCGGAATCCGCGCCGTCGCCGTGTTCAGCGACGCCGATGCCGATGCACCGCACGTTCGCGAAGCCGATGACGCCGTGCGGATCGGACCGGCCGCCGCGTCGGCGTCCTATCTCGACGTCGCAGCCGTCATCGACGCCGCCCGTCGGTCGGGGGCGGAGGCGATCCACCCGGGCTACGGCTTCCTCTCCGAGAATGTCGCCTTCGCACGGGCGTGCGCCCAGGCCCGCATCGTCTTCATCGGCCCGGGTGAGCGGGCCCTGGAGATCATGGGGGACAAGATCCGGGCGAAGGAGCACGTCGCAGGCTTCGGCGTTCCGACCGTTCCGGGCTTCTCAGCCGCTGGGATGGACGACGCCGAGATCGCCCGCTCCGCCGACGCGACCGGATTCCCGCTGCTGGTGAAGCCGTCCGCGGGCGGTGGCGGCAAGGGCATGCAGATCGTGCACGCCGCCGGCGACCTCTCCGCAGCGGTGGAGAGCGCCAGGCGCGTGGCGCGTGCGGCATTCGGCGACGACACGCTGCTCCTCGAGCGGCTCGTGGAGAACCCTCGGCACATCGAGGTTCAGGTGCTCGCCGACGATCACGGCCACGTGGTGCACCTGGGTGAGCGTGAATGCACCCTGCAGCGCCGTCACCAGAAGGTCATCGAAGAAGCTCCCTCTCCGGTCATCGACCCGACGACGCGCGAGCGCCTCGGGCAGGCGGCCTGCGCCGCCGCGGCGAGCGTCGGCTACCGCGGTGCGGGAACGGTGGAGTTCCTCGTCGCCGCGTCTCGGCCCGAGGAGTTCTTCTTCATCGAGATGAACACCCGCCTGCAGGTCGAGCACCCCGTCACCGAAGAGGTCACCGGGATGGATCTCGTCGCCGAGCAGGTGCGCATCGCCGCCGGCCTCCCGCTCTCCGTGGCGCAGGATGAGGTGCGGATGCGCGGTCACGCCATCGAGGCGCGCGTCTACGCCGAAAGCCCCGAGCGGGGCTTCGTCCCGTCGGTGGGGGAGATCCTCGCGTGGCGGCCCGCTCCCGGCATCCGCACCGACGCGGCGGTCGAGACCGGGTCGCTCGTGACCGCCGATTACGACCCGATGATCGCCAAGGTGATCGCCCACGCCGTCGACCGGTCGGCGGCGCTGCGGTCTCTCGATGAGGGGCTGGCGGCGACCGTCATCGCCGGCGTGGAGACGAACGTGCCGTTCCTTCGGACCCTGCTCGCGCGCGAGGACATGCGGGCGGGTGACCTCGACACCGGCATCATCGACCGGATGCCGGCGCTGGAGCCCTCCGCCCCGGATGACGTCGAGCTCGCGGCCGCGGCGGCGGTGATCCGGACGGCGGGTGATGTCGCTGCGCAGACGCATTTCCGGCCCGGGGCGGGGCGGGTGTGGCAGAGCCTGCGCGGATGGCGCGGTGGGCGAGGCCCGGTGCCCGCGACCGTCTCTTTCACCGTCGACGGAATCGGTGTCATGTCCGCGTCGCCGACCGACGCGGTTCCGGCGACGGAGGTCGTCGTCGCACGCGCGGATGACGGAGCGTTGTGGACGTGGCGGAACGGGGCCACGCACCGGCTGACTCCGATCGACCGGCGTGAGGCGATGACGCGTCGCCTGGCCGCGCAGTCGCGTCGGGTCGCGGTCTCGACTCCGCAGGTGCGCGCTCCCATGCCGGGGGCGGTCGTCGCCGTGCACGTCGCGGACGGCGCGAGGGTCGCCGCGGGCGACCGACTCGTCAGCATCGAAGCCATGAAGATGGAGCACATCGTGATCGCGCCCCACGACGGCGCGGTCCGGATCCACGTCGCGATCGGCGACCAGGTGAACCGCGACCAGATCGTCGCGGAGGTCGAGGAGGACCAGGATGACCATTCCGCTCAGTGAGTACGCACTGGAGGAGACCGAGCTCGAACTCGCGCAGCTGGTGCGCCAATTCGCCGACGAGGTCGTCGCGCCGGTCTCCTACGAAGCCGATCGAACCCATACGCTGCCGCTGGACGTGGTGGCGCAGATGGGGGAGATGGGGCTGTTCGGACTGCCTTTCCCCGAAGACGTCGGCGGGCAGGGTGGGGACTACGTCGCGCTGTGTCTGGCGATCGAGGCGCTCGCCCGCGTCGATCAGTCGATCGCCATCACGCTGGAGGCGGGGGTGAGTCTCGGGGCGATGCCGATCCACCGCTTCGGCACCGACGCGCAGCGCGCGGAGTATCTCCCCGACCTCCTCGCCGGGCGCGCGCTCGCCGGGTTCGGCCTGACCGAACCCGAGGCGGGCTCGGATGCCGGAGCCACCCGCACCACCGCCCGCCGTGACGGCGAGGAGTGGGTGATCAACGGGTCGAAGCAGTTCATCACCAACTCCGGGACGGACATCACCCGCTTCGTCACGGTCACCGCTGTCACCGGCGAGGCCGGCGGACGCAAGCAGATTTCGACGATCATCGTTTCCAACGGCACTCCCGGATTCTCCGTCGAGCCCGGGTACGACAAGGTGGGGTGGCGCGCGTCGGACACCCACCCGCTCACCTTCGTCGACGCGCGGGTTCCCGCCTCGCACCTCCTCGGCGAGGAGGGGCGGGGTTTTGCGAACTTCCTCCACATCCTCGACGAGGGGCGGATCGCCATCGCGGCGCTCTCGACCGGCGCAGCCGAGGGGTGCCTGGAGGCCGCGGTGGAATACGCCCGGTCGCGCACCGTCTTCGCCGCGCCGCTGGCGAGCCGGCAGGGCATCCAATTCATGCTCGCCCGGATGCAGGCGCGGGTGCACAACTCCCGCCTGGCCTGGCTGCACGCAGCCCGCCTGCGGGACGCCGGCAAGCCCTTCAAGACCGCGGCCGCCATCGCGAAGATCACGGCGAGCGACGCCGCGATGGACAACGCCCGCGACGCGACCCAGATCTTCGGCGGCAACGGGTTCATGAACGAGTACCCGGTGGCGCGCCACTATCGCGACTCGAAGATCCTCGAGGTCGGCGAGGGCACGACCGAGGTGCAGCTGCTCGTCATCTCGCGAGCGCTGGGGCTCGGCGGGTAGCGTGGGCCTCACTGTGAACGACGATCCCGAGCACCCCGGCGTCATCCAGCGCGGACTCTACTTCGAAGAATTCGATGTCGGAGCCCGCTACCTGCACCGACCCGGGCGGACGGCGACCGAGACCGACAACGTGCTGTTCTCGGCATTGACGATGAACTCCCAGCCGCTCCATCTGGATGCCGCCTGGGCCGCCGACAGCCCGTTCGGCGAACGGCTGGTGAACTCGATGTGGACGCTGGCGACGATGGTCGGTGCATCGGTGTCGCAGCTGACGCTGGGAACCCTCGTCGCGCAGCTCGCCATGACCGACATCACCTTCCCCGCTCCGCTCCGCCATGGTGACACCCTCTATACCGAAACCGAGATCCTCGACGCGCGTCGCTCTGCGTCCCGCCCGGGTCAGGGGATCGTCACCATGCGGCATACGGGGAGGAATCAGGACGGCGTGACGGTCGCCTCCGCCACCCGGGTCGCCCTGATGTGGTGCCGGGATGCCGCAGGCGCGAGGGTGAGCGACGACTCCGAGACCGCAGAGGAGGTGTGAGGAGGATGCTGCCCGCTCCGGCTCTCCTGTTCTGCCCGGCCGACCGCCCCGAACGGTTCGGCAAGGCGCTCGAGCGCGCCGACGCCGTCATCCTCGATCTGGAGGACGCCGTCGGCGCCGATCGCAAGACCGCCGCGCGTGGCGCCGTGATCGACGCCGACCTCGACCCGTCCCGGGTCATCGTGCGGGTGAACCCGGTGGGCACCGAGGCCTTCGCCGCCGACATGGCGACCCTGTCGCAGACCGACTTCCGCACCGTGATGCTCGCCAAAGCCGAAAGCGCCAAGGCGCTGCGCGCCATCGACCGGCGGTTCTCGATCGTCGCCCTGTGCGAGACGGCCGGCGGTGTGGCCGCCGCGGAGAAGCTCGCCGCCCATGACCAGGTGGTCGGTCTCATGTGGGGCGCGGAGGACCTCGTCGCCAGCCTCGGCGGCACATCCAGTCGCAAGCCCAGCGGTCGCTACCGCGACGTCGCCCGGTACGCGCGGGCGCGCGTGCTGCTGGCGGCGGGCGCCCAGGGCAAGGCGGCCGTCGACGCGGTGCACCTGGACATCGCAGACGTGAAGGGACTCGCGCGGGAGGCCGCCGACGCAGCGGCCTCGGGGTTCGCCGCCACCGCCTGCATCCACCCCTCCCAGGTACCCGTCATCCGCCGGGCGTACCGGCCCGATGACGCGACGATCGCGTGGGCCCGAGGCCTCCTCGCCGCCGCCGAGGATCGGCCCGGGGTGTTCACCCACGAGGGGCGCATGGTCGACGAGCCGGTCCTCCGGCACGCCCGCTCGGTGATGGACCGCGCCACCCTCACCGGGTGAGGTCGACCGGCAGCATCAGCCGGAGTGAGCCACGCTCGATATCGAAGCGGTGCAGCGAGCCGTTCGGCAGGCGGACGCCGGGTTCGGGCAGACGGTCCTGGGTGGCGTGTCCGATGACCTCGCGGATGAGCGCTCCGTGCGCGACCGCGATGAGCGGGGGGATGGTCCCGTCGACGCTCGCGTCCTGCCGCACACGCAGAAGCGCGTCGATCGCCCGGGCGCGGAGATCCGCTCGCGTCTCGGCACCCGGGACGTCGGCGATGTGCCAGTGACCCCAGCGGCGCTGGAACTCCGCGGTGACGAGTCCCTCGGCCTCCCCGTACGCGCGCTCGCGGAGGCCCGGGTATCGGCGCGGCGTGCCGAGACCCAGGGCCGCGGCGATGATGTCGGCTGTCTCGGACGCCCGCTGCAGATCGCTGGAGACGATGACGGCGTCCTCCGCGGCATCCCTCCCGGCGTCCGGAATCGTGCCGGTGAGCTCTGCACGCAGCCGGTCCGCCGCCTCACGGGCCTGCGCGCGGCCGGTGTCGTTCAGAGGGATGTCGGTGAGCCCCTGAATGCGACCGGCGCGGTTCCAGTCGGTCTCGCCGTGGCGGACCAGGATCAGTGAGCTCACCGGAAGAGCGTACCGGGACCCGGCCGACGGTCCGCCGTCAGCGGGTGTCGGGCACCGGAAGGTTGTCGGCGAGGAAACGCAGGACCGGCGAGGTGCCGGCGTCGATCTTCACCGTGGCGCGCGCATCGCCGCGCGTCTGCCCCCGATTGACGATGACCACGGGAAGTCTTCGGCGACGGGCGCGCTCGAGCAGACGGATGCCGGAATTGACCACCAGCGATGACCCGGCGATCACGAGGGCATCGGCCGTGCGCACGATCTGCTCGGCCTCGCGGAACTTCTCTGCCGGGACGAACTCGCCGAAGAACACGACATCTGGTTTCAGCATGCCGCCGCACACCGTGCAGTCGGGAAGGATGAAACCGTCGGTGGCCGAGGGCACGACATCCCCGTCGGGCCCGAGGGGCACCGCGTCCGGGACGGTCAGCCACGGGTTGTCGCGCTCGACGCGGACAGCGAGGTCACGGCGGTCGAAGACCTGGCCGCAGTGCGTGCAGAAGACGCGACGCATCGTGCCGTGCAGCTCGACGACACGGCGGCTGCCCGCGCGCACATGCAGACCGTCGACGTTCTGAGTGATCACCCCCGCGGCGATGCCGCGGTGCTCGAGGTCGGCGATCGCCCCATGACCGGCATTCGGGCTCGCCGCGGCGAATGCCCGCCATCCGAGATGGGAACCCACCCAGTAACGGCGACGGGCGGCGGCGTCGCCGAGGAACTGCTGCGCCGTCATCGGTGTGCGCACGGGGGCGCCTTCGCCGCGGTAGTCGGGGATCCCCGAATCGGTCGACACGCCGGCGCCGGTGAGGATCGCCAGGCGCCGGCCCCGCAGCACCTCCAGCGCCTCGGAGACGGCCGGAGTCTGAGAGCTCACATCGGTCGTGACGGTCACAGCCACCTCCTTCGCCGGGTGTAGGTCGCCGGGCGCAGGTGACCGAGTCTAGGCCCGTCGCTTTTCAGTGATGTTACGAGACGCCCGGGTGCCAGAGTGGTCGGATGCAGCTGCACGAGATCGACGATCCGGACGACGATCGCCTGTCGGACTACCGAGACCTCACCGACGTAGCTCTCCGACGGGTCCGGGAACCCGATGAGGGGCTCTACATCGCGGAGTCGGCGAAGGTGATCGCCCGCGCGCTGGCGGCGGGGCATCGGCCGAGGTCGATCCTGGTGCAGCGCAAATGGGTCGACGACGTCACGCCGCTTGTGGCCCAGGCGCCCGGGGTCGACGTGTTCGTGGTCCCGCCGGCCGTCGCCGAGGCCCTCACCGGCTATGCCGTGCACCGAGGGGCTCTTGCGGCCATGCACCGCCCGGCCCTCCGCAGCGTGGCCGACACCGTTGCGGGGGCGCGGACCGTGGTGGTCCTCGAGGACATCGTCGACCACACCAATGTCGGCGCCGTCTTCCGCAATGCCGCCGGGCTCGGCGCCGACGCGGTCCTGGTCTCACCGCGATGCGCCGACCCGTTGTACCGCCGGAGCGTCCGGGTGTCGATGGGGACCGTCTTCCAGGTGCCGTGGACGCGACTGGCCGACCAGCGTTCCAGCGCCGCCGAGCTGGCATCGGCCGGCTTCCACGTCGCCGCCCTCGCCCTCGCCGGGGATGCGGTCCCCCTCGACGGCTTCGCCCGCGATCGGCCGGATCGGGTGGCCCTGCTCCTCGGCAGCGAGGGACACGGTCTGTCGGGCCGGAGTCTCGCCGACGCCGACTCGGTGGTCACCATCCCGATGGCCGGGGGCGTCGATTCGCTCAACGTCGCCGCCGCGAGCGCGGTGGCCCTGTGGGCACTCACGCGCGAGGGGCGGTGACGCCGGTCAGGAGTCGTCCGTCGACCGGATGATCGGAAGCGGCTCCGGGCGCTTGGGGGTCACTGCGTCACCGGAAGACTGCTGCCGGAGTCGCCGCAGCACCCACGGCACGAGGTACTCCCGCGCCCAGACCAGGTCGTTCGACCTGGCCTGACGCCAGGTGCGCACCGGCAGGGGGTCGGGTGCCATCGGGTGGAGGTCGTTGGGCACGGCGAGGGTGCGCAGCACCATCCTGGCCACCTCGTGATGACCGAGCGAGTTGTAGTGGAGCCTGTCGTCGTCGAAGAAGCGCATGTCCTGCACCTCCTTCAGGGCCCATTGGTCGGCGACGATGCAGTCGTACTGCTCCGCGATGGCGCGGATGTTCTCGTTGTAGATGGCGACTTTGCCGCGGATCCCGCGGAAGACCGGGGTGAAATTCGTGTCGATGCCGGTGAAGACCACGAGCGTCGCACCGGAGGCGGACAGGCGCACGACGGCGTCGTGGAAGATGTCGGCCACCACATCGGGGTCCGAGCCCGGACGGATCACGTCATTGCCGCCGGCGGAGAAGGTGACCAGATCAGGCTTGAGATCGAGGGCCGGTTCGACCTGCTCGTCGACGATCTGACGGATCAGTCGACCCCGGATCGCGAGGTTGGCGTACGAGAAATCGGGCACCTGACGCGAGAGCACCTCCGCCACTCGGTCGGCCCAGCCGCGGTGACCGCCCGGCGAATCGGGCTCGGGGTCGCCGATGCCCTCGGTGAATGAGTCGCCCAGAGCGACGAACCGCCGCCAGGGGTGCAGTTCGTGGTTCGCGGCGTACGGACTCGGGTGGTCGGGGGTGGTCGACATGGCGCTTCCTCGGCTCGTGGCTTGTGTCGAGGGTAGCGTCCGGGGCGTCGTCTATCGTGGTGACTCGTCGTGTTCGGGAAGGGGGGGATGTGGACGAGGCCGCTCTGACCGACACCGCCGGCGAGACCGACATCCATCTCGGCAGCTTCGCCGCCGAGCACCTGTCGCCGACCTGGCCGCAGCGGGCGCCGTGGGGCACCGCGCAGCGGCTGCGCGCCTGGCAGGCCGAGGCGCTGGACCTCTACTTCTCGCTCGACGGTCCCGACGGCCCGGGCTCCGGACCGCGCGACTTCCTCGCGGCTGCCACCCCGGGCGCCGGGAAGACGACCTTCGCGCTGCGACTGGCGACCGAGCTGCTCCGGCGGCACGTCGTCGACCGCGTGGTCGTGGTGGCCCCCACCGAGCACCTGAAGTCGCAGTGGGCCGACGCGGCGGCGCGCGTCTCGCTGCGCCTGGATCCTGCATTCAGCAATCGATTCGTCGCACCGTCCCGCCAGTACCACGGGGTCGCGGTGACGTACGCGCAGGTCGCGGTGAAACCCTCGGTGCATCAGCATCTGACCGACGCGGCGCGCACCCTCGTCATCCTCGACGAGGTCCACCACGGCGGCGACGCCCTCAGCTGGGGTGACGCGCTCAGGGAGGCCTACGGTCGGGCGACACGCAGGCTGCTGCTGTCGGGGACCCCTTTCCGCAGCGACACCGCACCCATTCCCTTCGTGGAGTACCACCCCGACGACAAGGGCATCAGGATCTCCCGGACCGACTACGCCTACGGCTATCGGCGGGCGCTGGAGGACGGGGTCGTGCGCCCTGTCATCTTCCTCGTCTACGCCGGGCAGATGCGGTGGCGGACCAAGACGGGCGATGAGATGGAGGCCCAGCTCGGTCAGGACAACACCAAGGACATCACCTCGCAGGCGTGGCGCACGGCGCTCGACCCCGAGGGCGACTGGATCCCCGCCGTGCTCCGGTCCGCCGATCGCCGCCTGAGCGAAGTGCGCGAGCAGGTGCCCGATGCCGGCGGTCTCGTGATCGCGACCGACCAGACCGCGGCGCGGGCGTACGCCGCGATCCTCGAGGGGATCAGCGGCGAGCGACCCACCGTGGTGCTCTCCGACGAGGCGGAGGCGTCGTCGCGGATCGAGTCGTTCTCGGCAGGGACGTCGCGATGGATGGTCGCGGTACGGATGGTGTCCGAAGGCGTCGACGTTCCTCGCCTGGCCGTGGGTGTCTACGCCACCTCGGCATCCACCCCGCTGTTCTTCGCCCAGGCGATCGGACGATTCGTGCGGGCTCGGCGTCGCGGCGAGACCGCGAGTGTGTTCCTCCCGAACGTCCCGCAGCTGCTGGCGCTCGCTCACGAGCTCGAGCGTCAGCGCGATCACGCCCTTGACCGAGACAGCGACGGCGATGACGAGTGGAACGCCGAAGAAGATCTGATGGACGCCGCGGAACGCCAGGAGAAGGCCTCCGACGCGCTGACGCAGGAGTTCACCTTCCAGGCGCTCGGATCGGCCGCTCATTTCGACCGGGTCATGTTCGACGGCCGGGAGTTCGGTCAGCTCGCCGTCCCCGGAACGCCGGAGGAGGAGGAGTTCCTCGGGCTCCCGGGTCTCCTCGAACCCGAGCACGTCCACGAGCTTCTGCTGCAGCGTCAGGCGCGCCAGAGCCGTCACCGCAAGGTTCGCGAAGCAGCCGCCACCACCGCATCCGAATCCCCGGCGCCCGCGCCGCCCGCGGCCCTTCACCGCACCCTGAAGGAACAGCGGCAGCTCCTCAACAGCCTGGTGGGGCTCTACGCCCGGCAGAGCGGCGAGCCGCACGGTGCCGTCCACGCCGAGCTCCGGCGCATCTGCGGCGGCCCTGCGGTCTCGCACGCCACGGTGGCGCAGCTGCAGGCGCGGATCGACGTACTGCGCGCCCGCGTCCGGTCCTGAGCGGGTGCCGGTTCGGTCGTCCGAAATGCTGGCAATCCGCGTCCCGGTGAGAGTTCGGGCGGCGCCGGTGGCTAGCGTGGAGATGCTTCCGCCCCCTGAAACGAGGTCGATTCCGCGTGCCCGTCGACGCCCCAGTCTCCCCGCCTCCGATCAACGCCCGCGACCGTCGCCGTTGGGCGCAGTACCTCGTCGACGAACGCGCCGAGGCGCGCGTCTACCGCGAGGCTCGCCGGCCGTCGTGAGGGGGAGGAGCGCGACATCCTCCTCGCTCTCGCCGAGGCGGAGGGGCGGCATGAGGCCCACTGGCTGGAGATGCTCGGCGGTGAGCCCGACCGGCTGCCACGCCCAGATCTGCGCACGCGCGTGCTCGCACTGCTGGCACGGCGCTTCGGCTCGATCTTCGTCCTCGCCCTCGCCCAGCGCGCCGAGGCACGATCGCCCTACGAGGCCGAACCCTTCGCCTCGCCCTCGATGGCGGCCGACGAACGCATCCATCAGGAGGTCGTGCGGGGTCTTGCAGCCCGGGGCCGTCGACGTCTGTCGGGATCGTTCCGCGCCGCCGTGTTCGGCGCCAACGATGGACTCGTCTCCAACATGGCCCTGGTCATGGGGATCGGCGCCACCGGTGTGGCGCCCTCGTTCGTCCTCTTCAGCGGGGTTGCAGGACTGCTGGCGGGTGCGCTGTCGATGGGCGCGGGGGAGTTCGTCTCGGTGCGCTCGCAGCGCGAGCTACTCGCGGCCACCGAGCCGAACAACGACGCTGACCACGTCCTCCCCGACCTCGAACTGGACGCCAACGAGCTGGCGCTGGTCTACCGCACTCGGGGGATGTCCGAGGCCGATGCCGCCACCAGAGCGCGATCGGTCGTCGGCGCAGCGCGCGAAGCCGATCGGAGTATCCCCTTCCGGCTGGCCGACGAGTACTCCGAAGCGCACGATGTCATCGGTCGCGACTGGGGTGCGGCGCTGTCGAGCTTCCTCTTCTTCGCCTCGGGTGCGGTCATCCCCCTCCTGCCGTGGATGCTCGGGCTGTCGGGGACGGTCGCCATGGTTGCGGCGCTGGTCCTCGTCGGCATCGCGCTCCTGGCCACGGGAGCGATGGTCGGACTGCTCTCGGGCGGTCCGCCGTTACGCCGCGCACTGCGACAGCTCGCGATCGGCTACGCGGCCGCGGCGGTCACATATGTGCTCGGACTCGCTTTCGGCGTCGCCGTGGCATGACGGGCGGAACAGAAAAACCCCCGGCCGGCCGGGGGTTTTTCTTCCTGTGCGCGAGGGGGGACTTGAACCCCCACGCCCTATACGGGCACTAGCACCTCAAGCTAGCGCGTCTACCTATTCCGCCACCCGCGCATGGGTGTTTCGGTCGTGCAACCGAGGATCGACACTATCACGTCCGCGGGGTCGCTCGTGCGCACGGGCGGCGGGGTGTCAACCGCGACGCGCGTCGGATCGGCCCGCGATTCGCCGACACCACGGACGGGTAGGTTAGTCCGCATGTCGACGCCCGGATCCGATCTCCCCGAAGCCGCCCGCATCGCTCAGGACCTCATCCGGTTCGACACCACCAACTTCGGAGGCGGTCGATCCCACGGCGAGCGCGAAGCTGCCGAGTACGTCGGTGCCTTCCTGCAGTCGCTGGGACTGGAGCCGGAGTACTACGAACCCATCGCTCGGCGCACCAACGTGATGGCCCGCGTGCCGGGCCGCAACCCCGATCGACCGGCCCTCGTCCTGCACGGCCACCTCGATGTCGTTCCCGCCGTGGCGGAGGATTGGAGCGTCGACCCGTTCGGCGGCGACGTGCGCGACGGCATGCTCTGGGGTCGCGGAGCGGTCGACATGAAGGACATGGATGCGATGATCCTCGCCTCCGTCGCCGACATGCTCCGGTCGGGGGAGAGGCCGGACCGCGACCTCGTCCTGGTGTTCTTCGCCGACGAGGAGAACGGCGGCATCGAAGGGTCCCAGCTCGTGGTCCGCGACCGTCCCGAGTGGTTCGCCGGCGCGACGGAGGCCATCAGCGAGGTCGGCGGCTACTCCATCAGCGTTGCGGACCGTCGCGCGTACCTGTTGCAGGTGGGGGAGAAGGCGCTCGTCTGGATCCGGCTCGTGGCGCGGGGGCGGGCCGCCCACGGCAGCAGCTTCCACCCCGACAACGCCGTCACCCGCCTCGCCGAAGCGGTGGCCGCCCTCGGTCGCACCGCGTGGCCGGTGACGCTGACCGACACGACGACGCAGCTCGTGGCCGCCCTGGGTGAGCTCTCCGGCCGCGCCGGCGACGACCCCGACGAACTCGCCGCCGAGGCCGGCCCCGCAGCGGGTTTTCTCCGCGCGACGCTGCGGACGACCACCAACCCGACCGGGTTGACCGCGGGATACAAGCACAACGTCATCCCCGATCGCGCGGAGGCGCTCATCGACGTCCGTGTCCTCCCGGGCACCGAAGATGCCGCTCTGAACGACATCCGCCGCATCATCGGCGACGACGTCGAGGTAGAGGTGGTGCACCGCGACATCGGACTCGAGGTGCCCTTCGCAGGCGACCTCGTCGATGCGATGGTGCGAGCGCTGGGTGTGCACGATCCGGGAACCCCCGTCATCCCGTACCTCATGGGCGGCGGTACCGACAACAAGGCCCTGGCGGAGCTCGGAATCGCGGGGTACGGATTCGCACCGCTGCGCCTCCCCGCCGATCTGGACTTCACCGGCATGTTCCACGGCGTCGACGAGCGGGTGCCGATCGCGGCGCTCGAGTTCGGTCAGCGAGTGCTCACCGACCTGCTGCGCACCTGCTGACGCGGCGTCGCCACTCCTCCCCGTTCACCGAAAGGCGCACATGCAGCTCATCGAGGCGATCTTCCTCGGCATCGTCCAGGGCCTCACCGAATTCCTCCCGGTCTCCTCCAGCGCGCACCTGCGCATCGTGGGGGAGTTCCTGCCGTCGGCGGAGGATCCCGGCGCGACCTTCACCGCGATCACCCAGATCGGCACCGAAGCGGCGGTCCTGCTGTACTTCTGGAAGACCATCGTCCGGATCATCTCGCGGTGGGCGCAGTCACTGGCGGGGCGGGTGCCCAGAAACGATCCCGATGCCCGCATGGGGTGGCTGATCATCATCGGCACCATCCCGATCGGCGTCCTCGGGTTCCTGCTGCAGGATGTCATCCGCGACACGTTCCGCAACCTCTGGCTCGTGGCGATCGTGCTCATCGTCTTCGGACTGCTCCTCGGCGCCGCAGACCGCTGGGGCGCGCGTCGGCGCGAGCTGAGCGACCTGACCTATCCGCACGGCCTCGCCCTCGGCTTCGCCCAGGCGCTCGCCCTCGTTCCCGGTGTGTCGCGCTCGGGTGCGACCACCACGCTCGGCCTCGCCCTCGGCTACACCCGCCCCGCCGCTGCCGAGTACGCCTTCCTGCTCGCCGTGCCCGCCGTGTTCGGCAGCGGGTTCTACGAGCTGCTGCAGAGCTTCGAAGAGCCCGGTGGGCCGTACAGCCAGCTCGACACGGCGGCGGCGACGGTCGTGGCCTTCGGTGTCGGCCTCGCGGTCATCGCGTTCCTGATGCGCTACCTCCAGCGCGGCAGCTTCCTGCCGTTCGTCATCTACCGATTGGCGCTGGGCGTGCTGCTCATCGTGCTGCTGTCGGTGGGGGTTCTCCAGCCCTACTGATCGAGAACGTCGGGGTCGGTCAGGACCGACGGGGGTCGTCCCGCCCGGGCTTGGTCGGACCGTCGCCGCGGCGACGCAGGTAACGCTCGAACTCCTGGGCGATGGCGTCGCCGGAGGCTTCGGGCGAATCCCACGTGTCGCGGGTCCGCTCGAGCTGGCGGATGTACTCGGTCATCTCCTCGTCGTCCGCGGCAGCGGCGTCGATCGACGCCTCCCACGCCGCTGCCTCGGTGGACAGGTCGCCGCGCGGCACCTGCGCGCCGGTGAGGTCCTCGAGGCGATCCAGCAGCGCCAGTGTCGCCTTCGGCGATGGGGTGTGTCCCGCGACGTAGTGGGGCACGCTGGCCCAGAGGCTCGCCGTGGGGATGCCGGCGGCCTCGGCTGAGTGCGCGAGCACGCTGAGGATGCCGACCGGCCCCTCGTACGTGCTCTTCTCCAGGTCGAGGGACTGACGCAGCTGGTCGTTGTCGCTGCCGGCGAACACCGAGATCGGACGGGTGTGCGGGACATCCGACATCATCGAGCCGAGGGCGACGAAGCCGGTGATGTCCTCGCGGAGGGCCGCGTCGATGATCTCGGAGGCGAATGCCTGCCAGGCACGCGCCGGCTCGACGCCGGTGAGGAGCCACAGCTGCGTACCGCGGGTCTGGCGGATCGGTCGGAGCAGAGTCGTCTCCGGCCAGGAGAGGTTCCGCCGTCCTTCGCCGTCGATCGAGACCTGGGGCCGGGTGTACTGATAGTCGAAGTACAGCTCCGGGTCGACGGAGAAGACCGGTTCATAGCCGTCCGTCCCGCGGATCTGCGCCAGAGCCGACGACGCGGCCTCTCCCGCGTCGTTCCAGCCGTCGAACGCCGCGACGATCACCCTGCGTCCCAGACCCTCCACAGGACCTCCCTCGGCCCGCCGGCGCGGGCTGCTACCCAGGATAGGCGTCGCGCGGGTCGGACGGGGGCGCCGGGTAGCCTTGACCGGTGCAATCCCCCTCTCTCGCCGCCGTCCTGTGGGACATGGACGGCACACTTGTCGACACCGAGCCCTACTGGATGGCCGCAGAGACTCCGCTGGTCGAAGGCTTCGGCGGGACCTGGTCCCACGAGCAGGCGCTGAGCCTGGTGGGTCTGGGACTGGAGGATTCGGCGCGCATCTTCCAGAACGCCGGCGTGAGGATGGGGATCGGCGAGATCATCGACCACCTCACCGACGAGGTCATGCGACAGCTCGCCGTCACCGGCGTGCCGTTCCGCCCCGGCGCCAGGGAACTGCTGCGCGATCTGAGGGACAGCGGCGTCAAGACGGCGCTGGTGACGATGTCCATGCGCAGGATGGCGACCACCGTGGTCGACCTCATCGACTTCGAGGCGTTCGACGTCGTCATCGCCGGTGACGATGCGACCCGCCCCAAGCCGTTCCCCGATCCGTACCTGCAGGCCTGCGACCTCCTCGGCGTCGCACCGTCGGACACCGTCGCGATCGAGGATTCGCCCAACGGACTGCGCTCCGCCGTCGCATCGGGAGCGTCCGTGATCGGAGTGCCGCTGATGGTCTCCCTCGCCGGGGCGGGCGCGCACGCGATCTGGGAGAGCCTGGAGGGGCGCACCACGGCGGACCTGCAGGCGTTCCACGCTGCCCGCATCGCCCGCGAGGGGGCCCGCGCGTGAGCGGCCGGTGGAGCGGACCGTTCCGCGTGGGCGAGAGGGTGCAGCTGACCGGGCCCAAGGGACGACTGCACACCGTCACCCTCCGCGAGGACGGAGAGCTGCACACGCACCACGGCGTCCTCGCCCATCGCGACATCATCGGCATCCCCGACGGATCCGTGGTCGTCGGCAGCGGCGGGCACGAATACCTCGCTCTGCGGCCGCTGCTGCGTGATTTCGTCATGTCCATGCCGCGCGGCGCGGCGATCGTCTACCCGAAGGACGCCGCGCAGATCGTCGCGGACGCCGACATCTTCCCCGGTGCCACCGTCGTCGAGGCCGGCGTCGGCTCGGGCGCGCTGGCGCTGTGGCTCCTGCGCGCGATCGGCCCGGAGGGACGGCTCGTCTCCTTCGAACGCCGGGAGGACTTCGCCGAGGTCGCGCGTGCGAACGTCGCGACCTTCCTCGGTGAGGAGCCGCCCGCGTGGCAGGTGGTCGTGGGCGATCTCATCGATGAGCTCCCGCAGACCCTGGAGGACGGCACGGTCGACCGTGTCGTCCTCGACATGCTCGCGCCATGGGACTGCATCGACGTGGTGGCCGATGCACTCGTCCCCGGCGGCGTCGTCATCTGCTACGTCGCCACCGCCACGCAGCTGAGCCGGGTGGCGGAGTACATCCGCGGCACCGGACTGTTCACCGACCCGGAGGCCAACGAGACGATGGTGCGCGGCTGGCACGTGGAGGGGCTCGCCGTGCGCCCCGATCACCGCATGGTCGCTCACACCGGCTTCCTGCTCACCGCCCGCCGCCTGGCGCCGGGTGCCGTGCTCCCTGAGCGCAAGCGTCGTGCGTCGAAGTCGAGCTACGGCGACGAAGACGTCGAGCTGTGGACCCCGGGCGCGGTCGGCGACCGCGAGATCACCGACAAGAATCTGCGCAAACGCGTCCGCGAGGCACAGCGTGCGGCTGATGCCCGCACAGGGGGCGCCCAGGGGTCCGCCTAAACTAGCCGGGTGCGAAAACTCCCCGCTCTGCTCGCCGTCGTCGGCCTGTCCGCGCTGACCCTGGTCGGATGCACCAGCGTCCCGGCTGCGGGATGCGACCGGCCCGCGTCATCCGGATCCTCTCTCGACTCCCTCGTCACTGTCGACGGTGACCGGGGAAGTGCCCCCGATGTGGGCTCTACACGCCCTTCCAGGTCCGCTCGACCTCCCACGCCGACCTCGAGGCCGGTGACGGAACGGCGCTGACCACCACGGAGCAGGCGGCGCTGCTCGATGTGACGATCGTCAGCGGCGAGACCGGCGAGGTGCTCATCCAGACCCCCTACGACGACGACATCGCCCGCGTGGCGCCGATGTCGCAGTGGTACACCCCGATCCCGGCTCTGGAGGGCGCGCTGGAATGCGCGACGGAGGGGTCGCGCGTGGTCGTCGGCCTCGCGCCCGGCGACATCCTGCCCGAAGCGGCGGCCAGCATCGGATTGGCCGAGGACGAGTCTGCCGTCGCCGTCGTCGACGTGCGCAAGGCGTACCTTCCCCGGGCTGCGGGGGCGATGCAGTTCAACGCCGGTTTCAACCTTCCCTCCGTCGTGCGCGCCGCCGACGGCACGCCCGGCGTGATCGTCCCGGATGCCGCTGCTCCCAGCGACCTCGTCGTGGAGACCCTCATCCGCGGTGACGGCCCCGAGGTGACCGGCGACGTCCCGGTGCGCGTCGCCTACACCGGCGTGCTGTGGGACGACAAGACGGTGTTCGATTCGTCGTGGGGGCAGGCGCCGGTGTCGTTCGAGCTCGGAGACGTCGTCCCCGGTTTCGCGGCGGGCCTGGAGGGCCAGACGGTCGGATCCCAGGTGATGATCGTCGTACCGCCGGATCAGGGGTACGGCGATGCGGGTCAGGGGAGCATCCCCGGTGGGGCGACCCTGGTGTTCGTCGTCGACATCCTCGGAGTCGACGAGATCTCCTGATCTCCGCGCCTTCCGGATCTTCGCCTTTCCCGGCCTAGGATGAGGGGGTGCCGGCGAACACCCCTACGAAGAATCCGCCGGAGGAGCGCCTGGTCAACCTCGTGGTCGCCCTGATGGCCACGGAGCAGGGACTGACCAAGGACACGATCCTCCGCTCGGTCTCGGGCTATCGCGAGCACACCGAATCCGGTGCGTCGAAGGATGCACTGGAGAAGATGTTCGAACGCGACAAGGAGAATCTGCGCGGCCTCGGCGTCCCCATCGAGACGATCGGCGATTTCGCGGACCCCGACGATCTGCGCGATGCGCGCTACCGGGTGCCGAAGTCGGAGTACTCGCTTCCCGAGCACATCGCCTTCACCCCCGCCGAACTGGCCCTGCTCAACCTCGCCGGCGAGGTGTGGAGCGAGGGGTCGCTGTCGGCTGAGGCCCGCAGCGGGCTGCGCAAGATCCGGGCTCTCGGCATCGACGTCGACGAGCCGATCATCGGATATTCACCGCGCATCAGCGTGCGGGAGCCGTCGTTCCCCGTGCTGCAGCGCGCCATCGAGCAGAGCCGCGCGGTGACCTTCCCCTACCTTCGCCCCGGAGACGAGAACGAACGACTGCGACGGGTCAGGCCTCTGGCGCTGATCGAGTACGAGGCCCGATGGCATGTCTTCGGACGCGACCTCAACCTCGACGCCGATCGCACGTTCCTTCTCAGCCGCATCGTCGGGGACGTCGCGGTGACCCGCGACACCTTCGATCCGGCGCTGCGCGACGGCGCGGGGGAGAGAGCGCTGGCAGAACTCGAAGAGCTCGCTGAACGCCAGCTCGCCCACCTCGAGGTCGACCCCGGAACCGAGGCGGCGCTGCGCCTCGCCCGCCGCGGACGCCCGGCCGGGCAGGGCATATACGTGCCGTTCGTCGACGTCCACGTCTTGGCCGATGAGCTGGCCTCGTACGGCCCCGAGGTGCGGGTGGTCGCTCCTGACGACCTGCGCGCGCTCGTCATCGCCCGCCTGCGGGCGGCGTTCGATCGCCATGACGCGGCGCCGGGAGGCTCCTCATGAGGGCGCGACGCCCCCTGGTCGCCACCGATCGGGCCGCGCTCATCCTCCAGCTGGTGCCCTACCTCATCAGCAAGGGCGAGGTGTCGATCGCGGAGGCGGCCGAAGAGTTCGACGTCACCCGTGACGAGATGCGCGGCATGGTGCAGAAGCTCACCGTCATCGGACTCCCCGGTGAACGAGGCTATTGGCAGATGTCGAACGATCTGTTCGACATCGACTGGGACCTCCTCGACACCCAGGACGTCATCGCCATCACTCACTCCGTCGGCCTCGAGCGGTCTCCCCGGCTGACCGCTCGGGAGGTGGCGGCGCTCGTTGCGGGACTCCAGCTCGCGCGCGCCATCCCGGGGGTCGGCGACACCGAGGTGTACAGCGGCCTCCTGGCCAAGCTCTCCCAGGGTGCGTCGGCCAAACCGGCCGATGTCATCGTCGCGCCGAGCCCGGTCGACGACGTGCGCGAAGCGGTCGCGATCGCCCTGCGCGAGCGAGTCGCCGTCACCTTCACCTACAAGGCGCCCGAGTCCGAGCCGACCGCCCGCACGGTGGACCCGGTCAAGGTGCACATCGCCGATGGCCAGTGGTACCTGCAGGGATGGTGTCACCTGCGTCAGGCGATGCGCACATTCCATCTGGACCGGGTCAGCGATCTGCGGGTCACCGACATCCCGAGCACGCACAGCGAGGACGCCGCACCGGGCTGGTTCGAACCGAGCGAAGGCGGGGGAGAGGTCATCGCCCACATCCGCTTCCGTGCGTCGCTGGCGCCGCTGCTCGGCGACTATCTCGACCGGGCGACGGTCACGAGGGACGGTGACGACGCGATCGCCACCCTGCGCGTCGCCGACGAGACGACGCTGCGCCGCCTGGCGGCACGGCGTGGTGGCGTCGTCGAGATCGTCTCGCCCGAGGGGGCCCGGCGCGCGGCTGCGGACTGGGCTCGCGCCGGGCTCGCGCAGTACACCGGACGCGCCGATCCGTCACCGGCCGGTTCATAGACGCCGCGGGTTAGACTGAAACTCCTGACCCCTAGCGACGGAGCCCATCGTGTTCCAAAACCTCACCGGCTGGCACTTCCTCGTCGTGCTCCTGGTCATCCTTCTGCTGTTCGGGGCGGCCAAGCTTCCGGCTCTCGCGAAGAGCGTCGGCCAGTCCGCCCGCGTCTTCAAGGGCGAGATGAAGGCGATGAAGGAGGAGGATGCTCCTTCCGGCGACACGACGTCGTCGACGGCCTCTCCCACCCCGCCCGCCGCGTCGCGCGACGCGTCTCCGGGCAGGTCCTCCGAAACGACCTGATCGGCCGTGGCCACGGCCGAACGCGCACGCACAGACGACAGCGAGCCACGGCGCGACCGACGCATGTCGCTGGGAGCGCACATCCTGGAGCTGCGCAAGCGACTGATGATCGCCGTCCTGGCGCTCATCGTCGGGATGGTGGTGGCTTTCTTCATCACCGACCCGGTGATCAGACTCATCACCCTGCCGATCCAGCAGGTGGCCGAAGTCAAGGGCGAACAGGCGGCCGTCGAGCTGATGTTCACCACGGTCACGTCGGCCTTCGATCTGCGCCTGCGGATGTCCTTCGCGATCGGCCTTCTTCTTTCGGCGCCGATCTGGCTGTGGCAGATCTGGGCGTTCATCATGCCCGGGCTCACCCGCAAAGAGGTTCGCTACACCATCGGCTTCGTCGCCGCGGCGGTCCCCCTGTTCTTCGCCGGGGCGTACGTGGGCCTGCTGATCATGCCGCACATCGTCGAGCTGATGTCGACCTTCGTCCCCGAGGGCGCCGCGTCGTTCTTCGACGCGACCTACTACTACGACTTCGTCTTCAAGCTGCTCATCGTCGTCGGGATCTCCTTCGTCCTCCCGGTCTTCCTCGTCGCCCTCAACATCGCCGGGGTCATGAGCGGCCGCGCGATCCTCAAAGGCTGGCGGGTGGCGGTCCTCGTGGCGACGATCTTCGCCGCTCTCGCCACCCCCGCGGCCGACGTGGTGAGCATGCTCATGCTGGCCGGCATCCTCGTCGTCCTCTTCTTCGCCGCGGCGGGGCTGTCGCTGCTGTTCGACCGCCGTCGGTCGCGCCGAGACGCCGCTCTGCTGCCGCCCGGGGCGAGCTGATGACACCGCCCGGGGCGGTCTGATGACCGAGTTGTCGCCGGCCGAGCGGTACGCCCGCGCGGCCGCAGCCTCTCGCGAGCAGCGCGGGCACCCCATCACCACGGCCTTCGCCGCGTCGCGGCCGTTCGAGCTCGATCCGTTCCAGATCGAGAGCTGCCGGGCGCTCGAAGAGGGCCGGAGCGTCCTCGTGGCCGCCCCCACGGGCGCGGGCAAGACGATCGTCGGCGAGTTCGCCATCCACCTCGCGATGCGCGAGTCTGACGACAAGGCGTTCTACACCACGCCGATGAAGGCCCTGTCCAACCAGAAGTACCGCGAGCTCGTCGACGAGTACGGTCCCGACGAGGTCGGTCTCCTCACCGGTGACACGAACATCAACGGCAACGCCCGTGTCGTCGTGATGACCACCGAGGTCCTCCGCAACATGCTCTACGCCGACTCCCCGGCACTCAGGAGCCTGCGCTACGTCGTCATGGACGAGGTCCACTACCTCGCCGATCGCTTCCGTGGCGCGGTCTGGGAGGAGGTCATCATCCATCTCCCCCGGAGTGTGCGACTGGTCTCCCTGTCTGCGACGGTCTCCAACGCCGAGGAGTTCGGCGACTGGCTCGACACCGTGCGCGGCGACACCGAGGTCATCGTCTCCGAGACCCGTCCGGTGCCTCTGGAGCAGCACGTCCTGGTTCGCGGCGACCTCCTGCCGCTCTTCGACGACAGGGCCGGAGTCGCCACCGCGCAGGTCAATCAGGAGCTGATGCGGCTGCGGTCGTTCAAAGCCACGAGCTTCGAGAACAACCGCCGCGCCCAGCAGATGCGAAGCGATCCGAGCCGGCGTCGGCCGCCGCGGGGCGGGGTGCGGCCGGTCCGGCCCTCGAACATCCGCAGCATCGAGCGGATCGATCGTCCCGACGTCGTGCGGCTTCTGGAGCGCAGCAGCCTGCTGCCCGCGATCTTCTTCATCTTCAGTCGGGCCGGCTGCGACGCGGCGGTGCAGCAGGTGCGCCGCGCGGGACTCCGATTGACCACCCGCGAGGAGCGCGACATCATCCGCGAGGTCGTCGAGGAGCGCACCCGCACCCTGGGCGATGAGGACCTGGCCGTCCTGGGGTTCTGGGAGTGGCGGGAGAACCTGGAGCGGGGCGTCGCTGCCCACCACGCCGGTCTCCTCCCCGCCTTCAAAGAGGTCGTCGAAGACCTGTTCCAGCGCAAGCTCGTCAAGGCGGTCTTCGCCACCGAGACGCTGGCTCTCGGAATCAACATGCCGGCCCGCACCGTCGTGCTCGAGAAGCTCGAGAAATTCAACGGCGAGGCGCGTGTCGCGATCACCGCAGGCGAGTACACGCAGCTGACCGGACGCGCGGGGCGGCGGGGCATCGACGTCGAGGGGCACGCGGTCATCCAGTGGACCGAGCAGATGGACCCGCAGCAGGTCGCCGCGCTGGCGTCTCGGCGGACGTATCCGCTGAACTCCAGCTTCCGTCCGACCTACAACATGGCGGTCAACCTCATCGACCAGTTCGGCCGGCCCCGGGCGCGCGAGGTGCTGGAATCCTCCTTCGCCCAATTCCAGGCGGACCGTTCCGTGGTGGGGATCGCCCGGCAGGTCAAGGAGGCCGAGGAGTCGCTGGCGGGCTATGCGACGGCGATGGCGTGCGACCGGGGGGACTTCGTGGAGTACGCGGGGATCCGACGTGAGCTGAGCGACCTCGAGAAGGTCAATCGGAGGGATGCCACGGCACCGCGCGCTCTCCGGGAGAGCCGACAGCGCCAACTCGGGTCTCTGCGCAAGCGCATGCAGCGCCATCCGTGTCACTCGTGTCCGGACCGGGAGAGTCATGCCCGGTGGGGCGAGAGATATCACCGCCTCGACCGCGACGTCCAGCGGATGCGCCGGCAGATCGACAGCCGCACCGGAACCGTCGCGCGGGTGTTCGACCGCGTCGTCGACGTGCTCACCGCGCTCCACTACGTCGATGTGGACGACGCCGGCGACACGCACCTCACCGCCGAAGGACGCCGCATGCGGCGCATCTACGGGGAGCGTGATCTGCTGGTCGCAGAATCGCTCCGCCTGCGCCTCTGGGATCGTCTGGATGCTGCATCGCTGGCGGCCCTCGCCTGCTGCCTCGTCTTCGAGCCACGCCGCGAGGACGGCCGTGAGAACGCCCTCCCGAGGGGTGCGTTCCGTCCGGTCTTCGCCGAGACGCTCACGCTCTGGCAGCGTCTGGACGACCTCGAGCGCGAGCATCACCTGCCGGGGTCGGAACCGCCCGCGGGTGGACTGGCGCTGGCCATGCACACCTGGGCGCGCGGCGGGATGCTCGACCGCGTGCTGGAGGAGGCCGACATGGCCGCGGGCGACTTCGTGCGCTGGGCGAAGCAGACCATCGACCTGCTGGACCAGCTCTCGATCGTCGCCGACACCGATGTGGGACGGACCGCGCGCGCGGCGCTGGATGCGGTCCGGCGCGGCATCGTCGCGCATTCGTCCGTATGAGCGCACTGTCCGCCGCGCGCGGAATGCCACGTCCGCTCCTCCCGCTCTGGGCGGCGGCGCTCACCGCCGCGGTGGCCGGACCGACCCTCGATCTGGCTTTCCCCGACGTGGGGTGGTGGCCGTTCGCGTTCGTCGGAGTGGCCTTCGCCCTGGTGTCGCTCATCGGCCGGAGCATCGGCGGTGCAGTCCTGGTCGGCTTCGTCTTCGGCGCCTCGTTCCACCTCATCCACATCCTCTGGATCACCCGTTACCTCGGGCCGATCCCCTGGCTGGCGCTTTCGGGCCTGCAGGCGATCCTCATGGGACTCGGCGCTGTCCCGATCGCGCTCGCCTACCGGTGGCTGCCGCGGGCCATGCCCGCGCGCGCGGCACAGCTGACCGCTCTGCCGCTCCTCGTCGGCGGACTGTGGACCGCCCGCGAGCTGTTCATGGGGTCGTGGCCCTACACCGGGTTCCCGTGGGCCAGGATCGGGATGAGCCAGTCCGAGAGCCCGCTGGCGGACATCGCCTCCTGGACGGGCGTCGCGGGGCTGACCTTCCTCATGGTGGTCGCCACCGCCGCGATCATCGAGTGGCTGCGTGCCGGTCGCCTGCGTGATCTGCGCACCGCACTTCCCACGGTCGCAGCCGTGGTGCTCCTCGTGGCGGTCCCTGCGTTCCCGACCACCCCGTCGGGTGACCTGCGTGTCGGCGCGGTGCAGGGCAACGGTCCCTCGGCGTACTTCGATGAACGCGCCCAGTACGCGATCCTGAACGCCCAGCTCGAAGCCACCGCGCCGCTCGCGGGGGAGGATCTCGATCTGCTCGTGTGGCCGGAGGGCGGGATCGACTACGACCCGCTGCAGGACGGCACGACCGCGGCGACCCTCGACGCCCTCGCCGAGCAGTTCGGCGCACCGCTGCTGATCAACGCCGCCACCGACCGTGGCGAGCTGACGTTCAACACCTCGATGCTCTGGGAGGCGGGCGCGGACAATCCCGTGGCGTTCCATGACAAGCGCAACCCGGTCCCGATGGGGGAGTACGTCCCGGACCGGTGGTTCTTCGAACGGATCGTGCCCGACCTCGTGGGTCTCATCCAGCGCGAGTACACGCCGGGTGACAACCCGCCTTTCGTCGACGTCGACGGCGTGGGAGTGGGGCTGGCGATCTGCTTCGACGTCATCTACGACGCCGTCATGTGGGAGGGTGCGCGCGAGGGCGCAGAGCTGTACGTCTTCCAGACGAACAATGCCGACTTCCGCGATACCGACGAGAACCTGCAGCAGCTCGCGTTCGCGCGGATGCGGGCGATCGAGACCGGCCGCTCCGTGGTGAACCTCTCCACGGTCGGGACGAGCCAGGTGATCGCTCCCGACGGCACGACCCTTGACAGTCTGCCGGCGGGAACCGCGGGGCAGATGCTCGCCGACGTGCCGCTGCGTACCGGTCTCACGCCTGCCGTGCTCATCGGCCCCGCGGTGCAGGTGCTCCTCGGCTGGGGGAGTCTCCTGGCCGTCGCCGTGATCGGCATCGCGCTGCGAGTTCGCGGGCGCACGAAGACGCCGGCCTCCGAAGAGACCGGCGTCGACAGGGACGTCAGAGCCTGATCAGGCGCTGAGCTTGCCCTTCGAGGTGTCGTCGGCTGCACCGCGGCGAGCACGGACGAAGGCGAGACGCTCCTCCAGCAGCTCTTCGAGCTCGGGGATCGTTCGCCTCTCCAGAAGCATGTCCCAGTGGGTGCGGGGCGCCTTCTCGTCGCTGTGATCGACCGTCGCCGTGCCCTCGCCGATGCGCAGGAGAGCCTCGGAGCCGCAGGTGCGGCATTCCCAGGCCTGGGGCACCTCGGCGTCGGCCGCGAATGTCAGTGTGGTGTCACGTCCGCAGGACGTGCAGGAATAGATGTGCTGTACGCGTTCATGGAACACGACGCCCTCTTCGCTCTGTAGGCTCTGGGCGCCGAGTCGGATGCCGCGAAGACTGCGGTCTGCCATTGTGTGGTCCTTCCGTCGCTGATCAGGTATAACGCCCCCGCCTGGGCGGATCATCCGAAGCACGGGTGCGGGAGCGGCTTTCACAGCCGATGCTCAGGCCCTCGCGCCTTCGGATCAGGACGCGTGGCGGGCCGCGAGAGGGAGCGCGACGTCGGCGCGATCCGTGACGAGTCCATCCACGCCGGCAAGGAGGAGCCGCTCCATGTCGGAGGGATCGTTCACCGTCCAGACGTGGACCTCGACGCCGTGCCGATGGGCGTTCTCGATGAGGCGCGGAGTGACGATCGGTACGCGACCGCGTCGCTCGGGCACCTGAAGGGCATCGACGTCGGAGAGGAGTCGCGAGACGGCCCGGCGGACCCGAAACCCTGACGCGAGCAGGAGACGGGTGATGGTCTGTGTGCCGGCCGAGGTCGCCGGTCGGATCGGGGCGCCGGCATCCGCGGCCGCTGCAAGGGCGGCGCGGCGACGTTCGTCCGAGAAGCTCGTCAGAAGCACACGATCGGCGTACGGTGCGACGGCGCGACCGACCGCTTCCGCGGCTGCGGGCGCCTTGACGTCGAGGTTGAATCGCACCGTGGGGAACGACTCCAGGGCCTGATCGAGGGTGAGCAGACCCCCCAGCCCGGCCATGAGCTCTGACAGCTCAGCAAGCGTCACGGCGGCGATCGCGCGTGGATCACCCGCAATGCGCTGCAGATCGTCGTCGTGGAAGAGCACCACTTCGCCGTCGAGCGTCACGTGACAATCGGACTCGACATAGGTTGCTCCCGCGGCGTGCGCGGCCGCGACGGCGGCGAAGGAATTCTCGACGAGATCCGTGGATCCCTCGGGCACGAGTCCGCGGTGGGCGAGCACGCGAGGCGCATCCGACGCCTGGAACCACGGATGCTGCGGGTCAGGCAGGGTCGCCCTCGCCCTCGGTCGGGGTCGGGCTCGGGGCCGGGCGCGGGGCGGTGCCGTCGCCACGGACCGCACCCGGTGTGGTGGACCGGGCCTCGTTGGCGATGGCATCCGCGTCCGATGCCGCCTCGCGCGCAGCCGCCACGGCGGCATCCGACGCGGCCGAGTACTCGGCACGGCGTGCCGCCGTCGCGGGGCGCCGCGCACTGCCGGGCGTCGTCGTCGGTCCGCCTTCGTCGCGCCCGCCGAGCGCGTTGCCGATGCCCTTGAGCGCCTCGGTCAGTTCGCTCGGGATGATCCAGAGCTTGTTCGACGGGCTCTCGCTGATCTTGGGCAGGGTCTGCAGGTACTGGTAGGCCAGCAGCTTGTCGTCCGGCTCACCCGCGTGGATGGCGCCGAAGACCATCTCAATGGCTTCCGCCTCGCCCTGCGCGCGCAGCACCGCCGCCTGCTTGTCTCCCTCGGCGCGGAGGATCTCGGCCTGGCGCCGACCCTCGGCCTCGAGGATCTGAGACTGCTTCGTGCCCTCCGCGGTCAGGATCGCGGCGCGCCGGTCGCGCTCGGCGCGCATCTGCTTCTCCATCGAGTCCTGGATCGAGGTCGGCGGGTCGATGGCCTTCAGCTCGACGCGCGACACCCGCAGGCCCCACTTGCCGGTGGCCTCGTCGAGCACCACGCGGAGCTGGCCGTTGATGTTGTCACGGCTCGTGAGCGCCTCTTCGAGGTTGAGCCCACCGACCACGTTGCGAAGCGTCGTGGTCGTCAACTGCTCCACCGCGCTGAGGTAGTTGGCGATCTCGTAGGTCGCCGCGCGGGCGTCGTTCACCTGGAAGTACACGACGGTGTCGATCGACACCACCAGGTTGTCCTCGGTGATGACCGGCTGCGGCGGAAAGGACACCACCTGTTCGCGCATGTCGACCAGCGGGCGGAGCCGATCGACGAACGGGACGAGGATGTTCAGCCCGGGCGAAAGCGTCCGCTGATATCGCCCGAGTCGCTCGACGATCCCGGCGTAAGCCTGCGGGATGATCCGGATCGAACGGAACAGCACCACCACCACGAAGATCGCCAGGACGACGAGCAGGACGATGACGAAGATCTGGCCGATGAAGGCGCCGGGGTCGATCACGGGGTGCTTCCTTCCGTTGAGGCGGGAGTGGCGGGCGCGGCGGGGCTGACCTCGACGGTGGCACCCAGAACGCGGTCGACGGTGACGCGCACGCCGACACCGGCGTTCACGGCACCGGCGGCCAGGCGAGCAGTCCAGGTCTCACCGTTGTCCAGGCGCACGGAGCCCCCCTCGCCGTCGACGAATGCGGCGACGACCCGTCCGCCCATGCCGTAGAGGGCATCGACGTTGGTCCTCGCCGGTTCGCCGCGATGGAGGAGCTTCAGCAGCAACGGCCGGATGGTGAACAGCAGAAGGGCCGAGATCGCTGCGGCCGCGGCGATCTGCAGCCACCACGGGCCACCGAGAAGGTTCACGCCGAGGCCGCCGATGAGGCTCCCGGCGCCGATCATGAGGAAGGTGAACTCGAGCGTGAGCAGCTCGATGATGATGAAGACCCCCGCGAGCACCAACCACACGATCCAGAGGTATTGCGTGAGATCCGGCAGCATCGCGGCTCCTCCTCGGCCTTGACCGCCACCCTAACACCGCAGTCGGAGGGGTCGGCGTTGATAGGGTTCAGGGGGCCGGACGGCCTTGCCGCGGCATCCGCGGTGCGTCATCACAGGAGTCGCCACATATGTCTCAGACCCTTGCTCCCGGATCGCTGGCAGGCAAGACCGCCCTCGTGACGGGATCCTCCCGTGGCATCGGGGCCGACACCGCCCGCTATCTCGCCGAAGCCGGAGCCGATGTCGTGATCAATTACCGCAACAAGGCGCCGCGGGCCGAGAAGCTCGCCGCGCAGCTGCGCGACCTCGGTGTGCGGGTGCTCGTGGTCGGAGCCGATCTCACCGACCCTGCCTCCGTGCAGGCGATGTTCGCCGAGGTCGAGCGCGAGTTCGGCCGGCTGGATGTCCTGGTGCTCAATGCCTCGGGCGGCATGGAGGCCGGCATGGCGGAAGACTATGCGCTCCGCCTCAACCGCGATGCCCAGGTGTCGGTCCTGGAGACCGCGATGCCCCTCCTCGGTGCGGGCGCCCGTGTCGTCTTCGTCACCAGCCATCAGGCGCACTTCATCCGCACGACGCCGACCATGCCCGAGTACGAGCCGGTCGCGCTGTCCAAGCGCGCGGGCGAGGACGCCCTGCGGGAGCGCATCCCGCTGCTCACGGAGCGCGGCGTGGAGTTCGTCGTCGTGTCCGGCGACATGATCGAGGGCACCATCACGGCCACGCTCCTCGAGCGGGCGAACCCCGGGGCGATCGCCTCGCGACGCGAGTCAGCGGGACGGCTCTACAACGTCTCGGAGTTCGCTGCAGAGGTGGCCCGGGCTGCCGTCGATCCGATCCCCGACGACAACACCCGGCTCGTCGGCGACACCGGGTCGTTCGCGGGGGAGTGAGTCGTGGGCCCCACCGACATCCAGAAGCTTCTCGGGGTCGGGCGGCCCGCGCTCTCGTCCCGCGGCGAGTTCGCGGTCTTCTCCGTCAGTCGCCCCGACCTTCCCGCCAACAGGATGGTGGGCCAGCTGTGGCGGATCGATCTGCCGGACGGTGCTCCTCGCCGGCTCACCCGCGGAGTCCTCGACACCGCCCCGGCGCTTTCGCCCGACGACACGCGTGTGGCGTTCCTGCGGCCCGATGCCCGCGGTCGCTCACAGGTGTTCGTGATCGCCGCACCCGGTGGTGAGCCGGTACAGGCCACCGACGCCCCGCTCGGGGTCGGCGAGGTCGTCTGGACGCAGGACGGGCGCTCGTTGGTCTATACCGCCCGGATGCCCGAGGTGGGGCGATACGGCACGGTGGAAGGACTGGGTGCCACGGCCGAAGCTCCCCGCCGGATCACCGGAGTCCGCTGGAACGCCAACGGTCTCGGCTACCTCGCCGACCGGCCCGCGCAGATCTTCGTGATCGCGGCGCCCGAGGTCGACAGCGAGCCGTTCTACGAGCCCGCACCCGCCGTGCGCGACGATGACGAGGCACCGCGCCGGACCGTGATCGGCGCGACCCCGCGTGCGCTCACGGAGGGTCAGCTCAGCTGGTCGACCCTCGCGGTGGCAGGCGAGGAGGTGCTGGCCGTTCCCGATCTGATCGAAGCCGACCGTCGGGACCTGCGCACCCCGATCGTTGCGCATCACCTCGACGGCTCCGGCCGCCGCGAGGCTCTCGGAACCGGTGCGAACCTGTCGGTGACGGGCCTCGCCGTCGCGGACGACGGCGCCGTGGCCGCCCTGGCCTCCGACGTGGGGACCTCGGGGACGGACTTCGTGGCCCCCGGCACGGCGCTGTACGTGATCGGCGAGGGGGAGGCCCGCGTCCTCACGGATCCCGAGACGATCGATCTCGGCGAGGTCGGAAGCCACGTCACCCCCATCGGCGACGACTTCCTCGTGCAGGATCGGCGCCGGGGACGCGTCCGGCTCCTTCGGGTCGCGCGCGACGGGTCGGCCGCCACGGTCATCGGCGGCGACCGCGAGGTGCTCGGTCACGCGGCATCCGGTTCGACCGTGGTCGCCGCGGTCGCCACGCCGGACTCGTTCGGCGAGATGGTCCTGGCCGGAGCCGGCGAACCTCGGATGCTGACCGCGTTCGGCGCGGCCGCTGCCGCGACGGGAATAGTGGAACCGCGCGAGCTCACCGTCCGCGGACGGGACGGCTACCCGGTGCACGGCTGGGTCGCCCGGCCCGCCGGGGACGGGCCGTTCCCCGTCATCCTGCAGATCCACGGCGGGCCGTACGCCAGCTACGGCATCCATCTCTTCGACGAGACCCAGGTCCTCGTCGACGCGGGCTACGCGGTGGTCTACTGCAACCCGCGGGGATCGGCCGGGTACGGCCGCGCGCACGGGCGCGCCATCCGGCAGGCGATGGGCACGCTCGACCATCACGACGTCATCGACTTCCTCGACGGCGCGCTGGAGTCCGACACCACCCTCGATCCGCGTCGGCTGGGCATCATGGGTGGCTCGTACGGCGGTTACCTCACCGCGTGGATCATCGCGCACGACCACAGATTCCGCGGAGCGATCGTCGAGCGCGGGTTCCTCGAGCCGACGTCATTCCAGGGGACGAGCGACATCGGCTCGTTCTTCGGCGACGAATACGTCGGGGTCGACCCCGAGCGCATCGCCGCGCAGAGTCCGATGGCGGTCGTCGGGCAGGTGCGCACGCCCACCCTCGTGATGCACGCCGAGGCCGACCACCGATGCCCGCTGGAGCAGGCGACGCGCTACTACTCGGCGCTCACCCGGGCGGGGGTCCCGAGTGAGATGCTGATCTTCCCCGGCGAGAACCACGAACTCACTCGGAGCGGCCAGCCCCGGCATCGCGTCGAACGCTTCGTCGCGGTGACGCAGTGGTGGGCGCGCCACCTGCCGATCGACTGAACGGGCCGGACCTCCGACGCGTCCGGCTCAGGCGCGGCCGAAGCGGAGGGCGCGGACGATCTGGATGATCCCGAGGATCACCAGGGAGATGCCGAAGAACAGCCAGACGATGAGGGCGCCCCAGATGGGCGCGAACATCACCACGACACCGGCGACGATGCTGATGATCGCGAAGAAGATGGTCCATCCCTTCGACGACGTGTCCGACAGGGTGGACAGCGACACGATCCCCTCGACCACCCAGGTGATGCCGATCATGAGGCCGACCAGAAGAAGCAGCCAGTCGGTGGCCGCACCGAAGTTGAGGAAAGCCACGACGCCGGCGATGACGAACAGCACGCCGAGCACGATGTAGCCGATCCGCGACCAGCCGCCACGCTCACGCGAGAACGCACCGAGGCCGATGTAGACCAGTCCGGCGATGATGGCGTAGATGGCGAGCAGGAAGGTGACGACGCCGAACGCCTTCTGCGGCCAGATGAGGATGAGCAGACCGAAGATCAGCGCGATCGCGCCGACCACGCCCAGGGCGACCCGGACGGTGTTGGTGAGGGACTTCTCCGCGCTGCCGGTGGACATGACCGAACCCTTTCTGAGCGTTACCTGAGAGACTGCGCTCTCACTGTAGACCCGAGAGGGGCTCAGGGGAACGCCGACAGGCCGTCGGGTACGGGGCTCGCGGTGGTGCTCAGGCCAGGCCGGTCGCGGCCAGATAGCGCGCCTTGTGGCCGGTGCGGATGCCGGTGACGCTCGGCTTGTTCTCGTAGACGCCGGCTCCCCAGTTGCCCTCGACCAGCACCGGACCGGTGGGGGTCACCACGATGTCCCATCCCACGTACTGCACCTGAGGGACGACGCGAGCGACACGGTCGACGAACGCGACCACCTCGGCCATCATCGGCAGCGAGAAATCCGCGATCCGGAATCCGGATTCGGGATGGGTGATGTGCACGTGACCGTGGGAGTCGTAGCCGGGACCGACGGCGCGACCGTCGTCGTCGAGCATCGTGTAGAAGCCGCCGAACGACATCTGGTCGCTGACGGCGCCGCGGCCGAACTTCTGCGCCACGGCCAGGATGTGGGTGCGCTCTCCGTCGAAGAACGCCGTCACACGCGTGGTGTTGACCGTCCCCGGGCAGACCGCGGCGAGGTCGGGATGCTGCACGATGACCTCCTCGATGAGGAGCTCGCCCCGGTCGCGAAGACCGCGGTGGAACGTCGTCCAATCGTCGATGTCTGCGGCGTGGTAGCGGTGCACGCCGGTCCCGGCCTGCCCGATCGGCTCCTTGGTCACGATGGTGCCGTGACGCTCGGTGAAGGCCTGGACCTCGTCGGCGTTGTCGGACTCCACGACCATCCACTCACGGTGCAGGTGCTCGGAGAAGGCGCGATCGAACTCGATCTTGTCCTGGAACAGGTGGCGATGGTCGGGATGGTCGAAGCGCTGCGACAGCTGATTGGAGAATGGGTGCGTCATGAACGTCGCCCGCTCACGACGGGTCAGGATCGCGAAGTCGTAGTCGATGTAGTCCTGGAAGCCCACCTGGCGGAACCCTGCGGAGTAGAGCATGTCCACGACGACCGCGGGCGTCCACTTGCCGTGCTGTGCGGCGGTCTCCTTCGCACGCTCCCACACCGAGCCCACGTTGACCCTGCGCGCACGGTAGGCGAGGTAGCGAAGGCGGGACGAGAGGCCGAGACCGGTCGATGGCATGGGGACTTCCGAGTCGGGGACGACGGACCCGGATAGTCTAGAGGGGTGATGTCGGTGGATCCTCTGCGTCCGTCTGCCGAGTCCTCCCGGGGTGCCGCCGCTCCCGTCGCGGCGCCGCTGGATCCTCGACCCGTCGCCCTCATCCGGCTCGCCGCTCTCGCGCAGAATCTCCGTGACGCCCGTGAAGCGGGTTTCGCCGTCGTCGATCGCGACGTCCTGAGTGCCGACGCCTGGGGTCACGGAGCCGGCATCGTCGAGCGTGCGGTGTCTTCGGCGGGCATGGCGTGGGCGGACAGCGGGAGAGCCGGGGCGCTCGGGGGCGCCCGGCTGTTCGGCCTTCCGGGGTCGTCCGGACGGCCTGTCATGACGCTCACGGGCCGGGTGATCATGACGAAGCTGCTGCGCCGTGGGGAGGGCGTGTCCTACGGATACACCTTCCGGGCCCCCTCCGACACGACGATCGCCCTGGTGCGCGGCGGTTACGGGCAGGGCATCGTGCGCCGACTGGGCAACCGGGTGGCCGTCCGCGTCGAGGGGCGCGACGCGCCCGTCGTCGGCCGGGTGGCGATGGATGTCTGCGTGGTCGATCTCGGGCCGCGGGGAACCGTCTCGCCGGGAGCTCCGGCGGTGTTCTTCGGCGATCCCGATCAGGGAGAGCCGGCGCTGGGGTCGTGGACGGCCGCGACGGGACTGAGCGCCGACGAGATCGTCGCGATCGTCGGTGTCGCGGCTCGTCGGGAGACGTCGTGAGCGGGTCGGTGCTCGAGGTCGACCTCGACCTCCTCGCGCGGAACCTCGCCCGCGTCCGAGCGGCCATCGCGCCCGCCGAGCTCATGCTGGTGGTCAAGAACGACGCGTACGGGCACGGCGTGGAGGCCGTTGTCGCGCGTGCGCGGCGCGAGGGCGTCCGCTGGTTCGGGGGCTTCGATGTGGCCACGGGCGCGCGGGTGCGAGAGGTCGCGGGAGAGGGCGCGCGCATCTTCGTGTGGATCGCCGATACGCCCGAACAGGTCTCCGCGGCCATCGAACTGGATCTCGACATCGGGGTGGGTGATCGCCGACTCCTCGATGACGTCGCCGCGCGGCGTGGGGGACCGCGCGCCGCGCGGGTGCATCTGAAGATCGACACGGGGCTGCGCCGCAACGGCGTCCGGCCCGAGGAGTGGCCCGAGTTCGTCGAGCTCGCCGCGGCGGCCGAACGGGCGGGGAGCCTCGTCGTCGAGGGGATCTGGAGCCACATCGCCGAAGCATCCGATGAGGACGACGACATCGCCCGCGCCCGGTTCGGACAGGCCGTGCGGACGGCGGAGACGGCAGGGCTTCGGCCGCGCTGGCGCCACCTCGCTGCAAGCGCCGCGGCATTCGCCCGACCGGAGTTCCGCTACGACATCGCCCGGGTCGGGGCGTTCTGCTTCGGCATCCGTCCCGCCGGCGGGCCCGGCGAAGCCGAGCTGGGGGTGCGGCCCATCGCCCGCTGGGAGGCACCCGTCCTCGAGGTGGCAGGCGACGTGGTGCGCATCGGTGTAGGTGCGCGCGACGGGCTGTTCAGCTCACTGGCGTCGCACGCTCGGATCGCAACGCCCGGAGGAGCGCGCAGACTCCTCGCCGTCGCCGGGGCGACGTCGGACGTCGCGGCGTGGCCCGGAGCCGGGGTAGGCGATCGCGTCATCGTCTACGGCGATGCCGCCCGCGACGAAGAAACCGCGACCTCGCTCGCCGAAATGATCGGATCGATCGGCGAAGAGGTCGCGGTCCGTGTCTCGCCGCTGGTGCCCCGGCGCTACCGGGGCCTGCGATGATGGTCAGTCTTCGCTGCTGAGGCGCGCGGTCTCGTCGTGCCACGACGTGGCGACGGCACGCAGCTTCTCTTCGTACTTGCGGCCGTGGTGAGCGCAGAACAGCAGCTCGCTGCCGTTGACCTCGGCTGCGATGTAGGCCTGAGCTCCGCAGGAATCGCAGCGGTCCACCGCGGTCAGGCGGTATTCGAGGACGGCCGTCTCAGAAGGTGTCGAAAGTGTCATCGCGGTGCCTCCTCGGGAATGTGACTCTCGGCGTGGTCTCCACATACAACCACGGCATTGTTACGGTCATGCCGCGATCCGATGACCGTTCGCTGAGCGCGTACGGCGGCGCCCGTCGGTCGTGTCTGTGCAAGGCGGGGTCGGGACCCCCGGTTAGCCTTGGAGATTGTGACCGCCGCTGAGTATTCCGCCCACCACCTCCAGGTGCTCGAAGGACTCGAGGCCGTCCGCAAACGTCCGGGCATGTACATAGGCTCGACCGATGCCCGGGGGCTGATGCACTGCCTCTGGGAGATCATCGACAATGCCGTCGACGAAGCGCTCGGCGGTCATGGAGATCACATCGACGTCGTGCTCCACAGTGACGGCAGCGTCGAGGTCCGCGACCGTGCCCGCGGCATCCCGGTGGATGTCGAGCCCCGCACAGGGCTCACCGGCGTCGAGGTCGTCTTCACCAAGCTCCATGCGGGCGGCAAGTTCGGCGGGGGGTCGTACGCGGCCTCCGGAGGTCTCCACGGCGTGGGTGCGTCCGTGGTCAACGCGCTGTCAGAACGCCTCGACGTCGAAGTCGACCGCGGCGGCAAGACCTATGCGATGTCGTTCCACCGCGGTGAGCCGGGAGTGTTCGCGGGCCCGGGTCCGGACTCTCCCTTCACCCCCTTCGAAGAGAGCAGCGAGCTGCGCGTGGTCGGGAAGGCGCCGCGTGGCGCGACGGGAACGCGCATCCGCTACTGGGCCGACCGGCAGATCTTCACCCGGGATGCCGCGTTCTCCGTCGAGGAGCTGGAACAGCGTGTCCGGCAGACGGCCTTCCTCGTCCCCGGTCTGCAGATCGTCGTGCGTGACGAACGCGCCGGCGATCCCGTCGAGACGGCCTACCGGTTCGACGGCGGCATCTCGGAGTTCGTAGAGTTCCTCGCCCCCGACGCCGGTGTCACCGACGTCTGGCGGCTGACGGGCACCGGGGTGTTCACCGAGACCGTCCCCGTGCTGCAGCCCACCGGCGCGATGATCCCCACCGAGGTCGAGCGCACCTGCGAAGTCGACATCGCGCTGCGGTGGGGGATCGGCTACGACACCGTCGCCCGCTCCTTCGTCAACATCATCGCCACGCCCAAAGGCGGCACCCATCAGCAGGGATTCGAGCAGGGGCTGATGAAGGTGCTGCGCGCACAGGTGGAGCAGAACGCCCGTCGGCTGAAGGTCGGCAACGACAAGATCGAGAAGGACGACATCCTCGCCGGCCTCACCACGGTGATGACGGTCAGGCTGCCCGAGCCCCAGTTCGAGGGCCAGACCAAGGAGGTGCTGGGCACCCCGGCGGTCCGCCAGATCGTGGCTCAGGTCGTTTCGAAGGAGCTCACCGCACGCTTCTCCTCCACCAAACGCGACGACAAGGCTCAGACATCGCTGGTGCTGGACAAGGTCGTCTCGGAGATGAAGGCGCGCATCTCGGCGCGCACGCACAAAGAGACGCAGCGTCGCAAGAACGCGCTCGAGTCGTCGTCGCTGCCGGCGAAGCTGGCCGACTGCCGCACGAACGATGTCGCCGAATCCGAGCTCTTCATCGTCGAGGGCGACTCGGCGCTCGGCACGGCCAAGCTCGCGCGCAACAGCGAATACCAGGCGCTGCTGCCGATCCGCGGCAAGATCCTCAACGTGCAGAAGGCCTCGATCAGCGACATGCTGTCCAACGCCGAGTGCGCGTCGATCATCCAGGTGATCGGCGCGGGTTCGGGGCGGTCCTTCGACCTCGAGGCCGCGCGGTACGGCAAAGTCATCCTGATGAGCGATGCCGACGTGGACGGTGCGCACATCCGTACGCTTTTGCTCACCCTGTTCTTCCGCTACATGCGCCCGCTCGTGGAGGCCGGACGGGTGTTCGCCGCCGTCCCGCCCCTTCACCGGGTGATCGTGATGCACCCCGGAACGAAACCCAACGAGACGATCTACACCTTCAGCGAACAGGAGCTGCACACTCTGCTCACCAAGCTCACGAAGGCGGGCAAGCGCTGGCAGGAGCCGGTGCAGCGGTACAAGGGGCTCGGCGAGATGGACGCCGACCAGCTCGCGACGACGACGATGGATCGGGGCGGGCGGATGCTCCGGAGGGTGCGTGTGCAGGACGCCGAGGCGGCTTCGAGCGTCTTCGAACTGCTGATGGGCACCGACGTCGCCCCCCGGCGCGAGTTCATCGTCGATTCCAGCGACCGGCTGTCGCGGGAGCGCATCGACGCCTGACCGGCGTCGCTCAGCGCACCACGGTGCCGAGGGCTCCGACGACCGCATCGAGCGGGGTTCCCGACGCATCGCGTCGTGCCCCCGCCGCCGGCAGCTGACGGACCGCGCCGTCGGTGCCGACCGCCCGCGGCTCGGAACCGACCCATGCCAGGCTCAGCGTGTCCTCCCCCCGGAGGAAGCGGTGCGCACGCACCCCGCCGGTGCCGCGCCCCTTCGCGGGGTACTCGGTGAACGCCGAGACCTTGGCGGATCCGGCGTCGGTGCCCGCGAGAGCCGCGGAGGCACCCGCGACGGTGACCACGACGGCGTCGAATGCCGAGCCGCCGACGACGAAGAATCCGATCGCCTCCACACCCGGGGAGAGCCTCATTCCGGCCATCCCCCCGGCGGCGCGGCCCTGGGGCCGGACGGAGGAGGCATCGAACCGCAGCAGCTGCGCATCCGCGGCGACGAACACCAGCTCCGCACCGTCGGGCGCGAGGGCGGCCCCCACGACGCGGTCGCCGTCCTTCAGCGAGATGATCGCGACGTCGTGTTTACCCGCGAGCTCGGATGCCGCGACGCGCTTGACCACGCCCTGCGCGGTTCCGAGCGCGATCGGCGGGTCGGACGCCAGAGGCACCAGGGCGATCACGTGCTCGTCGCCGCTGAGGCCGAGGTACTGGTCGGCGCGGGTGCCGGCCGACAGCTGGACCGAGTTCCCGGGAACGGAGGGCAGATCCACGGGCGAGAACCGGACGAGGCGACCTGCGGTGGTGACCGCGCCCACGTCTGCGCGGGTCGTGGTGTCGACAGCGGAACGCACAGCGTCGTGCTTCGATCGCCGCGACGGCGTGACGACGCCGCCGCCCGGCGCATCCGGCGCCCGCTCGGCGCGCACCATGCGCCCCGTCGATGAGAGGAACACCCGGCAGGGCACGTCGGCGATCTGTAGGTCGACGGGCCCTGCCGACTTCGACGACCGCGTGGCGACCGGACCGCCGTTGAGCAGGAGTGTCCGCCGCGGGGTGCCGAGCGCTTCGGCGGTGGCTTCGAGCTCTGCGGCCACCCGGGCCCGAAGCAGGGCGGGATCGCCCAACAGCTCCACGAGGGCGTCGATCTCGGCCTTCAACGCGTCGCGTTCGGCCTCCAGTTCGATGCGGGAGAACTTCGTCAAGCGCCGCAGACGCAGCTCCAGGATGTATTCGGCCTGCACCTGGGTGAGGTCGAACACGTCCATGAGGCGGCTCCGGGCCTGCTCGCCGTCGTCGGAAGTGCGGATGACCTGGATGACCTCGTCGATGTCGAGGATCGCGATGAGGAGACCTTCGACGAGGTGGAGCCGCTCGCGGCGGCGCGCGAGGCGGTACTCGCTGCGCCGGGTGATCACGCGGATGCGGTGGTCGAGGTAGACCCGGAGCATCTCCCTCAACCCGAGAGTCTTGGGCTGGCCGTCGACGAGGGCGACGTTGTTGATGCCGAAGGAGTCCTCCAGCGGCGTGAGACGGTACAGCTGCTCGAGCACGGCGTTCGGGTCGAACCCCGTCTTCACGCCGATGACCAGACGAAGACCCTTCGTCCGGTCACTGAGATCGGTGACGTCGGCGATGCCGGTGAGCTTCTTGCTCGTGACGGCGTCCTTGATCTTCTCGATCACGCGCTCCGGACCCACGAGGTACGGCAACTCTGTGACGACGAGTCCCGTCCGGCGCGGGCCCAGACTCTCGATCGACACTTTCGCCCGGGTGCGGAAGGACCCGCGCCCCGCGGCGTAGGCGTCGCGGATCCCGTCGAGTCCGACGATGATCCCCCCCGAAGGCAGGTCGGGGCCGGGGACGAACTCCATCAGCTCTTCGAGGCTCGCTTCGGGATTCTCCAGCAGATGCACGGCCGCGGCGACGACCTCGATGAGGTTGTGCGGGGCCATGTTGGTCGCCATTCCCACCGCGATGCCTGAGGCGCCGTTGACGAGCAGGTTGGGGAACGCTGCCGGGAGCACCTCCGGCTGCTGGAACTGGCCGTCGTAGTTGGGGATGAAGTCCACGACGTCTTCATCGAGGTCGGCGGTCATCGCCAGCGCCGGGGGAGCGAGCCGCGCCTCGGTGTAACGCGGGGCCGCGGGACCGTCGTCGAGCGAGCCGAAGTTGCCGTGTCCGTCGACCAGGGGCACCCGCAGGGAGAACGGCTGAGCCAGGCGCACGAGGGCGTCGTAGATGGGAGCATCACCGTGCGGGTGCAGCTTTCCCATCACCTCGCCGACGACGCGAGCGCTCTTGACGTGCCCGCGATCGGGCCGCAGCCCCATGTCGGCCATCTGGAAGAGGATGCGTCGCTGCACGGGCTTCAATCCGTCGCGGGCGTCGGGCAGGGCCCGGGAGTAGATGACCGAGTAGGCGTACTCCAGGAACGACCCCTGCATCTCGACGGAGACGTCGACGTCCTCGATGCGCTCGGCGGGCGTGGTGTCAGCAGGTGATGCGGGCATGGCGATGGGGTTCCAAAACGGAGCGGGGGAGCCGCCGGCGGGGTGTGCCAGACTGGCCCGGGTGACCGTCAGCCTACCGTCGGACCCGCCCGGTGCCCGGCGCCTCACCGCGGTCGTGCCGGAGTTGATCGCATCGCTCGCGGGTGGATCCGACTGGTTCGCTCCCGCGCGGAGCGCGATCGTCTGCGTGGTCGACGGCCTCGGTGCGCACAATCTGCGAGCACGCAGCGGTCACGCGCGGTACCTGACGGCGGCGATGTCGAAGAAGGATGTCGCGCGCACCGTGTTCCCCTCCACCACCGCCGCTGCGCTGACGAGTCTGCTGACGGGGACGGAGCCGGGTACGCACGGCATCGTCGGCTATCGGGCCTTCGTCCCCGACACCGGCGAGGTGCTCAATCAACTCCGCGGGTGGGATACCCACGGATTGCCGGTCAGCTGGCAGCGCGCTGCACCGCTCTTCGGCCGGGAGGCCGAATCCGGTCGGCCGACGTTCTTCGTCTCCAAGCCCGAGTACACCGGCACGGGATTCACCGAGGCCACGCTGCGCGGTGCAGCGGCGGTGCCGGCGGAGGACTTCTCCGACCGGGTCGACCTCGCCGTCGACCTCGCGACCCGTCATCGCGGCGCCCTCATCTATCTCTACACACCGGAACTGGACGGAATCGGGCATCGTCGCGGATGGGAGTCCGACGAATGGACGGTGGGCCTGGAGGGCGTCGACGCCGCCATCGCGCGGCTCGGCGGAGCGCTGCCGGGCGATGTGGGGGCGATCGTGACCGCCGACCACGGGATGGTCGACGTCCCCCGGCACCGGCATCGGCTGCTGGTGGAGGGAAGCCCCCTGATCGAGGGCGTGGCGCAGATCGGCGGTGAGCCTCGGATGCTTCACCTGTATGCCGATCCAGGGGCGTCCCATGCCGTCGCCGACGCGTGGCGGACGGAGTCCTCGCATGCGTGGGTCTTCACGAGGGACGAGGCCATCGCAGGCGGCCTCTTCGGCGAGGTCGATCCCGCGGTGCGACCGCGGATCGGCGACGTCCTCGTCGCTGCGCGCGGGGCCGCCGCGTACTACGACGACCGCGACGCCGAACGCACCGGACAGCAGATGATAGGGCAGCACGGCTCGCTGACCGATGCGGAGCGGATCGTTCCGCTCATCCGCCTCGGCGCGTTCGCCTGAGCGGCGGCTCAGTCGTCGCCGCGCGCGCCGAAGACGATCTCGTCCCAGGAGGGCATGGACGTACGGCCCTTCCGACGTCCCGCAGCCTCGGCGACCTGCGAGGCCGACGGGTTCCTGTCGGACGAGAGGTCTTCGTCGGACGGCTCGGAGGCATCGCCGTATCCGGGCTCGAGGGCGTCGAAGAGGGCGACGGGCTGCGGTGCTGCCGTGCGCTCGCGCGCCTCTTCCGCGCCGGGGAGGGGCTCACGCTGGCCGCGACGGCGGCGCAGGGCTTCGAGCAGGTCGGCCGTCTCTGCGGAGGTGACCGCCGGTTCGGTTGCGCGCTTGATCGCCGCCTCCTGGACCGCTGATGCGACCGGCGCGGGGATCTCGGGGTGCTCGAGGTCGGCCTCCGGCGGACGACGGGGCCCGAAGGCGCCGCTGTCGAAGCGCGAGTCGTCCTTCGTGGGAGCGGTGTCCAGGGCGCGCAGACGCGGGATCAGTCCTTCGGGGAGCGAGCCCTGACGTGACAGCTGGATCGCGTCGGCATTCAGGGGCGACAGCGTGCTGCGGCGGGGGTCGAAGCTCCACCGCGCGTCATGGTCGACGCTGTTGGCGGTGAACTCGACCTTGACGATCCAGCCCGAGGGCTCCTTCCAGCTCGTCCAGCGTTCGCCGACCGCGCCCGCTTCGTGCAGCTTGCCGCGCACCGCTGCTCCGAATGTGGGGTGCGCGTCGTGCTCGAGCTGACCGCCCAGCAGGACCGGCACGGCGAGAGCCTGACCGACGACGTGCTCGCGCTCGGCGAGCACCGGCCCTTCGAAGCGGGCGACGTCTTCCACGCGGCATCCCAGCAGCGTCGCCACCTCGGTGGTCGACAGCCCGGCACGGATGTGCGACTGGATCTCCCGGGGACTGGGGCGGACGGCCTGGCCGTCGTGGTCGCGATCACGCCGCGTGCGGCGCAGCTCGTTGCGCAGCACCTCATCGACGGGCAGCGAGAACCGGTCGCCCGATTCGGTCGCGAGGACGAGTCTGTCGTCCTCGGTTCCGATCACCTTGAGCTGTTCCATGCGAACGCCTCTCCGACTCAGCAGTGCGGCCATGGTGTCACAGGGACGCCTCGGCGCCGGGAATATCGTGCGCGTGGCGCATGTTCCGGTGGGTGATCGTCGCCCCCTCGCGCCTGGGGCGGCATCCGATCACCCGCAGGCGCGCTCGTGGGCGTCCGAACCGGTCGCTGCGGCGCCGGGTGCGGCATTTGCGAAATGCCCACCGGTCATGCAAACTATGGCCGCCTGTTCAGGCCAGGTGCACCCGAGAATCACCGGAAGTAGAGATCCCCCCACATGGCAACCGACTACGACGCCCCCCGCAAGACCGAAGACGACAGCGAGTCGATCGAGGCGCTCAAGGAGCGTGTCCCCGACAAGATGTCCGGTTCGGTGGACGTCGAGGACGCCGACAACCCCTCGGGCTTCGAGCTGCCCGGCGCCGACCTGTCCGACCTCGAGCTCGACGTGGTCGTGCTCCCTCCCCAGGAGGACGAGTTCACCTGCATGAACTGCTTCCTCGTCAAGCACCGCTCGCAGCTGGACCACGAGGGCGGCGACGGGCCGATCTGCCGGGAGTGCGCGGCGTAATCGGCTCCGCGTCCCCGCGCCGTGCCCGCTCGATCGCGGCGATCAGGCGGTCGGGGGTGCGGGTGGAGACCACCCAGGCGGGCACCGGGTCATCCGGGTCTTCGAGCGGGATGACCACAACCGGGTCGATCCCCCCACGGATGAGATGCCACGCCCGGGGGTGCAGCTCCACCCCGCGTTTGCGACGGGCCTCTTCGCCGGTGAACCCCTGGGCAGCGCCCAGGTGACCCACCTCGATGCGGGCACGCCCGGCCCGCAGCACCTCCCCGCGGACCTCCACCACCGGTGAGGCGGCGACCAGTGCGACGACGATGAGCGCCGCGACCGCCGCGCCGACGACGAGGGCGACCGTGGAATCGACGGGGGTGAACACCAGCGCAGCCATCGGTCCGCACAGGGCGGCAGCCACCAGCAGCCACAGGCTCGGACCCAGTCTTTCGCGGTAGAGCACCGCCTGCTCGCCGCTGCGGCGTGGCTCGGACATGTGCATTACCCTCGTTGCGTGACTGAAACCGTGGACGTCCTCATTATCGCCCCCGACGTTCCGGCCTACTCCCACCCCGGTGATGCCGGCGCCGATCTGGTGTCCTCCGAGGCCGTGCGGCTCGAACCCGGGCAGCGCGCCTTGGTCGGCACCGGCGTGCGGATCGCCCTCCCGGAGGGCTTCGCCGCCTTCGTCGTGCCCCGCAGCGGACTGGCCGCCAAGCACGGCATCACCATCGTCAACTCGCCGGGCACCGTCGACGCGGGCTACCGCGGCGAGATCAGGGTCGCCCTCTTGAACACCGACCGCGACACCGCGTTCGAGATCGCGCCGGGCGACCGGATCGCCCAGCTCATCGTGATGCCCGTCACCCGGGCGGCATTCGTGCCGGTCGACGAGCTCCCCGACAGCGTCCGCGGCGCCGGGGGGTTCGGTTCGACCGGATATCAGAAGGACGGAGCGACGGCATGACCGACGCCACACCGCAGAATTCGCCCAAGAGCGCACCCGTCGATCGGGCGACCGAGGGTCCGTTCGATGAGGCGGAGGCCAATCCGGTCCGCCCCTACATCGATCTCGGCGGTATCAAGGTCCTCCCGCGGGAGGGCCTGAACCTGCGCCTGGAAGTGGAGGAGCAGACCAAGCGCATCGTCGCCGTGGGTCTGGATTACGCCGACTCGACGCTGCAGATCCAGCCGTTCGCCGCGCCCCGCTCGGCGGGGCTGTGGGAGGAGACGCGTGAGCAGATCCGGCAGCAGATCCGGCAGCAGGGCGGCCGCGTCGAGGAGCGTGAGGGTCCGCTCGGGCCCGAGCTGCTCGCCGAGGTCCCCGTGGTCGCGGGACCGGACGGGGGAGCGGGCAAGCGCATCGCCCGCTTCGTCGGCGTCGACGGGCCGCGCTGGTTCCTGCGCGGGGTGATCGGCGGGGCGGCGGCGGCCGACGTCGACGCTGCGGCGAAGGTCGAAGATCTCTTCCGCTCCATCGTGGTGGTTCGCGGCACGTCGCCGATGCCACCGCGCGATCTCATCCCCCTCCGCATGCCCGCCACGCCGGGCACGGCGTGAACGACGCCCCGACCGGCGTTCCCGCCCCCGACCCGGATCCCGCCCCCGGAGCCGGGGATCAGCGCGCCTCCGACCTTCTCGGTGCCGCCCTCGGTGGGGCGGCCAAGCGCGCGGGCCTCGATCCGGCCCAGCAGGGGAGCACCGGTCGCGTCGTCTGGTCGGCGATGGGCGGCTGGCGCGGAGTGCTCGAATCGGTCCTGCCGAGCCTGACCTTCATCCTCACGTACACCCTCGTGCCTGGTGATACCAGGGAGAAGCTCATCCCCGCCCTCGCCGTCTCGGTCGGGATCGCGGCGGTGTTCACGATCGTGCGGCTCGTGCAGAAGTCGCCTCCCTCGGCGGCGATCGGCGGACTCGTCGCAGCGGGCGTGGCGGCGGGACTGGCGCTGATCACCGGGAACCCCTCGGACAACTTCATCCCCGGCTTCATCACCAACGCCGTCTACGGCTCGGCGCTGCTGGTCTCCGCACTCATCGGATGGCCGATCATCGGCCTCGCCGTGGGGTTCCTCGTCGGTGAGGGAACCCGGTGGCGGATGGACCGCCGCAAGCGGCGGGCGTTCTTCTGGCTGACCATCGCATGGGCTGCCCTGTTCGCCGCGCGACTGGCCGTTCAGTTCCCGATCTACCTCACCTCTCTGGACGAGAGTCAGCGCGACAGTGCCGTGGCGCTGCTGGGAACGCTCAAGCTCGTGATGGGCATCCCCCTCTTCGCTCCGCTGCTCGCCGTCACGTGGCTGGTGGTGCGAGCCCTCTATCCTCCTGCTCCCAGGTGATACATTTATCTTGACGTCGAGATAAATTGTGCGTTGCGGGCTAAGGCTCGCCTTGCTAGCCGCCACACCGACGGCCAGCGAAGATGGGGATGCGGGGACTGCTCGCGTCCTCGCGGCCGACGAAGGAGACAGACGTGTCCACAGTTGACAGCTTCGGTGCCAAGAGCACCCTGACGGTCGGCAGCACCGACTACGAGATCTTCCGCATCGACGCGGTCCCGGGATACGAGAAGCTGCCGTTCAGCCTCAAGGTGCTGCTGGAGAATCTGCTGCGCACCGAAGACGGCGCGAACGTCACGAAGCAGCAGATCGAAGCCCTGGGTTCGTGGGATCCCACCGCCGAACCCGACACCGAGATCCAGTTCACCCCCGCCCGCGTGGTCATGCAGGACTTCACCGGCGTCCCCTGCATCGTCGATCTCGCCACGATGCGCGAGGCCGTGGCGGACCTCGGCGGCGACCCCACCCGTATCAACCCGCTCGCCCCCGCAGAGCCTCGTGATCGACCACTCCGTCATCGCCGACCTCTTCGGCCGCCCCGACGCATTCGAGCGCAACGTCGAGATCGAGTACGAGCGCAACGGCGAGCGCTACCAGTTCCTCCGCTGGGGTCAGACGGCGTTCGACGACTTCAAGGTCGTGCCGCCCGGGACCGGCATCGTGCACCAGGTCAACATCGAGCACCTCGCGAAGGTGACTTACACCCGCACCGTCGGGGGCAGCCTGCGCGCCTACCCCGACACCTGCGTCGGAACCGACTCGCACACCACCATGGTCAACGGTCTGGGTGTCCTCGGCTGGGGCGTGGGCGGCATCGAGGCAGAGGCGGCCATGCTCGGCCAGCCCGTCTCGATGCTCATCCCGAAGGTGGTCGGATTCAAACTCACCGGCACCATCCCCGCCGGCGTCACCGCGACCGACGTCGTCCTGACCATCACCGACATGCTCCGCAAGCACGGTGTGGTGGGGAAGTTCGTCGAGTTCTACGGCGACGGCGTCGCCTCCGTGCCGCTGGCGAACCGCGCCACGATCGGCAACATGAGCCCCGAGTTCGGCTCCACCGCCGCCATCTTCCCGATCGACGAGGTGACGGTCGACTACCTGCGCCTCACCGGGCGCTCCGACGAGCAGCTCGCGCTGGTGGAGGAGTACTCCAAGGCCCAGACGCTCTGGCACGACCCATCGCGTGAACCCGTCTTCAGCGAGTACCTCGAGCTGGATCTCGGCACGGTCGTCCCCTCGATCGCCGGACCCAAGCGCCCGCAGGATCGCATCGAGCTGACCGCGGCGAAGACCCAGTTCGAGAAGGACCTGCTCGACTACGCCGAGACCGGACCCGAGACGCGGGTCGACGAAGCCGTCGAGGGTACCTTCCCGGCATCCGACCCGGTGGGCTTCACCCCCGACGACGAGAATCTCTCCGACCGCGTCGTGACCGCGGACCACCGCAGTCACGCCCCGGCGGCGGTGTCCAAGCCGACGTCGGTCACAACCGCCGACGGCACCTCCTACACCCTCGATCACGGTGCGGTCACGATCGCGGCCATCACCTCGTGCACGAACACCTCCAACCCGTCGGTGATGCTCGCCGCCGGCCTGCTGGCGCGCAACGCCGCGCAGAAGGGCCTCAAGGCCAAGCCGTGGGTGAAGACGACCCTGGCCCCGGGCTCGAAGGTCGTCACCGACTACTACGAGAAGGCCGGGCTGACCGACGACCTCGAGGCGCTGGGCTTCTACACGGTCGGCTACGGATGCACCACGTGCATCGGCAACTCCGGACCTCTCATCGAGGAGGTGTCGGCCGCGGTCAACGACAACGATCTCGCGGTGACGGCCGTGCTCTCGGGCAATCGCAACTTCGAGGGGCGCATCAACCCCGACGTGAAGATGAACTACCTCGCGAGCCCGCCGCTCGTGATCGCCTATGCGCTGGCCGGATCGATGAACTTCGATTTCGAGACAGACCCGCTGGGCACCGACAGTCAGGGCAACGACGTCTTCCTCAAGGACATCTGGCCGAGCCCGGCCGAAGTGCAGCAGACGATCGATTCATCGATCTCGACCGAGATGTTCGAGAAGCAGTACGGCGCCGTCTTCGAGGGTGACGAGCGGTGGCGCTCGCTTCCGACGCCGACCGGCGCGACCTTCGAGTGGGACGACGCCTCGACCTATGTGCGCAAGCCCCCGTACTTCGAGGGCATGGCGCTGCAGCCCGACCCGGTCAGCGACATCGCCGGGGCCCGCGTGCTCGCCAAGCTCGGCGACTCGGTCACCACCGACCACATCTCGCCGGCGGGATCGATCAAGGCCGACAGCCCCGCGGGTGAGTACCTGCAGTCGCACGGCGTCGACAAGAAGGACTTCAACTCCTACGGCTCGCGCCGCGGGAACCACGAGGTCATGATCCGCGGCACATTCGCGAACATCCGGCTGCGCAACCAGCTCCTGGACGGAGTCGAGGGCGGCTACACCCGCGACTTCACCCAGGACGGCGGGCCGCAGTCCTTCATCTACGACGCCTCGGAGCACTACCAGGAGGCCGGAGTGCCACTGGTGATCCTCGCCGGCAAGGAGTACGGCTCGGGCTCGTCGCGCGACTGGGCCGCGAAGGGCACGCGCCTGCTGGGCGTCCGCGCGGTCATCGCAGAGAGCTACGAGCGGATCCACCGCTCGAACCTCATCGGCATGGGCGTCATCCCGCTCCAGTTCCCCGCGGGGGAGTCGGCGTCCTCGCTGGGCCTCGACGGCACCGAGACGTTCACGATCACGGGCATCGAGGAGCTCAACAGCGGAGCAACCCCGAAGACCGTGCACGTCGTCGCCGAGCCCACCGACGCCTCCGCGGCCGGCAAGGCGCCGGTGGAATTCGACGCCGTGGTGCGCATCGACACCCCCGGCGAAGCCGACTACTACCGCAACGGCGGAATCCTGCAGTACGTGCTGCGTTCCCTGGTCTGAACACGGAGGACCACGCGCCCGGCCGGCGTCGAAACCGGCCGGGCGCTTCCGCGTCGCCCCCGACCCGGGCGGCGTTAGACTCGCACCACGCGCATCCGTCTCCTCGACTCGGGGGCGACGGGTCCCCCGGCGAAAGGAGACCTGTGGCGATCCTCGACACGATCTCGAACCCTCGTGACCTCGACGGGCTCAGCATCCAACAGCTCAACGAACTGGCGGCGGAGATCCGCGCTTTCCTCGTCGAGAACGTCTCCCGCACCGGCGGGCATCTCGGACCCAACCTGGGGGCGGTGGAGCTCACGATCGCGCTGCACCGGGTCTTCGACTCCCCACAGGATCCGGTGATCTTCGACACCGGACACCAGTCGTACGTGCACAAGCTCCTCACCGGCCGTCAGGACTTCTCGGCTCTGCGCTCGCGCGGCGGCCTGGCCGGATACCCGCAGCGCTCCGAGAGCGTCCACGACGTCGTGGAGTCTTCACACGCGTCGAGCTCACTGAGCTGGGCTGACGGCGTCTCGCGGGCGCTCAGCCGCACCGGTCGCCGGGATCGTCACGTGGTGGCCGTCGTCGGAGACGGCTCGCTCACGGGCGGGATGACGTGGGAGGCCCTGAACAACATCACGGACGACAACGACCGGAACCTGGTCATCATCGTCAATGACAACGGACGCTCCTATGCACCGACGATCGGCGGGATGGCGCGATTCCTCAACCGCGTCCGCACGACGGAGGGGTACGAAACGCTCGCGCGCGGCTCGGCCGACCTGTTCCGCCGCCTCGGGCCCGCCGCCCGTGCCCTCTATCGCGGCGTCCGCGGCGGAACCCATGGATTCCTCGCGCGCTTCATCAACAATGAGGCGCTGTATTCCAATCTCGACATAAAGTATCTCGGTCCCGTCGACGGCCACGACCTCGAGGCGATGATCGAGACGCTGGAACTGGCGAAGGCGCACGGCGCTCCGGTGATCGTGCACGCCATCACCGAGAAGGGTCGCGGCTACGAGCCGGCACGCAACGACGTGGCCGACCAGTTCCATGCCGTGGGACGCATCGACCCGGTGACCGGCGAACCGCTGGGGGGCGGCTCCGGCACGGCCTGGACCGATGTCTTCGCCGACGAGCTCGTCGCCGTGGGCGAGGAGCGTCCCGAGATCATCGGGATGACCGCGGCCATGCTGCGTCCCACCGGCATGCTGCCGTTCGCGCAGCGCTTCCCCGACCGGGTCTACGACGTCGGCATCGCCGAGCAGCACGCCGCGGCGTCCGCCGCTGGTCTCGCCTTCGGAGGTCTGCATCCGGTCGTGGCGATCTACGCGACATTCATGAACCGTGCCCTCGACCAGGTGATGATGGATGTCGCGCTGCACCGCGCGGGCGTCACCTTCGTCCTCGATCGTGCGGGTGTCACCGGTCCCGACGGCCCGAGTCACCACGGGATGTGGGACCTGGCGATGCTGCAGATCGTGCCGCACATCCGCATCGCCGCGCCCCGCGACGCCGAGCGACTCCGCGAGGAGTTCCGCGAGGCGGTGGCCGTGGAGGACGGCCCGACGGTGATCCGTTTCCCCAAGGGCAGCGTCAGCCCCGACCTGCCGGCGATCGAACGTCTGGCGGACGGCGTGGACATCCTCTCTCGCTCGGACGCGCAGGACGTTCTCATCATCGGCATCGGACCCATGGCGCACCTGGCGATGGACGTCGCGGATCGCCTGCGCGCCCAGGGGATCGGTGCCACCGTCATCGACCCCCGGTGGGTCGTGCCCGTGCAGCCCTCGATCGTGGATCTTGCGGCGTCCCACCGCCTGGTCATCACCATCGAAGACGGCATCCGCGTCGGCGGCATCGGAACGCGAGTGCGGCAGGTTCTGCGCGAGTCGGGCATCGACACGGCAGTGGACGAGCTGGGCCTGCCCGATGAGTTCATCGATCACGCCAGCCGGGAGCAGATTTTGGAGGACGCGGGCCTCACTGCGGCGAAGATCGCGCAGGACGTCGTCTCGCAGGTGCTGGGCACGCGCATCCCGGTCGCGCGTCCGAGCGGTGACGACGGGTCGCTCTGGCTCGCCGAGCCCGCAAGGCTCAGCGACGCGGAGAAGTGACGACCGCCGGGCGCTGAGAAGCCCGCCGCCTGTTCATGACGAAGGCCCCCAGCATCCGCGGGGGGCCTTCGTCATGACACCGGGCGGTCAGCTCCGTGATGCGACACCGCGGATCGGCGGGTGGTGGAAGGTGTCGCCGAACACGCGCTGCGATGCTCCCTCGCGGTCGAGGTACGGCGATGCACCCCCGTCGATGAACGGCCAGCCTGCACCGAGGATCAGGCAGAGGTCGATGTCCTCGACGGCCGGCACGACCTTGTCGTCGAGCATGAGGCGGATCTCCTGAGCGAGACCGTCCTGCACTCGGGCGAGGATGGTCTCGGCCGAGGCGGGGCTGTCGCCGACGTGGCCCTTCAGAACCTTCTCGGCAGCCTTGGTGAAGCCGGTGACCCGACCCGCCTTGTCCTTCTCCACGACCTCGGGAAGTTCGGCCAGCGCGTGGAAGTTCTCGTTGGCGTAGAAGCGATCGGGGAATGCGCGCACCATCGTGTCCTGCACGTGCGCCGCTACCTTCCACCCCACGAGGTCGATCAGCTGGAACGGACCCATGGGGAGCCCCAGCGGAGCGAAGGCCTTCTCGACCTCGGCAACGGGTGTTCCTTCGTACACGGCGCGTGCGGCCTCACCCATGACCTTGGCGAGGAGGCGGTTGACGACGAAACCGGGCGCATCCGCCGTGAGCACGGCGTTCTTCCCGAGGCCCCTGGCGACGACGAAGGCGGTGGACAGCGCCGCATCCGATGTCTTCGGGGTCGTGACGACCTCGATCAGCGGCATGACCGCCACCGGGTTGAAGAAGTGGAATCCGACGAGTCGCTCGGGGTGCGCGAGCTTCGCGCCGATCTCCTCGACCGACAGGGACGACGTGTTCGTGGCGAGGATGGCGTCCTCCGCGACGACCGCCTCGATTTCGGCGAAGACGGCCTGCTTGACCCCGACCTCTTCGAAGACGGCCTCGATGACGAAGTCGCAGTCGGCGTAGAGACTCTTGTCGGTGGTTCCGGTCACGAGGGCGCGCAGGCGGTTGGCGGTGTCGGCATCGACACGCCCCTTGGCCTCCAGCGTGCCGATCTCGTCGTGGATGTGGGCGACGCCCTTGTCGACACGTGCCTGATCCAGGTCTGTGATGAGGACGGGAACCTGGAGCTTCCGCACGAACAGGAGCGCGAATTGGCTGGCCATCAGCCCCGCGCCGATGATCCCGACCTTGGTGACCTTCTTCGCCAGGGCTTTGTCGGGGGCGCCGACGGGGCGCTTCGCGCGCTTCTGCACAAGGTCGAACGCGTACATCGACGCCGCGAACTGGTCGCCCACGACGAGGTCGGCGAGAGCTTCGTCCTCGCGGGCGAAGCCCTCGGCCTTGGTACCCGACTTGGCCTTCTCGAGCAGGTCGAGCGCGACATAGGGCGAGCGAGGCACGGTGCCGATCTTCGATTCGAGCATGGCGCGGGCCATCTTGATCGCGATCGGCCACTTGGTCAGGCGCTCGATCTTGCCCGGCTCGTTCTTTCGCTCGACCTTGCGACCGCCCAGAACCGCATCGGCCCAGCGCAGCGAATCCTCGAGGAAGTTCGCCGCCGGGAAGATCGCGTCGACGATGCCGTAGTCGTATGCCTGCTGGGGCTTCAGCATCCGATTCTGTTTGAGCGGATTGGAGATCACGACCTCGAGGGCGTTCTCGATGCCGATGAGGTTCGGCAGCAGGTACGCGCCGCCCCAACCGGGGATGATGCCGAGGAAGACCTCGGGGAGGGCGATCGCCGCCGCGGAGGCATCGACCGTGCGGTAGGTCGAGTTCAGGGCGATCTCGAGTCCGCCGCCGAGGGCGAGCCCGTTGACGAAGGCGAAGGAGGGGACGCCGAGCTCGGACAGCTGCCCGAGCACACGGTGACCGAGCTGTGCGACAAGACGAGCGGTGTCGCGCGAATCCACCTTGGTGATGTCGCTGAGGTCGGCGCCGGCGGCGAGGATGTACTGCTTGCCGGTGATCCCGACCGCGGCGATCTCACCGGCATCCGCTCTCTTCTTCAGCGAGTCGAGCGTCGCACCGAGCTCGGTGAGCGTCGCCGGACCGAGGGTGTTCGGGCGTGTGTGGTCCCGACCGTTGTCGAGGGTGATGAGAGCGAGCACCTTGCCCGAAGGCAAACGGATGTCGCTGACGGGGGAGTGGGTGACCACCTCGTCGTCGGTGAGGGCGGACAGGGGGGAGAAATCGATCGAGGCGTACTGCTCGGAAGATGTGCTGGTCATCGCTGCCATGCCCTTACTTGCGCTTCTTGCCGTCGTAGTGGGGGTTCTCCCAGATGACCGATCCGCCCTGTCCGAGCCCGACGCACATCGCGGTCAGGCCGTAGCGGACGTCGGGTCGCTCGGCGAACTGGGCGGCGAGCTGGATCATCAGGCGCACGCCGGACGCGGCCAGCGGGTGTCCGAAGGCGATCGCACCGCCCCAGGGGTTCACGCGGGAGTCGTCGTCGGCGATTCCGAAGTGGTCGAGGAAGGAGATGACCTGGATCGCAAAGGCCTCGTTCAACTCGAACAGGCCGATGTCATCGATTCTCAGCCCGGCGCGCTTCAGCGCCTTCTCCGTCGATGGGATCGGGCCGATGCCCATGATCTCGGGCTGGACGCCGGCGAATCCGAACGAGACCATCCGCATCCTCGGGCGCAGACCGAGTTCCTTGACGGCAGCGCCGCCGGCCAGCAGCGACATCGTCGCGCCGTCGGTGAGCGGCGAGGAGGTTCCGGCGGTCACCCGTCCGTGTGCGCGGAACGGGGTCTTCAGTCCCGCGAGGTCTTCCATCGTGGTCTGCGGGCGGCGACCCTCGTCTTCGGTGGCCAGCCCCCACGCGCCGTCGGCGCTCTTGATCGCCACCGGTACCAGGTCGGACTGGATCTTCCCGGCGTCGTAGGCAGCCTGCACCTTGTGCTGGCTGAGCATGCCGTACCGGTCGGAGCGCTCCTTGGTGAGGTGCGGGAAGCGGTCGAAGATCCGCTCCGCCGTGACACCCATGTTCAGAGCGCCCGGGTCGACCATCTTCTCCGCGACGAAGCGGGGGTTCGGGTCGGCGTTGGCGCCGATGGGGTGGTGTCCCATGTGCTCGACGCCGCCCGCGAGCGCGAGGTCGTACATCCCGACACCGATGGAGGCGCCCATCGTGGTGACGCTCGTCATCGCGCCGGCGCACATCCGGTCGATCGCGAGACCCGGGACGGTCTGCGGCAGCCCTGCGAGTAGGGCGACGCTGCGACCGAGGGTGAGCCCCTGGTCGCCGGTCTGGGATGTCGCCGCGATGGCGACGTCGTCGATGCGGTCCTTCGGCACCGAAGGGTTGCGTTCCATGAGCCCGATGGTCGCCTTCACGGCGAGATCATCAGCCCGGGTGTTCCAGTACATGCCCTTCTCGCCGGCGCGCCCGAAGGGGGTACGCATACCGTCGACGAAGAAGACGTCCGAAAGCTCGGCCACTTAAGCCTCCAAAGATCGGGGATGTCTGCGAGCGTAGGTCGGTCGCCGAAACCGCACGGAATCGGTTGGGCGCAACCTACGAAGTGCTCTCCGGGGCCGTCGAACCGCTTTGCACGGATTCGACAAAGGCATCGGCGATGATCTGTGCAGTCTGGTCAATCTGCCAGGGGCGGGCGCCGAGGGTTCGCAGGGATTCCCCTACTCCCGCCGCCGTGATCTCGGCAGGCGGCGACCACGCGACACGGCGCAGGAGTTCTGGGGTCAGAAGGTTCTCGGTAGGCATCGAGAGCTCGGCGGCGCGCTCCTCCACCACGGGACGGGCGGCCTTCAACCGCGCGTCGGCGGCGGGGTTGCGGTCGGGCCACACACGCGGCGGTGGGATGGTGTCGGTGCTCGGGAGACGGTCGGGCGGCAGGTCGGATGCGGCACGACCCTCCTGGATCGCGTTCCACCACCGGTCCAGCTGATTGCGGCTGGCGCGACCGGTGAACTCCTTCACGCTCGCCAGTTCGTGCTTTGAGGCTGGGTCGGCGCGGATCGCCGCGACGAGGGCACGGTCGGGGACGAGACGCCCGGGTGCGACATCCTGCTCACGCGCATACTCTTCCCGCGCCGTCCAGAGTGCGCGGGCGACGGCGAGCGCCCGGCGGCCCCGCACGGTGTGCAGGCCGCTGAGGCGTCGCCACGGGTCTTCGCGTACGGGCTTGGGCTCCCGGGCGAGCACCGCGGCGAATTCCTGACGCGCGAACTCGGTCTTGCCCTGCTCCGCCAACTCCGCCACGAGGACGTCGCGGACGTCGAGGAGGTGGGCGACGTCCAGCGCGGCGTACTCCAGCCACGAATCGGGCAGCGGTCGGGTCGACCAGTCCGCGGCCGAGTGCGCCTTGGCCAGGCTGATGCCGAGGGTGTCCTCGACGACCGCCCCGAGTCCGACCCGCTCATGACCGAGAAGACGAGCCGCCAGCTCGGTGTCGAACATCTCGGTGGGCTCGAGGCCCAGCTCGCGAAGGGAGGGCAGGTCTTGGCTGGCGGCATGCAGCACCCACTCGGCGTCGCCGATCGCCTCCTGGAGGGCGGAGAAGTCCGCAAGCATCGGCGGGTCGAACAGGTGCACGCCGGCGCCGCGACGATTGACCTGGATGAGGTATGCCCGCTGGGAGTAGCGGAAGCCGGAGGCGCGTTCGACGTCGACGGCGACGGGGCCCTCTGCGTCGCGGAGGGCCGAGACGGCGCGTGCGAACGATTCCGTGTCCGCGATCACGGTGTAGTCAGCCACGCATCGTCCTCCGGGGACCGAAGACCGCGATGCCCTCCGACCCCGGCGGGAGCCCGGCGAGCATGCAGACCAGCTCGCTCCAGGCTTCCACATGCAGGGTCATGTCGCCGTCCGGAGACCAGGACGCCCGCAGCTCGATCTGGGCGCCGTCCCCCTCCTCGGCGAGCGAACCGAAACCCTTCGAGAGGGTCTTGGTCGCGGTGCCCGACGCCGAATGGTAGGCGGCGTGGCGGGAGTCGAGGGCGTCGATGAGCCACGACCAGGCTACGTCGGCCAGCAGTGGGTCCACACCGATGTCGGCTTCGAGGGGGGCCTGGGCGAAGCAGACGATCCGCCACGGACCTCCCCACGCCGGCGGTTCGGACTCGTCGTGGAGAAGGATGAAGCGACCCGTACCGTACGGCGAGTCCACGCCATCGCCCTCCGGCCGCACGTCACCGGCGAGCGCGATCGCATCGGGCGCGAGGCCCGCGGGCGCGGGGATCTCGCGCACCGCGAAGTCATCTCGGAACGTCGTCGCCCGCACGGCCTCCGCGGCGAGGGCGAACGCCGTCGGCGCCGGGGATCCTTGGTCAGCCACGCGGACAGACTAGAGTGATCGCTCGATGGTCGACTCCAGGCGCGCCGCACCCTCCGGCGCCACTCCCGGCTTCGCGGGTGCAGTCCGGGCCGCGATCGCCATTCTGAGCGCCGCCGTCGCCGCCGCCGTCGGTGTGCTGGGCGTGGTGTCGGTCCGCGTCGCGCGACGGGTGGTGACGCCTGCCGTGCGCGTCGCCGACACCCGCATCCTCGCCGTCGATCCCGTCGCTCAGACCATCACGCTCTCCCGCACCGACGACACCGTCCTCCCGGGGCGCTACGGATTGTTCACCGCCGGCGACACCGGCTACGTCAAGCTCGGCTCGGTCCTGGACGAGGACGCCCTCGCCGTCAAGCGAAAGCTCCTCACGCATGTGGCCCCCGGAGCAGCGATCGCGCCTGATGCCGCCTTCAGCGGGTGGTATTTCGAACGACCCGAAGAACTGCATCTGCCCTTCTCCTCGGAACTCGTCGGATCCGGGGTCGGGCCGTGTCCTGCGTGGCTCTTCCCGGCTGCGACGTCGAACGAGACGGCCGAGACGTGGGTCATCCAGATCCACGGGCGTGGCACCACCCGCTCGGAGTGCCTCCGCGCGGTGCCGGTGTTCCATGCCCTCGGGATCACCTCCCTGGTCGTCTCCTACCGCAATGACGGTGAGGCCCCCCGCAGCCGGACCGGGACCTACGCCCTCGGCGCCACCGAATGGCGCGACGTCGACGCCGCTGTCGGATTCGCCCGCCGCCGCGGCGCCCAGCGCATCATCCTCATGGGGTGGTCGATGGGCGGGGCGATCGCGCTGCAGGTCTCGTTGAACTCTCCCCACCGTCAGGTGATCGCCGGCCTCATCCTCGAATCGCCCGTCGTCGACTGGCGGATCGTCCTGAGCTACCAGGCGAAGCTGATGGGGCTCCCGGCGCCCGTCACGGGTCTCGCCCTCGGCGCACTCGCCAGCGAGTGGACGACGCCGCTGACCCGCACCGGCGGGCCGATCCCGTTCGACCAGCTCGATGTGGTGGCACGCGCCGGCGAGCTGCGTCACCCCATCCTCATCCTGCACAGCGACGACGACGGGTTCGTGCCCTCCGACGCCTCTCACGATCTGGTGGTCGCCCGCCCCGACCTGGTCGAGCTCATCGTCTTCGACGTGGCGCGGCATACCAAGCTGTGGAACTACGACCAGGAGCGCTGGAGCACGGCGATCCGGACATGGCTCGGGCACCATGGGCTGAGCCTCGACGTCGACGGCACCCGACCCGGCGAGGGGGACGGGACCTCGCAGCTCACCGGCGGATCGCCAGACGCCGATAGCTGAAGCCGGCGTCATCCACCAGCATCCCCGCCACCTCGGACGCCACTGATGTGGCGAGGGAGAGGAAGGGGTGGTGCACGGGTGCCAGGAAGGGCGAGACGGTGACGCAGACCTCGTCGACCACTCCCGATTCCACGAACTGCGTCGCCAGGCCAGCGCCGCCCTCGCACACGATGCGTCTGAGACCGCGTGCGCGCAGCACACGCACGATGTCGGCGGGATGCAGCCGCGCGGCGTCCTCGCGGGGGGGATCCGACGACGGCACGGCGACGACCTCGGCCGGTGCGTCCCCGATCGCCGCGGTCACGCGGCCGGCATGCTCGGGGCGGCAGAGGACGAGGGCCGGGGCGGCTTCCCGGCCATCACGGCGCACGAGAGAGCCGTCGCCGAGGTCGCCGCTGGCGGTCACGATCGCCAGGCGGGCGGTCTTCGGCAGTACGGATCCCTCCGCGCGGACCGTCTCGGCCCCGACGACGACCGCATCGGCCTCGCGACGGATCGCGCCGAGGATCATCCGATCCACGCGCGAACTGATCGACGAGCTGGATCCGTCCTCGCCCGTGGATGATCCGGTGAGCGTGGTGACCATGTTCAGGCGCACGAACGCCGCCTGTGGGCGGCGGTAGCGCCGCGCCATCCACACTGCTGCGGTGTCGGCGGCCGTGTCGATCCGCTCGAGCGAGGTCGGAATGACCTCCGTCAGCCAGCGTCCCGCCGGCGCAGAGGCGGGCACCGAACCGTCCGCCGTCATCCCGCGGCGCCGACGTGTTTGGCGCGCACCTGCCGCTTCGCGCGTCCGAGCATGCCCGTCATCCCCGCGATGCGCAGAGGCGACACGGCGCGTGTCAGCCCGATGCTCTGGGGATAGTCGTCGGGGACGGCGAGGACCTCGTCGGCCGTGAGCCCGGTCAGCCCCTGCACCAGGATGCTGGCGAACCCCCGCGTGGTGGGGGCTTCGGCCGGCGCGGTCGCGTGCATCGCCACGACCCCGTGGGGGTCGACGTCGACGATGATGAACACCGGCGACTGGCACTCGGCCACGCGCTCGAGCAGCTCGGGGTGATCGGCGAGCTCATCCGGGATCGCCGGAAGCTCGTGCGAGAACTCCAGCAGAAGCTGCAGCCGCTCCTGCTCGGGAAGCTCGAGGAAGTCGTCGCGGATGGCCGCCAGGGCGGCGGGAACGTCCGAGGAAGCGTCGGGGGAAGTCATCCCCGCCATCCTCCCACGCCCTCGGCGAGCCCGCCCGGCCGCTCAGGCGTGGCGGGGGACCTCGCCCGGCTCGTCGCCGGCCACGATCGGCACGCGCACCGCCGACCCCCACTCGGTCCACGACCCGTCGTAGTTGCGCACGTCGGTGAAGCCGAGGAGGTGCCGGAGGACGAACCAGGTGTGGCTGGAGCGCTCGCCGATCCGGCAGTAGGCCACGATCGGCTGGGTGCCGGTGAGTCCGATCTCGTCGCGGTAGATCTGCTCGAGCTCCGCGCGCGGCTTAAACCCGCCGTCGTCGGCGACGGCCCTCGCCCACGGCACGTTCTTCGCACTCGGGATGTGACCGGCGCGCAGCGCCCCCTCTTCCGGGTAGGCGGGGGCGGTCGTGCGGGTGCCGTTGTACTCCTCAGGGGAGCGGACGTCGATCAGGGGGTTTCCGAGGTGAGCGAGCACGTCCTCCTTGTATGCGCGGAGGGCGGCGTCGTCCCGCACGACGACCGGGTAGTCGGTGGGGGCCGGCGTACTGGCCTCCGTCGTCAGGGGCCGTCCCTCGGCGATCCACCGATCGCGTCCGCCGTCGAGCAGCCGGACATCCTCGTGACCGAAGAGCGAGAACACCCACAGGGCGTAGGCGGCCCACCAGTTGTTCTTGTCTCCGTAGATCACGATCGTGTCGTCGCGAGAGATGCCCTTGCGACTGAGGAGCTCGGCGAAGCCCTCGCCGTCGACGTAGTCGCGGACCACCGGGTCGTTCAGCTCGGTGTGCCAGTCGACCTTCACGGCGCCCGGGATGTGGCCCGTTTCGTAGAGCAGCACATCCTCATCGGACTCGACCACGACCAGTCCCGGTGTGCCCAGTCGCTCCTCCAGCCAGGCGCCGGTCACCAGGCGGCCCGGGTCGGCGTATTCGGCGAACTTGGGCGATGACGTGTCGAACTCCACGGGCACGGGGCACACTCCTCGGGATGTCGGGGGAGACGGGTGGACGGCGTAGGGTGTAACCGTCCCCTCGAGCCTAGGATCCGCTGCGCCGTGCCGCACCCTCGGCCTCGACATCCGTAAGACGGCGACACAGGACGCTCATGACCGCTACCCGCACCGGAACCGGTGTCATCCACCTCACTTCTCGCGACCCGCAGATCTCCGGTGCCGACATGGTGGCCGCCCTGACTCCGCCGCCGCAGTTCGCCTCGGCGACCTTCGAGTCCTACCGGGCCGATCCGGAGTATCCGTCGCAGCAGGGGGCGAAGGACTACCTGATCTCGTTCGCGGGCGGCGGGCCCGCCCCCGAGCGTGGCGGCTTCTTCCGGCGTGCGAAGAAGCAGCCCGAGACGAAGCCGGGCGTCTACCTCGACGGCGGATTCGGGGTGGGGAAGACCCACCTGCTCGCCGCGGTCTATCACGCGATGCCGGCACGGAGGAAGTACTTCGGCTCCTTCATCGAGTACACCGCCTTGGTCGGAGCGCTCGGCTATCAGAAGACGGTGGAGCTGTTCCGGGGCACCGATCTCATGTGCATCGACGAGTTCGAGCTCGACGATCCGGGCGACACGATGGTGATGACCCGGCTCCTCGGCGAACTGGTCGCCGGCGGCACGAAGCTCGCGGCGACCTCCAACACTCCGCCCAACGCCCTCGGCGAGGGCCGGTTCGCGGCGCAGGACTTCCTCCGTGAGATCCATGCGATGGCGGCGAACTTCGAGACCATCCGCATCGACGGCACCGACTACCGGCATCGTTCGCTCGACGGCCACGCCGTCACCCTCGACGACGCCGACTACGCCGGCGCCATCGCCGACGCCGCGACGCGGACGGTGGTCTCCGACGACACGTTCGACGACCTCATCGCCCACCTCGCGCGTGTGCATCCGTCGCGCTACATCCGTCTCATCGACGGCGTCGGCATGATCGGTATGCGGGATGTCGGGGCTTTCCGCGACCAGTCGGCCGCCCTTCGCTTCGTCGCGTTCATCGACCGCGTCTACGACGCCCAGCTCCCGATCCGCGCGACGGGACTCTCCCTCGATCAGGTGTTCCCCGCCGAGATGCTCAGCGGGGGGTATCGCAAGAAGTACCTGCGCGCGACGTCGCGTCTGATCGCATCCACCCTCGCCTGAGCGCCGGGTCGCGTCGCTCCGCCACGCGTGCGAAGCAATTTCCGAGCGCCGTCGTGGCCGCTTCGCGGCATCCGGAAACCTGATGTTTACCTGCACGGCCCACGCGTAACCGACTCGAAACACGGTGCGCACGGCGGGCGAAACCGCGGATCGCGAAACTGTGATCGCCCGGAACGCCGCTACCCGACCTGCGGCTCCTCGGCATCCGAGTAACACGACATGGATGAGGATTCTCATGGATAGCGGAAATTTCGCGTGGTCGATCACGGCAACGGCGCTGGTTTTGTTCATGACCCCCGGCGTTGCCTTCTTCTACGGCGGACTGGTCAAGGCCAAGAGCGTCATCAGCATGATGATGATGAGCTTCGGCGCGCTCGGCCTGGTCAGCGTGCTGTGGATCCTCTACGGGTTCAACATGAGCCTCGGTGGGGGAACCTTCGCCTTCGCCGGCAACCCCTTCGCCGACTTCGGGCTCGCCTCGGCGGACAGCGCCACGCTCGTCGGCGCGACCTTCGGCGCCACCTTCGCGATCATCACGGTCGCGCTGATCTCGGGGTCGATCGCCGACCGCGCCAAGTTCGGTGCGTGGATGGTGTTCGCCGGCATCTGGGTGACGGTGGTCTACTTCCCCGTCGCCGCATGGGTCTGGGGCGACGGCTGGATCTTCAACTGGGGTGACAACACCGGCCTCCCGGCGGTCATCGACTACGCCGGTGGTACCGCCGTGCACATCAACGCCGGCGCGGCCGCCCTCGCGCTGGCTCTGGTCCTCGGCAAGCGCATCGGCTTCCAGAAGGGCATCCACAAGCCCCACAACGTGCCGCTGACGCTGCTGGGCGCCTCGATCCTGTGGTTCGGCTGGTTCGGCTTCAACGCCGGCGCCGAAGGCACCTTCGGCCTCCTCGGCGAAGAGAACACCGGCGCCGGTCTCATCGTCGTCAACACTCTCGGCGCCACGGCCGCGGCGATCCTCGCCTGGATGATCGTGGAGAAGCTGAAGGACGGGAAGGCCACCTCCGTCGGCGCCGCTTCGGGTGCCGTCGCGGGTCTGGTCGCCATCACCCCCGCCTGCGCGAACCTGACGCCCGGCTGGGCGCTCCTCCTCGGTGTCGTCTCCGGTGCGGTCTGCGCCCTCGCGGTGGAGCTGAAGTGGAAGCTCGGCTACGACGACTCGCTCGACGTCGTCGGCATCCACCTCGTCGGTGGACTCATCGGAACCCTGTACCTCGGCTTCTTCGCCACCGAGACGGGCCTGTTCCTCGGCGGCGGCGCCGGCCAGATCGTCTCGCAGGCCGTCGCGGCCTTCGCGGTGCTGATCTACTCCTTCGTCGCAGCTTGGGTCATTGGCTTCGCGATCGAGAAGACGATCGGCTTCCGCATCAAGAACGAGGACGAGCTCGCCGGCGTGGACACCACGGTGCACGGCGAGGAGGGCTACCTCCTCGACGCTCGGGCCTGAGCCCCGTTCGTCACGGAGGGCGTCGCGCGAAGCGCGGCGCCCTTCCGCGTATGGTGGCGGCATGGTGCGAATGCGCGGACTGCTCGGTGCCGTCTCGGCCCTCTTCGGCGCAGGACGGCGGGAACGTCGCACATCTCGATCCACCGGCGCAGCGCCTTCGACGTCGTCGACCGCGACGCAGCTCATCGTCCGCCCGCCGCGCGACCTCACGATCGAGTACCGGCCCGACCCCGACGGCACCGCTGATGCGGGGGAGATCGTCTGGACCTGGGTTCCCTACGTCGAGAACGACGGCCGCGGGAAAGATCGTCCGGTTCTTGTGATCGGCCGGGGATCGGCCGATCGCGTCTATGCGGTGCGCCTGACCAGTCGGGCCCACGACGGCGACCACGGCTACCTGCCCCTGGGCACGGGGGAGTGGGACAGCCGCGGTCGCGCCTCGTGGGTCGACATCGACCAGCTCTACAGCGTGCACGAGCGCGGGATGCGACGCGAGGCGGCCGCTCTGGACCTCCAGCGGTTCACCACGGTGGCTGAGGCGCTCCGCACGAGGTACGGGTGGCGGTTCTCCGCTCCGAAGTGACGACCGGATGTGGCGAGCGATACCACACTCGAACTGATGACCAGTCCGTGTGAAGCGGCGCAGGCCTTGTGTGGAGATCGGTCACGCGGTGGGCGAGTCGAATCGACTAACGGTCGCCTCTCTGACAACATGCTCGGATGAATCCGAACACCTCTTCAGCGCTGACGGATGCTCCGGATGGACGACATACGGATGACGTCCCGGCGGTGCGCGTCGCGTTCACGCCGATGGTCGTGGTCGCCGCCATCTTCGGAGCTGTCCTGGGTGCCGTCGGGGTGTCGCTCACCGTCCTGCTGCAACTCGTCCCCGAGATCGCGCAGGTTCCGGGTCTCGAATTCATCCGGCACCACTCGCACCCGAGCGGCGAAGCGACGGTGTACGCCTGGTACTCGACCCTCCTTCTCGCAGCGCTCGGATTGGCTTTCGCCGTCATCGCGTCAGTGAAGTGGCACATCCGCAACCTGCGCTGGCGCTACCTCGTACTCGCGTCCACCGCGCTGCTGCTCTCCGCGGACGAGGCCGGGATGCTCCATGAGGAGATGGCTCGATTGACCTATTTCCTGGGCTTCTCGTGGGGGTGGACCTACAACTGGCTGATCGCCGCCGTCCCCTTGGCATTGCTGGCGGGCGCCTTCATTCTGTGGCTGGCGCGGAGGATCGACCCGGTCCTTCGACGCAGGCTGATCCTCGCGGGAGCCATCTTCTTCCTCGGTGCCGTCGTCGTCGAATCCCTCGGTGGGATGCTGGAAACGAGGACGCTCGCGCTCGGGGAGACCGCCCACCTCCTCATCTTCCATCTGTCCTTCTTCGTCGAGGAGAGCCTCGAGGTAGCCGGTGTGCTGGTGGCGCTCTGGGCGGCGCTGTCCTACGTGAAGGTGATGCGTTCGCCCACCGGGCTCACCGTCACAGCCGACGACGTGAGCCGCTGACGTCATCGCCGAGGGATGTCCCGAGCACACGAGCCGGTTGGCGTCTGTCGACGCCGGACGCGACAGGATGCGTGATCGTGCGGGTTCTTGTGGTGGGCGATACCAGACTCGAACTGATGACCTCTTCCGTGTGAAGGAAGCGCGCTACCAACTGCGCCAATCGCCCGTCGGCCCGGGGGCCGGGTTCCGATGTTACCGGATGCGAAGGCCCGGTCTGAACCGGATGCCGCGCCGACACGCGGCGACGGCGCTGGTTTGGAACCGGGCGCGGGATCGGCTAAAGTCGGTGAAGCGCCCGGGAAGCCGGGAGAACGCGGATGTAGCGCAGTTGGTAGCGCATCACCTTGCCAAGGTGAGGGTCGCGAGTTCGAGTCTCGTCATCCGCTCGAGTGCGGGGTACACCCTTCGGGGTGGCCACGACGCGTGGGTCGAACCACACACGGTGGCGTGGCCGAGCGGCTAGGCACCGGCCTGCAAAGCCGTTTACACGGGTTCGAATCCCGTCGCCACCTCCACTCCACAACGAAACAGCCCCTTGGGCGCGATTGGCGCAGCGGTAGCGCGCTTCCCTGACACGGAAGAGGTCACTGGTTCGATCCCAGTATCGCGCACAACGAAAACCCCCGGTTCACCGGGGGTTTTCTTCGTCAGGGGAGCGGGGCGACCCCGCGCCCGTCAGCCGCGAGCCCGGGTCGGCGCGCGAAACGCACAGCGCCATGTCGGGTATCAGCGCACCGCAGGGATTTCGCTGAGAGACGGCGTCGGCGCACCTCGCGATTCGACGGCGCTCGCCCATACCCAGCACCGGTACTCACGGGTGCCGACGTGGAAACGGATCGCGACGGCGCGCGGCGTCCACATGCACGCTTCCGCCTCGACCCGCACCGGGGTCGCGCCGAAACGGACCCACGCGCGGACGGCCCTCGGGCGGGGATCGGTCGTGCACGGAAGCAGGTCCAGTTGCAGCTCCGCCCGGGTCAGGCTCTGCAACGGCCCCTGCGACGCCGTGCGTTGCAGGACCCGATCGCTCATCTGACGGTCGACGGTCTCCGCGTAGCGCCTGTTCGTGCCGATGGCGATCGTTCCCTCCTCCGGCCGAGCAGCGGCGAGTCTATCCGCGGGCGAGGACACCGGGGTCGCGGTGGGATGCGACTCCCCACGGAGGCCGCAAGGGTCTACATTCTCGACATGACCTCGCCGCACGTCGCCTCGCTCCACACTGCGCCGCCCGTCTTCGAAGGCGAGGCGGGGGAGATCCGCCGGCTCACCCGCGCGGACTTCCCGATGCTCAGGCGGATGTCCATTCAGCGGATCGTCCTGGCCCACGGGGGTGTCCGCGAGCCGCAGTGGAACGTCAACGCACACCAGCTCGCCTACGTCACGCGGGGCAGGGTGCTGGTGTCGGTGCTCGGCAACGCCGATGCCTTCGCCACCTTCGTCGTCCAGGCGGGACAGATGTTCCACGTCGAATCGGGCGCCGTCGCGCACATCGAGAACGTCGGCGACGGAGACGCCGAGATCATCGCAGCGCTCCGGTCCGGTCACCCGCAGCACTTCTCCTTCTCCGGCAGCGTGAATGCGATGACCGATGCCGTCCTCGGGAACACCTACGACCTCGAAGCGAAAGCCTTCGAGATCCTGCCTCGACGGGACCCGACCCCGATCTTCCGACGGCGCGGCCCGGTGCACATCCCCGACACCGCCGGGCTTCCCAACGCCCGGCTCTTCGACGCCGAAGGGCAGCTGGCACCGCTGTCGTACAGCTACGGGTACGCGAAGCTCGCACGCAAGCAGTACTGGGCCGCACTGGAGAACCTCTCGATGTACCACCTCCACATCGCCGGGAGTGGAATGCGCGAGCCGCACTGGCACCCGGTCACCGCGGAGCTCGGCTACGTCTGGCAGGGCAGAGGACGGATGCGGGTGCTCGGCCCCGACGGAACCCTCGACCAGTACGAGCTCGAGCCCGGGCAGGTCTACTTCATCCCGCGCGCGTTCCCGCACCACATCGAAACGCTCGGCGAGGACGGACTGGACTTCCTCATCTTCTTCGACCAGTCGACCCCCGGAGACGTCGGATACCGCGCGACCGCCTCGGCGTTCTCGCGCCAGGTGCTCGCCGGTGCCTTCGGGATCCCGGAACAGGACCTGCCTCGACTGCCGTACACGCCCGTCGATCCGCTCATCGTCGAGCGACGGAACCGCCGGGACCCGTGACTGCCTCCGCCGCGGAAGCGGCGCTCGTCGGCGACATCCGGGCGGCCCTTCGCGAGGCAGCCGACTCTTCGCGCGCGGCGGGCCAGCAGGCCTACATGAAGTCCCCCATGCCGTTCCTCGGGATCCGGGTGCCCGAGGTGCGACGCCTGGTCGCTGAAGTCGCAGGCAGTGCCGACCCCGAGGCGAGTCTCTCCGCTGCGCGCCTGCTCTGGGACGAGGGGACCCACCGCGAGGAGCGCTACGCCGCGATGGCGCTCGTGCGCGCTCGCTCCTCCGAGGCGATCCGCGCCTCGTCCCGCTCGTCGAGCACCTGGTGCGCACCGGCGCCTGGTGGGACATCACCGATGAGTTGGCGCACCGCCTCGGCGACCTGCTCGACATCCGACCCGACGAGACCGCCGCCGTGGTGCGCGACTGGGCGCACGATGCCGACCGATGGATCCGGCGCATCGCCATCCTCTCCCAGCTGGGACGCCGGACGAGGGTCGATCAGGGGCTCCTGGCCGACGCCATCCGTCCGAACACGGCCGATCCCGAGTTCTTCATCGCCAAGGCGATCGGGTGGGCCCTGCGCGACCACGCCCGCACCGACCCCGCGTGGGTGAGGGCATTCGTCGCGGCTCACGACCTGCGTCCGCTGTCCGTCCGCGAGGCGCTCAAGCATCTGTGAGCCGGCTTGCTACGGTCACGCCCATGACCACCGCCCCGAGCTCCCGTACGGGGGCGACGCCGCAGAAGACCCCTTTGCTCATCGGCCTGCTCCCCTTCGCGGGTGTGATCCTGTTCGTCATCGCCGAGATCGTGGGATTCGTCGTCACCGGCGGTGCCGATGCGCTGCGGTGGACGACGATGAACGCCGTCCTCTTCCTCATCGGTTCGTCCAGTGTCGGCAACGGCATCGCCCACCTGTTCTTCGGGCCGGTAATCGCCCGATCGATCGGCTGGCAGCCCGGGCCGTTCCAGTTCGAAGTGGGAGCCGCCAACCTGGGCATCGGCGTCGCGGCGATCGTGGCGGCCGCGGCGTTCGATGCCGATGCGTGGCTCGCGCCCATCCTCGCGGCGCTCATCTTCCTCGTCCTCGCCGGCATCGGGCACATCCGCGCGATCGTGGTCGAGCGCAACCTCTCGATCAACAACGCGGGCCCCATCCTGGTGCTCGACTTCGTCATCCCGGTCGTCACCCTCGCGCTGTGGATCTGGCTGACCGTGTCGTAACGGCCTGCGAGGGCACCTCTAGACGGTGGTCGCGGCCAGTGCCAGCACCGCGCCGCCGACGATGAGCGGTGCGCCGACGAGTCCGAGGAGCGCATAGCGCCCCCAAGACAGCGTCACTCCCGCCGCGACGATCCGGGCATGCCACAGCAGGGTCGCCAGCGACGCCCAGGGGGTGACGAGGGGGCCGGCGTTCACGCCGATCAACAGGGCGGCCAGGCGCACCGGATCGTCGGCGGCGGATTCGAGCAGGAGGTAGGCGGGGAGGTTGTTGGCGAGATTCGCCGCCACGGCTCCGGTCCCGGCGATCCCGGCCAGTGACAGCGCCGAGTCGCCGGGGCCGATGAGCGCCTCCAGCGGCTCGAGAGCTCCGAGCGCCTCGAGCGCCGCGACGGCGACGAACAGGCCCGAGACGAAGACCAGCAGCGACCACGGCACGAGCGAGATCTGCAACCGCCGGGGCGACCGCCAGGCGAAGAGCACCACCAGCGCGAGGGCGGCCACGCTCGCCGGCATCCAGGGCGGGATGCCGCTGACGAGGGACGGCAGCAGCACGATCACGATGATCGCCGCCACCCGCAGTTGCACGCGATCGGTGATCAGCGGAGGCGCCGAGGCATCGTGGCGCCCACGGAGCCGTCGGCGGAAGACGAGGAAGAGCAGCGCCACCGAGAGGGCGATCGACACGAGCGCCGCCGGCCACAGCAGGCGCACGAAGCCGAGGATGTCGCCGCCGGAGATCCCGTCCACCGCGAGCAGGTTCGTGAGGTTGGAGATCGGCAGGAGCAGCGAGGCGGTGTTGGCGAGCCACACCGTCGCCACCGCGAAGGGGAGCGGGTCGAGACGATGCGAACGCGCGACCGCGAGGACGACCGGCGTCAGCAGCACCGCGGTGGTGTCGAGGGAGAGGAAGACGGTGACTCCGGCCGCGAGGCTCACCACGAGCATCCACAGCAGCAGGGTCCTGCCTCGAGCAAGCCGGGAGAGCGCGCCGGCGGCGACATCGAAGACCCCGGCTGTCGCGGCGAGCTCGGCCACCACGGTGATGGCCACGACGAACAGCAGGATGCTCCAGACCCGGTCGCCGACGGCGAGAAGATCGGATGCCGGGAGGACACCGGTCACCAGCGCCACCGCACCCGCGGCGAGGAGCCCGAGGCCCAGCATCCAGGTCTTCACTGCACCATCATGGTGCCCCGATCCGCGCCCACCGACCTGACTAGACTGTCCGCATGGATTCCCGGCCCAGCATCGCGGCTCTCGCCGCCCTGGTCGGCACGCGAACGCTCGACGCCTGAGCGGGCGGGGCGCTGACGCGCCCGAAGCTGAGAACGTGACCGACCACCCGTGACCGAGACCCAGGAGTACCCCTGTGACTGACGTTTCCCCGTCGGACGAATCCGCCCGCACCGACGGCTTCGCGCTCTTCCCCGACAAGTCCGTGATCGCCATGCGCGTGAACGGAGAGCCGCGAGACCTCGCGACGACCGTCGGCGACGGCGATGATGTCGAGCCCATCACCGTCGACAGCCCCGAGGGCCTGTCGATCCTCCGCCACTCGACGGCGCACGTGCTCGCCCAGGCCGTGCAGCGCATCTCGCCGCAGGCGAATCTCGGGATCGGCCCGCCGATCACCGACGGGTTCTACTACGACTTCGGCGTGGATGAGCCCTTCACCCCCGAGGACCTGAAGGCCATCGAGAAAGAGATGCAGCGCATCATCCGCGAGGGTCAGCGATTCGTCCGCCGCGTCGTCACCGACGAGGAGGCGCGGGTCGAGCTCGCGTCAGAGCCGTTCAAGCTCGAGCTCATCGGGCTCAAGGGCGGCGCCGACAAGACCGAGGGCGCATCGGTCGAGGTGGGAGCCGGGGAGCTCACCATCTACGACAACGTCGACCGCGACGGGGAGACGGTGTGGAAGGACCTCTGCCGCGGACCCCACGTGCCCAGCACCCGGACGATCGGCAACGGCTGGGCCCTGCAGCGGGTCGCCGGCGCCTACTGGCGGGGAAGTGAGAAGAACCCTCAGCTGCAGCGGATCTACGGCACCGCCTGGGCGTCGAAGGACGACCTGCGGGCCTACCAGCACCGCCTCGAGGAGGCGGCCAAGCGCGACCACCGCAAGCTCGGCCGCGAGCTCGACCTGTTCTCCTTTCCCGAAGAGATCGGGTCGGGACTGTCGGTGTGGCACCCCCGCGGCGGAATCGTCCGCGGCGAGATGGAGCAGCACGCCCGTCGACGCCACATCGAAGGCGGCTACACCTACGTCTACACCCCGCACATCTCCAAGCAGGACCTCTTCGTCCAGTCCAACCATTTGGTGACCTACAAGGAGGGCATGTTCCCACCCATCACCCTGGACGAGGAGCGCGACGCCGCGGGGGTCGTCACCAAGGCAGGGCAGGACTACTACCTGAAGCCCATGAACTGCCCGATGCACATCCTGATCTTCAAGGAGCGTGCGCGCAGCTATCGCGATCTGCCGATGCGTCTCGCCGAGAACGGGACGGTGTACCGCAACGAGCTGTCCGGAGCCTTGCACGGGCTGACACGCGTGCGCGGATTCACCCAGGACGACTCCCATCTCTTCGTCACCCCCGAGCAGCTGGAGGGGGAGGCGACCCGCGTGCTGGAGTTCGTCATCTCGATGCTCCGCGATTTCGGTCTCGACGACTTCGAACTCGAGCTGTCGATGCGCGACGACGAGAAGGAGAAGTGGATCGGCTCCGACGAGTTCTGGGAGTACTCCACCGACGCACTCCGCAACGTCGCGGTCGCCAGTGGGCTGAAGCTCACAGAGGTTCCCGGGGAAGCGGCGTTCTACGGTCCGAAGATCGACCTGAAGACCCGCGACGCGATCGGACGCACCTGGCAGCTGTCGACGGTTCAGGTCGATCCGAACCTTCCCGAGCGGTTCGAGCTCGAGTACACCGACCGTGACGGTCAGAAGAAGCGCCCGATCATGATCCACCGCGCGCTGTTCGGATCGATCGAGCGGTTCTTCGCGATCCTGCTCGAGCACTACGCCGGTGCCTTCCCGGTCTGGCTGTCGCCCGTCCAGGTCGTGGGAGTGCCGGTCGCGGAGGAGTACGCCGACTACCTCGACGGGATCGTCACGCGCCTGCGCGTCGACGGGGTCCGCGCCGAGGTCGATCACAGCGACGACCGGATGCAGAAGAAGATCCGCACCCACACCACGCAGAAGGTGCCGCTGATCCTCATCGCCGGCGAGCAGGACCGCTCGGCGGGGACGGTCTCGTTCCGGTTCCGAGACGGCAGCCAGGAGAACGGCATCGCCGTGGATGACGCGGTCCGGCGCATCCGCGCGGCGATCGACGGCCACCTGCTCGTGAACACCGCCGAGGACTTCCGTGTCTGACTCCGTCCGCGGCGGCGACGGCCTCGTCGCCGCCGCGGAGCTCGCCGGCGTCCCCGATGAGTTCCAGCGGCTGTGGACGCCGCATCGGATGGCGTACATCCAGGCAGGTCCCGAGCCGCTGCGCGAGGAGTGCCCCTTCGACGAGGCGCCGCGAAAGTCCGACGAGGACGGGCTCATCGTCTTCCGCGGGGAGACGGCGTACGTCCTGCTGAATCTCTTCCCATACAACTCCGGGCATCTCCTGGTCTGTCCCTACCGGCACATCGCGACCTACGACGAGGCGACCGCTGAGGAGGTGGCCGAGATCGGCGCGCTCACCCAGACGGCGATGCGGGTGCTCCGGCAGGTCTCGCGCTGCGACGGGTTCAACATCGGGATGAACCAGGGCGCCGTTGCCGGCGCGGGGGTGGCCGCGCACCTGCACCAGCACATCGTGCCGCGATGGGCGACCGATGCGAACTTCTTCCCGATCATCGCCAAGACGAAGGCCCTCCCGCAGCTTCTCGGCGAGGTACGCGTCGCCATCGCCGACGCCTGGCCCGCCTGATACCGCCCCCGGAGGGTGTGGACAACCCCCGGCCTCGCGGCGTGGTGGCCGATACGGTGGCGGACATGCCCTCACGCTCGACCGCCGCAGCCGCCGCTCTCGTCATCGTCGCCCTGAGTCTGGCCGGCTGCTCCTTCTCGGTCCCGGTGGTCGAGTCCGACGCGTCGTCGAGCCCCACGGTGGCCGCCCCGGCTCCCACGCAGACGGAGAGCGACGACACCGCCGGTGACGATCAGATGGCGGACGCGCTCGCCGAGCGCGACCAGTTCCTGGCCGACCAGCAGCTTCCGCTCGACGGCTCGCCCCTGGTGGCGGTCACTCCCGCGCAGCAGGAGTTCATCGCCCAGCAGCGCGAATTCATCGAGTCGCAGGGCGGCACCTGGGACGCTCAGACCGAGAGCATCTCCCTCGCGCTCGCTGCCGATGCCTGCGAGACGGCGATCCTGAACTACCACGAGGTCGACGCCCCGCTGCTGCAGGCCCACGTCGCCTCATCGCCGGTCTTCGCGCAGGTGATCCCCGCGGACTTCACCGCAGACCAGCGCGCGGCTGCGGAGCGCAACGTCGCGAGCGTGATGGTCTTCGGTGCCGGTTTCCTCTGCCCAGAAGACGGACCGCAGTGGGAGGCGGCTTTCACCGAGGTCTACGGCTGAGCCCTCAGCGCACCTGGGCGACGGAGAACTGCATGCGCGGGTGGGCGTAGAACTCCTGCGCCTCGACGAGCTGGAGTTCGCGTTCGCCGGATTCCAGGGTCAGGGCCAGGAGGTCGAACACGCTCGACACGGTGCGCGCCAGCGCCTCGCCCGCACTCCGAGTGCGCAGGTAGTGGGCCGTGAAGAGTGCAGCGGTGACGTCTCCCGATCCGTTCGCCTTCATCGGCAGCTGCGGGGTCTGCACGATCCATGCGCCGGCATCGTCGACCGCCAGCATCTCCAGGGTGCCCTCCTCGCGCTCGGGGCGTTCGACACTGGTGACCAGCACCGTGCGGGGACCCATCGCGCGCGCCGCCTCGACCGACTCCAGAGTGGACTCGAGGGAGAGGGGCTCGGTGTCGGTGAGGAAGCCGAGTTCGAACTGATTCGGGGTGATGATGTCGGCGACGGGGACGACCCGCTCGCGCAGCAGCACGGGGATGGCGGGAGCCACGAAGCATCCGGACTTCGCGTTCCCCATCACCGGGTCGCACGCGTACAGCGCGCCGGGATTGGCGGCCTTGACCCGACGGACGGCGTCGACGACCACGTCGCCGATCCCCTCGCTGCCCTGGTAACCCGACAGGACGGCGTCGATCTGCCCGAACACCCCACGCTCTTCGACGCCCGCGAGCACCTCGGCGACGTCGGCCGGCGGAATGAGCGGACCCCGCCAGGCGCCGTATCCGGTGTGGTTGGAGAAGTTCACGGTGTAGACCGGCAGCACCTCGACGCCGATCCGCTGCAGCGGGAAGACCGCCGCGGAGTTGCCGACGTGGCCGTACGCGACGGCGGACTGGATCGAGAGGATCTTCACGGGAGCATCATCCTTCGGTCAGGGCCGCGGCACGCGCGGCGGCGGAGAGGTCGCGGGCGAGTGCCCGGGCGTCGGCATCGTCCAGATCGTGGACGGTGAGTCGGAGGTGCGTGCTCGGCTGCTCGGTGCGCAGGGAGAACTCATCTCCGGTGCGGGCGAGCCAGCCGCGGCGCATCAGCTGCTCCGACACCCCGCGCGCGGGGGCGCCGGTGTCGACCCACAGGTTCAGGCCGTCGCGCGCGGCCGCGTCGATCCCGGCGTCGCGCAGGAGATCGGCGACGCGGGCGTTGCGCGCGGCGTAGTGCGCGGCCGCGTGATCGATCATCTTGCGCGCCGCGGGATCGGTCAGCTGCGCGAGCGCCAGCCGCTGCAGCAGATGGCTGACCCAGGTCGTCCCGGGGCTCAGCCGCGTGGCGAGGCGCTCGGCGGTGTCGGGGTCGGTCGCGGCGAGGGCGAGACACATGTCGGGTCCCAGGAACTTCGAGACCGATCGCACCAGTGCCCATCGGCGGTGCCCGGACGGGATCAGCGACAGGTAGGGACGCCGCGAGAGAAGGGAATAGTGGTCGTCCTCGACGATGAGGACATACGGATGCTGCGCCAGCACGCCGCGCAGATCCTCGGCGCGCTCGGCGCTCATCCCCGCCCCGGTCGGGTTCTGCGCACGGGGCGTGCAGACGATCGCGCGGGCGCCGGCCTCGAGCGCCGCGGAGAGTCCTGCCACCGTCATCCCCTCGTCGTCGACGGGGACGGCGATCGGCCGATACCCGCCGATCCGCACCGTGTGGAGCGCGGAGAGGAAGCAGGGGTCCTCCAGGGCGACGGCGTCGTCACGGGTGAGGGCCTGTGCGAGGAGTCGTTCGAGCGCGTCCACCGCGCCGTTGGTGACGGTGATGCGCATCTCATCGGCGAGCACGTCGGGCTCGAACCACTCCGCAGCCCACGCGGCCAGCTCGGCGTCGACGACGGGCTCGCCGTAGAGCACCGGTCGCGCAGCGATCCGGCTGAGGGCGGGCGCGAGATCGGGGATGAGGGCGGGGTCGGGGTTGCCGGTCCCGACGTCGCGGAGGACCGTGTCGGGGGCGAAGCCCTCCTGAGGCACCGACGCCCGGTCGGCCACCCGCGTGCCGCCACGGCCGCGGGACACCACGAGCGCGGCCTGCGAGAGCTGCCGGTACGCCGCGACGACGGTGTTGCGATTGACGCCGAGGGCTGCGGCGAGATCGCGCACCGGGGGAAGGGCGTCGCCGGGGGAGAGGATGCCCTCTTCGATCGACGAACGGATGCTGCGGGCGATCTCCGCTGCGGTGGTGCCGCGGATCGCCTGCTGCACGTCGATTGCCGTCATCCCGACCAGCCTACGCGGTAGGTCATGGTATTTTCTGGCCTAGGTCAAACTGAATCTTGTCTTGAAAGGACCGATGATGAGCACACCGACGACCGGATCCGACCGGGTCAAGCGCGGGCTCGCCGAGATGCTGAAGGGCGGCGTGATCATGGACGTGGTCACCGCCGAGCAGGCCCGCATCGCCGAGGACGCCGGCGCCGTGGCCGTCATGGCCCTCGAGCGGGTGCCCGCCGACATCCGGGCCCAGGGCGGTGTGTCGCGCATGAGCGACCCCGACATGATCGACAGCATCATCGACGCCGTCTCCATCCCCGTCATGGCCAAGGCGCGCATCGGGCATTTCGTGGAGGCTCAGGTGCTGCAGGAGCTCGGCGTCGACTACATCGACGAGTCGGAGGTGCTCTCGCCCGCCGACTACGTCAACCACATCGACAAGTGGAGGTTCACGGTGCCGTTCGTGTGCGGCGCGACGAACCTGGGCGAGGCGTTGCGGCGCATCACGGAGGGCGCCGCGATGATCCGCTCGAAGGGCGAGGCGGGCACGGGAGACGTCTCGGAGGCGATGAAGCACATCCGCAGGATCCGCGGCGAGATCGCCGCGCTCACCTCGCTTCCGAAAGATGAGCTGTACGTCGCCGCGAAGGAGCTCCAGGCTCCGTACGAGCTGGTGGCCGAGATCGCCGAGACCGGCCGCCTCCCCGTGGTGCTCTTCGTCGCAGGCGGCGTCGCGACGCCGGCCGACGCGGCGATGATGATGCAGCTCGGCGCCGACGGTGTCTTCGTCGGCTCAGGCATCTTCAAGTCGGGAAACCCGGCCGAGCGTGCGGCGGCCATCGTCAAGGCGACCACCTTCTTCGACGACCCGAAGGTCATCGCCGAGGTCTCGCGCGGACTCGGGGAGGCCATGGTCGGCATCAACGTCTCCGATCTCCCGGCTCCTCACCGCCTCGCCGAACGTGGCTGGTAGGCCGCGCGTCGGCATCCTCTCCCTGCAGGGGGACGTGCGCGAGCACGCGCGGGTTCTGGCCGATCTCGGCGCGGAGGTCGCCCTGGTCCGCCGGCCGGCGGAGCTGTCGGCCGTGGACGGGCTCGTGCTCCCCGGGGGCGAGTCCAGCACGATCGACAAGCTCTCGCGGGCGTTCGGCATGCAGGAGCCGATCCGCCGGGCGATCGCGGACGGGATGCCGGTCTTCGGCACGTGCGCGGGACTCATCCTCCTCGCCGATCGCCTGGAGGACGGGATCGAAGGGCAGCAGACCTTCGGAGGGCTCGACGCGACGGTCAAGCGGAACGCCTTCGGCGGGCAGGTGGAGTCGTTCGAGACGGAGCTGACGGTCGACGGTCTCGCTGGGCCGCCGGTGCGCGCCGCCTTCATCCGCGCGCCTTCGGTGACCGAGGTCGGCCCGGCCGCCCACGCGCTCGCCGCACTCGACGACGGTCGAGTCGTCGCGGTCGAGCAGGGGTCGCTGCTGGGGATCGCGTTCCACCCCGAGGTCTCGGGGGAGACCAGGTTCCATCGGCGGTTCCTCGACCACGTCGCCGAGCGGGCCTGACGTCTCCCTCTCCCACCCACTCCCCTCCCCGCCCGCCCTCCCACCCGGCCCGCCCACCCTCCGCGAGAATCCATCTGGACGCCGAGGATGCGGGTGAACCCCTCATCCTCGGCGCGCCGTTGCACTTTCGCGGCGCGAAGCGGGCGGCGCAAGCGTAGCCGCGGGTCAGACCGCCGCGGGCGAGGTCAGGCGGGCGATCGCGGCGAGGGTGAGGTCGATGTCGTCGTCGCCGGTCACCCACGACGACATCGAGCAGCGCAGCACCGCCCGTCCGCGCCAGCGCGCTCCTGTCAGGGCTGCCGTTCCCTCCTGAAGGATGGCGCGCCCGAGCTCCTGGGTCGCGTCGTCGTCATCCAGTCGGAACATCACCTGGGTGAAGTCCGGCGCGCAGACCACCGTCACCCCCGGGATGGCGCGGAGGCCCCGTTCCAGCCTGCGGGCGTTCGCGTGCAGCCGGTCGACGAGGGCTTCCACGCCCTCCCTGCCGAGCGATGCCAGGGCCGCCCACACGGGGACGCCGCGAGCTCGTCGAGACAGTTCGGGTGTGACATCCCACGGGTCGAACCCGGTGTACATGAGGTAGTCCCCACCGGCCCGGAACATAGCTATCGAGTCGGCCGGATCCCGGACGATCGCCATGCCGCAGTCGTAGGGGACGTTCAAGGTCTTGTGGGCATCGGTCGTCCAGGAATCGGCGGCGTCCACACCCCAGGTGAGGGCGCGCAGGCGCGGTGACGCGGCCGCCCACAGACCGAAGGCGCCGTCGATATGGACCCACGCGCCCTGCGATCTCGCGATGGGGACGAGCTCGGCGAACGGGTCGAACGCCCCCGAGTGCACTTCGCCCGCCTGCAGGCAGACGATCGTCGCCGCATCCGCCGGAGCCGCGTCCAGCGCTCGCGCGAGCGCGTCCGGGCGCATCCTGCCGTCGTCGTCGGAATCGACGACGACGGTGTCGGCCTCGCCCAGCCCGAGGAAGCGCGCGGCACGATCGATCGAACCGTGGCGGTCGCGACCGACCACGAGGCGAACCGGCGGCGATCCGGCGAATCCTCGACGGGTGAAGTCCCAGCCGCGGCGTCGCAGGAGCGCGTGACGTGCGACGGAGAGGCAGACGAAGTTCGACACCTGCGCTCCGGTGACGAACCCCACCGAGGCGCCGCGCGGGAGATCGAGGATCTCCAGCAGCCAGTCGCCCGCAACGCGCTCGAGCGCGACGGTCGCGGTGGTCATGGCGCTCGTGCCGGAGTTCTGGTCCCAGGCCGACACCAGCCAGTCGGCGGCGAGCGCCGCCGGCAGGGTGCCGCCGATGACGAAACCGAAGAAGCGCCCGCCCGGGATCGCGACCAGGCCGGGGTCGGCGCGGGCAGCGAGATCCCGGATGACGTCCGCGGCGGGCCGGCCGCTGTGGGGGAGCGGGCCGCCGAACACCGCCGTCATCTCCTCGATGCCCGCCCGGGGCCAGACGGGGCGATCGGGCAGGGTCGCCAGGAAGTCCCGCGCCGCGTCATGAGCGGCGTCCAGCGCCGCGCTGCGCTCATCCATGGCGACAGTGTCCCGCCGCTCCCGCGAGAGTGCAACGGGCTGCCGAGGATGCGGGCGAACCCCGTTCCTTCGGCGCGCAGATGCACTCTCGCGAGGGTGGGAAGCGGGCGCGGCTAGAATCGTCAGCATGTCCGGCCACTCCAAGTGGGCGACCACCAAGCACAAGAAGGCCGTCATCGACGCCCGCCGTGCGAAGTCGTTCGCCAAACTCATCAAGAACATCGAGGTCGCCGCCAAGATCGGCGGCGCCGACCTCTCCGGCAACCCCACGCTGTACGACGCGGTGCAGAAGGCGAAGAAGACCTCCGTCCCCAACGACAACATCGACCGTGCCATCAAGCGCGGCGCGGGAATCGGGGGCGAAGCGGTCGAGTACACCTCGATCATGTACGAGGGCTACGGCCCCAACGGCGTGGCGCTCATGATCGAGTGTCTGACCGACAACCGCAATCGTGCCGCCGCCGAGGTGCGCACTGCCCTCTCGCGCAACGGCGGCAACCTCGCCGACCCCGGCAGCGTCGCGTACAATTTCACCCGCAAGGGCGTGATCGTCGTCCCCGGCGAGGGGACGAGCGAGGACGACGTCATGCTGGCCGTCCTCGACGCCGGTGCCGAGGAGGTCGAGCCCCACGGCCAGGGATACGCCGTCATCACCGAGGCGAGCGAGCTGGTGTCGGTGCGCACCGCCCTCCAGGACGCGGGGATTGACTACGACTCCGCCGACGTCGAGTTCGTCCCCAACCTCAAGGTGGAGGTCGACGCCGACACGGCTCGCAAGGTCTTCCGGCTGATCGACGCGCTCGAGGACAGCGACGACGTGCAGAACGTCTTCAGCAACCTCGATCTGACCCCCGAGGTTCAGGCCGAGCTCGAAGCGGAGGACTGAGCGCGGGCCGACGCCGAGCCCACCGGGCGCGCCTGCGGCGTCGCGGGGGAAGTCGCGCCTACCGTTGCGGGGTGGCCACCTTCCGCGTTCTCGGCGTCGACCCGGGTCTGACCCGATGCGGGATCGGCGTGGTCGACGTCGCGGCCGACCGCAGTGCACGTCTGGTGCATGTGGGCGTCCTGCGCACCGAGCCGGGCGCGCCGATCGAGCACCGTCTCGCAGCCCTGGCTGCGGGGCTGCGCGAGGTCGTCAGAGCTCACGATCCCGCGGCCGTCGCCGTCGAGCGGGTGTTCGCGCAGCACAACCGGCAGACGGTGATGGGAACGGCCCAGGCCAGCGGTATCGCCCTGCTCGTGGCGGGGGAGGCGGGCATCCCCGCGGCCACACACACCCCGACCGAGGTCAAGGCGGCGGTCACCGGGTACGGGGCGGCCGACAAGCGGCAGGTGCAGACGATGGTCGCTCGCGTGCTGCGTCTGGACGCCCTGCCCCAGCCCGCCGACGCGGCGGATGCGCTCGCGCTGGCACTGTGTCACGCGTGGCGGCGCGGCGCCGCCGCCGGACCCGCTGCCGGGGCACTCACGCCGGCGCAGCAGCGGTGGGCCGACGCCGAGCGACTCGCCCGTCGCTGAGGGCGGCGGCCGGGGTGTCGCTAGAACATATGTCCGAAGTGTCGTCTAGGCTTGGCCCATGATCTCCTCCCTCCACGGCACCGTGCTGCACGTCGAGGCCGACAGCGTCATCGTCGAGGTCGGCGGGGTCGGTTTCTCCGTCGCCGTGACGCCGCAGGTGTCGCGCAGCGCCCCGGTGGGGGAGCGCGTGCTGCTGCACACCTCTCTGATCGTCCGTGAGGACGCGATGTCGCTGTTCGGCTTCACGACTCGAGAGGAGCTGGCGGTGTTCTCGGTGCTCCTGGGCGTCACCGGCGTCGGTCCGAAGTCGGCGCTCGGGGTGCTGGCCACCCTGACGGTGCCGCAGATCGCCGATGCCGTGGCCGCCGACGACGACGCACCCTTCCGACGGGTCTCGGGGATCGGGCCCAAGACCGCCAAGCTCATCGTCGTGCAACTCGCCGGCAAGCTCGCGCCCGCTCGCCCCGCCGGCGCGGCGGCCGCCGCCGTGCCGGCGCCCGATCTGAGTTCCCAGGTCGTTCAGGCGCTCGTGGGTCTCGGCTGGTCCGAGCGCACCGCGGCCGAAGCGGTGACCGCGGTCTCCGAGACGGCGACCGACGCCGACCGCTCCTCCGTGGGTGCGCTCCTGCGTCGCACCCTCGCCGAACTCGGCCCCGCCCGGGAGTCGCTCCGTGGGTGAGGCCCTGGATCCCGCCGAACCGGCCGACGAGTCCGAGCTCGCCATCGAGGGGGCGCTCCGGCCCACTTCGCTCGCCGACTTCGTCGGGCAGCAGAAGGTGCGCGGCCAGCTCCAGCTGCTTCTGCAGGCCGCGCGCATCCAGCAGCGCCCGGCCGATCACATCCTGCTCTCGGGTCCTCCCGGGCTCGGCAAGACGACGCTGGCGATGATCGTCGCGCACGAGAGCGAGCGGATGCTGCGGATGTCCAGTGGCCCCGCGATCCAGCACGCGGGCGACCTCGCCGCTCTTCTGTCGAGCCTCGTCCCGGGCGAGGTGCTCTTCATCGACGAGATCCACCGCATGGCCCGTTCCGCCGAGGAGATGCTCTATCTCGCGATGGAGGACTTCCGCATCGACATCATGGTCGGAAAAGGCGCCGGCGCCACCAGCATCCCGCTGGATCTGGCTCCCTTCACGCTCGTCGGCGCGACCACCCGCTCGGGGATGCTGCCCAATCCGCTTCGCGACCGTTTCGGCTTCACCGCGCACCTGGAGTTCTACGAGCCGGAGGAGCTGGAGCAGGTCATCCGGCGCTCGGCCGAGAAGCTCAGCGTGCAGATCCCGGCATCGTCGCGGTCGGAGATCGCGCGGCGCTCGCGCGGTACACCTCGGATCGCGAACCGGCTGCTGCGCCGAGTCCGCGACTATCTCATCGTGCACCGGGATGGCGGCGCCGCCGATGCCGAGGTGGTGGACGCGGCCCTGGAGCTCTACGACGTCGATCGGATCGGACTGGACCGTCTCGACCGTGCCGTGCTGGACGCGCTCGTCCGCCGATTCCACGGCGGACCGGTCGGTCTCGGAACGCTCGCGGTCGCCGTCGGCGAAGAGCCCGACACCATCGAATCCGTCGTCGAGCCGTATCTCGTCCGCATCGGTTTCATGGGTCGAACACCCCGCGGCCGGGTCGCGACTCCGGACGCGTACGCCCACCTGGGAGTCCCCCACCGCGATGGGGCCCTCAGATTCGATGACCTATAATCGCTCAAGGCTTCTCGCCGCCTCCCCTCCCTGCACGGCAGCGCCGCCCAGGCGTGCCGAAACCGAAAGGTGCCCTTCACCTCATGGACTTCGCGAACTTCTTCGCCAACTACGGCCTGATCCTCCTGCTGGCCGCCCTGTTGGTCTTCATGTTCTGGAGCTCGCGTCGTCGCCTGCAGAAGCAGAAGGCCGAGCAGGAGGAGCGCGCCCGCCAGACCGTTCCCGGCGCCGAGGTGCTCCTCCAGGGCGGGCTCTACGGCACGATCGTCTCCTATGACCCCGACAACCTCGACCAGCCCGCGGTCGTGGAGATCGCTCCGGGGGTGAGCATCAAGGTGCACAGCCAGGCGATCCTCCGCGTCGTGAACCCCACCGACATCCTCACGGAGGCGGAATTCATCGAGGCCGAGGTCAGCAAGGAGGAGTACCTCGAGGGCGTGGCCACGGGAGACATCACCTCGATCAGCGATGACCGGCGCGCTGCCTCACCCGCCGAGCCCACGGACGAGACCGACGCGGACAAGCGCACCAAGCCCGACGCCTGACCCGTCATCCGACGGCTCGAAGAAAGCTGACCCCTCCGTGGCCACATCCACCCCCGTCCGCCGCGCCTGGCGGGCCCTGATCGGCCTGCTGGCCATCACGGCAGCCCTGTTCGGCATCAACGCGCTCGGTGTCTACGCCTTCGGCCAGAGCTCGTGGGTTCCCGAGCTCGCGCTCGACCTGCAGGGCGGCACGCAGATCGTGCTCGAGGCACAGACCGAGAACGCCGAACCGCCGTCGACGGAGCAGCTGGATCAGGCGGTCACGATCATCCGTCAGCGCGTCGACGCCTCCGGCGTCGGCGAGGCGGATGTCGCCACCCAGGCGGGCAACCAGATCGTGGTGCAGATCCCCGGGGAGGCCGACGAGGAGACCCGTCAGCGCATCGAGCAGTCGGCGCAGCTCCAGCTGCGTGCGGTGCTCGCCACGAGCAACGAGACCACCGGTGCGTTCATCGGGCAGGACGGCAACCAGACGCCGTACCCCACACCCGATCCGTCGCTGCCGTCGACGCCGTCACCCTCGCCGTCCGACGGCAGCGATCCCGCGTGGATCACCCCGGCGCTCCAGGCGCAGTACGACGCCTACAACTGCTCCGATCCGGCGAACGACCCCGCCAATGCCCCCGCCGATCAGCCGCTCATCACCTGCGATCCCACGGGCACGGTGAAGTACCTCCTCGGACCGGTCGAGCTCGACGGGTCGGCCATCGACGACGCGACCTTCGGTCTGCAGCAGACCGACGGTCGCTGGGCGGTCAATCTCGTCTTCGACGGCGAGGGGACGCAGATCTTCGGTGAGATCAGCCAGCGCCTGTTCGGTGCCGCGCCGCCCCTCGACCAGTTCGCCTTCGTCCTCGACGGATCGGTGCTCTCCGCGCCCCAGATGAACGGGGTGATCCTCGACGGACGGCCGAGCATCACCGGCAGCTTCACGCAGGAGACCGCACAGGTGCTCGCCGACCAGCTGCGCTACGGTGCCCTGCCGCTGAGCTTCGAGGTGGTCAGCTCCGACACCATCTCGGCCACCCTCGGATCCCAGCAGCTGCAGATCGGCCTCATCGCCGGCCTCATCGGCCTGATCCTGGTCGCGCTCTATTCCCTCGCGGTATACCGCGCGCTGGGCTTCGTCATCATCGCCTCGCTCATCGTGATGGGCGTGCTGACCTACATCACGCTGTGCATCCTGGCGTGGCGCATCGGGTATCGCCTGTCGCTGGCCGGTGTGGCCGGTGTGATCGTCTCCATCGGATTCACCGCCGACAGTTTCATCGTCTACTTCGAACGAATACGAGATGAGCTGCGCGACGGAAAGTCGATCACGGGTGCGGTCGAAGACGGTTGGGCCCGCGCGCGCCGGACGATCTACATCTCGAAGTCGATCAACGTCCTCGCGGCCGTGGTGCTCTACATCCTCGCCGACGCCACCGTGAAGGGCTTCGCCTTCACGCTGGGTCTGACCACGGTGATCGACGTGCTGATCTTCATCATGTTCACCCACCCGGTGCTGCAGCTGCTGGCCCGTACGCGCTTCTTCGGGTCGGGGCATCCGCTGTCGGGTCTCGATCCGGAAGCCCTCGGCGCCGTCTACCGAGGTCGAGCGCAGTTCCGCGCACCGGTGTCGGCGGGGAAGACTCCGGCAGCGCGCCGGGCAGCCAAGGCTCGAGGCGAAGCGGAGCGACGGCAGACCATCGCAGAGCGCAAGCAGGCGGAACTCACCGCCGCGGAGTCCGGCAAGTCCGCAACGAAGGTCAAGGACGGAGACCACTGATGCGGTCCATGAGCCAGCTCGGCAACGATCTCTACACGGGTAAGACCAGTTTCCCGTTCGTCGGGCGACGGCGGCTGTGGTTCATCATCGCGGCGATCCTCGTGATCGGGTCTGCGCTGGTGCCCCTGTTCCGTCCCATCCAGCTCTCCATCGAGTTCACCGGCGGCTCGCAGTTCACCGTCTCCGGCGTCGCCACCACCGATCAGGCCTTGGCCACGGAGGCTGTGCAGTCCGTCGTGCCCGGAGCGGTCACCCGCGTCGTGACGGTCGGCTCGGACGCCATCCGTGTGCAGACCGACCAGGTCACCGACGACGAGAGCCTGCAGATCTCCACGGCGCTGGCCGAGGAGTACCAGGTTCCCGCCGCCGATGTCAGCTACTCCTTCATCGGGCCCAGCTGGGGAGCGGACGTCACGCGGCAGTCGCTGTGGGGCCTTGCGATCTTCCTGGCGCTGACCTTCCTGATCCTCGCGATCTACTTCCGGACGTGGAAGATGTCGACAGCGGCGATCATCGGCCTGGTCGATGTTCTCATCATCACCGTCGGGGTCTACGCCCTCTTCGGGTTCGAGATCTCACCCGCCGCGGTCATCGGCTTCCTGACGATCCTGTCGTACGCGTTGTACGACACGACGGTGGTCTTCGACAAGATCAGAGAGAACACCAGCGAAGACGGAGAGGTCTCCGGTCGCACGTTCGGCGAGTCGGTCAACCTGGCCGTCAACCAGACGCTGGTCCGCTCGATCAACACCACGGTGGTCGCAGCCCTTCCGACAGGGGCGATCCTGTTCATCGGTGCGCTGTGGCTCGGGGCGCGGACACTCACCGACATCTCGCTGTCGATCTTCGTCGGCACGATCGTGGCGGCGTACTCGACGATCTTCGTCGCGGCTCCGCTGTACGCCCTCTTCCGTGAGAAGGAGCCGGCGGTGCGGGCCCGCGACGAGCGAGTCCTCGCCGCGCGTGAGCTCGCGGGCACTCCCGTCTGAGCCCGGCGCTCCCGCGAGAGGGGGTGCAGTCGCGGCGCACACGGGGCCGAACGAGGGGGTCCCGCTCGCGGCGTAGGATGAGGTGTCCAGCGGAGGGAGGGGCCACATGACGGAGACCGTCCCGTCCGCTCCGGCGCCGCCGGCGTCGCAGACGACCTCGTCGCTGCGCAGGCTCGTGCCCCGCATCTTCTCCCGCTCCGCGCGCCGCGACGATGTCGAGCGTCTGCTGCGCACGGTGCGCACGCATCACCCCAAGGGCGACCTGACGATCATCGAGCGCGCCTACACCGTCGCCGAGAAGGCCCACTCCGGGCAGACGCGACAGAGCGGCGAGCCCTACATCACGCATCCTCTCGCGGTGGCGCAGATCCTGGCCGACCTGGGGCTGGGACCCCGCGCGATCGCCGCCGCTCTCCTGCATGACACCGTCGAGGACACCGGCTACCCGCTCGACACCCTCACGGCCGAGTTCGGCGACGAGGTCGCCATGCTGGTGGACGGCGTCACCAAGCTCGACAAGGTCAAGTACGGCGAGAGCGCTCAGGCCGAGACCGTTCGCAAGATGATCGTGGCGATGTCGCGCGACATCCGGGTTCTCATCATCAAGCTCGCCGACCGCCTCCACAACGCCCGCACCTGGGGATTCGTCCCGCCCGAGAAGGCGAAGAAGAAGGCCACAGAGACCCTCGAGATCTACGCCCCGCTCGCGCACCGGCTGGGTATCCAGACGATCAAGTCCGAGCTCGAGGACCTCTCCTTCGCCGTTTTGCACCCCAAGCTCTACGCCGAGATCGACAGTCTCGTCAAACAGCGCACCCCCCAGCGCGAGCAGTACGTCCAGAGCGTCATCGAAGCCGTCGAAGGAGACCTCCGCGAGCTGCGCGTGCGCGGTCGGGTCATGGGCCGCCCCAAGCAGCTGTACTCCGTGTACCAGAAGATGATCGTGCGCGGTCGCGAATTCGACGACATCTACGACCTCATCGGCATCCGCGTGCTGGTGGGGAGCGTTCGCGACTGCTACGCGGTGCTCGGCTCGATCCACGCGCGGTGGACACCGCTGTCGGGACGCTTCAAGGACTACATCGCCACGCCCAAGTTCAATCTCTACCAGTCGCTGCACACCACCGTCATCGGTCCGGCAGGACGCACGGTGGAGATCCAGATCCGCACCAACGAGATGCACCAGCAGGCCGAGTACGGTGTGGCGGCGCACTGGAAGTACAAGGAGCGGATGAACGGCGGCAAGACCGACGCGAAGGCCGTCGACGCCGACATGGCCTGGCTCGCCCACATCTCCGACTGGCAGGCCGAGACGGCCGACCCTGGCGAGTTCCTCGATTCGCTTCGCTTCGAGATCGGCGCGAAAGAGGTGTACGTCTTCACGCCCAAGGGCCGGGTCATCGGACTGCCCTCGGGTGCGACACCGGTGGACTTCGCCTACGCCGTCCACACCGAGATCGGCCACCGGACGATGGGGGCGAAGGTCAACGGGCGACTCGTGCCGCTGGAGTCCGAGCTCAACAGCGGCGACGTGGTCGAGGTGTTCACCTCGAAGAACCCCGATGCGGGTCCCAGCCAGGACTGGCTGGGGTTCGTCAAGAGCACCCGCGCCCGCAACAAGATCCGCGGCTGGTTCACCAAGGAGCGGCGCGAAGAAGCGGTCGAGCAGGGGAAGGATGCCATCGCCCGCGCGATGCGCCGCCAAAACCTTCCGCTCCAGCGCCTGATGAACCAGGACTCCTTCACCGAGGTCGCCCGGCAGTTGCGCTACGAGGACGTCTCCGCCCTGTACGCCGCGGTCGGCGAGGGACACGTGTCGACGCAATCCGTGATCGAGAAGGTCACGGCGCTCGTGAGCGCCGCCGAGGACACCTCCACGGGCCCGATCGACCTTCCGGCGGTCGGCCGGTCGAGGGCCCCCCGCGGGGGGGAGTCCGGAGTGCTGGTCCGCGGCGCCCCCGACATCCTGGTCAAACTCGCCAAGTGCTGCACGCCGGTCCCCGGCGACGAGATCGTGGGCTTCGTCACCCGCGGCAGCGGCGTGTCGGTCCATCGCGCGGACTGCACCAACGTGCGGTCGCTGAAGGAGGACCCCGAGCGCCTCATCGAGGTGGAGTGGGCACCGACCACCAAGAGCGTGTTCCTCGTCCAGATCCAGGTCGAGGCGCTCGACCGCTCAGGTCTGCTGAGCGATGTCACGCGCGTACTCAGCGAGCATCACGTCAACATCCTCTCCGCGACCGTGTCGACCTCCAATGATCGGCTGGCCATCAGCAGATTCGTGTTCGAGATGGGCGACACCGTGCACCTGGACCGCGTGCTCAACGCCGTGCGGCGAATCGATGCGGTCTACGACGTCTACCGCGTGACCTCTTCATGATCGGCCGGACGGGCCGCCAGCTCGGCGAGAAGGTCGAGGGCCCGTCTCTTGTGCGGAACCCGGCCCCGGCTGCTGAGATGTGCGTGGGTGATCCCTGCCAGCCCGGGTCTCAGGCGGGAGAACTCTCCGGCGGCGCGCCGGTGCGTCTCGTCGCCGACTCGGCAGAGGTCGGCGAGCGTCCGCGCGGGAGTGGTGACCCAGACCCCGCCGACATGCTCGAGGTCCCGGCGGTCGAGGGCCATGTCACGCACGACGACGCGGCGGTCGTGCACGGCCGTGACCCGTCGCGTCACGGCCCGCTGCACCGTGTGGCGCGCAGGCGGCTCGGGGATCGCACCGTGGATCCACGCGGCGCTGAGGTGGGTGGCCGCGAAAAGATCAGTGAGGATGCCGCCGAGCGACCCGGCCCGCAGCGCCGCCGTTTCCACCGCATCGGCCGGCATGTAGCCGTCGCCGACCTCGATGACGTCGCCGTCCAAGCGCGCGGCTGAGAGCTCGGTCGCCGACAACCGGTCACCCGGGAGGTAGAGGAAGCGCGAGGGGGCCATGGCGGCGAGTCTGCCGCGGATGAGCGGTCGGCGGGTGGCCCTGTGGAGAACCCGCGGTGGTCAGCCGCCGAGGGCGCGCAACCAGGTCTGCCGGGCTTCGAGTGCTTCCTTGGCCTTCGCGACCGCGCGCGCATCTCCCGACGCCTCGGCGGTGGCCACTTCTGCTTCGAGCTTGGCGATGGCGTCGGTCAGCTGACGGGTCATGTCGTCGGCCCGCGCCTGCGTCTCGGGGTCGTTGCGCTTCCACTCGACCTCTTCGCGCGACCGTACGGCCTGCTCGATCTTGCGGAGCTCGTCGTCGAGCGAGCGCTCGGCGTCGCGGGGGAAGATGCGACCGATCTCATCCCACCTCCGCTGGATGCCGGTCAGCAGTGAACGGGCTTTGGCGAGATCCTTCTCATCCGGGATCGGGCGGGCCTCCACGAGCAGGGCCTTCTTCGCCTCGATCTTCTCCTTCGAGGCTTCGGCGTCGGCTGCTTCCCGTTCGCCGCGTGCGGCGTAGAGCGCGTCACCGGCGGCCTTGAAGCGCGCCCAGAGCGCGTCATCCGCCTTTTTGCCGGCACGACCGGCGGATTTCCACTCGTCCAGCAGGTCGCGATAGGCGCCGATGCCGTCCTCACCGCGCGGAGCGAGGGCTTCCGCGCGTTCGATCAGCCGCGTCTTGCGGTCGCGGACGGATTTGTGGGCCTCGTCGAGCTCGGCGTAGAACGCCCGGCGGTGTTTGTCGATCGTGGCGCGGGCGTCGCGGAACCGCTTCCAGAGCTGCTGCGCGGTCGAGCGCGGTAGCCGCGGACCGTTCTGCTGATGCGACTGCCATTGATCGAACAGGGCGGCCAGCTCCGTCGAAACCTGCTTCCACTGCACCGATCGCGGATCGCGGGCGGCAAGCTCCTCTGCTCGCTCGACCAGAGCGGTGCGCTCCTTCACGGCGGCGTCCACAGCCTCCCGGGCTGCGGCGGCCTCCGTCGCCGAGGCTTCCGCGAGCGACGAGGTGAGCGTGGCGACCCGCGCCTCGAGGGCGGCGAGGTTCCCCACCGCGGCGGCGCCGCTGATCTTCGCCTGCAGGGAGGTCGCGGTTGCACGGAGGTCGCTGGCCGAGGCGCCACCACGGCGGTGGCGAACCTCGAGGAGTGTCACCTCGGCGGCCAGGTCGGTGAACTTGCGCTCGAAGTAGGCGAGGGCCTCTTCGGGCGAGCCATCCGGGAACTGGCCGACGACGCGCCATCCGTCCGACTCTCGCACCGATACGGTGCCGTCCTCGTCGACACGGCCCCAGGGCTGGTCGTCGGTGGGGGTTTCCGGAGTGGTGGGGTCTGCTGCGGCAGTCACGGGATGCACCTCATCGCGGCCGAGGCCGGGTGTGGGGGATGGACGCGCCCCAGCCTAGTACGGCGGCGCGTCCGGGCGAGAGGATTGCGTCCGGGTGCGCCTATTGATCGGCAGGGGCGGAGGGGTCGTCGCTCGGCTCGCCCGTCGGCTCGCTGCCCGGCGCAGGGGTCGTCTCCAGAGGGGTGGGTTCGGGCGCGGGGGCGTCGGTCGGGCTGGGCACCGAAGTCTGCGTCGGGGAGGGAGCGGGCTCGGGCACGCCGGGTCCGACGGTGAAATAGGCGGTCTGCGCGGCGACGATCCCGGCGATCAGCAGGCCGCCGGCAACACCGGCGATGAGGTTGTCGCGGCGGCGTCGGCGCTGCTGACCCTCGTGGAAGCTCTGTCGGGCCTGGTAGAGCCGGGCTCGCTCGCGTTCCGCGCGGGACGCACGATCCTTGCTTCCGGTGGCCACCGATCCTCCTTCGGTCCCGGCGGTCCCGGGCGCAATGATCCTATGCACAGCGCCGGGGGGCCGCCAAACGGGGGAGAGGCGGCGTCTGCGGTCGCCGTTAGCCTTGGGGAGTGAGTGATACGGCGGGTCTCGTGCGCAGCCACACACCCCTCGCCGTGCGGATGCGCCCCACGTCCCTCAGCGAGGTCGCGGGCCAGGGACATCTGCTGCGGAAAGGGTCCCCTCTGGTCACCCTCGCCGATCCCGAGTCGACGGGGACGACGGCGACGTCGGTGATCCTCTGGGGCCCGCCCGGCACCGGCAAGACCACGCTCGCTCAGGCGATCGCCCGCTCGTCGGGCCGGCGCTTCGTCGAGCTGTCCGCGGTGACAGCCGGGGTCAAAGACGTCCGGGAGGTGATGCAGGACTCCCTCACGCAGCGAGACCTCTACGGTCAGTCGACGATCCTCTTCCTCGACGAGATCCACCGGTTCACCAAGGCGCAGCAGGACGCGCTCCTCCCCGGCGTCGAGAACGGCTGGGTCGTGCTGATCGCGGCGACCACCGAGAATCCTTCCTTCTCGGTCATCTCGCCGCTGCTGTCCCGCTCTCTGCTGCTGACGCTGCGTCCCCTCACCGACGCCGATCTGGGCATGCTGGTCGATCGTGCGATGGACGATCCGCGGGGACTGGCCGGCAGGCTCGCCCTCGACGCCGACGCCCGGGACGCCCTGGTCAGGCTGGCCTCCGGCGATGGCCGGCGCGCCCTCACCGCACTGGAAGCGGCAGCGTCGCTGGCCGAGCGGGACGCGACGGAGTCCGACGACGCCGACGAGGCCGCCGCAGAATCGGATGCCACGGCTCCCACGATCACGGTCGACCACGTCGCGCAGGCCGTCGACCGGGCGCTGCTGCGCTACGACCGCCAGGGGGACGAGCATTACGACGTCATCAGCGCATTCATCAAATCGATCCGCGGCTCGGACGTCGACGCGGCGATCCATTACCTCGCCCGCATGATCGAGGCAGGAGAGGACCCGCGCTTCATCGCCCGCCGGCTGATCATCTCGGCATCCGAAGACATCGGCCTCGCCGACCCGCAGGCCCTCGTCATTGCGGTCGCCGCGGCCGATGCCGTGCAGTTCATCGGCATGCCCGAGGGTCGTATCCCCCTCGCCGAGGCGACGGCGTACCTCGCCACGACGGCGAAATCGAATGCGGCCTATCTGGCCGTGGACGCCGCGATCGCCGACGTCCGCGCGGGAGGGTTCGGGCGCGTGCCCGTGCATCTGCGTGACGCCCACTATCCGGGCGCGAAGCGTCTCGGCCACGGCAAGGGGTACGTGTATCCGCATGACAGCGAGGTGGGGGTGGTCGCTCAGCAGTACCTCCCGGACGAGCTGCGCGGCACGCGGTATTACCGGCCGACGAACCACGGGCAGGAGCGGGAGGTCCAGGCGAGGCTCGAGAAGATCAGGAAGCTGCTCGGAGAGTGAACGTGAACGAGGCTTTCGAGGCTCGCCTCGAGCGGTTCTGGACGGAAGCCGACGAGGAGTCCGCGACGGAGCTGGCGGCGACGCTGGACCAGCTTCTCGCCGACTCGGCCGCGCCACTCGAGCGGGCGCTGTTCGAACGTGCGTCGCTGCACGACTTCCTCGGCGACGAGGCCGCCGCCGTCCCGCTTTACCGTGCGGCTCTGGACGCCGGGCTCGCGCCCCCGCACCGCACGCAGGCGGTTATTCAGCTGGCCAGCTCTCTTCGCAACGTCGGGGAGGTGTCGGCGGCGATCATGCTGCTGCAGGCGGTCAGTGCGGAGGACCCGCTCTTCCCGGCTGCGCAGGCTTTCCTCTCCCTCGCCCTCCACGACGACGACAAGCCCACCGCGGCGCTGCGCACGGCACTCGCGGCGCTGGCGCCCACCTTGCCCGCGTACCAGCGGGCGGTGTCGTTCTACGCCGGTGACCTCACTTCCCGGGAAGGGGCGCGGGCGCCCGGCCGGCGCACAGCCGAGCGCGAGAACCCCGAAGGTGGGTCTCGGCCGCGGGAAGCACCGGGAGGGCGCTGAGGGACGATCTGGTAGGCTTGAACGGCTTGAAACACCGTTTTCGGGCATCCCCTCTCTTCTTCACCGACCTTCCGGCATGCCCCGGCGTGCAGTCCGGCAGGGCGAAGAGGGGCGATACGTCCGCGAGCCGTGAAAGACACGGCAGCGTCATCGAAAGGAACACTTCGTGGCTACGAAGTCCCAGGACCGCCGCAAGGTCCGCCTGTCCCGTGCCCTCGGCGTCGCCCTCACCCCGAAGGCCGCCCGCTACCTCGAGAAGCGTCCCTACGCTCCGGGTGAGCACGGTCGCACCAAGCGCAAGGCCGACAGCGACTACGCCGTCCGCCTGCGTGAGAAGCAGCGTCTGCGCGAGCAGTACGGCATCCGCGAGAAGCAGATGCGCAACACGTTCAACGAGGCCCGCCGTACCCAGGGCCTGACCGGTGAGAACCTCGTCGAGCTGCTCGAGATGCGTCTGGACGCCCTCGTGCTGCGCTCGGGCTTCGCCCGCACCACCGCGCAGGCCCGCCAGATGGTCGTGCACCGTCACATCCTCGTCGACGGCCAGACCGTCGACCGCCCGTCGTTCCGCGTGAAGCCGGGTCAGACCATCCACGTCAAGGCCAAGAGCGAGGGCACCGAGCCCTTCCAGGTCGCCGCCGCCGGGGGACACGCCGACGTGCTGCCTCCCGTCCCGGGGTACCTGCAGGTCGAGCTCGACAAGCTGCAGGCGCAGCTCGTGCGTCGCCCCAAGCGCGCCGAGGTCCCCGTCGTCTGCGACGTCCAGCTCGTCGTCGAGTACTACGCCGCGCGCTGACGTTCCGTCGACAGCGTGCCTCTCGGAAGGCGTCGGGGTCACCCCGGCGCCTTCCGTCGTTTCCGCCTACGATGAGACAGTGCCGCGCCCGCGGCGGAGGAAGTGGTGTGATGAGAAGTCTCCTGTGGTTCTTGATCGGGATCATCGGCGGGTTCGTCGCCGCCCATGTGGTGAACAAGAACCCCCGCGGAGCCGAACTCCTCGCCGAGGTCGACGCCCGCATCTCGGAGTTCACCGACCGTATGGGCGATGCCTACCGTGACCAGCAGGGACGCTTCGCCGACACCCTCGACGACATCGGTGACGCTGCCGACGACGCCGTCGATGCGGCGGCGGACGCCGCCGGCGAGGCACTGGCCAAAGCCAAGGCGGCCGCAGCGTCATCCGACTGATCCGTCGTCCCATCCGTCGTCCGCTCGCTTGGCGGGCGGATGACCCACGTCTTCCTGAGGATTCCGCATGAGAACCGCTGAGATCGCCCAGCGCTACCTCGACTATTTCGAGCGCAACGGCCACACCATCGTCCCGTCGGCCTCGCTCGTCAGCGACGACCCGTCGCTGCTGTTCACCGTCGCCGGCATGGTGCCCTTCATCCCGTACCTCACCGGTGTGGTGCCGGCGCCCTATCCGCGCGCGGCGGACGTGCAGAAGTGCATCCGCACCAATGACATCGAAGAGGTCGGCAAGACACCGCGGCACGGGACGTTCTTCCAGATGCTCGGCAACTGGTCCTTCGGCGACTACTTCAAGGAGGGGGCGATCCGCTACGCGTGGGACCTGCTGCTCTCCTCCGAGGCCGACGGTGGTCTCGGGTTCGATGAGAAGGACCTGTGGGTCACGGTCTACGAGGACGACGACGAGGCGGAATCACTCTGGCGCACCGTGGCCGGCATCTCGCCCGACCGCATCCAGCGCCTCGGGCGCGATTCGAACTACTGGAGCACCGGACAGCCCGGCCCCGCCGGGCCCTGCTCGGAGATCTTCTTCGACCGCGGTCCGGCATACGGCATCGACGGGGGTCCCGCCACCGACGATGACCGGTACGTGGAGATCTGGAACCTCGTGTTCATGCAGTACGCGATCACGAACGTCCGCTCCAAGGTCGACTTCGACATCATCGGCGAGCTGCCGCAGAAGAACATCGACACCGGGATGGGTCTCGAGCGCGTCGCGTTCCTCAAGCAGGGCGTGGAGAACATGTACGAGACCGACCAGGTGCGCCCGGTCCTCGATCGTGCGGTGGAGCTGTCGGGCCGTCGCTACGGTGCCGTCCACGACGACGACGTCCGCTTCCGCGTCGTGGCCGACCACGTGCGGTCCTCGCTCATGCTCCTCGCCGACGGTGTGACCCCGTCCAACGAGGGTCGCGGATACATCCTGCGGCGGCTCATGCGCCGGGCGGTCCGCGCCATGCGCCTGCTGGGTGTGGATGCTCCGACCTTCCCCGAGCTGTTCGCGGCCTCCCGCGACGCGATGAAGGCCGCCTACCCGAACCTCGAGGCGGAGTACTCCCGGCTGTCGGCCTACGCCGTCGCCGAAGAGGAGACGTTCCTTCGGACCCTCGCGTCGGGGTCGACCATCCTCGACCTCGCGGTGACGACCACCAAGGACGCCGGGGGCACGAGCATCGCGGGGGCCGACGCCTTCCTGCTGCACGACACCTACGGGTTCCCGATCGACCTGACGCTCGAGATCGCCGAGGAGGCCGGGCTGAGTGTCGACCGTGCCGCCTTCGACACCCTCATGCAGGAGCAGCGCTCCCGTGCGAAGGCCGATGCCAAGGCGCGAAAGCGCGCCATCGCCGACCACAGCGTCTATCGGGAGTTCCGTGCACGCGGGGAGACGGCGTTCACCGGATACACCGACCTCGAGACCGAATCCACGGTTCTGGGCGTGCTCGTCGACGGTGTATCGGTCGACCGCGCCCGCCAGGGCGAGCTCGCCGAGGTCATCCTCGCCGAGACGGCCCTCTACGCCGAATCGGGCGGTCAGGTCGCCGACAAGGGTGTGATCGTCGGGCCCGGGTACGAACTCGACGTGCTCGACGTGCAGCGGCCGGTTCCGGGCCTGATCAGCCACACCGTCGAGGTGCGCACCGGCGAGGTCGGGGTGGGCCAGCCCGCGACCTCGGTCGTCGACGCCGCGAACCGTCGGGCGGCGATGCAGGCTCATTCGGCGACGCACCTCGTCCACGCCGCGCTGCGCGACACCCTCGGTCGGTCAGCGATGCAGGCCGGGTCGCTGAACCGCGCCGGGTACCTGCGTTTCGACTTCACCTGGGGTCAGGCGCTGTCGGGGGAGACGAGGTCGGAGATCGAGGAGATCGCCAACAACGCGGTGCGTGACAACCTCGAGGTCACCACCCGGGTTCTCTCGCTGGATGAGGCCAAACAACTCGGCGCGCTGGCACTGTTCGGCGAAAAGTACGGCGACACCGTTCGGATGGTCGACATCGGCGGACCGTGGTCGCGCGAGCTCTGCGGCGGCACCCACGTCGACCGCAGCGCCGAGGTCGGGATCATCAACCTCGTCGGGGAATCGTCGGTGGGTGCGTCCAACCGCCGTGTCGAGGCCCTCGTCGGCGCCGACGCGTTCCGCGAGCTGGCGGCAGAGCGCGCCATCGTGTCGCAGCTGACGTCTACCCTGAAGACCCCCCGCGACCAGCTGCCCGCCCGCATCGCCGATCTCACAGCGAGCCTGAAGGCCGCCGAGAAGAAGATCGCGCAGCTGGAATCGAAGGCGCTCGGCGAGCGCCTCCCGCAGCTGGTCGCCGCCGCCTCCCGTCAGGGTGCCTACGCGGTCGTCGCCGAGAACCTGGGCGCGGCCTCGAGCGCCGATGATGTCCGGGCCCTGGCCCTGCAGGTGCGCGAGCGGCTCGGCGCGGATGCCGCCGTGGTCGCCCTCGGGGCCGTCGTGGGGGAGCGGCCGGTGGTGATCGTGGCAACGAACGACACCGCGCGGAGCGCCGGCGCCCGTGCGGGTTCGCTCGCCAAGACCGCCGCGGGCGTCCTCGGCGGCGGCGGGGGCGGACGCGACGACCTCGCCCAGGGTGGGGGGACGGATGCCGCCGCGCTGCCGGCGGCGATGGCTGCCGTCACCCGGGTGCTCGCCGACGGATGACCGATTTCCGGCGGGGAGCTCGCCTCGGGATCGATGTCGGGAAGGCCCGGGTGGGGGTCGCTCGCTCGGATCCGGACGGATTGCTCGCGACCCCGGTGGAGACCGTCGCCCGCGACGAGCGGGCGATCGCCCGCGTGCGCGAGCTCGCGGAGGAGTACTTCGCGGTGGAGCTGATCGTCGGCCTTCCCCTGAATCTCCGCGGCGAATCGACGCCCTCGACCGAGGACGCCCGGGCCTTCGCGGAGGAGCTCGCGACGGCGTCGGCCGTGCCCGTGCGCCTCGTCGACGAGCGCCTGACCACCGTGTCCGCGCACGCGGTTCTGCGCGATTCGGGCAGATCGCAGCGTTCTTCTCGTAGCATTGTGGACCAGGCCGCGGCCGTCGTTCTGCTTCAGCACGCCCTCGATGTGGAGAAGCGGCAGGGACGACCGCCCGGAACCCCCGTCCCCCAGGAGCCCGCCTGATGCCCGATCACCCGTCGTCCGAGGATCCGTTCGCGGATCTGTTCGGGAAGCTGCCCGACCCCCGTACCCGTGACTCCCGCCGGTCGCAGAGCGCCCCCGAGACTCCCGGAGCGGCGGATGCGCCCGCCGGAGGGCGCGCGACCGCGCAGCCGGCGAGCGAGGACGCACCCGGACCTGCCGCCCCGCCGCCCTCGCGCCGCGCAGCCCGCGAGGCCGCGTTGCGATCCACCGATGCGCCGTCCGCGCCGGTGCCCGCACCCCGGAGCGACCCGGCGCCGATCCCTGCGCCCCGTGACGCGCAGACTCCGGTGTCCGCCGGTCTCGCCTCCGCCGCCCCGTCGAGCGCGGAGCGGGGAGCCACCCGCACCGCGACGCGGCCGGCCGGCACCGCAACGCTCGAAGACCTCTTCACCGGCGAAGCCACCACCGAGGCCCTCGGGTCCCCGCCGCCCAAGCCGGATCGGCGCCGGCGTCGCATCGGCGCGGCGATCGCGATCGGGCTGATGCTCGCCATCATCGGCGGCATCGTCGGCGGTGGCCTGTACGTCTGGAACACCTACGAGTCGCAGATCCGAGAGGTGATGGGGTGGGAGGAGCCGGCCGACTTCGAGGACGGCCTCGCGAACGGAGAAGCGCTCGTCACGATCGTCTCGGGCGACACCGGTCAGTCGATCTCGCAGACGCTCTTCGAAGCGGGCGTCACCAAGACCTCCGACGCCTTCTACGACTACCTGATCGACAACGGCCGGAGCCCGACGTTCATGCCCGGCGTGTATCGCTTGCAGCTGCAGATGACCTCCGAGGCGGCACTGGCGGCGATCGAAAACCCGGAGAACAAGCTCGAGAACTCCGCACTCATCCCCGAGGGTCAGACGGCGGAGGCGACTCTGGAGATCGTCGCGGAGAGCCTCGGAATGCCGCTGGAGGACCTGCAGGCCGCAGCGGCCGACCCTGCCGCTTACGGCGTCCCGGCTGACAGCCTCGAGGGGTGGCTCTTCCCGGCGATGTACACCTTCGATCCCGGAGTCACGGCGAGCGATGTCATCCAGACGATGGTGGACCGCACCGTGCAGTCGCTGGATGCCGCAGGGGTTCCCGTCGACGATCGGCAGCGGATCCTCATCATCGCCTCGATCATCCAGCGCGAAGCCCGCTACGAGGCCGACATGCAGAAGGTCTCCCGCGTCATCCAGAACCGGCTCGACCCCGGGAACCAGGAGACGTTCGGGAAGCTGCAGATGGACTCCACCGCCCAGTACGGGGTGGGCGAGAGCCGCGAAGGCGTCGTGAGCTCGAGTGAGGAGGCCCTGACCGATCCGAACCCGTGGAACACCTACGTGCAGGTGGGGCTGCCCATCGGTCCGATCGCCAACCCCGGGGATGTGGCCATCAACGCGGCGATGAACCCCGCGGACGGCCCGTGGCTGTACTTCGTGACGGTCAACCTCAACACGGGCGAGACCATCTTCACCGAGACCTACGACGAGCACCTCCGGTACGTCGAGCAGTGGCGGGAGTGGTGCAGACAGAATCCCGACGCGGGATGCTGAGCGCCGACGCCACGCGCCTGGCGGTGTGGGGCGACCCGATCGCGCACAGCCGATCCCCGCAGCTGCACACCGCCGCCTACGCCCTGCTCGGCCTGCCCTGGACCTACGAGCGTCGACGGGTCTCCGAGGCGCAGTTCGACGCCGCTCTCGCCGACCCGACGGAGACCTGGCGCGGCCTGTCGTTGACGATGCCGTTGAAGCACGTCGGGGCGAAGGCTGCGACCGTTCTCGACCGCGCCGCGCAGCTCAGCGGGGCGGTGAACACCCTCGTCCCCGGCGACGAGGGGATCCTCGGCTTCAACACCGACGTGGCCGGGCTCGTCGCAGCGATCCGCGAACAGGGGATCGAGCGGGCGACGCGCGGGAGGATCCTCGGCGCCGGAGCGACCGCGACCTCCGCGCTCCTCGCGTTGGAAGCACTCGGCGTACCGGAGGTCGAGATCCGCGCGCGCCGCCCGGACGCGGCCCGCCACCTCGTCGCCCTCGGCGGGCAGCTCGACCTCCACGTCACGGCGGCACCGCTGGACGCACCCCGCACCCGCCCGGGCGCCGGAACCGATCCTGAGCTGACCATCGCCACCCTTCCCGGAGACGCCGAGCCGGCGGCATCCGTCCTCGACGCGGTCGTCGTGCCGGGGGGCCTGCTGGTCGACGTCGTCTACGGCACGTGGCCGACACCCCTTGCCCGGGCGTGGGAGGATGCGGGGGGCCGGGCCGTCTCCGGGTTGCCGATGCTCCTGCATCAGGCGGTGCGTCAGGTGCGGATCTTCACCACCGGGGATGCCGACCAGCCGCTCCCGTCAGAGTCCGTCATCGTCGCGTCGATGCGCCGAGCCCTCATGGAAGACTAGGACCCATGCTTCGCGTGCTCACCGCCGGGGAATCCCACGGCCCCGAACTCGTCGCCATCATGGAGGGTCTCCCCGCCGGCGTCCCGGTCTCCCGCGCCGCCATTCAGGCCGACCTCGCCCGTCGGCGCCTCGGGTACGGGCGCGGTTCGCGGATGAAGTTCGAAGCCGACGCCCTGGAGATCTCCGCAGGAGTCCGCCACGGCTACAGTCTGGGCAGCCCGATCGCGCTGCGCATCGGCAACACCGAGTGGCCGAAGTGGACCGAGGTCATGAGTCCGGAGCCGGTGGAGCTCACCGAGATGTCGCGCGGCCGCGGCGCCGCCCTGACGCGCCCTCGTCCGGGTCACGCCGATCTCGTCGGCATGCAGAAGTACGGATTCGACGAGGCCCGTCCGATCCTCGAACGGGCGAGCGCTCGGGAGACCGCGGCGCGGGTGGCTCTGGGGGCGCTGGCGCGCGGGTTCCTCGCCGAGCTCGGCATCCAGCTGGTCAGCCACACGCTCTCGATCGGGCCCGTGCGCACCCCCGACGACGCGCCGCTGCCGACGCCCGAAGACCTCGAGATCCTCGACGCCGATCCGTTGCGCTGCTTCCACCCCGCAACGTCCGAGCGGATGGTGGCCGAGGTCGACGCCGCACGTAAAGACGGCGACACGCTCGGCGGCGTGGTCGAGGTGCTCGCCTACGGGCTGCCGCCGGGCCTCGGCTCGCACGTCCACTGGGACCGGCGACTGGACGGCAAACTCGCCCAGGCACTCATGAGCATCCAGGCGATCAAGGGCGTCGAGGTCGGCGACGGCTTCGAGACCACCCGCCGCCGCGGATCCCAGGCGCACGACGAACTCTTCGCCGGCGAAGCCGGCATCACCCGCAGCACCGATCGTGCGGGAGGCACCGAGGGGGGCATGTCCACCGGCACCGTTCTGCGCGTGCGCGCCGGGATGAAGCCCATCGCCACGGTCCCGCACGCCCTGCGGACGATCGACGTGGCCACGGGGGAGGCCGCAGCGGCACACCACCAGCGCTCGGACGTCTGCGCGGTGCCGGCCGCCGGAGTCGTCGCCGAAGCCATGGTCGCCATCGTCCTCGCCGAGGTCGTCCTGGAGAAGTTCGGCGGCGACAGCGTCGGCGAGACCCTTCGCAACCTCGAGAGTTACGTCGCCGGCATCCCCGACACCCTGCGCACGGTCGGCGAGAGCGATCCGGCGATCGCCGCCCACGATGACCTCGCCGTCTGAGGCGATCGTCCTCATCGGCCCGATGGGGGCGGGTAAGACGAGCCTGGGGAAGAGGGTCGCGCGTCGCCTCGGCGTGCCCTTCACCGACACCGATGCCGGGATCACCCGCGAGCACGGGCCCATCGAGCGCATCTTCGCCGAGCGGGGAGAAGCGGAGTTCCGCCGCCTCGAGCGTGAGACCGTCGCTGTCGCGCTTCGCGCAGGCGGCGTCGTGTCGCTCGGCGGGGGAGCGGTGCTCGACCCCGACACCCAGCGCGATCTCGAGAGGCACCGGGTGGTTCTCCTGACCGTCGCGCCTCGCGTCGTCGCCCATCGCCTGCGCGACACCGCACGGCCGCTTCTGCAGGACGAAGACCCCATGACCCGGTGGAACGCGATCCTCGCCGAGCGCCTCCCCCTTTACCGGCGACTCGCGGATGCGACGTTCGACACCTCGAGCGGACCCCTGCAGGAGGTCGTCGACGCCATCGTCGCGTGGGCCGAGGCCCCGCAGAAGGAGAGAGCATGACCGACGCCACGGTGATCACCGTCGCAGGTGCGGCGCCCTACGACGTCACGGTCGGACGCGGGATCCTGCCGAGGCTGGCCGACGCCCTTCCCGCCGACGCGCAGAAGGTGCTGATCGTGCATCCGCCGACGCTGTCCGCGCAGGCGGAGCAGCTGCGCGGGTCGATCGGGAACGGACGCCAGGTGCTTCTGGCGGAGATCCCCGACGCCGAACAGGGAAAGCGCATCGAAGTCGCCGCCTTCTGCTGGCAGATCATGGGGCAGGCCGATTTCACACGTACTGATGCCGTCATCGGATTCGGCGGAGGAGCGGTCACCGATCTCGCGGGTTTCGTCGCTGCGACGTGGCTGCGCGGCGTGCCGATCGTGCAGGTGCCGACCACAGTGCTCGGCATGGTCGATGCCGCCGTCGGCGGCAAGACGGGAGTGAACACCGCCGAGGGCAAGAACCTCGTCGGTGCGTTCTGGCCCCCGCGCGCCGTGCTGTGCGACCTCGACCTGCTCGTCACCCTCTCGCGCAACGAGGCGGTCGCGGGATTCGCCGAAGTCGTCAAGGCCGGGTTCATCTGGTACCCCGAGATCCTCGACCTCATCGAGGCCGACCCCGAGGGTGTGGTGGATCCGTCGACATCCGGTTTCCGACGCTCGATCGAACTGGCCATCGAGATGAAGGCGCGGGTCGTCGGGGAGGATCTTCGCGAGGCGGGCCTGAGAGAGGTCCTCAACTACGGGCACACCCTCGGTCACGCGATCGAGCACGCCGAACGCTACCGCTGGCGCCACGGCGCGGCGATCTCTGTCGGCATGGTGTTCGCCGCGGAGCTGTCGCGCCTGGCGGGGCGCCTCTCGGATGACGCGGTGCAGCGTCACCGCGACATCCTGGGTGCCCTCGGTCTTCCCCTGACCTATCGGGCGGGCGCCTGGCCGCAGCTGCTGGCGACGATGCAGCGCGACAAGAAGAGCCGCGGCGGGATGCTGCGCTTCATCGTGCTCGATGACATCGCCCGGCCCACGGTGCTGCAGGCCCCGGACGAGTCGCTGCTCTTCGCGGCGTATCAGGAGGTCGCGGGGTGAGGTCACGGGCGGAGGTGCGCCGGGTCCGCCTGCACGAATGGGCCGAGATCCGCGACCTCCGCATGGCCGCCGTCAGCGATCCCGACGCATCGCTGGCCTTCCTCACCACCCTGGAGCAGGAGCGGGAGCGCGACGACGCGGCATGGCGCGATCGCGCCGCCGGGGCGGCCCTCGGTGAGGACGCGGCGCAGTTCGTCGCCGTCGACGGCGACGCCTGGGTCGGGTCGGTCAGCGTGCTGCTTCGCACCTCGGGCGATCGCGACCATCTCGGACGTGCGGTGGACGCGCCCCGCGCCGACGTGGTCGGGGTCTTCATCGTCCCGGCCGCACGCGGCGCGGGCCTGCTGGACAGACTGATCGACGCGGCCGGGGCCTGGGCCGCCGAGAACGGCGCGGACGCCCTCACCCTCGACGTGCACCGCGACAATGCACGCGCCCGAGCGGTGTACCGGCGGATCGGCTTCGTGCCCACGGGCGTCGAATTCACCAGCGCCATCGGGCCCGAGATCGAGATGCGCAAACCCCTGGGGAGAACGAGATGACCACGAACCGACGCCTTCTGCTGGTGAACGGACCGAACCTCAACCTCCTGGGAGTCCGGGAGCCCGCCGTCTACGGCACGCAGACCCTCGCCGATGTCGAGGACCTCGTCGAGCGGACGGCGGCGGAGCGGGGATTCGAGGTGCGAGCCGTCCAGAGCAACCACGAGGGTGTCCTCGTCGACGCGATCCACGCGGCGAGGGAGGACTGCGCCGGCATCGTCATCAATCCTGCGGGGCTCACCCACACCTCGGTCGTCCTCCGTGATGCCCTCTCGGGCGTCGCGCTCCCGGTCGCCGAGATCCACATCTCCGACATCCGCACCCGCGAGCCCTTCCGCCATCACTCCTACGTCGCCGACGTCGCATCCATCCACGTCATGGGGGAGGGGATCGAGGGCTACCGCACCGCGACGCGCCTGCTGATCGACCTCCTGACCGGTCAGGCCGAGGGCTGAGGACCGATCGTCACGTAGAATCGGTGGTCGGCCGTTCGGCCGCAACGCCTCCGGGGCACATCGCCCGCACTTCGAAGGATCCGATCAGCGCAATGGCATCGACCGCAGACATCAAGAACGGCGTCGTCCTCAACATCGACGGACAGCTCTGGAGCGTCGTGGAGTTCCAGCACGTCAAGCCCGGCAAGGGCGGGGCGTTCGTCCGCACCAAGCTCAAGAACGTCGTGACCGGAAAGGTCGTCGACCGCACCTACAACGCCGGTGCCAAGGTCGAGATCGAGAACGTCGACCGCCGTGACTTCACCTACCTGTACAACGACGGCGACAGCTTCGTCTTCATGGACCTGAGCGACTACGACCAGGTCAACGTCCCTGCCGCCACCGTGGGCGACGCGAAGAACTTCCTGCTGGAGAACCAGCAGGTCACGATCGCGCTGAACAACGGCACCCCCCTCTACCTCGACCTGCCGGCGTCGGTGGTGCTCGAGATCACCTACACCGAGCCGGGTCTGCAGGGCGACCGCTCGTCGGCCGGAACGAAGTCCGCCACGGTCGAGACCGGCTACGAGATCCAGGTTCCGCTGTTCCTGGAGACCGGAACCAAGGTGAAGGTCGACACGCGCACCGGTGACTACCTCGGTCGCGTGAACTGAGCGCGGACAGCACCCGATGAGTGCCCGCACGAAAGCGCGCAAGCGCGCGCTCGACATCCTCTTCCAGGCTGACGTCCGCGGTGAAGACCTCGGGGTGATCCTGGCGGCCGAGGCCAAGCGCGCCGCCAGTGAACCCGCTCGCGAAACGTCGTGGCTGTACGCCCGGGAGATCGTCGACGGCATCATCGATCAGCGCGACGACATCGACGAGCAGATCACCACGTTCGCCAAGGACTGGTCGCTCGCGCGGATGCCCGCCGTGGACCGTGCGCTCCTGCGGATCGGTGCCTGGGAGATCCTGTACAACGACGCCGTCCCCGCCGCGGTGGCCATCGACGAGGCGGTGGAGCTCGCGAAGGAGTTCTCCACCGACGACTCCGGGGCATTCGTCCACGGCGTCCTCGGCCGTATCTCCCGCGCGGCCTAGCCGACCGGTCACGGGTACCGGCGTGCGTGCGATCAGGGGAGCGTTCCTCGACTTCGTCGACGACCCGTGGCGACATGTCGGCCACGAGCAGGCCGCGACGCGCTTCTTCGCCGACGGTCTGCTCGTCGTCGACGACCACGGGATCATCCTCGATTTCGGACCGTACGACGATGTCGTGGCCCGCCATCCGTCGACGGAGATCATCGAGATCTCCGGTCGGCTCATCCTCCCGGGCTTCATCGACGGGCACATCCACATTCCGCAGACCCGGATCCTGGGGTCCTACGGCGAGCAGCTTCTGCCCTGGCTGGAGAAGTGGGTGTTCCCGGAGGAGCGCCGGTACTTCGACCGGGAGTACGCGGAGGAGGGTGTGCGCCGATTCTTCGACACGCTCCTCGCCTCCGGTACCACGACCTGTCAGGCCTTCACCACGGCGCAGCCCGTCACGACGGAGGTCGTCTTCGAAGAGGCCGCGCGCCGGAACGTGCGCATCATCACCGGCATCACCGCCATCGACGCGAACGCCCCCGAGTGGTTCACCACGACGGCCGACGAGTTCTACGCCGCGGCGACGGAACTCATCGGGAGATATCACGGCGTCGGCCGGAGCTCGTACGCCATCACGCCGCGCTTCGCCTATGGCGCGACGAAGGATCTGCTCGCCGCGTGCGCGCGACTGAAGGCGGAGAACCCCGACGTGTGGGTGCACACGCACATCTCCGAGAACCCGTCCGAGATCCGGGGCGTGCTCGAGCTTCACGACGACTGCGCGGACTACCTCGAGGTGTATGAGAAGTACGGACTTGTCGGCCCCAAGTTCACCGGCGGGCACGGCGTCTGGCTCACCGACGGCGAGTTCCGCCGGTTGTCCGAGGCCGGCGCCGCCGTGACGTTCTGTCCGTGCTCCAATCTCTACCTCGGAAGCGGCCTGTTCCGGCTGGGACGGGCGACCGACCCCGAGCATCGGGTGCTGCTGACCTTCGGAAGCGACGTGGGCGGCGGGAACCGCTTCAGCATGCTGAACGTGCTCGAGGATGCGTACAAGGTCGGGATGCTCAACAACACCCAGCTCGACGGCAGCATCGACCCCTCCCGGCAGGATGCCGCCGAAGCCGAACGGAACAGGCTCTCTCCGTATCGCGCGTTCTACTCCGTGACCCTGGGGGGTGCGGAGGCGCTGCGGCTGGGTGACAAGGTCGGCAACTTCGACATCGGCAAGGAGGCCGACTTCGTCGTCCTGGACGGGGAGGGCGGCCCGGCGGCCGTGCGCTGGCGAGCCGGCCTCACCGGGGGCGACGCCGCGCCCACGACCGTCGAACACGCCGCCGAGCTACTCTTCGCGATCATGATGGTGGGCGATGACCGGGCCATCGCCGAGACCTGGGTGATGGGCGACCGGGTCTACTCGCGGGACGTCGTCGACGGGGCCGACTGAGGAGGGCGGATGCCGCGCCGCCGCGCCGCGGGCTCGCTCGCTCGGCCGATGCGGAGGCGACCCGCGTAGAATCGCTCCGGTTCGAAACGGAGGAGACGCATGCGGATCACAGGCCTCGGGCACGCGGGAATGTTCATCGAGACGCGCGGTGGCAGCATCCTCTGCGACCCCGTCATGGGACCGACCTTCTTCGGCTCGTGGTTTCCTTTCCCCGACAACCGGGCCCTGGACTGGGAGAGCTTCGGCAAGGCCGACTTCCTCTACATCTCCCACCGGCACCGCGACCACTTCGACCCGGCGCTGCTCGAGCGGTACGTGCCGAAGGACATCCGGGTCCTCCTTCCGGAGTACCCCACCGATGACCTCGAGCAGGACCTCCGGCGCCTCGGCTACGACAACATCGTCTTCACCCAGGCGGGGGTGCCGCTGGAGTTCGGACCGTTGCAGCTGATGGTCACGCCGCTGCGCGCACCGAGCGACGGCCCGATCGGGGATTCGTCGCTGTCGGTCGACGACGGCACCGCCAGCATCCTGAATCAGAACGACTCCCACCCACTGGATCTGGAGAAGCTGATGGCGTTCTCCAAGCCCGAGGCGTACTTCACCCAGGTCTCCGGCGCGATCTGGTGGCCGATGGTCTACGACCTGGAGGCCGATGCGAAGCGGAACTTCGCCCGCCTGAAGCGCGACGCGCAGAACAAGCGGGCGATGTACTACATCGAGAAGGTCGACGCGGAGCACGTGTTCCCCATGGCGGGGCCGCCGATGTTCCTGCGCGAGGCCCTCTTCAAGTACAACGGACAGGGCCTGGACGGCGACGCCATCTTCACCGACCAGCGGGAGTTCCTCCGGCACATGGCCGACGTGCGTCCCGATCAGAAGGGGTACGAGTTCGTTCCCGGGACGGTCGTGGAGATGAACGGCGGCGAGCTGACCGTCGCGCAGACGCTCTACACCGAGGCCGAGATCGACCGCATCTTCGACGACAAGTGGGCCTACCTCGCCGAGCAGCGCGACGCACGGCAGGAGGAGATCGCCGCGGAGGAGGCCACCCGCGCGCCCGTGCTCGCGCCGGACGAGATGCTCGCGGCCATCAAGGAGTGGTGGGAGCCGCTGCTGCGTCGGGCCCGCACCATCCGCAACGGTGTCGGAGGGAACGTGCGCTTCCGGATCGGCGAGTTGGACATGGTCGTCGACTTCCCGCGTGCGAAAGTGCGCGAATACGACGGCGAAGAGTGCATCTACTGGTACACGATTCCCGCCGACCTCGTGTCGACCAACATCCGCGACCACGAGATCGACTGGTCGAACTCGATCTTCCTGTCGATGCAGTTCGAGGTCGGTCGCTCAGGCAAGTTCAACGAGTTCCTGACGACGTTCCTGAAGTGCCTGTCACGGGACCGCATCGAGTACGTGGAGAACTGGTACGCCGAGCAGTCCGACGTCTCGGAGGACATCCGCCTCGCCGACTGGGTCGTGCAGCGGCGCTGCCCGCACCTGCGCGCCGATCTGTCGAAGACCGGCAAGGTCGAGGACGGCGTACTGACGTGCAGTCTCCACGACTGGAAGTGGGACCTCACCTCGGGCAAGTGCCTGACCTCGCAGGGCCACCCGATCCGGGCCAGTCAGGCCGACGAGTCCGCGGACCGCGCCGAGGCTCCCGCGGCCTGACCCGCGCCGGGTCGTCGCCTGTGGTCCGCGCCGTCTGAGGTCCGCGCCGTCGCCTGCGGTCCCCGCCGTCGCTCCGGTGCCGTTCAGCATCCGTTCGTTCGTCGAAGATGTACGCCGCCAACCGTGAAACGTGTACATCTGCGACGAACGAACCGTCGGCGGGTGCCCTTGCCGTGCCGCCCGGCCAATCCCGTCGCGCAGCGCGGGACCGCGCGTCCTTCCACGCCAGCGCCTCCCGCGCCCGTTCGTCCGTCGAAGATGTACGTTCGGAGCGGGTTCGCGCGTACATCTTCGACGGATGAAGCCGGGCTGTGGACAACGCCAGAGGCACGGATGGCGGGCCGGGCACCCTGGTCGGATGGATGCAGGCGCGCAGCGAGGGGCCTTCACCGTGGCGGACGCGCGGACGCGAGGGATCTCGCGCCGCCGAAGAGACCGTGCCGAGCTGGAAAGGCCGTTCTACGGAGTCCGCGCGGAACCTCGTCCCGTCCGCGCGGAGGTGCATCTACTCGCGCGCGAGCGCGCTGCGATCGTCGAGGCGGCGCTCCGCTTCAGCGTCCGGATGAACGACGGCGGTTGCTTCAGCCACACGACGGCGGCGCTCCTGTGGGACCTGCCGCTGCCCGTCCTGGCCGATACGCGGATCCACGTCAGCACGCCCGGTCGAGCACCTCGGGCTGCCGGCACCGTCGGGCATCAGATTCGCCCGGACCTCGTCACGGTCGTGAGGCACCCACACTTCGGCATTCCCGTGTCGGATCCCGCCACCACCTGGGCGATGCTCGCGCCGATGATCAGCGCGTACGACCTCATCGCGGTCGGTGATGCCCTCGTGCGGTCTCCGCGTGTGGCCGGGCCGTTCGGCCACGTCATCAGTCCCGCGCAGGCCGACCTCGAAGAGCTCCGCCGCGCGGCCCGTTCGGGTCGACGGCTCGGTGCTGACGTGCTCCGCGAAGCGCTTGAGCGGATTCGCACCGGTGTCGCGTCGCGGCCCGAGACCTGGGCGCGGCTGCTGCTCGTGGATGGCGGACTTCCCGAACCGGTGACCGATCACGACGTGTACGGCGCGGCGGGGGAGTTCCTTGGATGCGTAGACCTCGCGTACCCGCAGCTGCGGATCGCCATCGAGTACGAAGGCGATCAGCACCGGACCGACTCCGCGCAGTGGCAGCGCGATCTGGAGAAGCACGAGCGGCTCATGGATGCAGGGTGGCGAGTCATCCGGGTCGCGCGCGATCAACTCTTCCGATACCCGCTGCAGTACGTCGACCGCGTCCGCGTCGCGCTGAGCACGCGCCGCTGACGGTCGGCCGTCCGCAGGCGCGGTGCACGCCGCATCCGCTCTTCATTCGTCACAGATGTGCGCCGGACGGCCCTTGGTGTGTACATCTCCGACGGATGAACGGGCTTTGGCCGGGGGTGCGGCGCAGGGAGCGGGAGCGGCGGCGGCGAGGCGTGCGGGGGAACGGAGTCGGGGGACGGCGGCGCCGCGAGAGGGGGATTCGCAGAGGAAATGGCGGCGAGCGGGAGCCCGCGCCGGGTGCGGAAGGCAGCTCCGGTAGAGTGGGGAACAGTAACCGGCAACCTTTAAATCCGTCCCGTGAGGCGGAGAAGGGAGCGGCGGATGACCGTGCGCACCGTGCTGCACGACGCCGACATCACTCGGGCGTTGACTCGGATCTCCCACGAGATCCTCGAGTCCAACAAGGGACCCCAGGGCCTGGTCATCCTGGGAATCCCCACGCGCGGCGTTCCCCTCGCGGAACGCATCGCCGCGTTCGTCACCGAGTTCGGCGGCGCCCCCGTTCCCGTCGGGGCTCTGGATGTCACGATGTACCGCGACGACCTGCACCGTCATCCCACCCGGGCGCCCCACCCCACGCAGATTCCGCCGAACGGAATCGACGGGGCCGTGGTCGTGCTGGTGGACGATGTGCTCTTCTCCGGTCGGAGCATCCGGGCGGCCCTCGATGCGCTCCAGGACATCGGTCGCCCGGCCGCCGTGCGCCTGGCGACCCTGGTCGATCGCGGGCATCGCGAGCTGCCGATCCGCCCCGACTTCGTCGGCAAGAATCTCCCGAGCGCCCGTGAAGAGCGGGTGTACGTGCGCCTTCGCGAGATCGACGGCGAGGACTCGGTCTCGATCGAGGGGAGTGCGGCGTGAGGCACCTGCTCGACACCAAGACCCTCGACCGGGAGGCGGCGATCGGCATCCTCGACGTCGCCGAGGACATGGCCGACACCCAGCGCCGCGAGGTGAAGAAGCTCCCGACGCTGCGCGGCAAGACGGTGGTGAACCTCTTCTTCGAGGACTCCACCCGCACCCGCATCTCGTTCGAAGCGGCGGCCAAACGCCTTTCCGCCGATGTCATCAACTTCTCTGCCAAGGGCTCGAGCGTGTCCAAGGGCGAGTCGCTCCAGGACACCGCGCAGACCCTGCAGGCGATGGGCGCCGACGCGGTCGTCATCCGTCATGGTGCGTCCGGCGCGCCGCGGACCCTCGCCACGAGCGGCTGGATCACCGCCGGAGTGGTCAACGCCGGCGACGGCACCCATGAGCACCCCACACAGGCGCTCCTCGACGCGTTCACGATCCGCAAGCGCCGCTTCGGTGCCGCCAGTCGCGGCCGTGGGCTCGACGGCGTCCGCGTGACGATCGTCGGCGACATCCTCCACTCGAGGGTCGCCCGCTCCAATGTCTGGCTGCTCACGGCCCTCGGGGCGGACCTCACCCTCGTCGCTCCACCCACGCTCATCCCGCAGGATGTCTCGGGCTGGCCGGTCACGGTTCAGTACGACCTCGACCGTGCCATCGCCGACGGTCCCGATGCCGTGATGATGCTGCGGATCCAGCTCGAGCGGATGCGTGCGGCCTACTTCCCGACGGAGCGGGAGTATGCGCGGGTCTGGGGCCTGTCACGGCAACGGGTCGCAGCCCTTCCGCCCGATACGATGGTGTTGCACCCCGGCCCGATGAACAGGGGGCTGGAGATCGCCGCCGAAGCCGCGGATTCCGAGCGATCGACGGTGCTCGAGCAGGTGACCAACGGTGTGTCCGTGCGGATGGCCGTGCTGTACCTCCTGCTGGCCGGCGAGCGCGACGACGAGAGAGAGGACGGACGATGAGCGCCCCTCACTCCGCCATCCCGGCCACCCTGCTGATCCGCGGTGCCGCGCCGTTGGGCGATGGGCGAGGTGACATCCTCGTCGAGGACGGCATCATCGCCGAGGTCGGCTCAGGTCTCACGCGTAGTGGTGCCACCGTCATCGATGCGGACGGGCTCATCGCCCTGCCGGGTCTCGTCGACCTCCACACGCACCTGCGCGAACCCGGGTTCGAGCACGCCGAGACCGTTCTGACCGGCTCGCGTGCTGCAGCCGCCGGCGGCTACACCACCGTGTTCGCGATGCCGAACACCTCGCCCGTGGCCGACACCGCCGGCGTCGTCGAGCAGGAGCTCGCGCTCGGCGAGGCCGCCGGGTACGCCACGGTCCAGCCGATCGGCGCCGTCACCGTCGGGCAGCGCGGCCAAAGCCTCGCCGAGCTCGGCGCGATGGCCCACTCCCGAGCGCGCGTACGGGTGTTCAGCGACGACGGGTTCTGCGTCTGGGATCCGCTGATCATGCGCCGCGCGCTGGAATACGTCAAGGCGTTCGACGGCGTCATCGCGCAGCATGCGCAAGATCCGCGGCTCACCGAGGGCGCGCAGATGAACGAGGGGGCGGTGTCGGCGGAGCTGGGTCTGGCGGGCTGGCCCGCGGTCGCGGAGGAGTCGATCATCGCCCGCGACGTGCTCCTGGCCGAGCACGTCGGCTCGCGCCTGCACGTCTGCCACCTCTCCACAGCCGGGTCGGTCGACATCATCCGGTGGGCGAAGCGCCGGGGGGTGGCCGTGACCGCCGAGGTCACACCCCACCACCTGCTGCTCACCGACGAGCTCGTCCGCGGCTACGACGCGCGGTTCAAGGTCAACCCGCCGCTTCGCCGAGACGATGACGTCCGGGCCGTGCGGGAAGGACTCGCCGACGGCACGATCGACATCGTGGCCACCGATCACGCCCCGCACCCCGCCGAGGCGAAGGCGTGCGAGTGGCAGGCGGCGGCCAACGGAATGGTCGGACTCGAGAGTGCGCTGCGGGTGGTGCACGAGGCGATGGTGAACACCGGGATGCTGGGATGGGACGACGTCGCCCGGGTGATGTCCGCAGCCCCGGCCCGCATCGGCCGTCTCCCGGGAGCCGGGACGCCGCTGACCGCCGGCCAGCCGGCGTCGCTGACCCTCTACGACCCCGCCGCTGCGCGCCCGTTCACCACGGAGGACCTCCGGGGGCGGAGTGAGAACTCGCCCTACCTCGGCCGCGCCCTGCCGGGCGAGGTGCGCGTCACACTCCACCGAGGCGTGCTCACCGTCGTCGACGGGGACGTGCTCGAGACACCGGGGGTGCACGCATGACCCGCGAGGGTGCACTCATCGTCACCCTGGCCGGGGTCGTCGTCGTGCTCCTCCTCCTTCTCTGGGCCTGGCGCCGACGATCGCGTCGTGATGCGGGGCTCGCTGCGCCCGTGGGGACACCGCCCGAGACCGCGGCGGAGCTCGCGCGCTTCGGCGTGCTGTACGTCGCCACCACGCGCCACGACGAACCGCTCGAGCGTCTCGCGATCCGACACCTGGGCTTCCGCGCGCGTGGTGAGGTCACCGTCACCGACGGCGGCGTCGCCCTCGATCTCGACGGCGCCCCCCGGCTCTTCCTCGCCACCGCCCGCCTCGCCGCCGTCGACCAGGCGACCGTCGCCATCGACCGCGTCGTCGAGTCGGGCGGCCTCACCCGCCTCGTCTGGCGGCTCGACGACGGCACGCCCGTCGACTCCTACTTCCGGCCGCAGGAAGCCTCCGCGCAGGCTCTTGCAACCGCCATCCGACCCATCGTTGCCCCGACTGGAGACGACACATGACTGCGCTTCCCACCTCAGCGCTCCCCGCTGGCGCGCTCCTCGCCGCCGCCCCCGCCGTCCTCGTGCTCGAGGACGGCACCCGCCACACCGGGCGCGCCTACGGCGCGCGCGGCACCACCCTCGGCGAAGTCGTCTTCTCCACCGGGATGACCGGCTACCAGGAGACCCTCACCGACCCGTCGTACGCCGGCCAGATCGTGCTGCAGACCGCCCCTCACATCGGCAACACCGGGATGAACTCCGAAGATGTCGAGTCGCGGCGCATCTGGGTGGCCGGCTACATCGTCCGCGATCCCGCGCGTGTGGTGTCGAGCTGGCGCTCCGAGCGATCGCTCGACGAGGCGTTGGCCGCCGATGGGATCGTCGGCATCAGCGGAATCGACACGCGGGCCGTCACCCGTCACATCCGCTCCGCCGGAAGCATGCGCGGAGGGATCTTCTCCGGCGAAGCCGCCGGCTGGGACGCCGAGGAGCAGCTCCGCCTGGTGAAGGAGGCCCCCGAGATGACGGGCCAGAACCTCTCCTCGACGGTGTCGGTCGGGGCCGTGGAGGTCACACCCGCACGAGGTGAGCGCCTCGGCAACCTCGCGGTGCTCGACCTCGGCGTCAAGCAGGCCACGATTGTGAACCTCGCCGACCGGGGTTTCGACGTTCACGTTCTGCCGCAGAACGCCACGATCGACGACATCCGCGCCATCGACCCCATCGCGGTGTTCTACTCCAACGGGCCCGGCGACCCCGCGGCCTCGGCCGATCACGTCGAGCTGCTGCGCGCCGTGCTGGATGACCGGCTGCCCTTCTTCGGCATCTGCTTCGGCAATCAGCTTCTCGGCCGCGCTCTCGGCCTCGGCACCTACAAGCTGCCCTTCGGCCACCGTGGCATCAATCAGCCGGTGCTCGACAAGGTGACCGGCAGGGTGGAGATCACCGCTCACAATCACGGCTTCGCCGTCGACGCGCCGCTGGAGGGCTCCTTCGACAGCCCACAGGGGTACGGGCGGGTCGAGGTGAGCCACATCGGTTTGAACGACAACGTCGTCGAGGGGCTGCGTGCCCTCGACATCCCCGCCTTCTCGGTGCAGTACCACCCCGAGGCGGCGGCAGGTCCACACGACGCCAACTATCTGTTCGACCGGTTCCGTGACATGGTGCGCGCGCATCGTGACACCCGACCCGGCGCCGCGAACGTCCAGGAGAGCAACCACTGATGCCCAAGCGCGACGACATCCACAGCGTCCTCGTCATCGGGTCCGGCCCGATCGTGATCGGCCAGGCTGCCGAGTTCGACTACTCCGGAACCCAGGCGTGCCGGGTCCTGCGAGCCGAGGGGGTGCGGGTCATCCTGGTCAACCCCAACCCGGCGACGATCATGACCGACCCCGACTTCGCCGATGCGACCTACATCGAACCGATCACCGCCGAGGTGCTCGAGACGATCATCGCCAAGGAGAAGCCCGATGCGATCCTTCCCACGCTCGGCGGCCAGACGGCCTTGAACGCCGCCATCTCGCTGCACGAGAAGGGGATCCTCGACGCCTACGGCGTCGAGCTGATCGGCGCCAAGGTCGATGCGATCCGCAAGGGTGAGGACCGGCAGGTGTTCAAGGAGCTCGTCATCGAGGCGGGTGCGGATGTCGCGGCGAGCCGGATCTGCCACACGATGGACGAGGTGCTCGCCGGCGCCGCCGAACTCGGCTACCCCCTCGTCGTGCGCCCCTCGTTCACGATGGGAGGCCTCGGATCCGGCTTCGCCTTCGATGAGGCCGACCTCCGCCGCATCGCGGGTGCGGGCCTGCACGACTCGCCCACCCACGAGGTGCTCCTGGAGGAGTCGATCCTCGGGTGGAAGGAGTACGAGCTCGAGCTCATGCGCGACACCGCAGACAACACCGTCGTGGTCTGCACCATCGAGAACGTCGACCCCGTCGGGGTGCACACGGGGGATTCGATCACCGTTGCGCCGTCGCTGACCCTCACCGACCGCGAGTATCAGAAGCTGCGTGACATCGGCATCGACATCATCCGCGCCGTGGGCGTGGATACCGGTGGCTGCAACATCCAGTTCGCCGTGAATCCCGATGACGGCCGCATCATCGTGATCGAGATGAACCCGCGGGTGTCGCGCTCCTCCGCCCTGGCCTCGAAGGCCACGGGCTTCCCGATCGCGAAGATCGCCGCCAAGCTCGCCATCGGGTACCGCCTCGATGAGATCCCGAACGACATCACCCGCGTGACCCCGGCGAGCTTCGAGCCGACGCTGGACTACGTCGTGGTGAAGGTGCCCCGCTTCAACTTCGAGAAGTTCCCGGCTGCCGACACCACGCTGACCACCACCATGAAGTCGGTGGGCGAGGCGATGGCGATCGGTCGCAACTTCACCACCGCGCTGCAGAAGGCGCTCCGTTCGCTGGAGAAGCGCGGCTCGAGCTTCCACTGGGGTCCGCAGTCCCGATCGGTGGAGGAGCTGCTGGAAGGCGCGAAGACCCCGACCGATGGGCGCATCGTCCTCGTCCAGCAGGCGCTCCGCCTGGGTGCCACCCCTGAGCAGGCGTTCGACGCCACGGCGATCGATCCGTGGTTCCTCGATCAGATCGTGCTCATCAATGAGGTGGCGGACCTCATCCGAGACGCGCCGGAGCTGGATGAGGCGACGCTGCGGCAGGCGAAGGATCACGGTTTCAGCGACGCTCAGATCGCGCAGCTGCGCGGGATGACCGAGGCCGAAACGCGCGGCACCCGTCACGGGCTCGGCATCCGCCCGGTGTACAAGACCGTCGACACCTGTGCGGGGGAGTTCCCGGCGCTGACGCCGTATCACTACTCCAGCTACGACGCCGAGACCGAGATCGCCGCGTCGGAGCGCACCAAGGTCGTCATCATCGGTTCGGGCCCGAACCGCATCGGGCAGGGCGTGGAGTTCGACTACTCGTGCGTCCACGCATCGTTCGCGCTCGCCGATGCCGGATTCGAGACCATCATGGTCAACTGCAATCCCGAGACCGTCTCCACCGACTACGACACCTCCGACCGGCTGTACTTCGAGCCGCTCACCCTGGAGGACGTGCTGGAGGTGCTGTACGCCGAGTCGCAGTCGGGGGAGATCCTCGGCGTCATCTGCCAGCTGGGCGGGCAGACGCCGCTGGGTCTGGCCCAGGGCATCGAGGATGCCGGGTACCGGATCCTCGGCACGAGCCCCGCAGCCATCGAGCTCGCCGAGGAGCGGGAGCTGTTCTCCCGCCTCCTCGATGACGCCGGCCTCCTTGCGCCGCGCAACGGCACGGCGATCGACGTCGAGCAGGCCGTGACGATCGCGGAGGAGATCGGGTACCCGGTTCTCGTGCGTCCGAGCTTCGTCCTCGGCGGCCGCGGGATGGAGATCGTCTACGACACCTCGAGCCTGCGCGACTACTTCGTGCGCATCGCCGATCAGGCGATCATCGGGCCGGGGATGCCGCTCCTGGTCGACCGGTTCCTCGACGACGCGATCGAGATCGACGTCGACGCCCTCTACGACGGCGACCGGCTGTACGTGGGCGGCATCATGGAGCACCTCGAAGAGGCCGGCATCCACTCCGGCGACTCCAGCTGCGCGCTCCCGCCGATGTCGCTCGGCCGCAGCGACATCGACCGGGTTCGCGAGGCGACGCTCGCCATCGCCCACCGCGTGGGGGTGCGGGGGCTGCTGAACGTGCAGTTCGCGATCAGCGCCGGGGTGCTCTACGTCATCGAGGCGAACCCGCGCGCGAGCCGCACGGTGCCGTTCGTCTCCAAGGCGCTCGGGATCCCGCTCGCCAAAGCCGCCAGCCGCATCATGGCGGGCTCGACGGTCGCCGAGCTCGTCACCGAGGGCCTGCTCCCCGAGGCCGACGGCTCGCGCGTGCCCCTCGGAGCGCCCGTCGCGGTGAAGGAGGCGGTGCTCCCGTTCAAGCGGTTCCGCACCCGCGACGGACAGATCGTCGACTCGGTGCTCGGACCCGAGATGCGCTCGACCGGCGAGGTCATGGGCATCGATCGCGACTTCCCGACCGCGTTCGCCAAGAGTCAGGAGGCCGCCTACGGCGGGATGCCGCTGACGGGGACCGTCTTCATCTCGGTCGCCGACGGTGACAAGCGCGCCGTGATCCTCCCCGCCCACCGCCTCCAGGAGCTCGGCTTCGACCTCGTCGCCACCGAGGGGACGGCGGAGATCCTCGGACGCAACGGCATCGAGGTGCGCGTGGTGAACAAGTACTCCGCCACGCAGACGACGGGGGAGACGAACATCGTCGACCTCATCAACGCCGGCGACATCGACATCGTCGTGAACACCCCGAGCGGGGGGCTCGCGCGTGCCGACGGCTACGAGATCCGCGCAGCGGCGGTCGCGGCCGACAAGGCGCTGTTCACCACCATGGCGGTGCTCGGTGCCGCCGTGAGCGCCCTCCCCGTGCTGCGTGAGGGGTTCGCGGTGCGGAGCCTGCAGGAGTACGCCGCCGATCGGGCGGAGGCCCGGTGACCGGTTTCGCCGAACGTCTGCGCGCGGCCCTCGACACCCACGGCCCCCTCTGCGTCGGGATCGACCCTCACGCGCACCTCCTCGCCGAGTGGGGCCTCGGTGACACCGCTGCCGCGGTTCGCGACTTCGCGTTGCGGACCGTCGACGCCGCGGCCGGGCGCGTCGGCGTGGTGAAGCCCCAGGTGGCGTTCTTCGAGAGATTCGGGGCCGGCGGGTTCGCGGCGCTGGAGGAGACGCTCGCCGCCGCGCGTGCGGCGGGGCTGATCGTCATCGCCGACGCCAAGCGCGGCGACATCGGCAGCACGATGGCCGCGTATGCGGCCGCCTGGCTGACCCCCGGCTCACCGTTGGAGGCCGACGCGCTCACCGTCAGTGCCTACCTCGGACCCGATTCCCTCCGCGAGACCCTGACCGGGGCGGTCCGTGCGGGGAAGGGCGTCTTCGTGCTGGCTGCCACCAGCAATCCCGAAGCGACGCCGTTGCAGACCGCGCACCCCGTGGATGTGGCGGCGGATGACGGCCAGACGGTCGCCGCCCGGGTCGCCCGCGACGTCACGTGGGTGAACGGCTCGGCCGCCTTCACCGGTGACCTCGGTCCGATCGGACTCGTGGTGGGCGCGACGGTGGACCGGTGGGAACTCGGCCTCACCGACGACCTGCTGCGCGGCGCACCTCTCCTCGCGCCCGGATTCGGCGCGCAAGGTGCTCAGCCCACCGACCTGTCGCGCCTGTTCGGTGCTCTGTCGCGCAACGTCCTCGCCAGCGAGAGCCGCAGCATCCTGTCCGCCGGACCGGCCGACCTCGCTTCCCGGATCGAGCAGCGGCGGGCCCTGTACCGGGAGGGACGGTCGTGATCTCGTCCCGTCGCCCTCCCGAGGTCGACCGCCGCGCCGCCTCGGAGCGGGCGGTTGCCGCGCGCCGCGCCCGCGCCGCGCTCAAGCGCGATCTGGCCACGCGCATCATCTCGCCTCAGGAGCTCACCCGCCGTGCCTTCGCTGCTCCGGATTCGCCTGCCGGGACGCTGCGCGTCACCGAGTTCCTCACCGCCCTTCCGGCCATCGGGGAGGGCAAGCGCGACCGGATCCTCGAATCCCTCGCCATCTCGCCGGTGAAGCGACTCGGCGGGCTCGGCGCCCGCCAACGTCGCGACCTGACGGCCTTCCTCGACGAGCGGTGGCCCGAGCCCGCGCCGCGGACGGGTCGCAGTCGCCTCATCGTGCTGGCCGGCCCGACGGCGGTGGGGAAGGGGACGGTCGCGGCGCACATCAAGACGCACCACCCCGAGATCCTGCTGTCCGTCTCCGCGACCACGCGCGGGCCGCGACCGGGGGAGCGGGACGGCGAGCACTACTACTTCGTCGGCGATGTCGAGTTCGACAGGCTCATCGCGGAAGGCCAGCTCCTCGAATGGGCGACGGTGCACAACTCCCACCGCTACGGCACCCCCCGCCGGCCGATCGAGGAGGCCCTGGCGCAGGGCCGCACCGTGCTGCTCGAGATCGATCTGCAGGGGGCACGGCAGGTCCGGGCCGCCGAGCCGTCGGCGACGCTCGTCTTCCTCCTGCCACCCAGCTGGGACGAACTGGTGAACCGGCTCGTGGGGCGCGGCACCGAGGATGCCGAGGAGCGCGCCCGGCGTCTGCGCACCGCGCGGGTCGAACTGGCAGCGCAGTCGGAGTTCGATTACCGCGTGGTCAACGACGACGTCGCCCGGGCGGCATCAGAGGTCGTTTCGCTCGCCGCACGCTGATCCGGCGGACGCGGACGTTTCACAACGTTACGTCCGATGTGTCATATCGATGCCGGGTGGGCAGGGTGGGGACATGCCCATCCCGAACTCCCGCGTCGCCGACGTGCCGTCAGGCCGCGCATCGCGCGGCGCGGTCCGCGTCGCCGGGGTGGCTCGGACGTTCCCGACGCCCGCGCCGCTGCCGGTGCTGCGCGGTGTGGACCTCACGCTCGCGCCCGGTGAGATCGTGGCCGTGGTGGGGCCGTCCGGATGCGGCAAGTCGACGCTTCTGCGCCTCCTCGCAGGGCTGGACACTCCGACCTCGGGTGTGATCGAGCTCGACGCCGCGCCCGTCCGCGACACCGACGAGCGCACCGCGGTGGCCTTCCAGGAACCGCGCCTGCTGCCGTGGCGCACCATCGCAGACAACGTCGCCCTCGGACTTCCTCGCGGGATCCGCGGGTCGGAGCGCCGAGACCGCGTCGCCGAACTCCTCGACCTCGTCGGTCTCAGCCACGCCGCCGACCGTCGCCCGCGCGAGGTCTCCGGCGGCATGGCCCAGCGCACCTCCCTCGCCCGGGCGCTGGCCCGGGGTCCCGAGGTCCTCCTGCTCGATGAGCCCTTCGGTGCTCTCGACGCCCTCACGCGCCTGCGCATGCAGGACCTGCTGCTGCAGATCCACGCCGCGCGGCCCACCACCGTCCTCCTCGTCACGCACGACGTCGAGGAGGCGCTGTACCTGGCCGACCGCGTACTGCTGCTGCGCTCCCTGGACGACTCCGCGGCGTCCTCGATCGCGCGCATCGTCGAGGTGCCGGGCTCGCGCCCGCGCGACCGCGCCGCCCACGACTTCACCGCCCTGCGCGCCGAGCTCCTCGAAGGACTCGGCGTCGACACACACCACAGCACACCCGACATCCGCACCCCCGCCGAGGAGATCCGATGAGCACCATCGTCCGCCGCACCCTTCCCGCCCTCGCGATCGCCGGGACGATCATGCTCGCCACGACCGGCTGCCTCGCGGGGGAGAGCGCCGGCGCGAGCAACGCCGATGCCGGGGGCTCGGCCGGGGCCGAGGGCGTGGAGTGGTCCACCGACACCCTGTCGATCGACTTCGCCACCTACAACCCCCTCAGCCTCATCGTGCGGGACCAGGGGCTTCTCGAAGAGGCGCTCGGCGACGACGTCACCGTCGAGTGGGTGCAGTCGGCGGGTTCGAACAAGGCCAACGAATTCCTGCGCGCGGGATCCATCGACGTGGGGTCGACGGCGGGGTCGGCGGCACTGCTCGCGCGCGCCAACGGATCGCCCATCAAGGTGATCGACATCTACTCGCAGCCCGAGTGGTCGGCCCTCGTCGTGCCCGAGGGAAGCGACATCTCCTCCGTCGCCGACCTGGCCGGGAAATCCGTGGCCGCCACCCCGGGCACCGACCCCTACTTCTTCCTGCTCCAGGCGCTGGAGACGGAAGGGTTGACGGTCTCGGACATCCAGCTGCAGAACCTCCAGCACGCCGACGGGCGCGCCGCCCTCGACGCCGGGTCGGTCGATGCCTGGGCGGGCCTGGACCCGATCATGGCCGCCGCCGAGGCGGAGTCCGGCGCCGAGCTTCTCTACCGGAACGTCGACTTCAACTCCTACGGCTTCCTCAACGCCACCGAGGAGTTCCTGACCGACCACCCCGATGTCGCGCAGGTCGTCGTCGACGCCTACGAAGAGGCCCGTGCCTGGGCGTTGGAGAACCCCGAGGAGACTGCGGCGCTCCTGGCCGAGGTCGCCGGCATCGACCTCGCCGTCGCCGAGACGGTGATCACCGAGCGCTCCAACCTCGATGTCAGCGGCATCCCCGGCGACGACCAGCTGGCGGTGCTGGAGAAGATCGGTCCGGTCCTCGTCGAGTCCGGCTCGATCCAGGGGGGTCAGGCCGCGGTCGACGAGGCCCTCGCCACCCTCGTCGACGACAGCTTCGCCCGCACCGCGACGGAGGATCAGTGAGCACCGGCGTCCGCCTCGATCGCGCCACGACGCTCGATCACGACCCCGATCAGGACGCGGCGTCCGCGACGGCCGCTCCGGTCACCGCCCCCGTCGCTGCGGCGACGGGGGCGTCCGCGCGCCGTGAGTTCTGGGCCCGGCCCGGCGTCCGCGTCATCGGCGGTCTCGTCGTCCCGGCCCTCCTCCTCCTCGCCTGGCAGGTCGCCTCGAGCACCGGCGCCGTCCCCGCCTATCGGCTGCCGCCGCCCGCGACGGTGGTCACCGCCGCGCTCGAGATGGCGCAGACCGGTGAGCTGTGGCTGAACATCGCGATCTCGGTGCAGCGCGTCCTCCTCGGCTTCGCGCTGGGCTCGGTGGTCGGCATCGCCGCCGCAGCGCTCGTGGGCCTGACCCGTACCGGCGACGTGCTGCTCAGTCCCTCGCTCGCGGCGCTGCGCGCCATCCCGTCGCTGGCGCTCGTTCCCCTGCTGCTGCTGTGGATGGGCATCGGCGAGGAGTCGAAGGTCACCCTCATCGCGATCGGCGCCTTCTTCCCGGTGTTCACCACCGTCGCCGGTGCCCTCCGTCACGTCGACGCGCACCTGGTCGAGATGGGGCGGTCCTTCAGCCTGCGCGGCTGGGATCTCTTCCGCACCGTCCAACTCCCCGCCGTCCTCCCGGCCCTGATCTCGGGCCTGCGCCTCGGGATGGCGCAGGCGTGGCTCTTCCTCGTCGCCTCCGAGCTCCTCGGCGCGGCGATGGGGCTCGGGTTCCTGCTCACGATCTCGCAGCAGACCGGTCGGGTGGACCGCATCCTCCTGACGATCGTGCTCCTGGCCCTCCTCGGTGCGCTCTCGAACGCGATCCTCAGCCTGGTGCAGAAGCGGCTCCTGCGGCGGTGGGCGTGACCACCCCCGAGACCCTCGATCACTCCGCGCTGCGCTTCGCGCCGCCCACGGATCTCGCCGCACGGGCGAATGTCACGGCCGAGGCGTACGAGCGGGGTGCCGCCGACCCCCTCGGCTTCTGGGAGGAAGCCGCCCGACGCCTGGAGTGGACGACGCCGTGGCACCGGACGCTGACGTGGACGCCACCCGATCGCGATGATCCCGCGGTGATCCCCTCGGCGACGTGGTTCGGCGGCGGACGCCTGAACGTCGCGGTCAACTGCGTCGACCGGCATGTGGCAGCCGGCCGCGGCGACACGGTGGCGCTCTACTTCGAGGGGGAGCCGGGGGATCGGCGCCGGGTCACATACGCCGACCTGCAGCGGGAGGTCGCGCGTGCCGCGCATGCGCTCACCGCGCTGGGCGTCGAGGCGGGCGACCGGGTGGTGGTGTACCTGCCGGTGCTCGTCGAGACCGTGGTCGTCGCGCTCGCCTGCGCACGGATCGGCGCCGTCCACTCCCTCGTCTTCGGCGGCTTCTCCGCCGAGGCGCTGCGTTTCCGCCTCGAAGACACCGGGGCGAAGCTGCTCGTCACCTCCGACGGACAGTTCCGCCGTGGGAGCGCCGTGGAGGTGAAGTCGACCGCGGATGCCGCGGCGGCGGGTCTTCCCTCGCTCGAGCACGTGCTGGTGGTCCGCCGCACCGGGCACGACGTGTCGTGGACACCCGGACGCGACCTCTGGTGGCACGAGATCATGGCCGCGCAGCCCGACGTGCACGATGCGAGCGACGTCGATGCGGAGCATCCGCTCTTCATCATCTACACGTCGGGGACGACCGGCAGGCCCAAGGGGCTCGTGCACACCTCCGGCGGGTATCTGACCCAGGCGTCGTGGGCCCACTGGGCGCATTTCGACGCCAAGGCCGATGACGTCCACTGGTGCACCGCCGACCTCGCGTGGGTCACCGCGCATACCTACGAGCTTTACGGACCGCTCTCGAACGGTCTCACGCAGGTCATCTACGAGGGAACGCCGGACACCCCCGATCGCACGCGGCACCTGGAGATCATCGAGCGCTACGGCGTGACGGTGTACTACACCGCACCCACCCTCATCCGCACCTTCATGGCGTGGTTCGGCGACGCCCTTCCCGCGGGCTTCGATCTGTCGCGCCTGCGCCTGCTCGGCACGGTGGGGGAGGCGATCAACCCCGCGGCGTGGCTGTGGTTCCGCGAGACCTTCGGGCGGGGGGAACTCCCCGTCATCGACACCTGGTGGCAGTCCGAGACCGGTGCCGCGATGGTGGCTCCGCTTCCGGGGGCGACGACCCTCGCGCCGGGCTCACCCTCCCGGCCGCTCCCCGGCATCGACGTCGCGGTGGTCGATGACGACGGGGCCGAGATCAGCCCTGGCGGGTCGGGCACCCTCGTGGTGCGATGTCCGTGGCCCGGCATGGCCCGCACCGTGTGGGGCGACCCGGCACGATACCGGAGTGCCTACTGGTCGACCTTCGCCGGCCGCGGCGAGTGGGGCGGCTACTACGTCGCCGGGGACGGCGCGACCTCTGACGAGGAGGGCAACATCCGCATCCTCGGCCGGCTCGACGACGTCGTGAACGTCTCGGGGCACCGATTGTCGACCATCGAGATCGAGTCGGCCCTGGTCGCCCGCGACGACGTCGCGGAGGCGGGTGCGACCGGGGTCGCCGACCCGGTGACCGGTCAGCGCGTCGTCGTCTTCGCCGTCGCCGCCGGCGACGCGAGACCCGATGAGGCCGTCCTGCGCGACGAGGTCGCCCGGGCGATCGGGCCGGTCGCCCGGCCCCACCGTGTCGTGTGCGTGCCGGAGCTCCCCAAGACCCGGTCGGGCAAGATCCTCCGGCGTCTCCTCGCCCAGCTCTGGGAGGCCGACCTCGACCGGCGTGCCGGTCGCGCACCGGCGCCGCTCGGCGACACCACGTCCCTGCAGAATCCCGAGGCCGTCGCAGCCATCGCCGCGACCCTCGCCGCCCACTGACCGCTCGCCTCTCGGAAAAGGACCCATGACTGACGACCACCGCTTCGGCTTCCGCACCCGCGCCCTGCATGCCGGCGGCACGCCCGACGCCGCCACCGGCGCCCGCGCCGTGCCGATCTACCAGAGCACCTCGTTCGTCTTCGAGGGCGCCAAGGATGCCGCGAACCTCTTCGCCCTGCAGAAGTACGGCAACATCTACTCGCGCATCGGCAACCCCACCGTCGCGGCGCTCGAGGAGCGCCTCGCCTCACTCGAGGGGGGCATCGGCGCGGTGGCGACGGCGTCGGGCATGAGTGCGGAGTTCATCACCTTCGCCGCCCTCGTCGGCGCCGGTGACCACGTCGTCGCGTCGGCTCAGCTGTACGGAGGGACGGTCACCCAGCTGGATGTCACGCTCCGGCGCTTCGGTGTGGAGACCACCTTCGTCGCCTCGACCGAACCGGCCGACTACGCCGCCGCGATCCGCCCAGAGACCAAGGTGCTCTACGTCGAGACGATCGGCAACCCCTCAGGCTCCATCGCCGACATCGAAGGACTCGCCGAGGTCGCCCACGCCGCCGGCATCCCGCTGGTCGTGGATTCCACCCTCGCGACGCCCTACCTCGCGCGCCCTCTTGAGCACGGCGCCGACATCGTCATCCACTCGGTGACGAAGTTCCTCGGCGGACACGGGACGACCCTCGGCGGAGTGGTGATCGAGAAGGGCACGTTCGACTGGGGGAACGGCAGGTTCCCGCAGATGACCGAGCCGGTGGCCTCGTACGGCGGAATCCGGTGGTGGGACAACTTCGGCGAGTACGGCTTCCTCACCAAGCTCCGCAGCGAGCAGCTGCGCGACATCGGGCCGGCGCTGAGCCCCCAGTCGGCCTTCCAGCTCCTGCAGGGGGTCGAGACGCTCCCGCAGCGCATCGACGCCCACCTGGCCGGAGCACGGATCGTCGCCGAGTGGCTGGACACGGACCCGCGGGTCTCCTACGCAACCTGGGCGGGGCTTCCCGGGCATCCCCACCACGAGCGCGCGAAACGGTATCTCCCGCTCGGCCCGGGCTCGGTCTTCGCCTTCGGCATCCGGCCGCAGGGATCCGGCGACGAGATCGACCCCGATGCGGCGCGCGCGGCGGGGGAGCGGTTCATCGATTCGCTTCAGCTCGCCTCGCATCTGGCCAACATCGGTGACGCACGCACCCTCGTCATCCACCCCGCCTCGACCACCCATCAGCAGCTGAGCGCCGAGCAGCTGAGTGCGGCCGGCGTCCCCGCCGACCTCGTGCGCATCTCCGTGGGTCTGGAAGACCCCGAAGACATCCTCTGGGACCTCGACCAGGCCCTGACCGCCGCGACGGGAGCGACCCGATGACCGATCTGTCCTGTGCCCTGCCCGCTGCCCGGCCGACGGCGGCGCCGGCTGACCAGCCCGTCACCGCGGATGGCGCGGCGTGCGTGCTGCCCTCCGCCGCGGTGCCGGGTCGCACGTGGCAGGGTCCCGGCCCGCAGGAACGCTTCGAGATCCTCCGCCGCACACGATCGATCGCCATCGTCGGCGCCTCCGACAACCCGGCGCGGGCGAGCTTCTTCGTCGCGACCTATCTGCTGGGAAGCGCACCGCACGACGTGTACTTCGTCAATCCCCGCGCCGACTCCATCCTCGGCCGGCCCGCGTACGCGTCGCTGGCGGATCTGCCGGTGGCTCCCGACCTGGTCGACGTCTTCCGCCGGCACGACGACCTTCCGGGCGTCGCAGCCGAGGCGGTGGCTGCCGGTGCGAAGACGCTGTGGCTGCAGCTCGGCTCGTGGCACGAGGGTGCCGCCGCCATCGCCGAGGAGGCCGGACTGTCGGTCGTCATGGACCGGTGCATCAAGATCGAGCACGCGCGGTTCCACGGGGGACTCCACCTCGCGGGGTTCGACACCGGGGTGATCAGCTCACGCCGGCAGCTGCTCAGCCGGCGCGCCGACCTGTAGAATGGAGGGATGGCGCGGCTCAGCCGTCCGCCCCGCGCCCGACGACTTCTCCGCCGACATCCTTTCGAACCAGGAGGTTCAGCCATGGCCGGAACCAACCAGGGCATCATCGAGCCCCCCATCGACAGCCTTCTCGAGAAGGTCGACTCGAAGTACCAGCTCGTCATCTACGCCGCCCGTCGCGCGCGTCAGATCAACGACTACTACTCCGACCTGCACGAGGGGAACCTCTTCGACAACGTGGGTCCCCTCGTGGACTCCACGGTCGAGGACAAGCCGTTGACGATCGCCCTTCACGAGATCAACGAAGACAAGCTGCGCCTGCGGGCCGCCGAGTAAGTCGTTCCCGAGTCCCTGCCCGGGGTGGCTGTCGGCCACCCCGGGCATACTTGTGCCCGTCCCCGCGAGATCTGGAGCACCGATGACCTCACTGCGTCTGTTCACGTCCGAATCCGTCACCGAGGGGCATCCCGACAAGATCTGCGACCAGATCTCGGACAGCATCCTCGACGCGATCCTCGCCGAGGATCCGCACGGTCGGGTCGCCGTCGAGACGCTCGTGACGACAGGCCTCGTCCATGTGGCCGGCGAGGTCTCCACGGCCGCGTACGTCGAGATCCCGGCGATCGTGCGCTCGGTGGTCAACCGCATCGGCTACACCTCCAGCGACACCGGCTTCGACGGCGACTCGTGCGGCGTGAGCGTCTCGATCGGCGCGCAGTCCTCCGACATCGCCGCAGGAGTCGACAAGGCGTTCGAGCGACGCGAGGGCGGATCGATCGACCCGAACGACGAGCAGGGCGCAGGCGATCAGGGCATCATGTTCGGCTACGCCACCACCGAGACCCCGGAGCTCATGCCGATGGCCGCGTGGACGGCTCACCGCATGGCCGAGCGTCTCGCTGCCGCGCGACGCGACGGCAGCCTCCCCTTCCTCCGTCCCGACGGCAAGACCCAGGTCACCCTCGGCTACGACGGCGCGGTCCCGCGCACCGTCGAGTCGGTGGTGCTGTCCACCCAGCATCACCCCGACATCTCCCAGAAGGCCCTGCGCGGTGCGGTGCGCGAAGAAGTCATCGAGCCGGTGCTCGAGGCCACGGGGCTCGACACCTCAGACGTGAAGTTCTACATCAACCCGGCGGGGCCTTTCGTCGTCGGCGGTCCGAAGGGCGACGCGGGTCTGACGGGGCGCAAGATCATCATCGACACCTACGGCGGCGCCGCACGCCACGGCGGCGGAGCCTTCAGCGGCAAGGACCCGTCGAAGGTCGACCGCTCGGCGGCGTACGCGATGCGGTGGGTGGCCAAGAACGCCGTCGCCGCCGGGCTCGCCGACCGACTCGAAGTCCAGGTCGCCTACGCGATCGGCAAGGCCAAGCCGGTGGGTCTTTACGTGGAGACGTTCGGCAGCGGCCACGTGCCGGACGAGGTGATCACCGCCGCCATCCGCGAGGTGTTCGACCTGCGTCCGCGCGCGATCATCCAGCACCTCGAGCTCCTTCGTCCGATCTACGCCCAGACGGCGGCCTACGGTCACTTCGGCCGTGAGCTTCCCGACTTCACCTGGGAGCGCACCGACCGGGTCGACGACCTGCGCGCCGCCGCAGGACTGTGAGACCGGCCCTCCCGGGAGGGGATCCGCGCTCATGAGCGGCGCGCGGGTGGCGCGGGTCCTCATCGACTCTCCGCTGCCGCAGCTGGATCGTCTGTTCGACTACGCCGTACCCGGACCCCTCGCGGGGGACGTGGTGCCCGGCGTCCGGGTCAAGGTGCCGCTGCGCAGCGCCGGCCGCGTCGTCGACGCCTACGTCATCGAGGTCCATGACGAACCGGATGTCGGCGGGCGGCCGCTCTCCGACATCGACGCGGTCGTCTCGCCGGTCCCCGTCCTTCCCGATGGGCTCTACCGGCTCGCGCGACGCGCGGCCGACCGGGCTGCCGGGTCGGCCTCCGACATCCTGCGCCTGGTGATCCCCAAGCGCATGGTGCGCGCCGAGAAGGTGTGGATGGCGGGCGAGAGGGCGGCGGCGCCGTCGGTTTCGCAGGACGCCCGGAGCTGGGCTCGAGCCGTCCTCGACGGCTTCCCGGAGCTCTCGTCGACGCTCCGCGCCGCGGAGCGTCTCGCCGTCGACGCCCCGCCGCACCCTGTCGCCACTCCGGAGGGCGAGGTCGGCGCGTGGGCAGAACTCCTGGCCGCCGCGGCGGTCGACACCCTCGCGGCGGGAAGGAGCGCTGTGATCGTCGTGCCCGATCATCGCGATCAGGCCCAGATCGAGCGCGCCCTGGCCTCTCGGGTGGATGAGTCGGTCGTCGTCCGCGACGATGCGCGTCAGCCCGGCCCCGCCCGGTACGCGGGCTTCCTGCGGACGCTCTCCGAGTCCCCCTGCATCGTCGTCGGCAACCGGTCGGCCGTCTACGCCCCGGTGCACCGGATCGGGCTCGTGGCGATCTGGGACGACGGCGATCCGCTCCTGGCCGAACCGCTCTCGCCCGGCGTCCACGCGCGCGATGCCGCGCTCATCCGGCAGGAGCTCGATGGCTGCGCGCTGCTCTTCGCCGGCCACACCCGCACCACCGATGTGGAACGGCTCGTGCAGCTCGGCTTCGTACGCGACGTCCCCGCCTCGCGCCGCCGTTCGCCCCGGGTCGTGCTCAGCGCCACACAGGAGGGGGAGCGCCGCGGAGTGCGCATCCCGTCGAGTGCGTTCCGGGCCGCTCGAGACGCCCTCGCCGAAGGGCCCGTCCTCGTCCAGGTCGCCCGGCCCGGATACGCCCCCGTGCTGGTGTGCGCCGAGTGCCGCCGGCCCGCACGGTGCCGGCACTGCGAGGGGCCGCTCCACGCGCGCAGTGTCGGCGCCGTGCCCGAATGCTCCTGGTGCGCGCGCGAGGCGCGAGCCTGGACCTGCGTGCACTGCGGCTCGGAGAAGGTGCGTCTGGCCTCATCGGGCAGCGAGCGCACCGCAGAGGAGCTCGGCCGCGCCTTCCCCGGCGTGCGCATCGTCATCTCGGACGGTCGCCACGCGGTGGACGAGGTCCCTGCGGCCCCCGCACTCGTGATCGCCACCCGCGGCGCCGAGCCTCCGGCGGAGGGCGGGTACCGCGCCGTCGTGCTTCTCGACGGAGAACGGATGCTCCTCTCCGACGACCTGCGGATCGGCGAGGCGGCCCTTCGATGGTGGTCGAACGCCGCCGCTCTCGCCGCCCCCGACGCCCCGGTGCATCTGGTCGGCGTGACCGGTGCCGTCGCCCGGGCGCTGGCGACCTGGTCGCAGGCGGCCTACGCCCGCTCCGAACTCGCCGCCCGGGCGCCGCTTCGCATGCCGCCGGCTGTGCGGGTGGCCGCAGTCGACGGCGACGCGCCCAGCGTCGAGGCGGCGATGGCGGCACTGCGCGAGGCCGTGCCCGCTCTCGACGATGACAGTGTCCTGGGCCCCGCCCCACGGGGCGAGGGCGGCGTTCGGGCTCTGGTGCGCTTCGACTACCGCGCCGGCGCCGAGGTCGCCGAGTCCCTCCGCTCCTCTGTCGTGGCGGCTGCACTCCGCACACGTCGCGCTCGCGGTCGTGCCCCGGCGCCCGGCGGTGCGCCGCCTACACTCAGAGTGCGGGTGGACCTGCCCGACCTCGACCTGTGAGAGCCCCTATGCGTCTCGTCTTCGCCGGAACCCCCGCCCCGGCCGTGCCGTCATTGCGCGCCCTCCACGCGTCATCCCACGACATCGTGACCGTCGTGACCCGCGATGACGCGCCGCTGGGACGCAAGCGCGTGCTGACTCCGTCGCCGGTCGCCGCGGCCGCCGCCGAGCTCGGTCTGCCGGTTGTCAAGACCCGCCGACTGGATGACGCGGCGACGACCGCGATCGAACGCACCCACCCCGACCTCGGCGTCATCGTGGCCTACGGCGGACTCGTGCGCGAGCCACTGCTGTCCGCCCCTCGCCATGGCTGGATCAACCTGCACTTCTCGCAGCTGCCGCGGTGGCGGGGTGCCGCGCCCGTGCAGCACGGGCTCATCGCGGGTGACGCCGACGTCGCCGCCAGCGTCTTCCGGCTCGTGGCCGAGCTCGACGCGGGCGACGTCTTCGACGAGGTGGTTCTTCCTGCCCCTCAGGACGCGACGGCGGGGGAGGTGCTCGACCTCCTCGCCGAGCGGGGAGCGGCCCTCCTGCGCACGGTCGTCGACGCGATCGCCGATGGGTCGGCGACGGCTCGGCCCCAGGAGGGCGTGCCGACGTTCGCGCCCAAGCTCGGCGACGCCGACGGTCGCCTCGACTGGAATGGGACGCGCGAAGAGGTGATCCATCGGTTCCGTGGGGTGACCCCCGAGCCGGGCGCTCACACGATCCTCGACGGCGCCCGACTGAAGGTGCTGCGTGCCCGGGAGGCCGCTCCCGACGCGCCCCGCCTGTCTCCAGGTCGTCTCGCGATCCACGGTCGCGCGGTCATCGTGGGGACCGCGACCGAGCCGGTCCTCCTCGAACGCGTGCAGCCCGCCGGGCGCGGGCCGATGATCGCCGAAGACTGGTTCCGCGGACTCCGCCACAGCGAGCCGGTGCTGGGCTCGTGAGCGCCCTGAATCCCGCACGACAGGTGGCCTTCGAGACGATCCGCTCCGTGCACGACTCCGATGCCTACGCCAACCTGCTCCTGCCCACCGCGATCCGCCGCGCAGGACTCGACGCCGCCGATGCGGGGCTTGCGACCGAGCTCACCTACGGGACGCTCCGTCGGGAGAACACCTACGACGCCGTCATCTCGCTCGCCGCCGGCCGCTCGGTCGACCTCATCGATCCGCCCGTGCTCGACGCCATCCGTCTCGGCGTGCACCAGCTGCTCTCGACCCGGGTCGCCTCGCACGCGGCCGTCAACGAGTCCGTCGAGCCTCGCCCGACGCGACAGGGGACGCAGCGCCGGAGGTTTCGCCAACGCGGTGCTCCGGCGGATCTCACGCGACACGCCGGGCGAGTGGATGACGCGCATCGGCGAGACCGCGCGCTCCGACGACGAGCGGCTCGGCCTGCTCACCTCCCACCCCGTCTGGGTGGTGCGCGCCTTCCGGCGGGCGCTGGCCGCCGAGGGACGCGCCGACGAACTCGACGACCTCCTTCAGGCCGACAACGCCTCACCCCGCGTGACCTTCGCCGCCCTCCCGGGCCTCGCCGAGGTGCCGCAGGACGCGCGGCGCACAGCGTTCTCCCCCCTGGGCTTCCGCTCGCCCGGCGGCGACCCGGAAGCCCAGGTGACCGCGTCGGGCGGTCGCATCCGCGTGCAGGACGAGGGATCGCAGATCGCCGCGCTCGCGCTCACCCGGGTCCGTCCCACGCGGGCGGGGGAGCGTTGGCTCGATCTATGCGCGGGACCAGGCGGGAAGACAGCGATCCTCGCGGCCGAGGCTCTCGCGGCAGGTGCGCGGCTCGAGGCCAACGACGTCAGCCCCGCCCGTGCGGGGCTGGTGCGGCAATCCGTCGCCGGGGTGCCGCTCGACGTCCCGGTCAGCGAGGAGGATGGCCGCGCCCGGGCACGCGTCGGAGGATACGACCGCATCCTCGTCGACGCTCCCTGCACGGGGCTCGGTGCGCTGCGCCGACGCCCGGAGGCCCGGTGGCGCAAATCGCCGGCTGACGTCGCCGACCTCGTCGATCTGCAGCGCGGGCTCCTGGATGCGGCCGTCGACGGGCTCGCCCCGGGGGGTGTGGTGGCCTACGTCACCTGTTCGCCGCACCTGGCCGAAACCGCCGGCGTCGTCGCCGACATCCTCCGAGAGCGCGCCGAGGTCGAGGAGCTCGATGCCCGTGCCGTGATCACCGCGTTCAGTGCGACCGACCCCGGCCTCCTGCCCCAGGCCGATGGATCGGGCCGCGCGCAGCTGTGGCCGCATCGGCACAACACCGATGCGATGTCGATCTCGCTGCTGCAGCGGCGCTGAGCCCCCCACAGCGCGCACTGCCGCGGGGTGCCGGCAGTGGGTGTGCCGACATAATGGTCCGGTGCACGCCGACCACGACTCCGCCGCAGCGGTGAGGATCAACCCCAGCATCCTGGCCGCGGACTTCGTCCACATGGCAGACGATCTCGCCCGCATCTCCGCCGCTGATTTCGTGCACGTGGACGTCATGGACAACCATTTCGTGCCGAACCTGACGTTCGGTCCGCAGATGGTCCAGCGCATCCAGGACACCAGCCCGGTCCCGCTCGACGTTCACCTCATGATCGACGATCCCGAGCGGTGGGCGCCGGGTTACGCGGAGATCGGCGCCGCGTCGGTGACGTTCCATCTCGAGGCGGCGAGCGAGCCGACAGCCGTTGCGCGGCGTCTGCGCGCGATCGGCGCCCGGGCCGGGGTCGCCGTCAAGCCCGCGACCCCGGTCGAGTCGCTCTACGACGTGCTCGACGAGTTCGATCAGATCCTCGTGATGACGGTCGAACCGGGATTCGGCGGGCAGTCGTTCATGCCCGAGACGATGCCCAAGCTCAGCGCCCTGGCGGCCGAGGCGAGGCGTCGCGGGTCGGAGGTGTGGCTGCAGGTCGACGGCGGTATCGGCGAATCCACCATCGCCCAGGCCGCCGAAGCCGGTGCGGACACCTTCGTCGCGGGGTCGGCGGTCTTCGGCGCCGACGACCCCGAGAAGGCGATCATCGCCCTGCGCGAGCAGGCCCGCCACCACCACGCCCGCCACCACCCGCAACACCCCCGTCGCTGATCGGAGAACGCCCATGACCGACCGCTCCGAGGACCAACCCGCAGACCCCGGGCCGGAGCCCACCGTGGGTGGCGCGAAGGTGGCGGCACCCTCGAGCACCGAGGCGCTGCGCGTAGCCGGGGCTCGCGGAGCGAAGGCGCTGCTGTCGGCTTACAGCGGTGAGCACGGCATCTACGGCGTGGTCCTCGTCACCGCCCTCATCGGCGCCGAGATCGAAGCGCCCACCGACCTCGACGTCATCTGGTTCGTCGCCGGAACGGTCGGGGTGTTCTGGTTGGCCCACATCTACGCGGCCGTCGTCGCCAGCCGGTCCCGCAGGCCGGTCCCCCCGCTGCACGAGGGCATCCGCGATGGCGTGCGCCACTCCGGCGGCATGGCGCTGGCGATGCTCATCCCGGTCTTCCTCCTCGCCACCGGCACGTGGGGTGTCCTGGACGAATGGACGGCCTATTTCCTCGCGCTCGGCAGCGGCGTGGTCATCCTGGGGCTGATCGGCTTCCTCAACGCCCGCCGCAACGGTGCGACGTGGCCGTGGCGGGTGCTGGGCGTCCTCGCGACGACGCTGCTGGGGCTGCTCGTCATCGGCCTCAGCATCCTGGTCCACTGACATCCCGCCGCGCCGGTCCGCCCCGCCCGTTCGCTACCCTGGCATGGTGAAGACTTTCGACGCGCTGTTCGCCGAGCTCACGGCGAAGGCCGTCGAGCGACCCGCCGGATCGGGGACCGTCGCCGAGCTCGACGCCGGTGTCCACGTAATCGGCAAGAAGATCGTCGAAGAGGCCGCCGAGGTGTGGATGGCCGCCGAGTACGAATCCGACGAGCGCGCCGCCGAGGAGATCTCGCAGCTGCTGTACCACCTGCAGGTGATGCTCGTCGCGAAGGGTCTCACGCTGGAGGACGTGTACCGACATCTCTGAGCGGTCCGCTCGTCCGTCCTCTCTCTTGAAAGCCACCCACATGCTCAGAATCGCCGTGCCCAACAAGGGCTCCCTCGCCGACACCGCCTCCGCGATGCTCCAGGAGGCCGGGTACACCGGCCGACGTGATCCGAAGGATCTGCACGTCATCGACCCCGAGAACGAGGTCGAGTTCTTCTATCTGCGCCCGAAAGACATCGCCACCTACGTCGGATCCGGCGCGCTGGATGTCGGCATCACCGGTCGCGACCTGCTCCTGGATGCCCGCATGCCGGGCGCCCGCGAGATCGAAGCGCTCGGCTTCGGCGACTCGACCTTCCGCTTCGCCGGGCCCCCGGGACGTTTCGCCGATGTCGACGACCTCGAGGGAGTGCGTGTGGCAACCGCTTACCCCGGACTCGTCGACGGCTTCCTCGACGAGCGGGGGGTCGCCGTCGATCTCGTTCCGTTGGACGGCGCGGTCGAGTCTGCCGTGCGTCTCGGCGTGGCCGACGCGGTAGCCGACGTGGTCTCGACGGGTACGACGCTGCGCCAGGCGGGCCTGGAGATCTTCGGACCGGCGATCCTGCAGTCCGAGGCGGTCCTCATCGGGGCACCGGTCGATGCGGAGGGGACCGAGACCTTGCTGCGGCGCCTGCGGGGCGTCATGGTGGCCCGCCGCTTCGTGCTCATCGACTACGACCTGCCTGCTCGTCTGATCGACGACGCCGTCGCGGTGGCGCCCGGCATCGAGTCGCCCACCATCTCGCCTCTCCGCGATCCCGAGTGGGTCGCTGTGCGGGTGATGAGCCCGCGCAAGGGCGTGAACCAGGTCATGGACGCCCTGTACGCCATCGGTGCCCGGGCGATCCTCGTCACCGAGATCCACGCGGCGAGGCTGTGACATGACTTTGGCCACCCGGGTCATCCCCTGTCTCGACGTCGCAGGCGGTCGCGTCGTCAAGGGGGTGAACTTTCTCGATCTGCGCGACATGGGCGACCCGGTCGAGCTCGCCAAGGCCTACTTCGAACAGGGCGCGGACGAAGTCACCTTCCTCGACGTGACCGCGACGGTCGATGAGCGTGCCACGACCTACGACGTCGTCCAGCGCACCGCGGAGCAGGTCTTCATCCCCCTCACGGTCGGCGGCGGAGTGCGATCCACCGACGACGTCGCGCGCCTGCTGTCGGTGGGCGCGGACAAGATCGGCGTGAACTCCGCCGCGATCGCTCGTCCCGATCTGCTCGACGAGATCGCCGACCGCTTCGGCGCCCAGGTTCTCGTTCTCTCGCTCGACGTCAAGCGGGTCTCACCCGATCGACGAGCCGCCTCGGCATCGGGCTTCGTGGTGACCACTCACGGCGGTCGCACCGAGACCGACCTGGATGCGCTCGTCTGGGCCCGGGAGGCTGTGGAGCGGGGAGCCGGGGAGCTGCTGGTCAACTCGATCGACGCCGACGGGACCAAGCAGGGCTTCGACCTCGAGCTCATCGGTGCGATGCGCGAGGCGGCACGCGTTCCCGTGATCGCCTCCGGCGGCGCAGGCGCACTCGAGCACTTCGCCCCCGCCATCACCGCCGGAGCCGACGCGGTGCTTGCCGCGTCGGTGTTCCACACCGGTCAGCTGCGGGTCGGCGAGGTCAAGGAGGCGCTGGAGCGCGAAGGCATTCCCGTGCGTCGAACGGAGCAGAACGGATGACCCGGACCAAGCCTCCCGCCGATGTCGAGGAACGCATCGCGCGCGTCAGCTTCGCCGACGACGGCCTCGTCGCGGCGATCATCCAGCAGTGGGACACCCGCGAGGTCCTCATGCTCGGATGGATGGATGCCGAGGCGCTGCGTCGCACGCTGACCGAGGGGCGAGTCACGTTCTGGTCGCGGTCCCGCAAGGAGTACTGGCGCAAAGGCGACACCTCCGGCCACGCGCAGTACGTCCGCGGCGCGCGTCTGGACTGCGACGGCGATGCGATCCTCGTCGAGGTCGATCAGATCGGCGTCGCCTGTCACACCGGCACCCGGACGTGTTTCGACGCCGACGACCTCGATCCGTCGGTCGGCTCCGCGCCCGCCGGCGACCCGTCGTGAGGGCGTCACGGGAGGAGCGCGGCGGCGTGACCGCCCGTGCGCGCTCGCTGGCGGTGCTGCTCATCCTGGCCGCCGGTGCGACCGGCGTCATCGCCTCGACGCAGACATGGCTGATCGTGACCATCGAAGACGGGGCGCGTGACCCGCTCCCGGTGAGCGGCGCCGCCGCCCTCCCCGTACTCGCACCCCTCAGCCTGACCACACTGGCGCTGGGAGCGGCCCTCGCGATCGCGGGCACCGTTCTGCGGTACGCCTTCGGGGCCCTCACGATCGTGATCGCCGCCACCCTGGGTGTCGCCACCGGTGTCGTCGCCCTCACGGCACCCGTTGCCGCCGTCGTCTCAGCGGTGACGGAGGCGACCGGGATCGCCGGCCTCGAGGCCGTCGACGACCTGGTCACGGGGATCTCCACGACGCCGTGGCCGCTCATCACGCTCGCGGCATGCGTCGTACTGCTCGCTGCGGGCGTGCTGATCCTCGCCACGGCGCACCGGTGGCCAGGTTCGGGTCGCAAGTACCGCACCAGCGCGCAGGTCGCACCCGACGGTGCGCCATCGCGGCGCACGGATGCCATCGACTCGTGGGACGAGCTGTCGCGCGGACAGGATCCCACGGTCTGACCGATAGACTGGCGCTGGTGTGTCCCGGCGTCCTGGAGGATATTCATGAGCAACCACATCGGTGATCCCGGCCACGGCAATTCGCCCGCAGCATGGACGGCTGTCGTCATCATGCTCGTCGGCTTCACCGTCGGAACCGTCGCGTTCTTCTTCGACGTGCCGGTGGTGGTGTGGGCCTCCGCCGGTCTGGTCGTCGTAGGGCTGCTCGTGGGCTGGGGCATGTCGAAAGCCGGTTACGGCGTCGGCGGTGCCAAGACAACGGCGAAAGAGCATTGAACGCGGGCGCTGAGAGAACCTCGGCGGGCATCGATCTGCTCGCCGAACTGACGGCCGGCGCCGTCGCGGATGCCGAGCGCCGTGCTGTCGGTGCCCCTCTCGCCGCGGTGGAGCGTGCCGCGCTGTCGCGCTCCGCAGCCCGAGACGCCCGCGCAGCGCTGGCCCCGAGCGACCGGGTGAAGATCATCGCGGAGGTCAAGCGGGCGAGCCCCTCGCGCGGGTCGCTGGCCGACATCCCCGACCCTGCCGCGCAGGCGCTTCGCTATCAGCAGGGGGGCGCCGCGGCCATCTCGGTCCTCACCGAGGAGCGTCGCTTCTCGGGCAGCCTCGCAGACCTCGGCGCCGTGGTGGCCGCGGTCGACCTGCCCGTTCTGCGCAAGGACTTCATCGCCACCGAATACCAGGTCGTGGAGGCCCGCGCCGCTGGGGCGGACCTGGTGCTCCTCATCGTCGCCGCTCTCGAGCAGGACCTCCTCGCCCGGCTGCATCATCTCATCGGCGAACTCGGCATGACCGCTCTCGTCGAGACCCACAGCGCCGACGAGGTGTCCCGGGCGATCGACCTCGGGGCCTCGGTGATCGGCGTCAACGCCCGCGACCTCTCGACCTTCGAACTGGACCGTGACCTGTTCGGGCGTCTGGAACCCCTCATCCCCGAAGGAACCGTCCGCATCGCGGAATCCGCGGTGTCGTCTCCGGACGACGTCGCGCACTACCGCGATCACGGCGCTGACGTGGTCCTCATCGGCGAAGCCCTTGTGACGGGCGATCCGGTGGCCACGCTCGGTCGGTTCCTCGCGGCGGGAGAACGTCCCGCCGGCCGGAACCGGAAGGAGCGGACATGAGTCTGCGTGAAGCCGCAGGGCCATTCTTCGGCGAGTTCGGTGGGCGGTTCATGCCCGAATCGCTCATCGCCGCGATCGACGAACTGAGCGCGGAGTACGACCGTGCCAAGAACGACCCGGCCTTCCAGGAGGAGTTCCTCCAGCTGCTGCGCAGCTATGCCGGTCGGCCATCGATCATCACGGAGGTTCCGCGGTTCGCCGCCCACGCCGGCGGCGGCCGCGTGTTCCTCAAGCGCGAGGATCTCAATCACACCGGCTCGCACAAGATCAACAACGTCCTCGGCCAGGCACTGCTCACCCGCCGCCTCGGCAAGAAGCGCGTCATCGCCGAGACAGGCGCCGGCCAGCACGGCGTGGCCACCGCGACCGCGGCAGCGCTGTTCGGCCTGGAGTGCACCATCTACATGGGAGAGGTCGATACCGAGCGCCAGGCGCTCAACGTCGCGCGCATGCGCCTGCTCGGGGCCGAGGTCATCCCGGTGACCACGGGATCGCGCACTCTCAAGGACGCGATCAACGAGGCATACCGCGATTGGGTGTCCAGCGTCGAGACGACCAACTACATCTTCGGCACAGCGGCGGGTCCGCACCCGTTCCCCGCCATGGTGCGCGACTTCCAGAAGGTCATCGGGGAAGAGGCCCGCCAGCAGCTCCTCGACGAGGTCGGCCGCCTGCCCGACGCGGTCTTCGCGTGCGTGGGCGGGGGATCCAACGCGATCGGAATGTTCGACGCCTTTCTGGATGACGCCGACGTGCGCCTGTACGGGGTCGAAGCCGCGGGTGACGGCGTCGACACGGTGCGACACGCGGCGTCGATCGAGCGGGGTCGCCCGGGCGTCCTCCATGGGGCGAAGACCTTCGTCCTGCAGGACGACGACGGCCAGACCGTCGAATCACATTCGATCTCGGCGGGCCTGGACTATCCGGGCGTCGGGCCGGAGCACGCCTGGCTCGCCTCGATCGGTCGGGCCGAGTACATCCCCGCCACCGATGCCGAGTCGATGGCAGCGCTGCGGCTCCTCTCCGAGACCGAGGGCATCATCCCCGCCATCGAATCGGCGCACGCCCTGGCCGGCGCGATGCGGATCGGCGAGCAGCTGGGCCCCGACGCGGTGATCGCGATCTGCCTCTCCGGCCGCGGAGACAAGGACATGGACACCGCGGCGCGCTACTTCGAGCTCTACGACGCGGGGATCGATCTCGCGGCCGCGGCCGCCGAACCTGTCGTCGACGCCGCCAAGGGCGAGGGTGTGAAGCTGTGACCTCGTCCGTCTCGATGGCGATCGACACCGCCAGGGCCGCCGGCCGCGGTGCCCTCGTCGGATACCTCCCGCTCGGCTTCCCCGACCTGGCGACCAGCATCGACGCCGCCGTCGCCCTCGCGGAGGCCGGCGCCGATGTGCTGGAACTCGGCCCGCCCTACTCCGATCCGGTCATGGACGGCACGGTGATCCAGGAGGCGACGCAGACGGCGCTGGCCGCCGGATTCCGCTTGCGCGACACGTTCACGGCGGTCGCCGAGATCACGCGGCAGACCCACACCCCGGTGCTGGTGATGACGTATTGGAACCCGGTGATGCAGTACGGTGTCGATCGGTTCGCGGACGACCTGCGCGCAGCCGGGGGAGCGGGCCTCATCACGCCAGACATCACTCCTGACGCTGCAGGAGAGTGGATCGCAGCGTCACGCCGCACCGATCTCGACCGGGTCTTCCTCGCTGCTCCCACCTCGACCGACGAGCGTCTCGACCTCATCGCGTCGAACTCGACGGGGTTCGTCTACACGGTCTCCACCATGGGGATCACCGGAGTCCGCGAAGACCTCGACGCCGCGGCCCGAGGCCTCGTCGCGCGGCTGCGCGCACACGGGGCCGAGCGCGCGTGCGTCGGCATCGGCATCTCGAACGCCTCCCACGTGGCGGACGTCCTGGAGTACGCGGACGGCGCCATCGTCGGAACGGCCCTGGTCCGCGCCCTGCGAGACGGCGGCATCCTCGCCCTGCGTGACCTCGCCGCCGAGTTGCACGAGGGCACGATGTCCGCGGGCGCCGGGCGCCCGGCTTAGACTCGAACCCATGTCGTTCGCCCTCTCGAGCGCGGGAACGTCCGTGCTCGCCAGCATCCCGAGCCCTGAGATCAGCTTCATCCAGCTGGGTCCGCTCCGCGTCTATTTCTACGCGCTGTGCATCATCGCCGGCATCGTCGTGGCGGTTCTGCTCACGAACCATCGCCTGACCAAGCGCGGCGCAGAGCCCTGGGTCGTCATCGATATCGCCCTGCTGGCGGTGCCGCTGGCGATCGTCGGTGCCCGGATCTTCCACGTGCTCACCCACCTGGGCTTCTACTTCACCGAGGGTTCGAACCCGTGGAACCCCTTCCAGCCCGGCTCTGTCTGGGCCATCTGGGAGGGCGGGATCGCCATCTACGGTGCGCTGATCGGCGGCGCGGTCGGCGCGTGGCTCGGCTGCCGCTGGACGGGCATCCGCTTCTGGTCCTTCGCCGACGCGCTGGCCCCCGGCATCCTGCTCGCGCAGGCCATCGGACGCTTCGGCAACTGGTTCAACCAGGAACTGTTCGGTCTTCCCACCAACGTGCCGTGGGGCCTGGAGATCGATTCCGACAACGCGGCCTTCCCCCCGGGGCTGCCCGCCGACACGCTGTTCCACCCGACCTTCCTCTACGAGGTCATCTGGAACACCGCGGGCGTCCTCGTGCTGCTGTGGGCGGGGAAGAGCCTGCGGATGCAGTGGGGGCGGCTGTTCGGTCTCTACCTCATCTGGTACAGCGCCGGCCGCTTCGTGTGGGAGTCGATCCGCATCGATCCCAGCGACATCTACCTGGGTCTTCGCACCAATGTCTGGGCGGCGATCTTCGGTGTCGTCGTCGGTCTCGCCATCATCATCGTGCAGCGTCGGCGCCACCCCGGCACCGAGCCCTCGCCGTATGTCGCGGGCCGGGAGTGGAAGGGCCGGGGCACGGTACAATCGCAGGACACCAACGACTTCGTCGACCTCAGCGAACCACCGGCGAACGAGGTCGCCGAGAGCGATGCCACAAGCACAGCCGCCAAGAAGTAGGGGTGTTCATCAGCTGATCCGGGCCGACGTCGTCCCATCTTGAGCATCAATGTGAGGACGGTACGCATGGCCGCGAGTTCTGGCAGCAGCACCTCCACGTCGGTCGTGGGCGGTGGCTTTCCCGCCCGCCAGGGCATGTACAATCCGGCATTCGAGAAGGATGCCTGCGGGTTGGCGATGGTCGCGACGCTCAGAGGCGAACCGGGCCACGACATCATCGACCTGGCCTTGACGGCGCTGCGGAATCTGGAGCACCGCGGTGCGATCGGTTCGGATGCGGGTACCGGGGACGGAGCGGGCATCCTGACGCAGATGCCCGACGCCTTCTTCCGCGCGGTCGTCGACTTCGACCTCCCGCCGATGGGGGAGTACGCGGCCGGGATGGTCTTCCTGCCTCGCGACGACGAAGCCCGGGCCGCGCAGAAAGCCGGCATCGAGCGGATCGCGGCCGGCGAGAACCTCGTCGTACTCGGCTGGCGCGAGGTGCCGGTCGCAGAGGAGCACCTGGGCAAGCTCGCCTTCGAGGCGCGCCCCGCCTTCGAGCAGATCTTCGTCTCCCGTCCCGGCGAGGGTGGCGCGCCGGCACTGTCGGGCATCGACCTCGACCGGCGCACCTACCGGATGCGCAAGCGCGCGCGGCACGAGCTCGACGCCTACTTCGTCTCTCTGTCTGCCCGCACCATCGGCTACAAGGGCATGGTCACCACGCTCCAGCTCGAGCCGTTCTATCCCGACCTCCAGGATGAGCGCTTCGCCTCCGAGCTCGCGGTCGTGCACTCCCGGTACTCCACCAACACCTTCCCGTCGTGGCCGCTCGCGCAGCCGCTGCGGATGCTCGCGCACAACGGCGAGATCAACACCGTCAACGGCAACCGCAACTGGATGCGGGCGCGGCAGTCGCAGCTGGAGTCGGAGCTCCTCGGCGACATCCGTCCCCTGCTGCCGATCTGCACCGTCGGCTCCAGCGACTCCGCGTCCTTCGACGAAGTTCTCGAGCTCCTGACGCTGACCGGTCGGAGCCTCCCGCACGCGGTGATGATGATGGTGCCCGAGGCCTACGAGAAGCAGGCCGACATCGCGCCCGATCTCCGCGCCTTCTACGACTACCACGCGAACCAGATGGAGCCGTGGGACGGGCCTGCGGCACTGATCTTCACCGACGGCACCCTCGTGGGCGCGACGCTCGACCGCAATGGGCTGCGTCCCGGTCGGTGGACGGAGACGACGGACGGATTCGTCGTCATCGGGAGCGAGACCGGCGTGCTCGACATCGCCCCGGAGCGGATCAAGCGCCGCGGACGGTTGCGCCCCGGCCGGATGTTCCTCGTGGACACCGCCGCCGGTCGCATCGTCGAGGATGACGAGATCAAGCGTGATCTCGCGAGCATGCATCCCTGGCAGGAGTGGTTGGATGCCGGTCGCGTGCGCCTGGCCGATCTGCCCGAGCGCGAGCACATCGTCCACCCGATCGCCTCGATCACCCGGCGTCAGCGCACCTTCGGCTATACCGAGGAGGAGGTGCGGATCCTCCTGACCCCCATGGGGCAGAACGGTGCCGAGCCGCTCGGCGCGATGGGCAGCGACACCCCCGTCGCCGTCCTCAGCGACCGGCCCCGCCTGCTCTTCGACTATTTCGTCCAGCAGTTCGCGCAGGTCACCAACCCACCGCTGGACTCGATCCGCGAAGAGGTCGTCACCTCCCTGTCGCTGGGGCTCGGTCCCGAGCGGAACCTGCTGGCGTGGGGACCGGATCACGCCCGCACCGTGATGCTCGACTTCCCGGTGATCGACAACGACGAGCTTGCGAAGATCCAGCACATCGACACGGCGCTGCCGGACCGGTCGTCGGTGACGATCCGGGGTCTCTACCGCGTCGAGGCCGGGCACAAGGGCATGCGCAAGCGGCTCGAGCAGATGTGCACGGAGGTCGACCAGGCGATCGAGGACGGCGCGGAGCTCATCGTGCTCAGCGACCGCGACTCCAACAAGGACCTCGCGCCGATCCCGTCCCTGCTCATGCTGGCCGCCGTCCACCATCACCTCATCCGCCGTGAGACCCGCATGAAGGTCGGTCTGGTGGTCGAGGCCGGTGACGTGCGCGAAGTGCACCACATCGCCACACTCATCGGGTACGGCGCGTCGGCGGTGAACCCGTACCTGGCGATGGAGACGGTGGAATACCTGGTCCGCGCGGGGTACATCACCGGCGTCACCCCCGAGAAGGCGGTGAAGAACCTCATCTACGCCCTCGGCAAGGGCGTGCTGAAGATCATGTCGAAGATGGGCATCTCCACGGTGTCCTCGTACGCCGGTGCTCAGGTCTTCGAGGCCGTCGGCCTGTCGCAGGAACTCGTGGACACCTACTTCACGGGTACCGAGACCAAGCTCGGGGGCGTCGGGCTCGACGTCATCGCCGCCGAGAACGCCGCCCGCCACGCCTACGCCTACCCGGAGGACGCCGCGGTGCGCGCGCACGAGCGGCTGTGGACCGGGGGCGAGTACCAGTGGCGCCGTGACGGATCGCCGCACCTGTTCAACCCCGACACGGTGTTCCGTCTGCAGCACGCGACACGCACCAGGCGGTACGACATCTTCCGCGAGTACACCAAGCTGGTCGACGACCAGGCGGCCGAGCTCAAGACGCTGCGCGGGCTGTTCCAGCTGCGATCGGGAGTGCGCCCCCCGGTGCCGATCGACGAGGTCGAGCCCGTATCGGCGATCGTGAAACGGTTCCAGACGGGCGCGATGAGCTACGGCTCCATCTCTCAGGAGGCCCACGAGACCCTCGCGATCGCGATGAATCGGATCGGCGGTCGGTCGAACACCGGCGAGGGCGGCGAAGACGTCGAGCGTCTGCTCGACCCGGAGCGCCGGAGCTCGATCAAGCAGGTCGCGTCCGGCCGGTTCGGGGTCACGAGCCTCTACCTGACCGAGGCCGACGACATCCAGATCAAGCTGGCCCAGGGCGCCAAGCCCGGCGAGGGCGGGCAGCTTCCTCCGGCGAAGGTCTATCCGTGGGTCGCGCGCACACGCCACGCGACCGCGGGCGTGGGGCTCATCTCCCCTCCGCCCCACCACGACATCTACTCGATCGAAGACCTCAAGCAGCTCATCTTCGACCTCAAGCGCGCCAACCCCGGCGCCCGGATCCATGTGAAGCTCGTGAGCCAGTCGGGCATCGGCGCGGTGGCGGCGGGCACGGCCAAGGCGCTGGCCGACGTCATCCTGGTCTCGGGGCATGACGGAGGCACGGGCGCGAGCCCGCTCAACTCGCTCAAGCACGCGGGCACCCCGTGGGAGCTGGGGCTGGCGGAGACCCAGCAGACACTCATGCTCAACGGCATGCGCGACCGCGTGGTGGTGCAGGTCGACGGTCAGCTCAAGACCGGACGCGATGTCATCATCGGGGCGCTCCTGGGCGCGGAGGAGTTCGGCTTCGCCACCGCACCGCTGGTGGTCTCGGGATGCATCATGATGCGCGTGTGCCACCTCGACACCTGTCCGGTGGGCGTCGCGACGCAGAACCCGACGCTGCGGGCCCGCTTCAACGGCAAGCCGGAGTTCGTGGTGAACTTCATGGAGTTCGTCGCACAGGAGGTGCGCGAGTACCTCGCGGAGCTGGGATTCCGCTCTCTCGACGAGGCCATCGGCCACACCGAGATGCTCGATCTCAACGGCGCGATCGAACACTGGAAGGCCAGTGGGCTCGACCTCGCTCCGGTGCTGCACGGACCGAACTTCGCCGAGGATGAGCCGCGGCGCCATCGTCGCGCCCAGCTGCACGAGCTCGAGGAGCACTTCGACACGGCACTCATCGAGCGAGCCCGCGACGTGATCGAACGCGGCGGCTCCGTCACGATCGACCTGCCCGTCCGCAACACCGCGCGCGCCGTCGGAACCCTCCTCGGACATCACGTCACCCGTGCCCGGGGAGAGAACGGTCTGCCCTCGGGATCGATCACCGTGAACCTGACCGGATCGGCGGGCCAGTCCTTCGGTGCCTTCATGCCGGCGGGAATCACGCTGCGCCTCGAGGGTGACTCCAACGACTACGTCGGCAAGGGCCTGTCGGGCGGCCAGATCGTCGTCCGCCCGCCGCGAGGGGCGTCCTTCGATGCGTCGAAGAACGTCATCGCCGGAAACGTGATCGGCTACGGCGCGACGCAGGGCACCATGTTCCTCCGCGGCGTCGTGGGGGAGCGGTTCCTCGTCCGCAACTCCGGGGCGACCGCGGTCGTCGAGGGTGTGGGCGATCACGCGCTGGAGTACATGACCGGCGGCCTCGCCGTCATCCTGGGAGAGACGGGGCGCAACCTCGGGGCCGGGATGTCGGGAGGCACGGCGTACATCTACCGACTCGACCGGAAGCTCGTCAATCGGGAGGCGATCGCGTCGGGCGAACTCGTTCTCGGCGAGCTCGGCGCCGGTGACGTCGAGATGCTTCGCGATCTGCTCGAGCAGCACGTCAAAGAGACCGGATCCGAACTGGCGCAGCGACTGCTCGACGACTTCGAGCTCGAGGCGCAGAACTTCGTCCGTGTCGTCCCGCGCGACTACGCCGCCGTCCTCCAGACGCGGCAGGAAGCGCTCGACGAAGGACTCGACCCCGACGGCGACGTCGTATGGAGCCGCATCCTGGAGGTGACGGGTGGCTGACCCCAAAGGCTTTCTGAAGGTGACCGAGCGGGAGCTGCCGCCGCGGCGCCCGATCCCGGTGCGGATCATGGACTGGAAAGAGGTCTATGAGCCGGGCGACTCGGCCGTTCTCCGGCGACAGGCCGGTCGCTGCATGGACTGCGGCGTGCCGTTCTGCCACAAGGGGTGTCCGCTGGGAAACCTCATCCCGGAATGGAACGACCTGGTGTGGCGGGGAGAGGGGCGCGCGGCGATCGAGCGCCTGCACGCGACGAACAACTTCCCCGAGTTCACGGGCAGGCTCTGCCCCGCGCCCTGCGAGAGCTCGTGCGTCCTGGGCATCAACCAGCCTCCGGTGACCATCAAGCAGGTCGAGGTCTCGATCATCGACGAGGCATTCTCGCAGGGCTGGGTCGAGCCCGAGCCCCCCGCGCGGCTGACCGGCAAGACGGTCGCCGTCGTCGGTTCGGGCCCCGCCGGCCTCGCCGCCGCGCAGCAGCTCACGCGGGCAGGTCACACCGTGGCCGTCTACGAGCGTGATGACCGCATCGGCGGGCTTCTGCGCTACGGCATCCCGGACTTCAAGATGGAGAAGCGTCATCTCGAGGCGCGTCTTCGTCAGATGCGCGACGAGGGGACCCGGTTCCGCGCCGGCGTCGAGATCGGCGTGGACATCTCGTGGAGCGACTTGCGCGCGCGGTACGACGCCGTCGTCATCGCCACCGGTGCGACGGTGCCGCGCGACCTCGCGATCCCGGGTCGGGACCACGCCGGCGTCCACTTCGCGATGGAGTACCTCGTCGAATCCAACAAGACCGTGGCCGGCGACGCGGTGCCCAACCAGATCACCGCCGAGGGCAAGCACGTCGTCGTCATCGGCGGCGGTGACACCGGAGCCGACTGCATCGGCACCGCCCACCGCCAGGGCGCACTGAGCGTGACCAACCTCGCGATCGGCAAACAGCCGCCCGAGGAGCGCCCCGAGGACCAGCCCTGGCCGATGACGCCGAACCTGTTCGAGATCGCCTCCGCGCATGAAGAGGGCGGCGAGCGTCACTACCTCGCGTCCACCGTCGAGTTCCTCGCGAACGCCGTCGGCGAGGTCCGCGCGCTGCGCGTCGCCGAGACGGAGTACCGCGACGGGCGACGCGTGCCGAAGTCGGGCACGGAGCGCGAGATCCCCGCCGACCTCGTCCTGATCGCGCTGGGCTTCACCGGCCCTGAGCACACGCACCTGGCCGATCAGCTCGGTACGCAGTTCGGTTCGCGCGGCAGCGTCGAGCGTGACGCGGTCTACCAGACATCCGCTCCCGGGGTGTTCGTCGCCGGCGACGCCGGGCGCGGTCAGTCGCTCATCGTCTGGGCGATCGCCGAGGGGCGTGCGGCAGCCGCCGCGGTCGACGAGTACCTCATGGGCAGCACCGACCTGCCGGCGCCCGTTCACCCGAACGATGTCGCCATCGGGCTGCAGCCCGCGTAGGCTGGCCCCGGCCCTTCGCCACTTCCCCCTTCACTCGGAGTTCATACACGGATGAGACGCGCCAAGATCGTCGCCACTTTGGGTCCTGCCACTTCCTCTTATGACATGGTCCGCGCGATCATCGACGCCGGCGTGGACATCGCCCGGCTCAACCTCAGCCACGGTGACTATTCCGTGCACGAGGCCAACTTCGCCAATGTCCGCAAGGCCGCCGAGGACGCAGGTCGCCCGGTCGCGGTGCTCGTCGACCTCCAGGGGCCGAAGATCCGCCTCGGTCGCTTCGCCGACGGGCCGCACGAGCTCGCCGAGGGTGACATCTTCAAGATCACCACCGAGGATGTCCCCGGCACCAAGGAGCTCGTCTCGACGACGTTCAAGGGGCTTCCCGGCGACGTCAGGCGCGGCGACTTCCTCCTGATCGACGACGGCAAGGTCCGCGTCGAGGTCGTCGAGGTCGAGGGATCGGTCGTGACGACGCGTGTCGTCGTCGCCGGCGCGGTGTCGAACAACAAGGGCATCAACCTGCCCGGCGTGGCGGTGAACGTTCCCGCGCTGTCGGAGAAGGACGAGGCCGACCTCCGCTGGGGTCTGCGGATCGGCGCAGACTTCATCGCGCTCTCGTTCGTGCGCAACGCCAAGGACATCCAGCGCGTGCACGTCATCATGGCCGAGGAGGGACGCCACGTCCCCGTGATCGCCAAGATCGAGAAACCGCAGGCGGTGGACAACCTCGAGGAGATCATCGACGCGTTCGACGGCATCATGGTCGCCCGTGGAGACCTCGGCGTGGAGCTCCCGCTGGAGGCGGTGCCGATCGTGCAGAAGCGCGCCGTCGAGCTCTGCCGCCGGATGGCCAAGCCCGTCATCGTCGCCACCCAGATGCTCGAATCGATGATCAACAACCCGGTGCCCACGCGCGCTGAGACCAGCGACGTCGCCAACGCCGTCCTCGACGGCGCTGACGCCGTCATGCTCTCGGGTGAGACCAGCGTGGGTGACTACCCGGTGAAGGTCGTCGAGACCATGGCGCGCATCGTCGAGTCGACCGAGGACCACGGACTCGAGCGCATCGCGCCGCTGACGACCAAGCCGCGGACCCAGGGCGGCGCGATCACCCTCGCCGCGATGGAGGTGGCCGACTTCGTCGAGGCGAAGTTCCTCTGCATCTTCACCGAATCCGGTGACACCGCTCGCCGCATGTCGCGCCTGCGCCCGAAGATCCCCATGATCGGATTCACGCCCGAGCCGGCGATCCGTCGTCGCATGGCGATCACCTGGGGGATCCGCTCGACGCTCGTCGAGCACGTTCCGCACACGGACCGCATGTTCATCCAGGTCGACGACTACCTGCTCTCGAACGACCTGGCGAAGGTCGGTGACAAGGTCGTCGTGATCTCCGGGTCGCCTCCCGGCATCGTGGGTTCGACCAACGACATCCGCATCCACAAGGTCGGCGATGCCGTGCACGGTGCGGCCCCGATCTACCAGACGCGGGACTGAGCCTCAGCCCCTGGGAACCTCCTCATGCGACGAGCGTGAGGAGGTTCCGTTCTTCCACGGCCGCCAGCTGGAGAACCTTGTACCCCTGATCGCCGAAGAACACGGTGAGTCGATCGTCGTCGACCTCCACGACACTCCCGCGTCCCCATTCGACGTGGTCGACCTCGGCGCCCGGTGGGAACGGTGCAGCCGCACCAGCCGCATCGGCCGCTGCGGCGTCCTCGGCGGTACCGCTGCGGCACGTGTCGCAGCTGCGGCAGGACGCGGAACCGTCGTCCCCGAAGTAGCTCAGCAGGACCCGTCGACGGCAGTCCCTCGTCTCGGCATACCGACGCATGACGTCCAGGCGCGACTGCTCGATGCGCTCTCGGCGCTCGGCGGCTTCCCGTGCCAGAGCAGCAGCCTCCTTCGGCCGACGTACCGAGATGATCGTCGCGCCCTTCTGATCCACGACGACCACTCCCGCTTCGACGAGGAGGTGGACCAGGCCTGTGACGCGACGGGTCGGAAGCCCGAGCGTCTCGGCGAGTGCTCGGATCCGCAGAGGCGTGCCCGCCTTCGCGAGGGCGCGATAGACCCGGCTGACGGCCTCGGTGTCGACCGTGTGGGCGGTGAAGTACTTGCGGATTCCGAGATCCTCGGATCGGTAGAAGAGCACGGCCTGTGCCGGTTGCCCGTCTCTGCCCGCGCGTCCGGTCTCCTGCGTGTAGGCATCCAGTGATTCCGGTACGGCGGCGTGCACGACGAAGCGCACGTCGGGCTTGTCGATGCCCATGCCGAACGCGTTCGTCGCGACGACGACGTCGACCTCATCGTCGAGGAACTGCTCGTGCGTCCGTCTCCGCTCCGTCGCGGAAAGGCCGGCGTGGTAGGTCTCGGCACGCACCCCACGTTCGCGCAGACTCTGAGTGAGCCTCTCGGCCTCGCGGCGGGTCGACGTGTAGACGAGCCCTGGGCGGGGGAGTGTCGGAATGAGCTCCCGCAGTTCGCGATCCTTCTCGGCTTCCTCGGAGAAGCGCCGGACGTCCAGATCGATATTCGGTCTGTCGATGCCGCGTACGACCAGGAGCGGATCCTCCATGCGCAGCCGTCCGACGATCTCTTCGCGCACGGGTGCGGCAGCGGTGGCCGTGAGGGCCGCGGTCGGCGGGTTTCCGAGGCGTTCGCGCACATCGCCGAGCCCGAGGTAGTCGGGCCGGAAATCGTGTCCCCAGCTCGCAACGCAGTGGGCCTCGTCGACGACGAACAAGCCGACCGTCACACGCGACAGGCGGTCGAGCACATCATCCTTGGCGAGCTGTTCGGGAGCGAGGAAGAGGAACTCCACCTCGCCGGCCGCGACCGCCTGCCACAGCTTCTCGGTCGCGCGATCTCCGATCGTGGAGTTGAGCATCGCGCCGCGCGGCGCGTGAGGAGTGTCGGCGAGACCTGCGAGCTGGTCGGCCTGCAGGGCGATCAGGGGAGAGACGACGATCGTCATCCCGTCCCGAAGTGCCCCCGCGAGCTGATAGACGGCGGACTTCCCCGCGCCGGTGGGAAGAACGGCCACCACGTCACGGCCCGCCAGGAGTGCGCTGACGGCTTCCTCCTGTCCTTCTCGAAGCTCATCCCATCCGAAAAGCTCGCGCGCAGCGCGAGCGATCGACATCCTCGACATCCTGTCCTTCCCTCGGGGCCGGATCATCATGCCACCCACGACGGGCGTCCACCGGGGGATTGACAACCGGTGATCGAGCGGTCGCCTGCGCCCCTCCCGAATGGACCGCGTTGTCGCTACGCTGAGGCCACACCTCGAGGCGCGGAGCGAAGATGCCCTACATCACCGATCTGATCTGGCTCATGCTGTGGGCGTTCTACTTCGTCGCCTATCTGTACGTCGTCATCGTCATCATCACCGACCTGTTCCGCGACCACCGGCTCAGCGGATGGTTCAAGGCGCTGTGGATCATCGCGCTCGTCTTCGTGCCGCTTCTGACCGCGCTGATCTACATCATCGCCCGGGGCCGAGGGATGGCGGAGCGAGCCCATTCTCCAGGACCGCGAACCGTTGCGGAGAACGACGACTATCGGCCCGCGCCGTCGGCCAGCCCTGCGGACGACATCGCCAAGGCCAAAGAACTCCTCGATTCGGGGGTTATCACCCCGGGCGAGTTCGAGGCGTTGAAGAGCAAGGCCCTCGGTCACCAGTTCTACGGTGCGTGAGCCGGCGACGCACGGGGTGCCGGTGGTGGGAGTCGAACCCACACGCCCTTTCGGGCAACCGAGTTTGAGTCGGTCGCGTCTGCCATTCCGCCACACCGGCTCGCGGCGAGCGGCCGCGTCCGCCCTCGACCCTATCGCAGCGAGCGGGACCGATTGCGGGCCCGCAGGCGGGAAGCCGTAGGATTGCGGGGTGACTGAGCAAGAGCAGGCTGGGCAAGAGCAGACCGGGCAAGAGCAGACCGCGCGAGAGCAGGCCACCGCATCCGCCCCCCGCCGGGTCGTCGTCGCCGAGGATGAGTCGCTCATCCGCCTCGACATCGTCGAGATCCTCCGCGACAACGGCTTCGATGTCGTCGGAGAGGCCGGCGACGGTGAGACCGCCGTGCAGCTGGCCACAGAGCTGCGCCCCGACCTCGTGATCATGGACGTCAAGATGCCCCAGCTCGACGGCATCAGCGCCGCCGAGAAGCTCAGCAAGAATCACATCGCCCCCGTGGTGCTGCTCACGGCCTTCAGCCAGAAGGAGCTCGTCGAGCGCGCGAGCGAGGCCGGAGCGCTGGCGTACGTCGTCAAGCCGTTCACCCCGAACGATCTGCTTCCCGCCATCGAGATCGCCCTGGCCCGCCATGAGCAGATCATCACGCTCGAGGCCGAGGTCGCCGACATGGTCGAGCGCTTCGAGACCCGCAAGCTGGTCGACCGTGCGAAGGGTCTCCTGAACGAGAAGATGGGCCTCACCGAGCCCGAGGCGTTCCGCTGGATCCAGAAGGCGTCGATGGACCGTCGCCTGACGATGCAGGATGTCGCCAAGGCGATCATCGAGCAGCTCGCCCCGAAGAAGTGAGCCGCGCGGCGAAGCCGCCGTATTCGAACCCTGTGGGATCACTGCCGCGCAGCGGCGCTGATCTCCTTGATGTGATTGGTGATCCGCACCGTCGAACAGCGGCGTCCCTCATCGTCGGTCACGACGATCTCGTGGACGGTGAGGCTGCGTCCGAGGTGGAGAGGCGTGCAGACGCCTGTCACGAAACCAGTGGTCGCGGATCGGGTGTGCGTCGCGTTGATGTCGACGCCGACTGCGAGGCGCCCGGCCCCGGCGTGGAAATTGGCATGCATCGAGCCGAGCGACTCGCCGAGCACGACGTACGCGCCGCCATGGAAGAGCCCGACCGGCTGGGTGTTGCCCGCGACCGGCATCCGGGCCGCGCACCGCTCGGCGGTGAACTCCAGCCATTCGAAGCCCATCTTCTCGGCGAGGGCTCCGATGCCCCGGGCGTCGGCCCAGGCGAGCTGGTCGGAGGCGGTGTCGACGGTGTCGGTCATCGGCGGGTTCCTGGCTCGGGGGGTGTCACACCCCGCGTCTAGGCTGTCAGGGTGACGGACTCCGCAAAGCCTACCCTCCTCGTCGTGGACGGCCACTCGCTGGCCTACCGGGCGTTCTACGCCCTCCCGGTCGACAACTTCTCGACGAAGGACGGGCAGCACACCAACGGGATCTACGGCTTCCTGGCGATGCTCATCAACCTCATCAAGGCCGAGAAGCCCACGCACCTCGCTGTGGCCTTCGACACCTCGCGTCAGTCGTTCCGCACACGGCAGTACGCCGAGTACAAGGCGAACCGCTCCGAGACCCCGAAGGAGTTCCAGGGACAGATCCCGCTGCTCAAGGAGTGCCTCGGGGCGATGAGCATCCCGGTGCTCGAGCAGGAGGACATCGAGGCCGACGACATACTCGCCACGCTCGCCACGCGCGGAGCCGCCGAGGGCTTCCACGTCCTCGTCTGCTCCGGCGACCGCGACACGATCCAGCTGGTCACCGAGGACATCACGCTGCTGTACCCCAACGTGCAGGGCGTGTCTCAGCTCAAGCGCTACGACACCGAGGCGGTGCGCGAGCGCTACGGCGTCGAACCGGCGATGTACCCCGACGTCGCGGCCCTCGTCGGCGAGACCAGCGACAACCTCCCCGGCGTGCCGAAGGTGGGCGAGAAGACGGCGGTGAAGTGGCTGAACCAGTTCGGTTCGCTTGATGATCTCCTGGCTCAGGCCGACAAGGTGACCGGAGTTGTGGGGAACAATCTCCGCGAGCATCTCGACGACGTCCGCCGAAACCGGCAGCTGAATGCCCTCCTCACCGACGTCGATCTGCCCGTGGGTCCCGTCGACCTCGCTGTGCGGCCGATCGATGCCCAGGCCGTCCGAGAGATCTTCGCGCAATTGGAGTTCCGGACGCTCCTGCCGCGGGTCTTCGAGGCCGCGGGCGTCGATCAGGCCATGTCGGCGCAAGCGGCCGTCCCCACTGCCACGGCGCCCACGCCCTCCGAGCCCGACTCCTCGAGTCTGGCGGCCTGGGTCGACCAGACGTCAGGCGATGTGGCCCTGACCGTCGTCGTGGAGAACGGCCGACCGCGTCGCATCGGACTCGCCACGGCCGACGCCGCCGTCGAAGCGACCTGGTCCGAAGAAGTCGCCGCGGCCCTGACCCCGTGGCTGCTCTCGGGGTCGCCGAAGGTCCTCACCGACGCCAAGCCGCAGGTCAAGGCACTCCGCCGGGAGGGTATCCGTCTGGGCGGACTCGCGTTCGACACGATCCTGGCGGGCTGGCTCCTGCGACCGAGCTTCCCCGACAAATCCCTTGCCGATCTCACCGATCGTTTCCTGGGAGAGAAGCTCCCCGAGGCCGATCCCGCCCAGCTCGTCCCCGAGACCGAGGGCGCGACCCCAGGACAGCTTTCGTGGTTCACCTTGCGCGTCGCCGAGGCGCAGCGGTCGCAGCTCGCGGCACCCGTCCTCTCGGTTCTCTCCGACATCGAGCTGCCCACCCTGCAGACCCTCGCGGACATGGAGCTCGCAGGTGTGGCGGTCTCGCACGCGAAGCTGTCGGAGTTCTCGGGGGAGCTGGGCGAGCGGGCTGACCGGATCGCGCAGGAGGCCTACGCGGCGATCGGACGAGAGGTGAACCTCGGGTCGCCGAAGCAACTCCAGGAGGTGCTCTTCGAGGAGCTTCAGCTGCCGAAGACCCGGAAGACCAAGACGGGTTACTCCACGGATGCTGCGGTGCTCGCCGATCTGCAGGAATCCCACCCGCATCCGTTCCTGAGCCTCCTGCTCCAGCATCGCGAGGCGACGAAGCTGCGCCAGATCATCGAGTCCCTCGACGTGGCGATCGGTTCCGACGGGCGCATCCGCACCACCTACCTCCAGACGGGATCGCAGACGGGCCGGCTCTCGAGCACCGACCCCAACCTCCAGAACATCCCGATCCGCACCGAGGAGAGCCGCCGCATCCGCTCGGCGTTCGAGGTCGGCGAAGGCTACGAAGCGCTGCTGACCGCTGACTACTCGCAGATCGAGATGCGCATCATGGCGCACCTGTCCGAGGACCCCGGCCTGATCGAGGCGTTCAACTCGGGTGAGGACACCCACCGGTTCGTGGGCGCCCGGGTCTTCGGTGTGGCACCCGAGGACGTCACCCCGGCGATGCGCACGAAGGTCAAGGCGATGTCCTACGGTCTCGTGTACGGTCTGTCGGCGTTCGGGCTGTCCAAGCAGCTGCGGATCGAGCAGTCCGAGGCCCGAGAGCTGATGCTCGAGTACTTCGCGCGGTTCGGGGCCGTGCGCGATTACCTGCGCACGTCGGTCGAGAAGGCCCGCATCGACGGCTATACCGAGACGATCTTCGGTCGCCGCCGGCCGTTCCCCGACCTCAACAGTCCCAACCGGGTGCTCCGCGAGAACGCCGAACGAGCGGCGCTGAACGCGCCGATCCAGGGCAGCGCCGCCGACATCATGAAGGTCGCACTGTTCCGCATCCACGACGACCTCACCTCGCAGGGGCTCGGATCACGTGTGCTCCTGCAGATCCATGACGAACTCGTCGTCGAGGTGGCGCCGGGGGAGTGGGATGCGGCGGAGCGCATCGTGCGGGAGCGGATGGCGGATGCGGCGGAGCTGACTGTTCCGCTCGACGTGCAGATCGGTCGCGGCGGCGACTGGAACGCCGCGGGCCACTGACCGATCCCGTCAACGGTCGAGACGCGCCACGGCCGTGTTGGCGCTCGGCCGAGCGAGGTGCCTAGGCTCAGAGGTATGACAGACGCATCCCGCACCCCCACGCCGATCGACACGATCGCCGAGGCGTGGGTCGACACCCTGGCCGAACTCGATCCGTCGCTGGCGACCTACATCGGTCGGTCGGAGCACAACCACCGCTATGGCGACTACTCGCCCGCGGGTCAGGCGCGCGTGGTCGAGGAGGCGAAGAAGGTGCGCGCAGCTCTGGCGAGCGCGACCCCCGTCGACGACATCGACGCCGTGACCAAGGAGGATCTCACCCGCGAGCTCGACCTGCAGATCGAGCTCGATGAAGCGCGGTGGCACCTCCGCGACCTCAACGTGATCGCCTCTCCCGCTCAGGACATCCGAGCGGTGTTCGACCTCATGCCGACGGACAGCGCCGAGGACTGGTCGGTCATCAGCACGCGGATGGCGGCCCTCCCCGATGCGGTGCACGGATACATCTCCACTCTCCGTGAGGGGATCGCGCAGGGAGTCGTTCCCGCGCGCCGCCAGGTCGTCGAGGTCGCGACCCAGATCGCCCGCTACACCGCCGACGGGGGGTTCTTCACGACGTTCGTCGGCAACGCTGCCCCGGCCGAGGGCCAGCTGCCGGCATCCCTCGCCCGTGAGCTGTCCGATCGCGCCGGCGCCGCCCGCGTCGCCTACGACGAGCTGGCGTCCTTCCTCTCCGGTGAGCTCGCCCCGGCGGCGACCGAGAAGGACGCTGTCGGTCGGGAGGTCTACGCACTGATGTCGCGTCGATTCCTCGGTGCCACGATCGACCTCGACGAAACGTACGAGTGGGGTGTCGAAGAGCTCGCGCGCATGGTCGCCGAGCAGGAACAGATCGCCGGGGAGATCAAGCCGGGCGCATCGGTCGAGGAAGCCGTGGCGTTCCTGGAGGAGGATCCGTCGCGGAAGCTGCACGGCACCGAGGCGCTGCAGAAGTGGATGCAGGAGACCAGCGACCGCGCGGTCGCCGAACTCGGCAGGACCCACTTCGACATCGCCGATCCGATCCGCCGCCTCGAATGCATGATCGCCCCGACCAACGAGGGCGGCATCTATTACACCGGTCCCACCGACGACTTCTCCCGTCCCGGACGCATGTGGTGGTCGGTGCCCGAGGGTGTCACGGAATTCGACACCTGGCGCGAACTCACGACGGTGTACCACGAGGGTGTACCGGGTCATCACCTCCAGATCGCGCAGGCGGTGTACAACCGCGCGCAGCTGAACTCGTGGCGTCGCCTACTGGCCGGCCCATCGGGCCACGCGGAGGGATGGGCGCTGTACGCCGAACGCCTCATGGAGCAGTTGGGGTACCTCGATGACCCTGCCGACCGACTCGGCATGCTCGACGGTCAGCGCATGCGCGCCGCGCGCGTCGTGCTCGACATCGGGGTGCACCTCGAGAAGCAGCGCCCCGACGGAGAGGGAGTCTGGGACGCTCCGTTCGCGTTGGAGTTCATGCGCCGCAACGTGAACATGCCCGACGAGTTCGTGCAGTTCGAGGTGAACCGCTACCTCGGCTGGCCCGGACAGGCGCCGTCGTACAAGGTCGGGCAGCGCATCTGGGAGCAGCTGCGCGATGACTACCGTGAGGCGAACGGGGCGGATGCCGACCTCAAGGCGTTCCACAAGAAGGCGCTCGATATCGGCGGTGTGGGCTTGGACACCCTCCGCACAGCGCTTTCACGCTGACGCGTGCGGTGACGTCCTCGGAGGAATAGTCTGGAAGCCGTAGTGTTCCATTCGTCTGAATAGGTCCTTGTGGGCCATCGAGAAAGGGCGATCATGATCCAGTTCGGACTCCACACCTTCGGGGACGTCACCGTCGACGCCGACGGCCATGACCTGTCGCAGGCGCAGACCCTGCGAAACCTCGTCGACCAGGCCGTGCTCGCCGACGAGGTGGGTGTCTCGTTCTTCGGCGTGGGGGAGCACCACCGCCGCGAGTACGCCGTCTCGAGCCCCGAGGTCGTTCTCGCCGCGATCGCATCGCGAACCCGCGACATCCGTCTCGGCACCGCGGTGACCGTCCTGTCTTCCGACGAGCCCGTGCGCGTCTATCAGCGCTTCGCCACCCTCGACGCCCTGTCGAACGGTCGCGCAGAGCCGATTCTCGGGCGGGGCTCGTTCACCGAGTCCTTCCCACTGTTCGGCTACGAGCTGACGGACTACGAGGTGCTCTTCGAAGAGAAGCTGGAACTGTTCGCTCAGCTGCTGACCGAGCAGCCGGTGACCTGGGAGGGCACGACGCGTCGGGGACTGTCGAACGTCGATGTCTTTCCCAAGACCGAGGGGGGCATGCCGGCCTGGGTCGGCGTGGGCGGCTCGCCCGAGTCCGTCGTCCGCACGGCGCGGTACGGCTTCGGCCTCATGCTCGCCATCATCGGCGGGCCTGCCGCGCGCTTCGCCCCGTACGCCGAACTGTTCCGCCGGTCGCTGGCATCGTTCGGACACCCGTCGCGGCCGATCGGGGTGCATTCGCCCGGCCACATCGCCGATACCGACGAGCAGGCGTGGGAGGAGGCGTATCCCGCCTTCGACGTCATGTTCTCCACGATCGGGCGCGAGCGCGGCTGGCCGCCGTACAGCCGTCTCCGCTTCCAGCAGGATGTCGGCGAGGGTGCCATCTACGCGGGGTCGCCCGAGCGGGTCGCCCGCAAGATCGCCGACACCGTGCTGACCCTCGGGCTCGACCGGTTCGACCTGAAGTACTCCAACGGCACGCTCGGTCACGACAAGCTCATGCGCTCGATCGAACTCTTCGGAACGCAGGTGATCCCGCGCGTGCGCGAGCTGGTCGCCGAGGCGCAGGATGCCGCGCCCGAGCCGGCGACGACGGTGGCGCCCTAACATGACTGCGTGAGCATCCGCACCGCGCCCGAATCAGTCGGCGATCGCCTCGACGGTCTGCCCTTCACCCGCAGACATCTCCGGGTCCTGACCGGATCCGGGGTGGGGTGGGCACTGGACGCGATGGACGTGGGGCTCATCTCCTTCGTCATCGCGGTTCTCGCGCAGCAGTGGAGCCTGACCGGAACCGAGACGTCGCTCATCGCCTCCGCCGGGTTTCTCGGCATGGCCGTGGGTGCAAGCCTCGGAGGCCTGCTCGCCGATCGCATCGGACGGCGCTCGGTCTTCGCTGTCACCCTGCTGGTCTACGGCCTCGCCACCGGGGCCAGCGCGCTGGTCGGGGGAGTGGCGGCGCTCCTCGTGCTCCGGTTCATCGTCGGTCTCGGTCTCGGCGCTGAACTGCCGGTCGCGTCGACCTATGTGAGCGAACTCGCCCCCGCGAGGATCCGCGGCCGAGTCATCGTCATCCTCGAGGCCTTCTGGGCGGTCGGCTGGACCGCAGCCGCCCTGATCGGATTCTTCGTGATCCCGGCGTCCGAGGACGGATGGCGCTGGGCCTTCGCGCTCGGGGCGATTCCCGCCGCGTATGCCCTCGTGGTTCGGTGGGGCCTTCCGGAATCGGCGCGCTGGCTGGAGCGCCGAGGCAGAGCCGGCGACGCCGACACGGTGGTCCGGTCGTTCGAATCATCGACCCCCCTGTTCGCTCGCGGCGCGGCTTCGTCGCCGTCGAGCGCGCCGACGCCGACGGCAACGGCGATGAGTGTGCGCTCCGGTGTTGCGGCGCTCTGGAGTGCGGAGTTCCGTGTTCGCACCGCGTGCCTCTGGCTGGTGTGGTTCTGCGTGAACTTCAGCTACTACGGCGCGTTCATCTGGATCCCCTCCATCCTCCTCGCGCAGGGGTACGACCTCGTCCGCTCCTTCGGATTCACCCTCATCATCACCCTCGCCCAGCTGCCGGGCTACGCCGCGGCGGCCTGGTTGATCGAGGTCTGGGGGCGTCGTGTGACGCTTTCGGTCTTCCTCGTCGGCTCCGCTGTCTCGGCCGTGCTGTTCGGCACGGCGACGAATGAGGCGACGGTGATCGCGACGGGGATGGCCCTGTCCTTCTTCAACCTGGGCGCGTGGGGCGCGCTGTACGCGATCACGCCGGAGACGTATCCCACCTCGGTGCGGGCGACGGGCGCGGGATGGGCGGCAGGAGTCGGCAGGATCGCCTCGATCATCGCGCCGCTGGCGGTGCCGCCTCTCCTGGCCCTCGGCGGAGCGCCGGGGCTCTTCGTCGTGTTCGCCGCGTTCTTCGCCGTCGCGGCGGCCGGCGCATGGGGTCTTTCCGACCGGCGAGGTCGGGCCTTGGACGACCGTTGAGCGTTTGTAGGGTGGTCTGATGGCTGCAGTGCGCTACGTCGCGATCGGGGATTCGTTCACGGAGGGAGTCGGTGACGAGCTCCCGGACGGACGCACCCGCGGATGGGCGGACCTCGCAGCTCAAGGGTGGGCTGATGCGACCGGGCAGCGCATCGAGTACGCCAACCTCGCGATCCGCGGAAAACTCGTCTGGCCGATCGTCGAAGAGCAGCTCGAACCCGCTCTGGCGTTGAAACCCACGCACCTGTCCTTCAACGGCGGGGGCAACGACATGCTGCGGCCCCGGACGTCGATCCGTGGGATCGCGGATGCCTTCAGCCAGGTTCTCCGACGGTGCGACGAGGAAGGCGTGCGACTCATCCTGCTGTCCGGGGCGAATCCCTCGCCCCAGCTTCCGCTCAGCCGCGTCATCCAGAGGCGTGGCGACCTCCTGTCGATCGCCGTCGTCGGGCGAATCCAGGATCGCCCCGACGTCATCCGTGCGCTGAACTGGCCCGATCGAGAGCTGTCGGCTCCGCCGTTCTGGTCGCCCGACCGGCTGCACATGAACAGCCGGGGTCATCACCGTGTCGCCGCTCGGGTGCTGACGGCGCTCGATCTGACGCCGCCGGAGCAGTGGTGGTCGTTGCCCGAGCTCGATCTCGGGCAACTGGGCCGCCGCGACTACTACCGCGAACATCTCGGTCCCTGGGTACGCCGGCGGTTGACCGGCACATCGTCCGGCGATGGTCGGACGCCGAAGTATGCCGACTGGGTCACGATCCACCCGGGGTCATCCTGATCCTCGGTCAGGTGATCTGCTGACCGCGCGTTGCCGCGCAGCTCACGCCGGTCGTACCGAGTAACGCAGCTCCGCGAACTGGCCCGCGCGTGACATCGACTCGAGGCGAAGTCGGTCAGGTCCGATCCGGCGGGGCAGAAGCGGACGGCCGGAGGCGAGGGTCGCGGGAGCGACCGAAAGCCTGATCTCGCTCAAGAGGCCGGCGTCGGCGAACTGCCCGGCGAGGTCGCCGCCCCCGACGATCCAGATCGCCCGCTCAGCGGCTGCCGTGCGCATCGCCGGCCACTGCGACGCCACGTCGCCGCGTGCGAACCGGAGGTGCGCCCCGTCGATGCGGGGCAGGTCGCGGGACGTGAAGACCCACGTCGCGCGGTCGCCGTAGATCTCCGTCCACTTCTCGGGCTGGGCCGACAAGTTCTCGTGGTCGACGATCCACTCGTAGGTCGTCGACCCCATCACCAGCACGCCGACCGTCTCGAGGAAGGTGGAGAAATCGCTTTCGGCCTCGGCCGCGCCGGGTGTCGCAAAGAGCCAGTCCAGCGAATCCCGGTCGTCGGCGAGGAAACCGTTCAGCGTGGTCGCCGTGTGGAAGATCACCGGAGTCATGGCCGAAGCCTAGGGCTCACCTCCGACATGCCGCATCACCCCCCGTGGTGTCAAGAGGGTGCATCGCTCATCGCGCACGGTCCACAGTGTTCGTGGGTACTGCCCTCGCATACCCGGAAAGGGGAGACCCATGAGTATCGGTGCTGGCATCGCGCTCTTCGCCATCGGGGCCATCCTGGCCTTCGCCGTCAACGTGCAGGTCGAGTGGATCAACCTCGACATGATCGGCTACATCCTGATGGGCGCCGGAGCGCTCGTCTTCCTCATCGGCATCGTTCTGCTCGCGCGTCGCCGGAGCTCGGAGTCGGTGAGCCGCACGACGGTCGACCCTGCGACCAACGAGCGCGTCACGCGTCAGTCGACCAGTCGTCCCGACGACGCCGCGGGGCTCTGACACCCACCCGGCGGACCATAGGCTCGAGGAATGAGCCTTTCGTCTCCGCCGGGTACCGCCCTCATCACCGGCGTCGGACGTCGCCGGTCTATCGGAGCGGGACTCGCTCTCGGTCTCGCCCGCGATGGATGGGATCTCGTCCTGAACCACTGGGACGAATACGACGAGAGGGTGGGTCTGGAGCGCGCAGCATCCGATCCCCACGACATCGCGGCCGCGTGCCGCGCGGAGGGCGTCGCGGTAACCGTCATCGGCTCGGACCTGTCCGATCCCGACGTGCCGGAGCGGCTCGTCGCCGCTGCCTCGGCGAGTGGGCCTCTTCGCGCGCTTGTGATGTCTCACTGCGAGTCTGTGGACAGCTCGATCCTCAGCACCGACATCGCGAGCTTCGACCGCCATTTCGCCGTCAACGCGCGGGCGACGTGGCTTCTCATCAAGGCGTTCGCCGAACGGCTGCCGCAGCGCGCCGCCGGGGGAGAGGTCGCCGGGTCGGTCATCGCGCTGACCAGTGACCACACTGCGCACAATCTGCCCTACGGTGCGAGCAAAGGCGCACTCGATCGGATCGTCATCGCGGCGGCCGCGGAACTGGGCGAGCGGGGCATGCGGGCGAACGTCATCAACCCCGGGCCGATCGACACGGGCTGGATGGATGCGGACATCCGACGTCGCGCACGCGAAGCCACACCGGCGGGTCGCCTCGGCACACCCGACGACATCGCGAACACCGTCCGGTTCCTCCTGTCGCCGGAGGGCTCGTGGGTCAACGGACAACTGCTGAAGGTGAACGGCGGGTTCGCCACGGGTTAGGCGACCCGGCGGGGTCGCGCTGCGACGAGACACCGCATTCGCGTCGAGACACCCGGAATATCGCGGTGGCTCGACGCAAACGCAGTGTTTCGGCGCCGCGGAGGCGGCCTCCGGCTACAGGGCACCGGGTTGGAGGAGGGCTTGCCGCGCTGACGCGCAGCCGGCGCCGGCGCACCGGGCGGGGTCGTCGCCGCGAAGCGCTGCGACGATGTAGCCGGCGGCGAAGGCGTCCCCGGCGCCGGTGGTGTCGATCACGCCCTCGACGCGGTCGACCGCGATCTGCGTGAGGCCGTCATGATCGCGGACCTGCACGGGGTCCTCACCGCGCTTGACGACGAACACCGTGCGCGCGGGCAGCGCGACCTCCAGCTCGACGAGGAGGGCGGCTTCCTCGGCATTCGCGAAGACCACTGCGGGGGAGAGACGTGCGAGCAGATCGGCCAGCGTCGCCTGCCCCAGCGCCCGCATGGTCGCCACACTCGACAGGTCGATGCTGAGGGGCACGGCGCGCTCGCGCGCCCAGGCGGCTGCGGAGAGCAGCGCCTCACGCGACAGCGCGTCGGCGAAGCCGTACAGCGGAAGATGCAGCCAGCGCGTGCCCTCCAGCCACGCGGTCTCGATGGGACCGAGCTCGGCGGCGGCACCGCGATCGGTGAGCATCGTCCGCTCGGCGGATTCGTCGACGAGGATCACGATCGACCCGGTCCGTCCCGCTCGCTGCACGCGAACCTCGACTCCCGCGCGCTCCAGCTCGTGCACGAGCGCCTCGCCCTCGGCATCCGATCCGACCCTGCCGATGAAGCGGACGGATGCCGCGGGCGAGGCGGCCGCGGCGACATTGGCCGCGCTGCCGCCCCGGGTATGGGTGATGGTCACCGGGTTGTCGGTGCCGCGATCGAGCGAGGACGCGCCGAGAACGACGATGTCGGCGAGGAGATCGCCGATGACCGTGAGCATCACTGGACGCCGGCGAGAGCGGCGGCGATCTCGGCGCCGAGGGCCACATTGCCGCGGTAAACCTCGACGTTGACGTCCAGGCTCCGCCCAGCGGTCTCGCGCTGCATGAAGTCCAGGAGGAACGGCGTGGTGTCATGGCCCGACACCCCGGCTGCGGCGGCGGCGTCGAGTGCGCTGGTGAGCACCTCATCATGGACCGCGGGCGTCAGCTGGAGGTCGGTGTCGACGGGACGCGCCACGAGGAGCGTGGAGGAGATCCCGAGGGCGTCGCGGGCGCGCGCGATGTCGGCGATCTCGGTGGCCGAGTCCGCGGCGTACTCGATGTCGAGCCCGGAGTCGGCGATGTAGAAGCCGGGGTAGTCGGTGGTCCGGTACCCCACGACGGTGAGATTCAGTGTCTCCATGCGCTCCAGAGTGAGAGGGATGTCGAGGATCGACTTCACACCGGCGCTGACCACGACGAGGGGAAGTGCCGCAAGCGTCGGCAGATCGGCTGACTCATCGAAGGTCTGCTGGGCGTCGCGGTGGACCCCGCCCAGACCACCCGTCGAGAACACACGGATGCCTGCGCGACGCGCGAGGAATGCCGTTGCCGCGACGGTGGTGCCGCCGCTCAGGCGTTTCGCGACGGCGACGGGGAGGTCTCGAAGGCTCAGTTTGACCGCGTCGTCGTCGGTCGACAATCGCTCGATCTCAGCGGGGGAGAGGCCGACGATCGGTTGCCCGTCGACGACCCCGATCGTCGCCGGGAGGACGCCGTGATCACGCAGCCAAGCTTCCGCCTCCCGCGCGACCTCGAGGTTGCGGGGCCGGGGGAGTCCGTGGGTGAAGATCGTCGATTCGAGGGCGAGCACGGGTCGGCCGCGGTCGAGGGCGTCTCGCACCTGCGGCGCGATGACGAGCCCGCCAGGCGTCTGGCGAGGGGACGAGGTCATGGAAGCTCCCTGCTGGATGTTGCCGCTAGTCAACCAGCTCCAGACGGACTCCTACTGATCGGTGGCGCCGCGGAACTCGCCGGCGGCGATGGCATCGGCGTACGTGCGGATGTCAGGACCCGGCTGGTAGTCGATGAACCGATCCTTGAGGAGGTGATTGAGCTGGGCGAAGGCGTCGTCGGAAGAGACCTCGTCCTGTTCGGCCACCTTCCTCACGGCCTCACGGAGGACGTGATCGGCATCGTCGAGGATCTTCGCGCGAGCGGGCTCGTTCCAGGCTACGTCGGAGATGTCCATGAGGTGACAGTACGGCCGACCGTCGCGTGGCACAGGGGGCTTGCGCACGCTCGACTTCGTGCTTCGGCCCGGCCACTGTGCGCCCACTTCTGTGCGCTCACGTCGCGCGGTGAGGGGAGTCGACGGGCTCACTCGCTCTCGTTGAAATGACATAATGTGCATTATCGGTTAATCGGCGATGTCCGTAGTCCAGCCTAGAGTTGCGGCATGCCGGAGGGTGACAGCGTCTATCGCCTCGCCCGCCGGTTGGCGCACGCGTCGGTCGGTCGCACCATCGTGTCGGGTGAGCTCCGTTCCGGCGCTCACGCCGGCGCCAAGCTCGACGGACGACAGATCCTCTCGTACGACACGCACGGCAAGCACCTGTTCACACGCTTCGACGACGGATGGTCGCTGCACACCCATCTGAAGATGCAGGGATCCTGGTCGGTCACGAAACGCCCGCTTCCACGCGCGGAGCTGCACCGTGTGCGCTGCCGGTTCGCCCTCGACGACGGTGTCACGCTGTGGGGCGTCGATGTGCCGGTCATGGAATACGCGCCGACCACCGACGAGCAGCGCGTGCGCGAACGGCTCGGTCCCGATCCGCTTCGAGAAGACTGGGATGCCGCTGAGGCGATGCGACGGCTGTCGAGACGCCCTGACCGGCCCACCGTGGCTGCGCTCCTCGACCAGGCGAATCTCGCCGGGCTCGGAAACCTCTGGGTGAACGAGCTCGCCTTCCTCCGTGGCATCCATCCCTTCGCTCCCGTCGGCGGCACGGATATCGCAGCGCTCGTCGACCTGGCCGCCCGCTGCCTGCGCATCTCGGCCACGGTCCCCGGCATGTATCAGGTGACCACCGGTGATCGTGGCCGCGGATCGACTCACTGGGTCGTAGGTCGTGCCGGGCGACCGTGCTTGCGTTGCCGCACGACGATCGAGGTCGCGGCCGAGGTGCCGAACGATCCGGAGCGGCGGCGGACGTGGTGGTGCCCGCGCTGCCAGCCGCACCCGCCGAGACCGGCCGAGCCCGGCCTGCACCCCGCGGCGGGCGATACGATGCGATCCACGTGATCCCCGACGATGTGGAGCGCCATGACACGCCTCAGTCCTGATTCCTCGATCGACCTTCAGGCGGCCACGGCGGCGGCGCGCACAACGCTGGGCGCTGCCGACCCCGGATTCGATGAGCGCCTCGCCTCGGTCCTCCCTGAGCTGCACCGCCTGTTCCTGCAGCTGTACGGCGATCGGGAAGACGGACAGGAGGCCCTTGCGGAGGTGATCGCAGCGGCAGCGGCCGGGTGGCGGGATCGCCCCGCGGGGCTCAAAGACCTCGACGCACGGCGCACCACTCACCCCGATTGGTTCCTGTCGGAGCGCATGCTCGGCGGTGTCTGCTACGTCGACCGGTACGCGGACACCCTCGCCGGTATCCGGGCGCAGATTCCCTACTTCCAGGAGCTGGGGCTGACCTACCTCCACCTGATGCCCCTGTTCGACTCCCCCGAGGGCAACAACGACGGCGGCTACGCGGTCTCGAGCTATCGCAAGGTACAGACGGCGCTCGGGACCATGGCCGACCTGGCCGCGCTCTCAGCCGATCTGCGAGACGCCGGCATCTCGCTGGTGCTCGACTTCATCTTCAATCACACCAGCAACGAGCACGAGTGGGCCCGCAAGGCCGTTGCCGGCGACCCCGACTTCGAGGACTTCTACCTCATCTTCCCCGACCGCACGATGCCCGACCGGTACGAGGAGACGGTGCGCGAGATCTTCCCCGACGACCACCCGGGCGCGTTCGTGCAGCTGCCCGACGGGCGCTGGATCTGGGCGACCTTCTACCACTTCCAGTGGGACCTCAACTACGCCAACCCCCGGGTGTTCCGGGCGATGGCGCAGGAGATGATGTTCCTCGCCAACCAGGGCGTCGAGGTGCTCCGCATGGACGCCGTCGCGTTCATCTGGAAGCGCCTGGGCACACCGTGCGAGTCGCTGCCGGAAGCCCATCTGCTGCTGCGCGCCTTCAATCTCGTCCTGCGGCTTGCCGCACCCTCGGTGCTGTTCAAATCCGAGGCGATCGTCCACCCCGATGAGGTGATCACCTACATCTCGCCCGATGAGTGCCAGCTGTCTTACAACCCGCTCCAGATGGCGCTCGGCTGGGAGGCCCTCGCGACCCGGGACGCCCGGCTGCTGCAGAAGGCCCTCGACGAGCGTCACGCCCTGCCGTGGGGCACCTCGTGGGTGAACTACGTGCGCAGCCACGACGACATCGGGTGGACGTTCGCCGATGAGGATGCCGCGGCGCTCGGCATCGACGGCTATCCGCACCGCCGCTTCCTCAATGACTTCTACGTCGGCAGGTTCGAGGGCACGTTCTCGCGCGGTGAACCGTTCCAGGACAATCCCAAGACCGGTGATGCCCGCATCGCGGGCACCACCGCATCTCTCGCGGGCGTCGAGGCGGGCGATCCCGGGGGTGAGGACCGCGTCGTCCTTACCCACGCGCTCGCCCTGTCCACCGGAGGGATCCCGCTGATCTACCTCGGCGATGAGGTCGGCCAGCTCAACGACTACGGCTATCGCGATGATCCCGCGCATGCCGACGACAGCCGATGGGTGCATCGTCCGCATCGAGACGAGAAGGCCTACGCGTCTCGCCGCGACCCGTCGACCGTCGCCGGCCGCATCAGCACCCGCCTGCACGCCCTGATCCGAGCGCGAAAGAACTCCCCCGAGTTCGCCGCCGGCAATCCGCTGCTCCCGTTCCACACGCCGTTCCCGCAGGTCGTGGGATTCCAGCGTGTCGGCGCGGACGGCACGATCCTCGTTCTCGGCAACGTGGGCGACTCCGATGTCTTGATCGAGCCGGTCACCTTCTCGGGCTTGCGAACGGATGCCACGGAGATCGTCTCGGGCTACCCGGTCCTCCTCGCGAGCGGCCTCATGCTGCCGGCGCACGGCGTCTTCTGGCTTCGCGTGCAACCGGCGTGAGTGCTCTGCCGCACTAGCATCGAGGGATGCTCTCGGCTCTCACCGGCTTCGTCGTGGTGGGCGTCTCGATCTTTCTCGGCTACATCCTCGGACGCATCAACCTGCTGGGGGAACACGCCCGACCCGTCCTGGCGCGGCTGACCTTCTTCGTCCTGTCGCCGTTCCTGCTGTTCGTCGTGCTCGCCGAGGCCGACGTGCGGACGCTCTTCTCGTCGCTGCTGCCGGTGTCGGCGATCGCGGCGGTCGCGGTCTTCGTCGTCTACGCGCTCATCGCCCGCCTCCTGTGGCGCCGGTCGGTCGCCGAGACGACGATCGGGAGCCTCAGCGCGGGCCAGGTGAACTCCAACAACATCGGCATCCCCCTTTCGCTCTACCTTCTCGGCAACGCCGCGTTCCCGGCTCCCGTCATCCTCCTGCAGCTTCTGGTCTTCACGCCGATCACCATGGCGATCCTCGATGCCGTGACATCCGGCCGCTCGTCCCTCGGCAAAACGATCGGCCGCGTCCTCACCAACCCCATCGTCATCGGCTCCGCCCTGGGCGCGGCCGTCTCGATCAGCGGCATCGATCTTCCCGAGGTCGTCATGGCGCCCGCCCAGTTGGTGGCGAATGCCTGCGTGCCGGTGCTGCTCATCAGCTACGGCCTGTCACTGTTCGGCCAGCGCGTGCTCGGCGCACACGGACGTCGTCGCGACGTGATCCTCGCCACGACGCTGAAGCTCGTGGTGATGCCGGCGATCGCCTGGGTGGTGGGCGCGGTGGTGTTCGCACTCCCCCGCGCCGACGTGCTCGTCATCGTCGTGCTGGCCGCCCTCCCGACCGCGCAGAATGTGTTCAACTACGCCCAGCGGTTCGACGTCGGAGAGGCGATCGCGCGGGATACCGTATTCCTCACCACGATCGGGTGCATCCCCGTCCTTCTCACCGTGACGGCGATCCTCAGCTGAGGATGGCAGGTCAGGCTGAGCGGATGATGCCGAGCGGCGTGGACTGGTGGCCCTGACCCAGCGGGTTGTCCTTCAGGATCTCGACCAGCTGATTCTCGCGAGCCTTGCCCACCGTCGACCCTAGGATGTTGCCGCCGAGGTCGTTGATGTCGACCACCGCCACCTCGGGGACGCCGTCGAGGAGGTCCTTGAGCCGACGCGCCACGTCACGAGGGCGATCAGGTCCGAGGACGACGGCCCTGTTGTACGGCGGAATGGTGCCGCTGGTCGGGCCGTCGATCGCGCGCGCCTTGTCGCCGGCGATCCGATAGAAATCCCCCTTGCGGCCGAACAGCTTCGTCACCGCCGAGACGGCGGCGGCGAGCAGGATGCGGGGGGTCCCGCACTCGCGGAGCGCCATCTCCATGGTCTCGGGCATCCCGAGTCCGATGCCGTGCGGGGTCCGGGTCACGTAGCGCGAGAGGAATCGCGCGAGCCGTCTCGGCTGGATCTCGTCCAGCGGGTACGACCGGCCCTGCGTGATCGCGACGATCTTCTCGGTCACGAACAGCAGATCATCCGGTCGCACGAGGCTCGCCGCGTACTCGCGGACGAACGCGTCGAGATCGTCGCCCGGCATCACGACACGCGTGCGGATCGGGATACGGGCGAACGAGAGCCCGTCGACGCTGACCGTGAGGGCCTTGCCGTCGTTCGCTTCGCCGGTCACGCGTCCGACCGCTTACTCAAGGTAGTCCCGCAGCGACTGCGACCGGCTCGGGTGGCGGAGCTTGGCCATCGTCTTGGACTCGATCTGGCGGATGCGCTCACGCGTCACACCGAAGGTGTCGCCGATCTGGTCGAGGGTCTTCGGCTGACCGTCGCCGAGCCCGAAGCGCATGCGGATGACACCCGCCTCGCGTTCGGACAGCGAGTCCAGCAGCGACTCCAGCTGACGCTGCAGCATCGTGAATCCTACGGCGTCAGCGGGGACGACGGCCTCGGTGTCCTCGATCAGGTCCCCGAATTCGCTGTCGCCGTCCTCGCCGAGCGGGGTGTGCAGGGAGATCGGCTCGCGACCGTACTTCTGCACCTCGATGACCTTCTCGGGGGTCATGTCCAGCTCGCGACTGAGCTCCTCGGGCGTGGGCTCGCGACCGAGGTCCTGCAGCATCTGCCGCTGCACCCGGGCGAGCTTGTTGATGACCTCGACCATGTGCACCGGAATGCGGATGGTGCGCGCCTGGTCGGCCATGGCTCGGGTGATCGCCTGCCGGATCCACCAGGTCGCATACGTCGAGAACTTGAAGCCCTTGGTGTAGTCGAACTTCTCGACCGCGCGGATGAGACCGAGGTTGCCCTCCTGGATCAGGTCGAGGAACTGCATCCCGCGTCCCGTGTAGCGCTTGGCGAGGGAGACCACGAGGCGCAGATTCGCACCCAGCAGGTGGCTCTTGGCGCGCTGGCCGTCACGTGCGACCCACTGCAGGTCCAGGCCCAGCTGCGACGCCTTCTCGGCTGCCGACATGTGCGACAGCTTCTCTTCGGCGAACAGGCCCGCCTCGATCCGCATGGCCAACTCGACCTCTTCGGCCGCGTTCAGCAGCGGAACCTTGCCGATCTGCTTCAGATAATCCTTGACCGGGTCGGCGGTGGCGCCGGTGATCTGCGTCGAGTAGACGGGGATGTCGTCCTCGTCGTTGGAGATGACGATGGCGCCCGTCGGGAGCGGCTCGGCGAAGACCGGCTTGGCGGTCTCCTCCTCCTCATCCTCCGACTCCCCCTCGGTCGTCGCTGCGGCAGCAGCCTTGGGTGCCGGAGTGTCGCCGTCGCCCTCGGTGTCATCGACCTCGTCGCCGGAGACCTCGTCGTCGGCGTCGAGCTCGACGTCGTCCATCTCCTCGTCGACCTCGTCGGCGTCGGCCTTCTTCTTGCCGCCCTTGGCCGCCGTCTTCGCGGCGGGCTTCTTGGCAGGGGCCTTCTTCGCCGCGGGCCGCTTCTTCGCGGGAGCCGCGGCGGCGGTCTCGACCTCCTCGACCGTGTCGGCGGAGTCGGTGTCCTTCGTGGTGCGGTTCGTCGTCTTCGTGCCTGCGGTCACGGTTCGCCTTTCACCGTCACGAACGCGGAGCGCCGCGGCGGTATCTTTCGGACACTAGTAAGACCCTTGTCAAGTCCCGTTCCCATACGCAGGGCAGCGGACGGGGGACGACAATGGGTCAGAACGTCCATTGTCTCACATCTGTATGGGCGGTTCGCATCCGCACTCCCCCGCGAATCCCCGAACGCACCCTCGGGGAACAACGCCGAGGAGGCGGGGGGAATTCCCCTCGATCGTCAGGGGCGCTTGTCCTCATCGCTGCTCGGCCGCGAGGCGAGGAAGCGCTCCAGTTCCGCAGCGAGCTCGTCAGCGCTCGGCAGATCGCCGGTGTGAAGGATGGGCGTGGCATTGGTCGCACCGGCCATGTACGCGTCGTATCGCTCTTCGAGCCCCTGCAGCATCCGGGACAATTCGTCACTGCCGGCGACCTGCTCCTCGACCTTCGTCAGATACTCGCGGTTCTCTTCGCGCAGGCCGTCTCCGTCGAAGACGAGCCCGGTGGCGACCGTGACGCTGTCGAGTCCCGCAAGGGCGGCGGCGGGGTACTCGGTGTCTGCGAGATAGTGGGGCACCAGCAGGACGAAGCCGGCGACGGCGGCGCCCCTCTCGGTGAACCGGTACTCCAGAAGGTGGGCGACGGTCGCGGGTACCTGCGTGTGGGGCTGCCATACCGAGTGCGCCTCGGTCAGCTCCGTTCGGGTGCCGCTCACGGTCGTGCCGATCGGACGGGTGTGCGGGACCGGCATGGGGATGGCATGCACCCAGGTGACCGAGGAGACGCTGAAGCTCGACGCGAGTTCGAGGACAGCCTCGGATACGGCGTCCCAGGCGAAGTCGGGCTCGTAGCCGGCGAGCACCAGGAACGGCGTCCCGAGGGCGTCGTGCGCGAGGGAGAGTTCCAGTCGCGGCGGGCGGTAGTCGGTGAGGTGGTCGGCTTCGAACGTCACGATCGGACGGCGCGCCCGGTAGTCGAGCAGGATGTCGTTTGAGAAGACGGCCAACGGAATGGGGTCGAGATCGTCGCGGACGTACTCGATGAGTCGGGCCACCGCTCCCCCGGCGTCGGTGAAGCCGGTGAGCGCGATGACGAGAGGAAGGCCCGCCGGGACAGCCGGGGCGGAGACCGAGCGCTCGTACACAGGACCGGCGTAAGGCATGGCTCCATGCTACGAGTCGCCGCGACACCGCGAGCCGGACCGCTGCCGCTGACAGCGAACACCGCTCAATAGGATGGAACCCATGTCGTTCCCCGACCTCGAATATCGTTCCGCCCCCCTTGCCGAGATCGACGCCGACGCGGTCGTCCTGGCACTGCCCCCCGTCGACGGCGCGCCGTCGCTGGACGACTGGCCCGGAGTGAAGGACGCGCTGGTGGCGACCGGATTCAGCGGCTCGCCGGGCTCCTTCCAGCGGGTCTACGCGCCCGAGGTCACCACTGGACCGCTCGCGGTCGTCGGGACGGGTGCCGAACCGGATGCCGCTGCCATCCGCGACGCGCTGGGCGCGGCCCTGCGCACAATGACGGGTTTCGACACCGTCGTCGTCGCCGTGCCGTTCGCCTCGGAGCACCTTCTGGCCGCTGCGGAGGGAGCGGCCCTGGGCGGCTACCGTTTCGATGGATACAAGGCGGAAGGTCCCAAGCGCCGCGCGAGTCGCGTGGTCCTGCAGGGGCGAGCTGACCTCGACGAGGCCTCCCTCGACGCCGTGCGTGCGACGGTGTCCGCGGTCGCGCTCGTGAAAGACCTCGTCTCGATCCCGGCGGAGTGGCTCGGCCCGGCGGACCTCGCCGACCGCGCACAGAAAGAGGTCGAGGGCCTGCCCGTAGAGGTGACGGTCTGGGACGAGCAGGCCCTGCGCGACGGCGGCTTCGGCGGCATCATCGGGGTCGGTCAGGGGTCGGAGAGGCCGCCCCGTCTGGTTCGCCTCGACTACGCCCCCGCCGGCGCGACGCGTCACGTCGCTCTCGTGGGCAAGGGCATCACCTTCGACACGGGGGGGCTTTCCCTCAAGCCCGCGGCGTCGATGGTGGGGATGAAGTACGACATGTGCGGCGCCGCCACCGTTCTGGCCGTGGTCCGCGCTGCGGCCGCCCAGCAGCTCGCGGTGCGGGTGACCGGATGGCTCGCCGTCGCCGACAACATGCCCTCCGGCCGTGCGACGCGCCCGGGCGACGTGGTGCGCATCGCCGACGGCACCACGGTCGAGGTGCTCAACACCGATGCCGAAGGACGCCTCGTGCTGGCCGACGGGCTCGTGGCCGCCAGCAGGGAGAACCCCGACCTGCTGATCGACGTGGCGACCCTCACCGGAGCGATCACCATCGCCCTCGGCACCCGTCACACCGGTGTCATGGGCGACGACGACGCCGTCGCCCGGTACCTCGCAGCCGCGGGTGATGTCGCCGAGCTCGCCTGGCAGCTGCCGCTTCCGGCGCACATGGTCGATGAGCTGGACTCGCCGATCGCCGACCTGCAGAACGCCAAGATCGGCGACCCCGCCGGAGGGTCGCTGTTCGCGGGGTTGTTCCTGCGTCACTTCGTCGGCCGAACCGCCACGGACGGCGATGAGCGCATCCCGTGGATCCACCTCGACATCGCCGGCGTCGGCATGAACAAGGGGGGCGGGTTCGGATTCACCGACAAGGGCCCGACCGGGGCGACGGTGCGCAGCCTGCTGCGTCTGCTGCAGACCGAGGCCGCCCGATGAGCGGTTCGGAGGCGCCCGAGATCTCGGCTGACCTCGTGATCCTCGGCGGCGGGAGCGGAGGCTACGCGGCCGCGCTCCGCGCCGCCGAGCTCGGCAAGTCGGTGATCATGATCGAGAAGGACCTGGTGGGCGGCACGTGCCTGCATCGCGGGTGCATTCCGACCAAGGCCCTCCTTCACGCCGGGGAGGTCGCCGACACGGTCCGCGACGCGGCCGAGATCGGAGTCGACGCGCAGTTCCGAGGTATCGACCCGGCCCGGGTGCGCTCGTATCGGGAGGGCATCGTCGAGAAGAAGTATCGCGGCCTGCAGAGCCTGCTGAAGACCCGGGGCGTCCGGGTCGTCGAGGGCGAGGGACGCCTGGAGGCCGGCCCCGCGGTGCGGGTCGGTGACACCGCCTACCGAGGCACCGACGTGGTCATCGCCACCGGGTCGTACAGCCGAACTCTGCCGGGCCTGGAGATCGGCGGCCGCATCCTCACGAGCGATCAGGCGCTGCAGCTGGAGGAGATACCCGAACGTGTCGTCATCCTCGGCGGCGGCGTCATCGGGGTGGAGTTCGCCAGCGTCTGGCGTTCGTTCGGCGTCGATGTGACCATCGTCGAAGGTCTGGACCACCTCGTCCCGGCCGAGGACATCAGCATGAGCAAGGCCCTCGAGCGTGCGTTCCGTCGCCGCGGGATCGGCTTCAGGCTCGGAGTCAGGTTCGCCGGCGCCACGCAGACCGCTGATGCGGTCAGCGTCTCGCTCGAGGACGGCTCGCAGCTCGAGGCGGACTACCTGCTGGTCGCCGTCGGCCGCGGACCTGCCACGGCAGGCCTCGGTCTCGAAGACGCCGGAGTGACGCTGGATCGCGGTTTCGTCGTCACCGATGAGCGGCTCCAGACCGTTGTTCCGCACGTCTTCGCCGTCGGCGACATCGTGGCGGGCCTGCAGCTTGCCCACCGCAGCTTCCAGCAGGGCATCTTCGTCGCCGAGACGATCGCCGGAAAGAAGCCCGTCGTCGTTCCCGAGCACCTCATCCCCCGGGTCGCGTATTCCCATCCCGAGGTGGCGTCGGTCGGTATGACGGAAGCGCGGGCTGTTGAGATGCATGGCGCAGAGGCTGTGCGGTCCTACGAGTACAACCTCGCCGGAAACGCCAAGAGCGAGATCGTCGGTACCGGCGGCCTGGTCAAAGTCGTCAGACTCACCGACGGGCCGATCATCGGCGTGCATCTGGTCGGCGATCGCGTCGGGGAACTCATCACCGAGGGGCAGCTGGCCGTCGGATGGGAAGCCCACCCCGAGGACATCGCGCCGTTCATCCATGCCCACCCCACGCAGAGCGAAGCGCTCGGCGAGGCCTTCCTGGCCCTCGCCGGCAAGCCGCTCCACGCCCTGTGACCCTGACAAGTCGCGCCGGTGCAGTCCTGACACGGGCCTGCGGGCGCATCACTAAGCTAGACAAGACATCGGCAACCCCGAAGGAGACAAGCCCATGAGCACATCCGTGGTCCTCCCCGCGCTCGGCGAGAGCGTCACAGAGGGAACGGTCACCCGCTGGCTCAAGAAGGTCGGTGACACCGTGCAGGCCGACGAGGGGCTCCTCGAGATCTCCACGGACAAGGTCGACACGGAGATCCCCTCTCCGATCAGCGGTGTGATCGAGGAGATCCTGGTCGACGAGGACGAGACGGTCGAGGTCGGCGCCGTCCTCGCCAAGATCGGCGACGGCTCCGGGGGTGGCGAGGCCCCCGCCCCGGCCGATGCGCAGGAAGAGCCCGCGTCGGCCGAGCCTGCGCAGGCGGAGGCGCCCGCCGCTGAGACGGCCGAGCCTGCCGACGGTCCCTCGGACGACGGTCCCGCAGCTCCCGCCCAGGCAGCGCCATCGGATTCCACCTCCAGCGGCGGGACCGAAGTCGTTCTGCCCGAACTCGGCGAGAGCGTCACGGAGGGCACGGTCACGCGCTGGCTGAAGCAGGTCGGTGACGCGGTCGACGTCGACGAGCCGCTGCTGGAGATCTCGACCGACAAGGTCGACACCGAGATCCCCTCCCCCGTCAAGGGCATCCTCCAGGAGATCCTCGTGCAGGAGGACGAGACGATCGCTGTCGGCTCGGCCCTCGCCCGCATCGGTGACGGTGCCGCGCCGTCCGCGCCCGCGCCGGCCCAGGAGGCTCCCGCCGAGGAGAAGCCCGCCGAGCCGGCCCCCGCCGGTGAGGAGAAGCGTTCCGACGAAAAGGCCGCCGAGGAGAAGCCCGCCGAGGAGGTCGCGCCCGTCCCTGAGAAGGTCGTCGCGCACGCGCCGGTCTCCACGGGGGTCGCCACCGAGCAGGAACCGGCCCCCTCGAGCACTCCGTCGTCGGCCGCACCGGCGACCTCTTCCGGCGACGACGAGGTGGCCTACGTCACCCCGCTCGTGCGCCGGCTCGCTGCGCAGCAGGGCGTCGATCTGGCTTCGGTCAAGGGCACCGGCGTCGGCGGTCGCATCCGCAAGGAGGACGTGCTGAAGGCCGCTGAGGACGCCAAGGCACCGGCTCCCGCCGCCACAGCGTCGGCGCCCGCCGCCCCGGCCCGCACCCCGCTGGAGGTCTCGCCGTTGCGGGGCACGACCCAGCCGATGTCGCGGCTGCGCAAGGTGCTCGCCGAGCGGGCCGTGGCGTCGATGCAGGCGACTGCCCAGCTCACCACCGTCGTCGAGGTGGATGTCACCAAGCTCTCCGGCTTCCGAGACCGTGTGAAGGGCGACTTCCAGTCCAAGACCGGCGACAAGCTCTCGTTCCTGCCGTTCTTCGCGCTCGCTGCGGCGGAGGCTCTCCAGGCCTTCCCCATCATCAACAGCACGGTCGACGGAACGAACATCGTCTACCCGGCGAGCGAGAACCTCTCGATCGCCGTCGACACCGAGCGCGGCCTCCTCACCCCCGTCCTGCGGGACGCGGCGTCGAAGAACCTCGCTCAGATCGCCCATGAGATCGCCGACCTCGCCGCGCGCACGCGCGACAACAAGCTGAAGCCCGACGAGCTGGCCGGCGGCACCTTCACGCTGACCAACACCGGATCGCGCGGTGCGCTGTTCGACACTCCGGTGGTCTTCCTCCCGCAGTCGGCGATTCTCGGCACGGGCATCGTCGTCAAGCGTCCGGGTGTGGTGTCGGTCGACGGTCGCGATGCGATTTCGGTCCGGTCGTACGTCTACCTCGCGCTGTCCTACGACCACCGGGTCATCGACGGGGCGGATGCCGCGCGGTTCCTGGGCGCCGTCAAGGCCCGTCTGGAGGAGGCGGACTTCGAGGGCGACCTCGGCATCTGACCCACAGCGGCGCTGCGCCACGCGGGGGCGACATCGTGATCACGATGTCGCCCCCGCGTCGTAGATGTCGCGAATGACCCAGTGCTCGCCGATGCGGACGATGACGACGAGCTGCGACGCCGGAGAAGCACCCGCCGTGTCGGTGGCGTCCACGCGCAGAACCGCCGCTCCGCCCAGGTCGTCGAGGAACGTCACGGCCCTCGCGTCGGCCGGCAGGTCGGCTGCCCCGCGTGGCAGCGCACGCGTCGGATCGGCAACCATTTCGGCGAGACAAGCGGCCTCCGCGTCGCACGCTGCGCGAGCGCTCAACAGCTCGTCGGTCACCACGATGAGGTGATCGGGCGTGGCGGGGGGCGGGGCAGCGTCATCGATCGCTGTGTCGGTGCTCGACGCGTCGGTGTCCGCATCGAACGTCGGCGAGGGCGACGAACCTTGCGCCGGTTCCCGCGCCGTCACCACGGGCTCGGCCGCTGCCGGCGGCTCCGCGTCGCTCGGCCATGTCAGCCCCACGGCGAGCACCATCGCTGCAGCACCCGCTGCGACGATGAGTCCCCGACGTCGTGATCGGGGTCGCCGTACGTTGACAGCCCGCCAGACGCCGGTGGTCGCCCGGGAGACGGTCTCGCCGAGGTCGCGGTCCATCAGTGTCGAGACACGGGCGAGCAGTCCCTGACCACGGATGTCGCCGGCAGCCGCTGCCCTCGCCGCTGCCCGCGACCCCCTACGGGTCGGCAGAGGTCGGGCAGTGACGCCGAGCACAGCGCCATCCCGCAGCGACGGAATGCTCTTGGCCCCGACGCGAAGGGGCTGCGGTGCGGTCAGAGCGAACAGCCGCGCCTCGAGTGCCTGGGCATCGCGTTCGTGCAGGTCAGCCTGAGCCAGTGCCGCGAGGCCGTCGCGCAGCACGTCGCTCCATGCCGGAAACCCCCCGACGAGGAGACGGAAGATCTCAGCGGACTCGGATGGCCCGGCCGGCTGCAGCGCCAGCACCGGGCGCGCCTCGTCGGTGAGCCACCAGGTCCCGGCTGTCTCTCCGGCCGTCGCTCCGGCGTCGAGGTGGCCGCGCAGCACACTGACGGCGAGGGTGAGAGCCTCGCCCGCCGACAGCGGGTCATCGTCCTCGGAACGACGCCTCACGACGTCGATGACCCGTTCGCTGCAGATCGGGAACAGTGCCGCATGGCCCGCCGCCGTTCTCACGAGGTCGGCGGGGGTGAGAAGATGCTCCGATTCCGAGGCCCGCCATCCCGCCCAGTGCGTGCCGAGCGCACTCGCATCCACGAGAAGCCACGCAGCGCCCTCGGTGTCACGCACCACTTCTCCGGGCCACGGCGCGCTGGTGTCATCCAGCCGTCGCACCGGACGGTAGGACCGCAGCAGCGCGTGCTCGGAATCGATCGCCATCACCCCAGATTCGTGTCTGCGACTCTCAACGTGTCCGCGCTCCCCCCGAACTGTGGACAGCGGGACTCGTTCCCGGTCTTGTGCAGGAGTGGTCGCCAGGGCCGGAAAGGTAGGCTGGAATCATGGCCGCACGCAGTACCGCCCCCGAGAAGCGTCCCGGGTTCTTCTCGCAGATCCGCACCCTCTACACCTTCACGGTCCAGGCGTACCGCTGGCTGCCCTGGGCCCTCGTCGGCATCCTCATCGGCGGTACCCTCCTGGGTGTCGCGCTCGGTGCGCTGATCCCGCCGGGAGCGATCTGGAGCATCATCCTGTGGGGCATCACGGGCTTCATGTTCGGCATCCTCGCGGCGCTGATGACCATGACGCGGCTGTCGACGAAGGCGATGTATCGCAAGATCGACGGCATGCCCGGCGCCACCGGCTACGTGCTGTCGAGCGCCCTTGGTCGCCGCTGGCGCGCATCGGAGATGCCGGTGGGCATCAACCCCAAGACTCAGGAGGCCGTCTACCGCGCGATAGGCCGTGGCGGCATCGTGATCGTCGGTGAAGGGGCGCGGGGGCGGCTCACCCGGCTCGTGAACGAGGAGCGCGGAAAGGCGCAGCGCGTGGCATCCGGTGTTCCCGTCACCGTGCTGTACGTCGGTCACGGCGACGACGAGGTGCCGATCGGCAAGCTCGCTCCTGCCATCAAGTCCCTCCCGAAGAAGATCGACCGCGCCACCATGGCGGCCGTGGTGAAGCGGATGGACTCGGTGTCGCAGTCGGTTGCGTCGCTGCCGATCCCCAAGGGCATCGACCCGCAGCGCGTGCGCGCCCCCCGTCCTCGCTGAGCGCTCAGTCCCGGATGAGGACGGTGGCCGCCGCCTTGTCGTGAAGGCCGCGCTGATCCGCGTCCCAGACCACCGCGGGGATGACGAGGATCAACAGGATCGTGCGCAGCACCGGCCGCCACAGCCCCACCCACCCGCCGTCGAGGCGCACCAGTCGCATCCCGAAGATGCGGTGGCCGGGGCTTCCCTGCAGCGTCGGGAGGAAGACGATCTGAATGGCGCCGAAGATCATCAGAATCGCCAGGGCATCCCACCCGAAGAATCCCGAGATCAGATATGCGGCACCGTAGTCGATGAACAGTGCGCCCACGCGCCGGCCGAGGCGGCCGATCGATCCGGCGCCCTCACGGGGGCGTCCCAGCCGCTCCCCGGGATAGTCCTGTGCGCTGGCGACCACGATTCCACACTACCGTCGGTGGGCGCGTAACATGCCGGAAACAAAGGTGTCACGGTCGGGCAATCCCCTGCCGATACCGTGCCTCAAGGCCCGCTCGGCGGGCGGCAGTTCCCGATGCCCTACCTCTGGAGTCTCCATGTTCAGTGATTCATCCGAGGTGCTGCGGTTCATCAAGGACGAGGACGTCAAGTTCCTCGACATCCGTTTCACGGACCTCCCTGGTGTCCAGCAGCACTTCAACATTCCGGCCGCCACCGTCGACGAGGAGTTCTTCACTGTCGGGCAGCTGTTCGACGGGTCCTCGATCCGTGGGTTCGCGAACATCCACGAGTCCGACATGCAGCTCATCCCCGACGTCTCGACGGCCTACCTCGACCCCTTCCGCGAGGCGAAGACGCTGGTCATGGTCTTCGACATCTACAACCCGCGCAACGGCGAGATCTACGCCAAGGACCCCCGTCAGGTCGCCAAGAAGGCTGAGAAGTACCTCGCCTCCACCGGCATCGCCGACACCGCGTTCTTCGCTCCCGAGGCGGAGTTCTACATCTTCGACGACGTCCGCTTCGACGTGAAGCAGAACTCCAGCTTCTACTCCGTCGACTCGGAGGAGGGCGCCTGGAACACAGGCCGGGTCGAAGAGGGCGGCAACCTGGCCAACAAGACCCCGTACAAGGGCGGCTACTTCCCGGTCTCCCCCGTCGACAAGACCGCCGATCTGCGCGACGACATCAGCCTCAAGCTCATCGAGTCGGGATTGCAGCTCGAGCGCGCGCACCACGAGGTGGGCACCGGCGGTCAGCAGGAGATCAACTACCGCTTCGACACCATGGTCCACGCGGCCGACGACATCCTGAAGTTCAAGTACATCGTCAAGAACACCGCCGAGCAGTGGGGGAAGGTCGCGACCTTCATGCCCAAGCCCCTCTTCGGTGACAACGGATCGGGTATGCACACCCACCAGTCGCTGTGGAACGACGGCAAGCCGCTCTTCTACGACGAGAAGGGCTATGGCGGCCTGTCGGACATCGCGCGCTGGTATATCGGCGGCATTCTCGCCCACGCTCCCGCGGTGCTCGCCTTCACCAACCCGACGCTGAACAGCTACCACCGTCTGGTCAAGGGCTTCGAGGCCCCGGTGAACCTGGTCTACTCGGCCGGAAACCGCTCGGCGGCGATCCGCATCCCGATCACGGGGTCCAACCCCAAGGCCAAGCGCATCGAGTTCCGCGCGCCGGACGCCTCGGGAAACCCCTACCTGGCCTTCGCCGCACAGCTGATGGCGGGGATCGACGGCATCAAGAACCGCATCGAGCCGCACGAGCCGGTGGATAAGGACCTGTACGAGCTGCCGCCCGAGGAAGCCCGGGGCATCCCGCAGGTGCCGAACTCGCTGCAGGACTCGCTGGACGCGCTGGCGGCTGACCACCAGTTCCTCCTCGAGGGGGGCGTCTTCACGCCGGAGCTCATCGAGACCTGGATCGAGTACAAGATCGAGAACGAGATCCGGCCGATGGCGCAGCGCCCGCACCCGTTCGAGTTCGAGCTGTACTTCGGGGTCTGACACCCGGAGCGACCTCACTCCCCGAGCCCCGCACACCGCGGGCGCTCGGGGGAGTTCGTCATTCCGGCGTATCACCTCGCCCGCTCTGCGGCTCTCCCTCGTGTGCGCACGAGTGCACGCCCACGCAGAGAAAGGCGACATCATGTCAATCAACGGCGACGCGCAGGGCACGGGCGAAGAGGCATCGGGCCCCTTCGTGATGCTGGTCAATGCCGACGGCACCCCGTTCACCGGCTACGCCGAGGACGGCGGCGGGATCGGCGGTCACCTGCTCGGTCAGGTCTGCCACAATCACGTCCTCACCGAGGTCTACGCCGACTTCGACGGCGAGGGACACCTGGCCGGCATGCACACGCACGACGTGGGCAGCTGCTGAGCAACCTCTCCCGCAGCGCTACGGTGTAACGGTGCGGGAGATCATCCGGATGGGGCTTCGGCTCCTCGCAGCCCACTGGCCCGCACTGCTGGCCTGGTATCTCGCGGGGTCGCTCGGGCGTTACCTGTCGATCCAGCTCGCCGGCTTCGTGGGCGGGTATTCGGCGCTCGGCGGCATCCTGCTCCTTCCGCTGGCGATCCTCGCCAAGCTCGTCAGCCTCGTGGCGATGTTCCTCGTCCTCAGGGACGGGATGCTGCGGCTGAACGCCATCGCCCCGAACCCGGTGGACCGTGGTGCGCGCCTGCGCGCCTTCCGCGACGCTCTCCTGTCCGCTGTCCTGCCGTTCATCGCGGTCTACGCCGTGCTCGGCTTCCTCATCGACGACGTCGGCGCCTACCTGCGGGTGGCACTCGCGGTGCAGACCGATCGGCAATGGGCCGCCATCGTGGAAGAAGCCGCGGTAGACACCTCCGGGGCGGTGGACAGCCTCACCTGGGAGCCATGGACGATCGCCGTCGTCGTGCTCGCCTTCGCCGGACGCTGGGCGTGGAAGCGGTGGCACCAGGCCCTGCCCCGATGGACCGCGCTGATCGCGACCTACCTCGAAGCGCTGTGGATCTTCCTCGCCGCGTACTTCATCGGCGAGGCCCTCGGGCAGGTGACCGCCTGGGTCGACACACGCCAGGCGATGGTCTGGCTCGCCGATCTCCGGCAGGCGGTCGGTGATCTGTTCGCGCCGCTCGGGTGGACCTGGGACGCGGCGGAGTGGCTCCTCGGCCAGGCCGGCGCGGTGCTCTTCGTCCCCCTGGCCTGGTTGACGATCGCCGGCGTCATCTACGGTCGCACCGTCTCGCCGCAGGGGGTGCAGCTGCGCGGTGGGCTCGTCGACCGCGCCCGAACGCGCTACGGCTCGCTCCCCCAGCGGCTCCGCCGCCGCCTGGTCGATCTCGGCTCGGAGGTCGGCGGCCGATTCCGACCGATCTGGCAGGCGATCCTCCTCATGTGGCGCGGCGGCCCCCTCCTCGTCGGCGGGTATGTGCTGCTCTACACCGCCGTCCTCTTCGTCGGGGAAGGGCTCCGAGTGCTCCTCACCCGATGGGTCGGGCCCCACGACCTCTTCGATTTCTGGGTCGTCGCGGCCACTCCCCTCTTCCTCGTCGTTCCGCTCATCGTCGAGCCGCTGCGCACCGTCCTCATCGCCGCGACGTACGACGCGACGGTGGGCGCGCTGATCGGGGCGCCGGTGGTGTCGTCAGGGGACGACCTCGAGTCGGAGGAAGCGCGGCAGCTCGTCCGGGACGGTGAGCTCCACGCCGAACGGGCCGCGGGCGTCGTCGGGGACGAGGTAGGGCACCTCGAGGGTGAACGGGGCCTCTGAACCGGTCTCGCAAGAGCTCGGCTGCTCGTAGCGCCAGTCCACCTCGGTCATCGCCGCACCCCACGCCCGGCCCGCGCCGCCGAGCTCGCGAAGGACCGGGGTGGTGCAAGCGGGGGTCCTATCGGCCGGGTCGACCGGGATCTCGACGACGAGCACGCGGGTTCCGGTCGGCGCATCGGCGGCGAACGTGCCGGTCTCGTCGGCCGCCGTGGCCGGGCCCCAGGACGCGCCCGCCCAGTCGATGCTCTCCCCTGCGGCGGCGGTGGTGGGGAACACGGGGTCGGCCTGACTCCAGCGCCACCACTCGACGCCTGTCGGGAGGAGGACTCCCACCGGCAGCAGGATCGCGACCGCACCCAGGGCGAGGGCGTTGCGTCGCCACCATCCCTGTGTCGATCGGGCCTGAATCGATGGGGCCTGTGTCGATCGGGCTTGAATCGATTGGGCCTGTGACGACCGGTTCGCCGTCATCGCTCCGCCCACCCGGTCTCGACAAGCTCGACCTCGTCCTCGGCTTCGAGCGCGCCGAGGTCGATGGGGAGAGTCACGAGGCTGTCGAGACGGGGATCGTCACTGATTCCCAGCTCGAGAGTCGCCGTGTCGCGGACGACGTCGCTCGGAAGCTCGAAGGCGAGGCTCCCCTCCCGCGGAATACCCGGGGTGAGACCGCTGCGCAGGAGCGACGCGGGTCGCTCGCTGGCGCGATAGGCGGCACCCTCGATCACGAGCTCGGCATGCGCGAGGATCGTGCCGGTCTCCTCCTGGGTCGCCTCGGCCCGGAGGTCGACGACCAGCCAGGTGCCCTCCGCCGACCAGCCGCCCGCGACGGCCCGTGAGGCCAGTCGCACGTCCGTCACGGTCACGACGAATCCGCGCGCGGAAGTCGTCTCGTCGATCTCCGCCGCGAGAGGGAAGGGCGCTTCGGCGTCGTCCTGGGAGGGGGTGACCTGGATGATGCCCCATGCCGCCACGACGAGTGCGACACCGATCGTCCATGCCATCCAGCGACTCATCCCTCCCCTCCCTCGGCGTCTGCTCCCGCGCCGACGTCTGTCACCGTGAGGCTCATCGTCGCGGCCGTGGCGGGCGACTCCCAATACTCGCCGGCGACGACGAGTGCACCCTCGCGAAGGCTGAGATCCCGCAGCACGATCTCGATCTCGTCGCCCTCCGCAAGAGCCTCCGAATCGACCGCCCACGTCACCACGAGCTGGGCCGGAACGCGCGGCTGCAGGTACGGCGAGAACGTGGTGTCGTCGAACCGGGCGATCGATGCGGGAGGGGCGTCTGCGAGTTCCGTGACACGCACCCCGGCACTGAGCCCCCCGGGGCTCTCGGACGCAAGGGCACGGTCCCAGACGTTCTCGGCCGTCAGCACGACCGCGAGCACCCGCTCACCGGTCTCGACGGTGATCCCCGCCTCCGGCAGTTCGTCGATCAGGACCGCACGTTCCACCGTGAGGGCGAACTGCTCGTTGACGTGGGTCTCACCCGGTTCGAGTTCGGGAAGCGGGGGCACGGCGGCCTGCGCGAGACCTCCGAATGCCGCCGTACCGCCGAGGAAGACGGCGGTGAGGATGCCGGCGAACCAGCCGGTCGGGATGCGATCCCAGGTGCGGCCGATCCAGGCACTTCGAGAGGGCTGCGGCGCGTCGGGGGCGGGGGCCGCGGGTGGGACCGTCACGCCGACACCCTATCCCGGAAGGCGTCATCCCGGTGACAGCGTCTGATCCAGCACGGCACGCGCCTCGCGTTCGACCAGAACAGGGATGAAATCGCGCACTCGAGCGTCGTGGAAATGCTCCCGCGCGCGGCCGAGAGCCGCCTCGATGTCTACCGGGGATGCCTGTGGGTACCGCTCGCGCAGGCGGTCGGCGATCTCTGCGAACACGACGTCCTCGTCGGGGATCTCACGAGTCATGTCAGAAGGATGCGCCCGAATCGGTCGACGGCGCAAGGCCGACGGCTTCGCGTACGGCTCAGCCGTAGAAGAGACGCTCGAAGCTCCGCCGCGCACGGCGGGCCGTACGCAGCCAGTCCTCCTCGACCTGTGTCGCCGATCGCGGCGGATACTCGAGCAGACGGCCGATCCCGTCCAGCTTCTTCCGGTCCGTCGGCAGCACGTCGCTCGTCTGCCCAGAAAGCAGGGTGTTGGCCGAACGCAGGCGGCTGGCGAGTCGCCACGCCTCGAACAGTCGGGCAGCGTCGGTCTCGGAGATGATCCCGGCATCCTTCGCAGCCGTGAGCGCGACGGTGGTCGAGGTCGTCCGAAGCGCCGGAACCGTGTGGGCATACTGCAGCTGCAGGAGCTGGACGAGCCACTCGACATCGCTGAGGCCGCCGGGGCCGAGCTTGAGATGCCGTGCAGGATCGGCTCCCTGCGGCAAGCGCTCGTTCTCGACCCGGGCCTTGATCCGTTTGATCTCGCGGAGCGCCGCCGGGTCGGGCGACGCAGGGTAGCGCACCTCGTTGGCGAGCCCGGTGAAGGCGGTGATGAGCTTGACGCTGCCCGCCACGCCTCGGGCCCGCAGGAGCGCCTGGGCCTCCCACGAAAGCGACCAGCGCCGGTAGTACTCCTCGAACGCGTCCAGCGACCGCGCGAGCGGCCCGTTCCTCCCTTCGGGGCGCAGCCCCGCATCGAGGTCGAGCGGTGCGCGATGATCCTCGGAGTACTGCCGCAGTGCCCCGACGAGGTGCAGAGCCTTTCGAGCGGCCCGCTCGGGATCCAGTCCGTTCGGGCGGTAGACGTACATGACGTCGGCGTCCGAGCCGAACCCGAGCTCGGCCCCGCCGAAACGCCCCATCGCGATCACGGAGAAATCCAGTGGGGCGTCGTCGGGGTCGAGGACGTCGCGGCGTACGGCCCGCAGGGTCGCCTGGATCGTGACCTCGGTGACGGTGGTGAGGGCGTCGGCGAGCTCTTCGATCGAGAGGGTGCCGAGCACTGCCGCCATCGCGGTGCGCAGCAGTTCGCGGCGTCTTAGCGCGCGCACGGCACGCATCGCGTCGTCGACGGTGTCGTGACGGGTCTGAATCGCTCGCGCCTCCTCCTGCAGCGCCAGACCGCTTCGCGGGCGGAGCAGATCGGGGTCGTCCAGCCACGCTGCGGATTCGGGGATCCACTCCATGAGCTCGCCGACGTATCGCGAACCCGACAGCACGCGGGTGAGACTCTCCGCGGCTCCCGACGAATCCCGGAGCATGCGGAGGAACCACGGCGTGTCGCCCAGCCGCTCGCTGATACGGCGGAATGCCAGCAGCCCGTAGTCGGGATCGACGCCGTCAGCGAACCAGCGGATCATCACCGGCATCAGGTGCCGCTGGATCGTCGCCTTCCTGCTGAGCCCGCTCGTCAGCGCACCGATGTGGCGCAGCGCCCCCGCCGGGTCGGTGAAGCCGATCGCCGCCAGGCGATCATGTGCCTGCGCGGGCGAGAGCGAGCGCTCCGCCTCGGGGAGGCTCGCGACGGCCGAGAGCAGGGGTCGGTAGAACAGGCGGACGTGGATGTCGCGGACCTCGCGCTTGATCGCCTCCCACGTCTGCCACACCCGCTCCCCCGTCTCGGCGAGCCCCGTGGCGCGGGCCAGCACTCGCAGCTCGTCAGCCTCGCGGGGCATGAGATGCGTGCGGCGGAGGTTGCGCAGCTGCATGCGGTGTTCGAGCAGACGGAGAGTGCGGTAGTCGCGGGAGAAAGCGGATGCTTCGGTGCGGCCGATGTACCCCTCCGACGCGAGGGCTTCCAGTGCCGGAAGTGTTCCACGCTGCCGGATCCGCTCGTCGCTGAGTCCGTGGACGAGCTGCAGCAGCTGGACGGTGAATTCCACGTCTCGGATGCCTCCGGGTCCGAGTTTGATCTGGGCCGAGACCTCGTCGGCGGGGATGTGATCGGTGACCCGTTCCCGCATGCGCTGGACGCTGTCGACGAAGTTCTCGCGCGCCGCACTCGTCCACACCTTGGGCGCGAGGGCGGCGACGTACTGCTCGCCGAGTGCTATGTCTCCCGCAAGTGGTCGGGCTTTCAGCAGGGCTTGGAACTCCCAGCTCTTCGCCCAGCGCTCGTAGTACGACAGGTGCGAGGCGAGTGTGCGCACGAGCGCCCCCTGCTTGCCCTCGGGGCGGAGGTTGGCATCCACCTCCCACAGCGGGGGCTCGATCTCGGCACCCGATACGCCGCGCATGGTCTGCACGGCGAGCCGGGTGGCGATGTCGACGACGCGACTCTCGCCGATCTCCTCGACGGTGTCGGCGCCTGCGCCGGCGACGAAGATGACGTCGACGTCGCTGACGTAGTTGAGCTCCCGTGCCCCGGCCTTGCCCATGCCGATGACGGCGAGGTGGGTTCGCGCCACCTGTTCCGCCGGGAAGAGCCCCGCCCCGGCGGCGCCGCGCGAGACACGGGTCCGCGCGACGGCGAGTGAAGCCTCCAGCGCCGCGCCGGCGGCGTCGGCCAGGCGCGCCGCCACCTCGGGGACCACGTCGAGCGGCTCGGGGTGGAGCAGGTCGAACGCCGCGATACGTGCGAGCAGGCGCCGGTACCGCACGCGCAGTCGCACCCAGGACTCTTCCCCGCCCTCTGCGGCGAAGCCGTTCTCGGCGCCGACGGCCTCGAGCATCTCCTCTCGCAGGGATTCGGGACTCGGAAGGGTGAAGCCGGCGCCGACGAGATGGGTCAGTTCGTCGGGTCGGCGCAGGAAGAACTCCCCGAACCCGGTCGAAGCCCCGAGGAGCGCCCACAGGGCGTGCCACCCTTGCGGGTCGCCGTGGATCCGGCGCACCGGCTGCGCATCGCGCCGCGCGATCCGCGTGAGCGCCAGAAGCGCACCATCGGGATCTGCGGCCGTCACGGCAGCACGGAGCAGGTCGGAGCGAGGCACCTCGATCGCGTCGGCCAACTCGTCGAGCAGCTCTGCGCTCTCGGAGAGCGAGCTGAATCCCAGCCGAGCGAGCTCGGTGAGAGAGGACGTGCGCTCGCCCGTGCTCATGGGCCGGTCAGAGCATCTCGAGGTTGCTCTTCAGCTCGAAGGGCGTCACCTGCGAGCGGTACTCCTGCCATTCGCGCCGCTTGTTGAGCAGAACGTACGTGAAGACCTGTTCGCCGAGCGTCTCGGCGACCAACTCCGACTCCTCCATGTACTCCAGTGCGTGATCGAGGCTCGCCGGGAGTGGCGCATATCCGAGTGCGCGGCGCTCGGCATCGGTGAGCGACCAGACGTTGTCCTCGGCCTCGGGAGGCAGCTCGTAGCCCTCTTCGATGCCCTTGAGGCCCGCGGCCAGCATGAGCGCGTAGGCGAGGTAAGGATTGGCGGCCGAATCGAGAGCACGGTACTCGACGCGAGAGGACTGGCCCTTGTTCGGCTTGTACAGCGGCACCCGCACGAGCGCCGACCTGTTGTTGTGGCCCCACGTGATGAAGCTCGGCGCCTCGTCCCCGCCCCACAGCCGCTTGTAGGAGTTGACGAACTGGTTCGTCACTGCGGAGATCTCGTTGGCGTGACGCAGGAGCCCGGCGATGAACTGGCGTCCGACCTTGGACAGCTGGTACTGCGCCCCCTCCTCGTAGAAGGCGTTGATGTCGCCTTCGAACAGGGACATGTGCGTGTGCATACCGCTTCCGGGCTTGCCGCCGAGGGGCTTGGGCATGAACGTGGCATACACACCCTGCTCGATCGCCACCTCCTTGACCACCGTGCGGAATGTCATGATGTTGTCGGCCGTTGCGAGGGCATCGGCGTAGCGCAGATCGATCTCGTTCTGGCCGGGACCACCCTCGTGGTGGCTGAACTCCACCGAGATGCCGAGATCCTCCAGCATCCGCACCGAACGGCGCCGGAAATCGTGCGCTGTCCCGCCGGGCACGTTGTCGAAGTATCCGGCCGAGTCGACCGGCTCAGGGCCCTCGGTGCCGAACGAGGAGGACTTCAGCAGATAGAACTCGATCTCGGGGTGGGTATAGAAGGTGAAGCCCGCATCGGCGGCCTTCGCCAGAGCACGCTTGAGCACATGACGGGGATCGGCGACAGCGGGTTGGCCGTCCGGGGTCGTGATGTCGCAGAACATGCGCGCCGTGGGATCGATCTCCCCCCGCCACGGCAGGATCTGGAAGGTGCTGGGGTCGGGGTGGGCCAGAAGATCCGACTCGTACGACCTCGTGAGGCCCTCGATCGCGGAGCCGTCGAAGCCCAGACCCTCCGAGAACGCTCCCTCGACCTCGGCCGGCGCGATCGCGACCGACTTCAGCGTGCCGATGACGTCGGTGAACCAGAGGCGGACGAACTTCACGCCGCGTTCCTCGATCGTGCGCAGTACGAAGTCCCGCTGCTTGTCCATGGGTTCCTTTCCGCCAGGGTGTCGCGGACGCGGGGCCTGAGCCCTCCGCGCCGAGGTCAGACTAGTTCGCGCCGTCGCTGCCGGCCGGACGGCTCTCCCAGCCGTCCTCGCGGGCTTCGTCTTCAGCCCATGCGCGGGAGCGCTCGCGCAGCACGTCGGGCGCCTTCGCCGCTTCCTCGGCGGTGTCGAAGGGGCCGGCCCGGTCGATGGCGGGGGATTCGAAGCCCTTCTCGACCTCGCCGGTGGTCAGGTTGTACCAGTACTTCTCGCTGTCGTGTGCCACGATGACTCCTCGGCTCGGCACGGATCGTCCGCTGGGTCGATCCTACTGATCGACGGTGGCGTCGATAGGCTTGCGCCATGGCTTCTGACGCGACGCGCGCCGTCGGCATCGACATCGGCGGCACCGGGATCAAGGGTGCGGTGGTGGATCTGAAGGACGGGACCCTCCTCACCGACCGGGTGAAGGTGTCCACTCCGAAGGGCGCGGAGCCGCCCGACGTCCTCGAGGCCGTCAAGGAGGTCCTCTCACGACTCGATGTCAGCGAGGACGCCATCCCGCTCGGGGTGGCCTTCCCGGCCATCGTCAAGAACGGTACGACCCTCTCCGCCGCGAATGTCTCGGACAAGTGGATCGGCTTCGAAGCCGAGAGGTTCTTCGAGAACGGACTGGGTCGTGACATCTACTTCGCCAACGATGCGGATGTCGCAGGAGTCGCCGAGATGCGCTACGGCGCCGCACGTGACCAGAACGGGCTGGTGATCCTCACCACTTTGGGCACGGGCATCGGCTCCGCGGTGATGTACCGCGGTGTCCTCATCCCCAACACCGAACTGGGGCATCTCCAGCGCGCCAAGCACGGTAAGGACGCCGAGGCGTTCGCCGCTTACTCGGCCATGGAGCGGGAGGAGCTCTCGTGGGCGGAGTGGGCCGAGCGGCTGCAGTGGTACTACGACTACGTGCAGTTCCTCTTCAGTCCCGACCTGTTCATCGTCGGCGGCGGCGTGAGCAAGCATGCCGACAAGTTCCTGCACCTGCTGTCGCTCAAGACGCCGATCGTACCGGCGACCCACCGGAACAATGCAGGGATCATCGGAGCGGCCGCTCTGTCGCTGGGTGTCGAGCCCCAGCTGACCGACGTGACCGCCGCTGACTGAGGGCGAATGGGCCGGCCTGTACGCCGGGTTCTGTCCGGGGGCGTGAGCCCCGTGGACGGTCATCTCTCTCGGCGACACGTTGCCGTGCCGCTCCAGCGGCCTACCCGAGGACTCGGCGAGCCGCGTCAGCATCCTCTGTCTGGCCTTGCTCCGGGCGAGGTTTACCGTGCGGGTCGTGTCACCACGACCCCGGTGGTCTCTTACACCGCCGTTTCACCCTTACCGGGGTCTCCCCCGGCGGTCTGTTCTCTGTGGCACTGTCTCGCGGATCACTCCGGGTGGGTGTTACCCACCGCCCTGCCCTGTGGAGCCCGGACGTTCCTCGGCGCGGGCGGGCCCGCGACGCGACCGTCCAGCCGACCCATTCGCTCTTCGAGTGTAGCGCGGAGGCCCGCGGCCGCCCCGGCGGTCAGGTCTTCGCCGCAGACTCGGTGATCTGCAGATCCAGGGGGAAATCGAGCGGGAAGTCCCCGAACAGCAGACGGGTCGCCGAGACGGATGCCGCACGCACGGCGTCCGCCACATCCTCGGCCTGAGGGAGCGGGGCGTGGACGATGATCTCGTCGTGCAGGAAGAACGCCAGGTGCGGTTGTCGATCGAACACCGGCCCCGACGCGGTCGCGGGCGGGTCGACGGCGTCCCCGCCGAGGGTGTGGAGTCGCCCCCGCAGATCGGCGATCCAGGCCAGTGCCCACTCGGCGGCAGTCCCCTGCACGACGAAGTTGCGTGTGAACCGTCCGCGGTCGCGGGCTCCGCGCCTGGCGCGCTCCTGCTCCGCCGGGGTCGCGTCGGGTTGGCTGGCGCGATCCTGCGCAGCGCGCCATCCCGGGCTCGGCGACGGAGACGTTCGTCCCCATCGCGTCTGGACGACCCCTCCGTCCTCGCCGACGCGGGCCGCTTCGTCGACGAGCGCCATCGCGCGGGGGAACGACCTTCGAAGCCGCGGCACCAGCCGCCCACTCTCTCCGGTGGTCGCTCCGTACATCGCGCCCAGCAGCGCCGTCTTGGCGTCGGCGCGGGTCGCGACGGCGCCCGTCTCCACCACCCCCTCGTACAGGTCCCGCCCCCGCGCCGCGGTGGCGAGAGGAAGGTCGCCGGCCATCGCAGCGAGTACCCGCGGTTCGAGCCTGCGCGACATCGGCGATGACGAGGCACCAGCCGGGATCCGCGCGCACGGCATCGCGAAGCGAACGCGGGATCTGCAGGGCGCCCCCTCCCGAGGATGCCCACCGGCCCGTGACGACACCACCGGGAACGTAGACAGGACGGAATCGTCTGTCCTGCACCCACTCGTCGAGCCACGACCAGCCGTTGGCGGCGAAGAGCCGGGACATCCGCTTGTACTCCACCAGCGGAGCGATGGCGGGGTGGGTGTGACGCTCGAGCTCCCAGCGGCTCGTGGTCTCGACGTCGATCCCGACTCGGTGCAGAGCGCGAAGGAGCTTCGGAGGCGAATCGAGCGACACCGCGGGGTCGCCCAGGGCACCGCGCACCTCCGCGGCGAGCAGTCGCATCCGCTCGGGCAGCGTATCTGGGCGGGGGCGCGGACCGAGGATGTCCGAGAGCACGCGATCGTGCGCGGCGGCGTCCCAGGGCAGACCCGCCGCCGTCATCTCCGCCGCAGCGAGGGCCCCGGCTGATTCGGCAGCGAGGAGCAGCCGGAGAAAGCCCGGCGATGCGCTCGCGGCTATCGCGTCCCTCTGTCGCGCGAACTCGTGCAGGACGGCGTCGATCGCCTCCGGGAGCTCGGACCCGCCCGTGTCGCGATCCAGGGAGAAGAGGGCATCGGCGTCAGAGGTCTCGGCGATCTTGGCCGGGGCCTTCCACCCTGGATCGGCGCGGGCGGTGATCTTGGCGGGGAGGTCGGGGCGCGATCGGAGGATCGCGTGCGCGAGGCGGAGATCGTGGCAGCGTGCGACGCGGACACCGGCGGACAGAAGACGTCCGTAGACGGGGCCGGTGTCCGACCAGACCCAACGTGGGGAGTGAGAGGACTCCACCCTTCTCACCCACGGCGCCACCTCGTTCGTGGCGAGCGGGTGGCGATCACCCTCGGAGCCGGCTCCCGTCAGCGTGACCGCCTCCCAGCCCTCTGCGGTCGTGCCCAGGGCGACCCACACGACGTCGGCTGATGGCCCTGTCATCCCGCGAGGTCCGCCCGTCGGGTGGGGTCAGGTCTCAGAGGCCCGACTCTTCGGTGCGGACGAGGATGCCACCGCACTCCGGACAGGTCACCACCGTGTCATCCGGCGTCTGCCTGATCCGCTGCACATCGGTGCCCGACAACACCATGTGGCAGCCCTCGCAGGTTTGCCGGCGCAGCAGACCCGCACCGACGCCGCGGGAGGCGAGTCGTTCATAGAGCGCCAGCAGGTCGTCGGCGATCGATCCTGCGACGGCGTCGCGGTCGCGCCGGGCAGCGGTCAGGGAGGCTTCCGCCTCGGCCACCGCGCGCTTGGCCTCGGCGCTCAGCTGCGCCCCTTCCTCATTCGTCGCGCGGATGAGCTCCTCCTGCTCGACCACCGCGGCTTCGGCGGCGTCGAGCTTCTCCATCACCTCGAGCTCGGCGTCCTCCAGGTCGCGCTTCCGACGGGAGAGCGAGGCGAGCTCGCTTTCGAACCCCTGCGCCTCGCGGGAGTTCGAACTCGCCGCCAGGCGCTCTTCGTCGCGAGCGCGACGCGCGTCGACGACGGCGACGTCGGACTCGATCCGAGCCAGTTCCGCACGCAGATCGTCGCGCGCACCGGCGCGGCGGCTGAGTTCCTGCGTCAGCTCGGTGCGACGGGCGAGAAGCTCCTTGACGCGCTCGGCCTGCGGAGGGTTCCGCCGGGCGTGATCTGCCTGGCGGATGCGGGTGTCGAGGTCGGACACCTCAAGGAGGCGGCGCTGATCGGCAGGAGTGGCGTTCACGTGTCCAACCTACCCGCCGCCTCCCCCGCACGGTCGGCCGCTCCCTGCCCGATACGGGCCGCGAGCGCAAGGCCTCGGCCGGAGGTGCCGGGGTCCGTAACCTGGGCGCCACCAGACCTGAGGAGCACCGATGACGAACTTCGGCTACACCCTGATGACCGAGCAGAGCGGCCCGAAGGAGCTCGTTCGCTACGCCCGCCTCGCGGAGGACGTCGGCTTCGACTTCGAGGTCTCCAGCGACCACTTCACTCCCTGGCTCACGACACAGGGGCACGCGCCGTACGCCTGGTCCGTGCTGGGCGCGGTGGCCGCCGTGACCGAACGGGTCGAGCTGATGACCTACGTCACCTGCCCGACGGTGCGGTACCACCCCGCTGTGGTCGCCCAGAAGGCCGCCACCGTGCAGCTGCTCTCGGACGGTCGGTTCACCCTGGGCCTCGGATCGGGCGAGAGCCTCAACGAGCACGTCGTCGGCGAGGGGTGGCCGGGAGTGGACGTGCGACAGGACATGCTGGTCGAGGCCATCGAGATCATCCGCGCCCTGCACACCGGTGATCTGGTCACCTACGACGGACAGTACTACCGGGTCGATTCCGCCCGCGTCTGGGACGCCCCCGACGGTGGGGTGCCGCTCGCGACAGCGGTGTCGGGCCCGAAATCGATCGAGCGGTTCTCCGCGCTCGTCGACCACATGATCGCCGTCGAGCCCGAGGGGGAGCTCGTGACCGGATGGGACGAGGCGCGCGGGGGCACCTCGCGGAAGATCGGTCAGATCCCGATCTCGTGGGATCCCGACGAGGAAGCCGCGATCGCCCGCGCTCACGAGCAGTTCCGCTGGTTCGGATTGGGCTGGCCGGTCAACTCCGAGCTGCCCACCCCGGCGAGCTTCGCCGCGGCCACCCAGTTCGTGCGGCCCGAAGACGTCGCCGAGGGCATCGCGTGCGGCCCCGACCTCGACAAGATCGCCGAAAGCGTGCGCCCCTACCTCGAAGCCGGATTCACCGACGTCGCCCTCGTTCAGATCGGCGGCGACACCCAGGACCGGTTCCTCGCCGAGGCGGCAGAGCCTCTGCTCGATCGACTGCGCGCGATGTGACGACGACGCCGTCCTCCTACACTGGGCGGAGGGGCCTTTAGCTCAGCTGGTAGAGCGCCACGTTTACACCGTGGATGTCGTCGGTTCGATCCCGGCAGGGCCCACCGCGGACTCGATAGGCTTGTCGATGGTGTGTTGTGCGGAGCGAACAAAGCGATCCGCACGTCCATGGTGATTATCTGGCACGATCTGCCAGCCGAAGAAAGGTCTCGTGTGACTGTTCACGACCAGGATCCGTACTCTCAGGGCCCGCAGGACAGCGATCCGGAAGAGACGTCGGAGTGGCAGGAATCGCTCCAGCAGCTGGTGCAGGCCAAGGGTCCGCAGCGCGGCCGCGAGATCATGCTCAGCCTGCTGAAGGCGTCGAAGGAACTCCACCTCGGGGTCCCGATGGTCCCCACCACCGACTACATCAACACCATCGCAGCCGAGAACGAGCCCGACTTCCCCGGCGACGAGGAGATCGAGCGTCGTTACCGGGCATGGATCCGTTGGAACGCCGCCATCACCGTGCACCGGGCGCAGCGACCCGGCATCGCCGTCGGCGGCCACATCTCGACCTACGCCTCGTCGGCCGCCCTCTACGAGGTCGGCTTCAACCACTTCTTCCGAGGGCAGGACCACCCCACCGGAGGCGACCAGATCTTCATCCAGGGGCACGCCTCGCCCGGCACCTACGCCAGGGCCTTCCTCGAGGGTCGCCTCACCGAGGCACAGCTCGACGGCTTCCGCCAGGAGAAGTCGGCTGCCCCCAACGGCATCCCCTCCTACCCGCACCCCCGCCTGATGCCGGAGTTCTGGCAGTTCCCGACGGTGTCGATGGGGCTCGGTCCGATCAACGCCATCTACCAGGCGATGACCAACAAGTACCTCACCAACCGCGGGATCAAGGACGTCTCCGACTCCCATGTCTGGGCATTCCTCGGTGACGGCGAGATGGACGAGGTGGAGAGCCGCGGTCAGCTCCAGGTCGCCGCCAACGAGGGCCTGGACAACCTCACCTTCGTCGTCAACTGCAACCTGCAGCGCCTTGACGGCCCCGTCCGCGGCAACGGCAAGATCATCCAGGAACTGGAGAGCTTCTTCCGCGGCGCCGGCTGGAATGTCATCAAAGTGATCTGGGGTCGCGAGTGGGACGACCTGCTCGCCCGTGACAGCGAAGGCGCGCTGCTGAACCTGATGAACGTCACCCCCGACGGTGACTATCAGACCTACAAGGCCGAGAACGGCGCGTACGTCCGTGAGCACTTCTTCGGCCGCGACGAGCGCGCTGCCGCCCTCGTCAAGGACTACAGCGACGAGCAGATCTGGAACCTCAAGCGAGGCGGGCACGACTACCGCAAGGTCTACGCCGCGTTCAAGGCGGCCGCCGAGCACAAGGGCCAGCCCACCGTCATCCTCGCGAAGACCATCAAGGGCTACGGTCTCGGTCCCCACTTCGAGGGTCGCAACGCCACGCATCAGATGAAGAAGATGACGCTGGACGACCTCAAGCTTTTCCGTGACGCGATGCACATCCCGGTGAGCGACGCGCAGCTCGAGGAGAACCCGTACCTTCCGCCGTACTACAACCCCGGTCCGCAGGACGAGACCATCCAGTACCTGCAGGAGCGGCGGCGTGCGCTCGCCGGTTACCTGCCGGAACGGCGCACGCACCACGTCGGCCTGGAACTGCCCGGTGACCAGGCTTACGCCCTTCCCAAGAAGGGATCGGGCACGCAGGAAGTCGCGACGACGATGGCGTTCGTCCGTCTCCTGAAAGATCTGCTGCGTGTGAAGGACTTCGGTCACCGCATCGTTCCGATCATCCCCGACGAGGCCCGCACGTTCGGCATGGACGCGTACTTCCCGACGGCGAAGATCTACAACCCCCACGGTCAGCACTACACGTCTGTCGACCGCGAACTGCTTCTGGCGTACAAGGAGAGTCCCCAGGGGCAGATCATCCACGTCGGCATCAACGAGGCGGGCGCACTCGCGGCCTTCACCGGCACCGGGACGTCGTACTCCACGCACGGCGAGCCGTTGATCCCCGTCTACGTCTTCTACTCGATGTTCGGATTCCAGCGCACCGGTGACGCCCTGTGGGCGGCCGGCGACCAGATGACGCGCGGTTTCCTCATCGGCGCCACCGCGGGTCGCACGACGCTGACGGGCGAGGGCCTCCAGCACGCCGACGGGCACTCGCCGCTCCTGGCTTCCACCAACCCTGCGGTGGTCAGCTACGACCCGGCCTACGGCTACGAGATCGCCCACATCGTGCGGGCGGGAATCGAGCGGATGTACGGCGGGAATCATCCCGACCCGAACGTCATGTACTACCTCACGGTGTACAACGAGCCGATGGTTCAGCCTGCCGAACCCGACGGTGTCGACGTCGAGGGCATCGTCCGCGGCATCCATCGCATCGCACCCGCAGCCGGCGACGGGGCCCGCGCGCAGATCCTCGCCTCGGGCGTGGGCGTGCCGTGGGCACTCGAGGCCCAGCAGCTGCTGCGCGACGACTGGGGCGTCCAGGCCGACGTGTGGTCCGTGACCTCCTGGGGCGAGCTGCGTCGCGACGGTCTCGCCGCCGACGAGCACAACTTCCTCCACCCCGACGGCGAGCAGCGCAGCGCTTACGTCACCGACAAGCTGGCGGGGACGCCGGGTCCGGTCATCGCGGTCAGCGACTTCGAACATGCCGTCCAGGATCAGATCCGCCCGTGGGTGCAGCACAATTTCCACACGCTGGGCGCCGACGGTTTCGGCTTCTCCGACACTCGCCCGGCCGCACGCCGGTGGTTCAAGATCGACGGACCCTCGATCGTCGTCAAGACCCTGCAGGCGCTGGCTGCCGAGGGGACGGTGGATCGCTCCCTGTCGGTGCAGGCGATCGAGAAGTACCGGCTGCACGACGTCAGCGCGGGCACGAGCGGGAACGCGGGCGGCGAGAGCTGATCCGGGATCCCTCCGACGATGGACAAGGCCGAAACACTCGCCTGGCTCCGACGCATCTCGGGCGACCTCGCCACGGCTACGATCCAGCGTCTCGAGGACTCGCTCCCCTGGTATGCCGAGATGCCGCCGGCCCGGCGGTCGGCGGTCGGTCTAGTAGCCCAGGCGGGCATCAGCTCCTTCATACAGTGGTACGACGACCCCGGCTCCACACCCTGGATCGCCGCGGACATCTTCGCCGCCGCGCCCCGTGAACTCCTGCGGAGCGTGTCGCTGACGCAGACGCTGCAGCTGATCCGCGTCACCGTCGAGGTGACGGAGGAACGGGTGGCCGGCAAGGACGAGAACCTCCGCGAGGCGATCCTGCTGTACTCGCGCGAGGTCGCCTTCGCCGCCGCCGACGTGTACGCGCGCGCGGCGGAGGCGCGGGGGCTCTGGGACGCGCGCCTGGAGGCGCTGGTCGTGGACTCGATCCTCACGGGCGAGGCCGACGAGGAGCTGCCGAGCCGGATCGCGGCCCTCGGCTGGCACGGACACGGGGAGGTTGCGGTGCTCGTGGGCACCACTCCCCCGCAATTCGACGTCGACCAGTTGCGGCGCACGGCGCGCAAGCTCGGAGTCGACGTGCTCATCGGTGTGCAGGGCTCGCGACTGGTCCTGGTGGTCGGCCGCGCCGACGCGCCGCGCGGAGAAGAGACCCCCACCGATCTGCCCTTCGACGAGATCGCCCGCCGCCTCGAACCCGGCTTCGGAACGGGCTACCTCGTGCTCGGACCCGCCGTCCCTGCTCTGGTCGACGCCAGCCAGAGTGCACGCGCTGCCCTCGCCGGCTTCGCCGTCGCCCGGGCTTGGCGTCATGCGCCCCGGCCCGTCGATGCCGACGACCTCCTCCCCGAGCGAGCTCTTGCGGGCGATCCACTGGCGAAGCAGACCCTGGTGGAACGGATCTATCGCCCGCTGCAGAGCCACAGCTCCGATCTGGTGACGACGCTGTGGAGCTATCTCGACAACGGCCGCTCGCTCGAGGCGACCGCGCGGGAGCTCTTCGTGCACCCGAACACGGTGCGCTACCGACTCAAACGGGTGTCGGAGGTCATCGGGTGGGACGCCACCGGGCCGCGCGAAGCGCTCATCCTGCAGACGGCGCTGATTCTCGGATCGATCGGGACGGATGCCACCCGCCGACGTTCTCCCGGACCGCGGCGCGTCGGGTGAGGACACCTTCCCTGTGCGAAACGCACAAAGGCTCCGGATATTTCTGTGTCGCGACCTCCAGAAGGTGGCGCAGGATGATTGAAAGGATGGAATCGTGATCATTGCCGTCTTCCCCGGGCAGGGCTCGCAGACGCCGGGATTCCTCACCCCGTGGCTGGAGATCCCGGGAGCTCGAGAGACCCTCGAGGTCTACTCCGATGCAGCGGGGGTCGATCTGGTCGCCGCGGGAACGGAGTGGGACGCCGATCGCATCCGCGACACCAAGGTGGCCCAGCCGCTCATCGTCGCGGCCGGCCTCCTGGCCTGGGGTGAATTGGGCAGGCCCCGGCAGGTGGCAGGGGTCGCCGGACATTCAGTCGGAGAGTTCACCGCTGCGGCTGCCGCGGCGATCCTCCCCGACGCCGAGGTACTGCGTCTGGTCGGCGTTCGCGGTCAGGCCATGGCGGATGCCGCCGCGCACGCGGACACCGGGATGAGCGCCGTGATCGGCGGAGACGAGACGGCCGTTCTGGAGGGGCTGTCGGCGCTCGGGCTGACACCGGCCAACCACAACGGCGCGGGACAGATCGTCGCCGCCGGAGCCCGTGCCGATCTCGACCGCCTCGCCGCCGAACCCGTCCCCGGCACTCGCGTCATTCCGCTTCAGGTGGCGGGCGCGTTCCACACCGATTACATGGCACCGGCGGTGGCCACTCTCCGCGACGCGGCAGCCCGGACCGTGGGCGGCGATCCTCTCCGCACCATCTGGACCAACCGCGACGGTTCCGCAGTGCAGACCGGACGCGCGTTCATCGATCTTCTCGTCGAGCAGGTCGCCTCGCCTGTGCGCTGGGACCTCTGCATGGCGAGCTTCGCCGCTGCCGGCGTCACCGGCATCGTCGAACTCACCCCTGCGGGCACGCTCACCGGGCTCGCGAAGCGGGCGCTTCGCGGCGTCCCGACCGTCGCCGTGAAGACTCCCGACGACCTCGCCGCCGCCGTCGAGCTCTGGGAAGGATCGGCCGCATGACCATCTCGCTTCGTCAACCCACGGGCGTCGCCCATACGCGCATCTACGCCTATGGGGCCGCCCGTGGCGAACTCGCGGTCCCGAACGACGATCTGGTCGGCCCGATCGACTCCAGCGACGAGTGGATCCGCCAGCGCACGGGCATCGTCACACGCATGCGGGCCGAAGCCGACACCGATGCCATCGACCTGGCCACGCAGGCCACGCGAGAGGCGATCGAGCGTTCCGGTGTCGCTCCGAGTGCCGTGGACCTGGTGATCTGCGCGACGATCAGCAACCCCAAGCAGACGCCCTCGGTATCGGCGATCGTGGCCGATCGCGTGGGCGCCAACCCCGCGGCCGCCTACGACGTCAATGCGGCGTGCGCCGGCTTCGCGTACGGGGTGGCTCAGGCCGATGCCCTGATCCGGGCCGGTGCTGCGCACTATGCGGTCGTCGTGGGCACCGAGAAGCTCAGCGACGTCGTCGATCCCACCGATCGCAGCATCTCCTTCCTGCTCGGAGACGGGGCCGGCGCCGTCGTCGTCGGCCCGAGCGAGACGCCCGGCATCGGTCCCACCGTGTGGGGGTCCGATGGATCCAAGGCCGAGGCGGTCGGGATGAATCACACTCTCACGGACTTCCGCGACGGGAAGGCCCCGTGGCCGACCCTCCGTCAGGAGGGTCCCACTGTCTTCCGCTGGGCGGTGTGGGAGATGGTGAAGGTTGCGCGCGAGGCGCTGGAGGCTGCCGGCATCGAGGCATCCGATCTCGCCGCCTTCGTCCCGCACCAGGCCAACATGCGCATCATCGACGAATTCGCCAAGCAGCTGAAGCTTCCCGACACCGTGGTGATCGGTCGCGATATCGAGACCACCGGAAACACGTCGGCCGCGTCGATCCCCCTCGCGACACATCGTCTGCTGGAAGAACATCCCGAGCTCAGCGGCGGACTGGCTCTGCAGATCGGGTTCGGCGCCGGACTCGTCTTCGGCGCGCAGGTGATCGTGCTCCCGTGAGCGCGGGACGCGCGACCCTAAACTGAACGGGGCCCGACCGGGCTTCCCCCGAGAAAACAGGAGAAACCATGGCATTCACCAACGACGAGGTCCTCGCCGGGCTCGCTGAGCTCATCACCGACGAAACCGGTATCTCAGCCGACGAGGTAGCCCTGGAGAAGTCGTTCACCGACGACCTCGACATCGACTCGATCTCGATGATGACGATCGTCGTCAACGCCGAGGAGAAGTTCGGCGTGACGATCCCCGACGACGAGGTGAAGAACCTCAAGACCGTCGGCGACGCCGTCACCTACATCACGTCGAACCAGGCGTAGCGCCCTCCGGTGGGGGCCCACGGCCCCCACCGGCACGACACACCGAGGAATCACCTTCGCATGAGCACGTCACGCATCGTCGTCACCGGAATCGGCGCCTCCTCCCCCATCGGCGCGACCGCGCCCGAGAGCTGGGAGGCGCTGCTCGAGGGAGCGTCCGGGACACGCACCCTCGAGCACGAGTGGGTCGAGCAGTACCAGCTGCCCGTCACCTTCGCCGCTCAGGCCAAGGTGCGCCCCGACACCGTTCTCGAGCGTCCCATCGCCAAGCGGCTCGACCCGGCATCTCAGTTCGCCATGGTCGCGGCGATGGAGGCGTGGGAGGACGCCGGACGACCTGAGGTCGCTCCCGAGCGGCTCGGCATCGACTTCGCCACGGGTATCGGGGGCGTGTGGACGCTGTTGGACGCCTGGGACACCCTCCGCGAGAAGGGTCCCCGGCGGGTCATGCCCATGACCGTCCCGATGCTGATGCCCAATGCCGCCGCGGGCAACCTCTCGCTGCACTTCGGAGCGAAGGCCTTCGCCCGCACGGTGGCCAGTGCCTGCGCATCGAGCACCGAGTCGATCGTCAACGCCGTCGAGCACCTGCGCGCGGGCCTTGCCGACGTCGTGATCGCCGGCGGCACGGAGTCTGCGATTCATCCGATCACGATCGCCTCCTTCGCCTCGATGCAGGCGCTGTCACGCCGCAACGACGACCCCGCCACCGCGTCTCGGCCCTGCAGCGTGGACCGTGACGGATTCGTCATGGGCGAGGGTGCGGGTGTCCTCATCCTCGAGACCGAAGAGCACGCGCGAGCCCGTGGAGCCAAGATCTACGCCGCGGTCGTCGGTGGCGGCGTCACCGCGGACTCGTACCACATCACGGCGAACGACCCCGAGGGCGTGGGGGCGGCCCGCGCCGTGCGGATGGCGCTGGAGATGGCGGGCGCCTCGCCCGATGACGTCACCCACGTCAACGCCCACGCCACCTCGACGCCCGTCGGCGATCCGAACGAGTACACCGCACTCAAAACGATCTTCGGCGATCGGATCGACGAGATCCCGGTTTCGGCCACCAAGGCGTCCACGGGCCACCTTCTCGGCGGCACCGGTGCGCTCGAGGCGATCTTCACGATTCTGGCTCTCCGCGACCGCGTCGCCCCGCCCACCATCAACATCACGACGCAGGACCCCCAGGTGCCGTTCCGCATCTCGGGCGAGAGCATGGAGCTCGGGCAGGGCGACCAGCTCGCCCTCAGCAACTCGTTCGGGTTCGGCGGGCACAACGCCGTGGCCGCGTTCGCGAGCGTCTGAGCTCACCCGTCCCTGCACGGCAGAGGCCCCCGACCTCGGTCGGGGGCCTCACCTGTCTCCGTGCGTCGATTCGCGGTCCCGATCCCCGGGAGCGGTCACCGATCCACCGGTAGTGGCGCCTCGCGCACGGGATACGTCCGTCAGGTCACGAGGGGGTCATCCCACCTTGTGGAGCCAGACGACGGATGCCTCGTCTCCGGCGTGACGGAAGGGTTCGAGTTCGTCGTCCCACGCAGCGCCCAGCGCGACGTTCAATTCATGCTGCAGCTCCTGGACGTCGCCGGCGGCGATCTCCATCGCGTAGCGGAGGCGGTCCTCGCCGATGACGATGTTGCCTGCAGCATCCGTCTGGGCGTAGTGGATGCCGAGCCCCGGGGTGTGAAGCCACCTGCCTCCGTCGCTGCGCGGCGTGGGGTCTTCGGACACTTCGAACCGGAGGTGCTCCCAGCCGCGGATCGCCGTCGCCAACGCGGCGCCCGTCCCCGCGGGACCCTCCCAATAGAACTCGGCGCGCCGACTTCCCGACAGCACCGGCTGGTCGGCCCACTCGAAAGTGACCGGCCGACCCAGGGCGCGGCCGACCGCCCACTCGAGGTGGGGGCACAACGCGCGTGGCGCGGAGTGGATGTAGATCACTCCACGCGCAGTGGTTGTCGCCATGATGACTCCGTTTCCTCAGGTACGTCTTCCCCTACGACCTGCGAAACGTCTGCTCCGGCGTGTTCGGTTGTGCGGCCATTATCACCCGAGGATCGTCGGAATCACAAGCGTGTGATTCCGACACGCCGAAGGCCTCGGTGCAGGTGCGCACCGAGGCCTTCGAACAGGGGGCGGGCGCCTCAGGCCTCGCTCATCGCCAGCTTCTCCTGCTGGCCCTTCGCGGCGTAGTAGGCGGCGCGGGCGGCGTCGCGACGCGCCTGCTCGACCTGACCGGCCTCGAGAACGTCCTGCGGCACGTCGACGATGTCGGTGTGGGGAACGCCGTTGTACTTCTCGATGTAGGCGTCCAGCTCCGGGCCCGACTCCCACGACGTGATCAGGCAGTAGCGCGGCTCGCTGCCGAGGTGGGTGGCGGCGTGCCACAGGCGCTGCGTGTCGATGATCAGCTGAGCACCCGCCGGCAGCGCGATGCGCACCTCGCCCTGGGGATCGGTGCGGTTCTCCCGCAGCACGAAGAAGCTGTCCTTGTCGTCGGTGAGGTTGAAGAACCCGCGGACGACCCAGCCGGTGCCGTCGGGGTTGAGACGGTTGTTGTCGTCCTGGTGCAGGTTGTACAGACAGTCGGCGTAGGAGTTCGGCTGCAGCTCGATGATGCGGCAGCGGCCCACATTCGCGCCCGGCTCGAGGGCTCGCTCGGTGAGGGTCGGCGCGATCGCCGTCTGAGAGTCGATCCACACCCCGTCCTTGTCGGTGCGCGGCGGCTTGTGGTTCCAGAAGCCGTTGCACTCGATCTCGCCCTTCGCCGAGGCCAGGGGTGCGAACCGGGTGTCACCGGATGACTTCCAGTCGACGTATTCGAGGTCGAGCCACTCCTTGGGATCGATCTCCTTGCCGTAGCTGTCCAGCACCACGTAGCCGGTCTCTTCGAGAGCAGCTGACTTGATGTAACCCATAGCGTTTTGCCCTTTCGTAGGTGGCCAGCACGTTTTAACAGGCCAACTAAGGCAAGCCTACCTCCGGCAGGCGCGGGAGCCCGGGGAGCCGGGGCCCGTTCATTAGACTCGACGCGGTCTGCCGCTGTCATCCCGAGGAGAGAACCGCCCCGATGGTCACCGCCACGAACGTCGATGCCACCGCCGTCAACACGTTGCGCTGGCTCGCCTCCGGCGACCGCACCATCGTCGTCCCGGTCTATCAGCGGCAGTACCGGTGGGACATCGGAAACTGCGAGCAGCTTCTCGCCGACATCCGAGCCGTCGCCGACTTCGACGACCGTCACATGCACTTCATCGGCTCCGTGCTCTCGGCGCTCTCGGACGACGAGCTCGTGCTCATCGACGGCCAGCAGCGCATCACCACGCTGATGCTCCTCGTGGCGGCTCTCCATCACGCCGTCGGCGACGACGACCCCGCCCTCTCGGCGGAGCTTCAGGCCGTCCTTCTTCGTGATGGCGAGCCGGGCGAAGGGCTTCGGACGACGCTGCGCCCTCACCGGGCGTGGGCTGACGTCTTCCGCTCGGTGATCCTCGGCAACGACGCCGATCCGGCCGTGCGGGAGTCGCGTTTCGCCGACAATTACGCCTTCTTCCGAAGCCAGGTGTCACCGGACGAAGCACCGCGCATCTGGCGAGGCCTGCAGAAGCTCGAACATGTCGCGATCAGCCTCGGAGCCGGCGCCAACGCACAGCAGATCTTCGAGAGCCTGAACTCCACGGGAGAGCCGCTGCGCGACCACGAGCTCATCCACAACTACGTGCTCATGGGCCTCTCGCACGCCGAGCAGGTGCGCATCGAGGAAGAGTACTGGCTGCCGATCGAACAGGCGACCGGTGAGAGCATCGCGGCGTTCTGGGAGCAGTACCTCGTCATGCGGACGGGCCGCGAGACCGAGGATGCCGCGGGCCGAGGCGTCTACGACGTCTTCCGCCATGAGTTCCCCCGTCTCGAACCCGGTGCACTGGACGCGCACGCGTCGGAGTGGCGTGAGTACGCCGAAATCCACCGCATTCTGCGCGAACCCGAGCGGGAAGCCGATGAACAGGTCTCACGGCGGTTGGCCGGGGTCAGCGTGTTCGGAGCCGTCGCGTTCCCGCTCGTCATGCGGGCGTATCGGCGGTTCCGCGGCGGTGACCTCTCCCGGGACGCGCTTCTCAGCCTGCTGGAGCAGGTGGAATCGCTGCTGCTGCGGCGCACGATCGTGGGCATCGGCACCGAGCGGATCGTCGCACGCCTGTGTCGGGCCGAGCATGAGGGCACGGACGCGCTCAACAGAGCCATGGCCCGCATCACACCGAGCGACGAGCGCGTGTCGGTGGCGCTGAAGTACTCCGATCTCCCCCACCCGGCGTACGTCCTCACCCGACTGTTCGACGTCGATGCGGATGTCGACTGGGACATCGACCACATCGTGCCGCTCACACCGGGTGAATCGTGGAGCGGCGACGGAGCGCGCAGCTGGGCCGAGTATTCCGAGGACGAACAGAACAGCCACCGCGCTCTCGCGCGCACCCTGGGGAATCTCGCGCTCCTCGAAGCAGAACACGGGCTGCAGGTCTTCGACGCGTCCTTCCCGCTGAAGCGCACCGGGTACGCCCGCTCCGCGGTGGAGGCGACAGCCGCACTGGCCGCGCAGGAGCGGTGGAGCACGAAAGAGATCTCAGCCCGCTCCGCCGCACTGACCGCGCTGTTCGTGCGCGTCTGGCCGCGCGCGGAGATCAGCGGCATCGACGACGACGGGTTGACCCCGGTGCTGGACGCCGTTCGCCGGCGAGGCTGGCCGCGGGGCTGGGAACGCGAGTGGGACTACGTGGAATACCGCGGTGAGCACTGGGAGGTCAAGGACATCCGCTACCTCTTCCATCGCGTCTTCGCGCGACTGTGGGCCGACGCACGCGACGCAGTCGTCGCATTCAGCGCACGCCGGGGTGGACCGGTCTACCCCGAACGGGCGTGGACCGGCCAGTGGGATGCGCTCGACGCTGATCACCACCTCTATCTCGGGTGGGATTCCAGCTACATGCTCGGCGCCGTCCAGGGCGTGCTCGCCGAGGCGGGGATCGCCGAGGAGGTGTTCGTGAAGTACTCCTACATCGGAGCAGTGATGTCCACCGGCGTGCGACGCTGAGGAGCAGGGTTCCGGGCCGCTAGGCTCGGATACGAGGGGCGGTGGCCAAGCTGGTCAAGGCAGCGGGCTCATAACCCGACGATCGTGGGTTCAAGTCCCACCCGCCCTACCAACGGCGCCGATGAGGATCAGCGGCGCGGGTCGTCGCGGTCGCGCACGGGCGGCTCGGGCCACACCTTCGCGACGGCCTCCGTCACGCGGATCGATCCGGTGCTCGGGCCTGCGACAGTGCCGTCTCCGTCCGAACCGCGCGGGATGGGGATCTCCTTGCTGTCACTGACGATCTGCGGGTGGTAGCGGGCCAGTTGGAACACCCCCCACACCGCGATGACGCCGGCGATCAGGAAGCCGATGTTGGCCCAGAGAGGCGCCGTCGCGGCTTCGCCGAGCACGATGAGGCCGATGAGGATCGCCACGATGGGATCGATCACCGTGAGGCCTGCGATGACGAGGTCGGGCGGCCCGGACGAGTACGCGGTCTGGACGAAGTAGGCGCCGATGCCCGTTCCGACCAGCAGCGCGATCAGGCAGAGAAGCGTCAGCCACTCGAAGTTCTGGTTCTGGATCCGCACGATGATGACCTTCGCCAGCGTCGCGACGAATCCGTAGATCACTCCGGCGGCCATGATGTAGAACAGTGCGCCCATGCGCTTGCGAAGCCACACCCACAGACCCGCGAAGGCCACGGTGACTGCGGCCAGGATGAGGAGGATCGTGATGAGCTGCCCGTCGGAGATGGGCGACTCGGTGGCGAAGAGCGCCGCGATCGTGACGAAGATGAAGATGCCGCCGACACATGCGCCGATGGCGATGAGCGACCGCCTGGTCGGCTTGTGCCCGCTGATCCGCGCGTTCAGCAGGGTGGTGATGACGAGCGCGATCGCACCGAGCGGTTGGACGACGATGAGCGGCGCGAACGACAGAGCTGCGAGTTGGCAGACGATCGCCAGAGCCAGCATCATGGTGCCGATCACCCACGACGGCCGCGACAGCAGACGCAGCAACTGACTGCCGCTGAGGCCTCCCGCCCCCCCGGCGCCGCTCATCTCTTCGACTTTTGCGACACCCCGGTGCTGGTACTGCGCGCCGAAAGACATGAACACCGCGCCCAGCAGTGCGAGCGGGATGCCGATCAGCAGTCCCGGATTCTGGAAGACACCGACGAGGACCTCGCCGACATCCTCCAGTTGTACGTCTGCGCTCAGCACCCCTCGACCATACCCGCCGTGTCGCGTCGATAGGCTCGAGACATGGCCGTTCGACCGATTCGCATCATGGGAGACCCGGTGCTCCACGCCCCCGCCGTTCCCGTGGAGGAGATCACCGACGAGGTCCGGTCGCTCGTCACCGACATGTTCGAGACGATGGACGCGGCCCCCGGCGTGGGTCTCGCGGCCCCCCAGGTCGGGGTGCCGCTGCGGATCTTCACCTACTCGTACGAGGACGACGAGGGTCTCCCCTGGCGCGGAGTGGTCATCAACCCCGAACTGTGGATGCTGCCGACGGTGCCCGGGGAGCCCGACCCCGACGAGGAGTCGGAGGGGTGCCTGTCGTTCCCGGGGGAACGATTCCCGCTTCGCCGTTCCGATCGGGTTCGTGTGACGGGGCACGACCTCGAGGGGAAGCCCGTCTCGCTGGATGTGGATGGGTGGCGGGCGCGCATCCTGCAGCACGAATTCGACCACCTGGACGGTGTCCTGTACATCGACCGGCTGGGAGACGGGGAGTGGAAGACCGTGCAGAAGATCGCCCGCAAGCGGGGCTGGGGTCGTCCCGGCTCGACATGGATGCCCGGCGTCGACGATCTCGACGCCTGAGACGCGTCCCCCTCCCACAGGCCGACAGGTGTTCGCGCAAGCGAGGGCCTGCCGTTGCGCGCGGGGGCGTTCCGCGTCGGGGAGAGCAGGAGTACCGTCGCGCACGTAGGCAAGAGAGAAGGAAGGTGAGGGCACCATGTTCGAAGACGCGCATGGCGTCGCAGTGATCGCCGCGTCGGATCTGGCTCGCGCGCGAGGATTCTATGAGGGCGTGCTCGGTCTGACCCCGGTGACGGAGCCGTCGGAGGAGGAGGTGTTCTATCGACTCGGGCAGACGCAGGTTCTCGTATATCGCACGGGCTTCGCGGGCACGGCGAAGAACACGGTTCTCGCCATTGAGACCCCGCATCTGGAGAGGGACATGACCTCGCTCCGCGAGCGCGGGGTGACGTTCGAGGAGTACGACTTCCCCGGCCTGACGACGGTCGACGGCGTCGCCGATCTGGAGGCGGAGAGGGCTGCGTGGTTCACGGACAGCGAGGGGAACGTGCTCGCGCTGAGCGAAAGGAAGTGAGGCCGTCCCCGAACTGGAAGAAACGGCCCGGGGGTGGAGCCCCGGGCCGTTTGCGCTCCCCCACTTGGACTCGAACCAAGAACCTATCGGTTAACAGCCGATTGCTCTGCCAATTGAGCTATGGAGGAATGTCCCCGCGCCGCGGCGCGGGCAACCCGACCATGCTAGCAAACGCTGAGGGGTACCCGTGACATCCGACAGCAGAGCGACGTCAGGAGGCAGCACGCCGATGATCGTCCGCGCCGCCGGGCGTCCAGAGCAGGTCATCGAGATGGGGACCGGCGGCGACCGGGTGGCCTCCGCGCAGGACGAGCACGTGCGCGTCGAGCTCACGTGCCACGTCATCCTCGTTGGTCACGATGACGCTGGCCATGCCGACGTCATCGCGACGTCGCGCAATGGCGTCGTGCGCCGCCCGACGCACCTCGACGTCCATGTTCGCGAAGGGCTCGTCGGCGAGGAACACCTTCGGTTGGAGCATGAGGGCGCGCGCGAACGCGACGCGCTGGCGCATGCCTGCGCTGAGCTCGTAGGGGTATTTCGCCGCCGCCCCCAGCGGCAGCATCATCTCGTCCAGCAGCGCGGCGACCCTGATCGACAGCGCCCGCTGATTGACCCGTCGATCGCGGCTCGTCACCGGCTCGGCGATCGTCTCGGACACCGTCAGCCGCGCGGGGAGTTTCGCTCCGGCGCTCTGGGGCAGGTAGCCCGCCACATACGTCAGAACACGATGCTTGCGGCCGGGACGGCGGACCGAGATGCCCTCGACCGAGGCGTCGCCGCCGACGACACCGAGATCGGCGGGGGCGAGCCCGGCGAGCGTCGTCACCAGGCTGGACTTGCCCGCACCCGTCGGCCCCATGACCGCCAGCGTGCGGCCCCGCGGCAGTTGGAACGTCACGCCTTCGACCACCCGCAGAGCGCCGGGGCGGGGGTTCCATGCCAGGGAGAGATCACGGCTGTGGATCGCGACGTCACCGTCTCGTGGCGGGGCCATAGCCCCATCATGCCCGGTCACCGGGCTATGGGCGACCACAGTTCAGCTTTCGGCGGTGATGACCTGTCGATCGTGGTCGAGTTCGCGCAGCCGCAGACGGACAGCGCGGCCTTCCTCGGACTCGGGGGCCACCCGCTGGATGGCGCGGAGCAGTTCGCGCTTCTCGTCTTCGATGCCGCGGAGCACGACGCGGCGTGCGAGATCGGCCGTGGAGGCCACGGCGGCGTCGTCGGTCAGCGCGGGGAAGGCGCGGGTCAGGAGCTCCGCAGCGAGCGACCGATACGGCTCGCGCACCTCCGAGACCGCATCCGCCGCCCACCCCATCCGATCCAGGTCCGGGACCACCGCGAGGGTCTGACGCACGGCCTCGAGAGCGGGCACCCGGAAGGGCTGCGCGAGGGCGCGGCCTCGGAGCGCGGCGTCGATCCGATGCCCGAACTGCAGGAAACCCGTGAGGGCGTCGCGCTCGAGCGCGGCGTCGGCTGTGCGAGGGAGGGTCGCCACGCTGGAACGTACCTGATGCTCGTCCCCCGACGGCGGACGGTCCTCGCCAGGACCTCCGCCGCGCGCACCCGCGCGCTCCGCCTCGATCTCACGCGCATTCCTGCTTCGGGGTTCGCCGGCGCGATCGCGGCCGGCGCCGCGCGCCGCACGTTCGACGGCGGCGGAGACCTCCCCCAGATCGAGCCCGAGCCTTCGGGCGAGGACCCGCGTGTAGCCCGGCCGGAGCGCGGGGTCGCGGATCTCGGCCACGATCGGCGCCGCGGAGCCGAGCGCTCCCGCGCGCCCCTCCACGGTCGCGAGGTCGAACCCGGCCAACCGCTGATCGATCACGAACTCGAACATGGGCGCCTTGTGGTCCATGAGAGCGCGCACCGCGGCATCCCCCTTCGACATGCGCAGATCGCACGGATCCAGTCCCTCGGGCGCGACCGCGACGTACGTCTGGGCGGCGAACCGCTTCTCGTCGCCGAAGGCGCGAAGCGCCGCCTTCTGGCCTGCGGCGTCGGGATCGAAGGTGAAGACCACCTCGCCCGCCGCGCTGTCGTCGCCCATCACCCGCCGGAGCACCGTGATGTGATCGGTTCCGAACGCCGTGCCGCAGGTGGCGACGGCGGTGGTGACGCCGGCGAGATGGCAGGCCATCACGTCGGTGTACCCCTCGACGACGACCACGCGATGATCGCGGGAGATGTCGCGCTTGGCGAGGTCGAGTCCGTAGAGCACCTGCGCCTTGCGGTAGATCGGGGTCTCCGGAGTGTTCAAGTACTTCGGGCCGCCGTCGTCCTCGTAGAGCTTCCGAGCCCCGAAGCCGATCACCTGCCCGGTGACGTCTCGAATCGGCCAGACGAGACGGCCGCGGAACCGGTCGTAGACGCCCCGCTGTCCCTGAGAGACCAGCCCTGCGGTGGTGAGTTCTTCGCGGCTGAAGCCCTGGGCGGTCAGGTGGTCCATCAGGTGCGACCACCCCCGGGGCGCGTATCCCACGCCGAAGTGCGCGGCCGCGCCGGCATCGAAACCGCGCTCCCCGAGAAAGGTGCGGGCCGCGGCGGCCTCGGGGGTGACGAGCTGGGAGCGGAAGTACTCCCCCGCCGCCGCGTTGGCCGCGTAGAGGCGGCTGCGTCCGGTCGTCTCGGGTGCGGCACCCCCGTCCTCGTAGTGGAGCGCGTACCCGATCCGTCCCGCGAGACGTTCGACCGCCTCGGTGAACGACACATGGTCCATCTTCCGGAGGAAGGTGTACACGTCTCCGGACTCGCCGCACCCGAAGCAGTGGTAGAAGCCGACCTGGGGGCGGACGTGGAAGCTCGGGCTGCGCTCGTCGTGGAACGGGCAGAGACCTTTCAACGACCCGACGCCCGCGGATTTCAGCGCCACCCGCTCGCCGATGATGTCACCGATGTTGGTGCGTGCCTTCACTTCCTCCACATCGGCCTGGCGGATGCGCCCTGCCATCAGCGTGCCACCGGGCCCGCCGTCGGGCGCCGCGAACCGGGAGCCCAGATGCCCAGCGCGGCGGCGTCGATCTCGCCCACCAGGCGCGTGTGCCAGGCGATGGCGAGTTGGTCGGTGAGGCTCGCCACCTGATCGACGATGACCCGTCGCCGGGCGCCATCCGTCTCGGCGGAGGCGAAGTCCTCGGCATGCATGGCGTCGAGGTGCGCCGGTTCGTGCCACAGCGCCGTTGCGAGACGCTTGAGCGCGCGACGCTGCTCCTTGTACAGGGTCTTGCGTCCGTCGATCGAGACCACCGTCGCGCCGATGATGCCCTTCAGAACCGCCATCTCAGCCTCGATGACGCGCGGCACCACGACGTGGGCGCGGTACCGGGTGAGGACGGAGGTGTCGTACGCATCACGCGTGGCCGTCGTCGCCGCTCGGGCGAAGCGGCCGATGAGATCCGAGGTCAAATTCTTCAGCCGTGCGAGATCGTGCCGGGTGCCGCGGAACTCGGTGATCCACTCCGCAAGACGCATGAGCCGGTACAGCGCATCGGCCAGCTCGTCGCGGGCGAAGTCGAAGCCCACCCACGTCTGGATGGCGGTGAGAAGACCCTCGTGCTCGGCGGGGTCGGCGAGTCGAGCGGGGTCGAGGTAGCCGTTGACGACGGCGTCTTCGAAGTCGTGGACCGAGTAGGCGATGTCGTCCGAGAGATCCATCACCTCGGCCTCGATGCACCGCACCCGCCCCGGGGCGCCCTCGCGCATCCAGCGGAACACCGGCTCGTCATCAGGGTAGACGCCGAACTTCAGCCGGCCACCGGGGTCGGGCACCGGATGATCGGCGGTCCAGGGATACTTGCACGTGGCGTCGAGGCTCGCACGGGTGAGATTCAGCCCGACACTTCGTCCGGCGGCGTCGAACACCTTCGGTTCGAGTCGCGAGAGGATGCGGAGGGTCTGGGCGTTGCCTTCGAAGCCGCCGATGTCGTCGGCCCAGTCGTTGAGGGCTCGCTCTCCGTTGTGGCCGAAGGGCGGATGTCCGAGGTCGTGGCTGAGGCACGCGGTGTCGACGACATCGGGCGAAAGCCGCAACGCGGTCGCGAGCTCGCGGCCCACCTGAGCGACCTCCAGCGAATGCGTCAGCCGGTTGCGGGCGAAATCCGCCGGACTCGCCGGGCTCAGCACCTGTGTCTTGGCGGCCAGGCGCCGCAGCGCCGCGGAGTGGAGCACGCGGGCGCGATCCCGGGCGAAGTCGTCGCGCTGAGAGCGATGGGTCTCGGTGTGGAAGCGCTCGGCGTCCCCGTCGTCGTAGCCGTTCGGCCGGCCAGGGGCCACGCCGAGTCCCGCCCCACCGCTCCAGGCCGCAGGCGAGGCGACACCCGCCGCGTCCCCGCTCGCCGGCAATGCCACCACCGGGTCAGCCACCGCTGTGATCGAGCTCGGCCTCGGCGAGGGCGGTGGAGGCGTCGGCGCCGATGTCACGGGAGTCGAGCCAGCCGTCCGGAAGCGCCGGCCGCTTGGGTGTTCCGGCGCGGCCGCGCTGGCCTTCGGCGGCCGCGCCCGGGTACGGGGCGCCGAGGTCGAGGGTCGCCAGGAGTTCGTCGATCTCCTCGAGCGTGGACACCGTCGCCAGCCGAGCCCGGGTGTCGCCTCCGACCGGATACCCCTTGAAGTACCACGCGACGTGCTTGCGAATGTCGCGGCATCCCCGGCCCTCGTCGTCGAAGAATTCCACGAGAAGCTCGGCGTGGCGTCGGAAGGCCCGGGCGACGAACGCCAGGGTGGCATCGACGGGCTCCCCGGGCGCACTGCCGTCCCGGCCGAGGGCGCGGGCGAGGTCGCCGAACAGCCAGGGACGGCCGAGACATCCGCGGCCGACGACGACCCCGTCGCATCCGGTCTCGGCCATCATCCGTACCGCGTCATCGGCCGACCAGATGTCTCCGTTGCCGAGAACCGGGATGCTGGTGACGGCCGCCTTCAGCGCCGCGATCGCCGCCCAGTCGGCCGTGCCCGAGTAGAACTGGGATGCCGTCCTGGCGTGCAGTGCGACAGCGGAGATGCCGGCGTCCTCTGCGATCCGCCCCGCCTCGAGATAGGTCAGGTGGTCGTCGTCGATGCCCTTGCGCATCTTGACCGTGACCGGGATGTCTCCCCCGGCGCGTGCCGCGCGGGTGACGATGTCGCGGAACAGATCGCGCTTCCACGGAAGCGCCGCGCCTCCGCCCTTGCGGGTGACCTTCGGCACCGGACAGCCGAAGTTCAGGTCGATGTGGTCGGCGCGGTCCTCTTCGACGAGGAGCTTCACGGCGGCTTCGACGGTGACGGGGTCGACACCGTACAGCTGGATCGAGCGCGGGACCTCGGACGCGTGGTGGGTGATCAGACGCATGGTGGTGGCATTGCGCTCCACCAGGGCGCGTGAGGTGATCATCTCGCTGACGTACAGACCGGCACCGTATTCCCGGCAGAGACGGCGGAAGGCGGTGTTGGTGATACCGGCCATCGGCGCGAGCACGACCGGTGCGTCCAGGGTCAGCGGACCGATCCGAAGGGTCGGGGCTGGGGCGACGGCGAGTGACACCTCTGTATTCTCCCATCCTCGCGGCCGGGGTCGCGAAAGCGGATTTAGCCTGGGGATATGACCTCCGAAGCCACCGTCACCGATCTGCGTTCCATCCCGTTCACGACCGCTGACGGCGGCACGGCGACGCTCGGCGACTACGCCGACCAGGTCGTGCTGGTCGTCAACGTCGCCTCTCGCTGTGGCCTGGCACCTCAGTACGAGCAGCTCGAGGAGCTTCAGCGCACCTACGGCGACCGAGGCTTCATCGTCCTCGGCTTCCCCTGCAACCAGTTCATGGGCCAGGAGCCGGGATCGATGCAGGAGATCCTCGAGTACTGCTCCGCGACCTGGGGTGTCACCTTCCCGATCCAGGAGAAGGTGAAGGTCAACGGCAACGGCGCGGCGCCCGTGTACAAGGCGCTGAAGCGAGCCAAGGACCTCGAGGGCAAGAAGGGCCCCATCATCTGGAACTTCGAGAAGTTCCTCATCACGCCCGCGGGCCAGGTGCACCGCTTCCGCCCGAACATCAAGCCCGACGACCCCGCCATCGTCTCGGTCATCGAGGACAACCTCCCCCGCTGAGTCCGAGCCGGCGACCGGGGTCTCAGGCGGTTGCGGCCGGTTCGGTCTCGGGGGACGAACGGCGCTCCGACCACACCTGGCGCAGGATCTGCGCAAAGGCGTCCGCGGGCTGGGCGCCGGACACGCCATAGGTGCCGTCGATCACGTAGAACGGAACGCCTGTGATGCCATAGGCCTGCGCTTGAGCCTGGTCTCGTCGCACCTCCAGCCCGAACCGGTCCGTGGCGAGGACCTCCCGTGCCGCGTCGGCGTCGAGACCCGCGTCCACCGCGAGCCGCACCAGCTCGTCGTCCTCGCCGACGTGCCGCCCCTCGGTGAAGTACGCCGACATGAGGCGTTCGACGAGCTCCAGCTGTCGGCCGTTCTCCTTGGCGAAGTGCAGCAGACGGTGGGCCTTGCCGGTGTTGGCGTGGTGCAGCAGATCGTAGCGGTAGGCCAGCCCCGACCCCTGCGCGACCTCGGTCACGCGGTCGATCATCTGCTGGGCCTGCTCGCGACTCACGCCCTTCCGCTCGGCGAGGTAGTCCACTTCGCTGCCGTCGTAGTCCGGCGGGGTGTCGGGGGCGAGTTCGTAGGAGTGGTACACGATCTCCACCTCGGGCGGCTCGGCATCGGCCCTGGTCTGGGCGAGGCCCGCTTCGAGGTTGCGCTTGCCGATGTAGCACCACGGGCAGGCGATGTCGCTCCATACGTCGAGCCGGAGGGGTTCAGTCATATCGACCACAACCATCCGCGGCCACCGCGCTATTCCTGCGGATCGTGATGTGCGATATCGGATGTCGGCTGATCGACAGCTCCACCGAAGCGACGGTCGCGGTCGAGATACAGATCGATCGCCCGCCAGAGGTGCTCGCGGGAGAAATCCGGCCATAGCGTGTCGAGGAAGACGAATTCCGCGTACGCCGACTCCCACAGGAGGAAGTTCGAGGTGCGCTGCTCGCCGCTGGAGCGGATGAACAGGTCGACGTCGGGCATATCGGGCTGGTAGAGATGGCGGCGGATGACCTTCTCGTTGATCGCCGACGGGCGCATCCGCCCGGCAGCGACCTCGCCGGCGATGGCGCGCATGGCGTCGACCAGCTCGATGCGGCCGCCGTAGTTGATGCACATCGTGAGCGTGAGGACGTCGTTGCCGGCGGTCAATCGCTCGGCGAACTGCAGCTCTTTGATCACCGAGGTCCACAGCCGGGGCTTGCGCCCCGCCCAGCGGATCCGCACGCCCCACTCGTTCAGCTGGTCACGGCGTCGGTGCAGCACATCCCGGTTGTACCCCATGAGGAAGCGGACTTCATCGGGCGACCGGGCCCAGTTCTCGGTCGAGAACGCGTAGACGCTCAGGTGCCGCACTCCAGCCTGGATGGCGCCGGCGACGACATCCAGGAGCACCTCTTCTCCCGCTTTGTGGCCTTCCACCCGAGTCAGTCCCCGGCGGTTGGCCCAGCGACCGTTCCCGTCCATCACGATCGCGACGTGGCGCGGCACGGCACCAGGGAACGCCGGCGGAGAGACGCTTGTCCAATCGAGCGGCCGGTAGGGCACCGCGTCGCGATGGGTGTAGGGCTTCGGCGTCATCGGACGGCCTCGACGTGCTGGAGGGAGCGGATGCCGCGTTCGAGATGCCACTGCGCGTACGCGGCGATGAGCCCGGACGCCGAACTCGCGGAGTGCGCGGACGCCGCGTCGACGATCTCCCACTCCCCCGTCATCAGTGCGGTGAGGAGCCCGATCGTGGCGGGATCGATGCGCGCAGCACCGGTGGGAGCGCAGGCGGCGCACACGATGCCCCCGAGCTGCGCGACGAACTGGTCGTGCGGCGCGGGCGCGCCGCAGCGCGCGCATTCGCTCAGACCCGGTGCCCAGCCGGCGAGGGCCATAGCCCGCAGGAGGTAGGAATCCAGGATGCTGCGCGCCAAGTGATCCCCGCGCGCGAGCGCACGCAGACCTCCGACCAACAGCAGGTAATGCGGTGTGGCGGCTTCGGCGTCGCCCAGGCGGTCGGCGGCTTCCACCATCGCGTGGGCGGCGGTGTAGCGGTCGTAGTGCTGCGAGATGTCGGCGCCGTAGGAGCCGAGCGACTCGGCCTGCTGCACGATGTCGAGCGAACGGCCGCGTGAGAACTGCACATCGGCGACCATGAAGGGCTCGAGGCGGGCGCCGAGACGCGAGGACGTGCGACGCACGCCCTTCGCGACGGCGCGGATCTTGCCGCTGCGGCGGCCGAGGGCGGTGACGATGCGGTCCGCCTCCCCCAGCTTGTGGGTGCGCAGGACCACGACCTCGTCGCGATAGGTGGGCACACTCGATTATCGCGTCCGCCGGGCCAGAATGGACGCGTGGACGAGCCGCTCTTCGTGATTCCGCTGTGGGCAGACCTGACAGCAGTCGGGCTCGGCGGCATCCAGGGGGCGTTGTTCGCATCGGGTTTCCGGGGACAGCGCCGGCTGGACTTCCTCGGTGTGGCCATCATCGGCGTCGTGCTCGGGATGGGCGGCGGGCTCATCCGCGATCTGCTGCTGAACACCACCCCGGTCACTCTCCAGAGCAACTGGTATCTCATCACCGCGACGGTCGCAGCCCTCGTCGGGATGCTGCTGTCGGGCTTGTTCGCGCGCCTGAACGCCGTCATCGTGGGCTTGGACGCCCTGTCGATGGGATTGTTCGGCGCGTTCGGCACCAGCAAGGCCCTGGCACTCGGGCTCCCCGTCGTCCCCGCGGTGTTCGTCGGCGTCTGCGCTGCGGTGGGTGGCGGCATCCTCCGCGACATGCTGATGGGTGTGCCGATCGCCATCATGCACGTCGGCTCGCTCTATGCGGTCGCCGCGGCGGTCGGGTGCTCGGCGCTCGCCCTGGCGCACGCCTTCGGTGCGACCCTCGTCGTGGCGGCGATCATCGGGATCGCGGTGACCGCCGTCATCCGGCTCCTCGCCGTCATCTTCGACATCTCCCTGCCCGAGCAGCGGGCGCTGTACCGCCGCAAGGTCGCGGTGGAGACCACCGGGATCCCGATCATCAAGCCGTGAGAGAAGCTCACACCCCGGCGAGCACTCCCGCCTGCTGACGCGTGCGGATCGCCCGGTTCACACCCGACACGATCGCCTTGAGCGATGCCGTCGAGATGTCCCCGTCGATGCCCACACCCCAGAGGCGCTGGCCGTCGACCTGCAGCTCGATGTACGCCGCGGCCTGCGCATCGCCGCCCGAGCTCAACGCGTGCTCGACGTAGTCGTAGAGGGTCACGTCGAAGCCCTGCGCCCGGATGACCTCCAGGAAGGCCGCGACCGGTCCGTTCCCATGACCGGAAGCCGCGACACGCTCGTCACCGTCCCGCAGCGACACCTCGAGGACGACGTCACCGGACATGTCGCTCTGGGTGCGGGTGCTCAAGAGTTCGAAACGGCCCCAGCGGTCGTCGGGCTCCGCAGCGGGCAGGTATTCGTCGGTGAAGATGCGCCAGATCTCGTCGCTGGTGACCTCGCCGCCCTCGGCGTCCGTCTTGGCCTGCAC